>NZ_JBICVO010000004.1:0-232335 GCF_043199105.1 Streptomyces sp. NPDC048644
CGGCTGGACGAACTCCCACTCTGTATCGGTCAGTTCATGACGACGTATCACTCGACCATGATCCACCACCCAAGATCAATTGAAGACACTGCCTAGCCCGCTACGCGTGCGGCGAGCGCGTCGCCGATCTCGTCGGTGCTGCGCGCGTCCCCGTCGCGGGCCTCCAGGTCGGCGGCGACGGCCTCCTCGATGCGGGCGGCCTGCGCGTCGAAGCCGAGGTGGCGCAGCAGCAGGGAGACGGAGAGGATCGTCGCCGTCGGGTCGGCCTTGCCGGTGCCCGCGATGTCCGGTGCGGAGCCGTGCACCGGCTCGAACATCGAGGGGAACTCGCCGGTCGGGTTGATGTTCCCGGAGGCGGCGAGGCCGATGCCGCCGGTGACGGCCGCGGCGAGGTCGGTGAGGATGTCGCCGAAGAGGTTGTCGGTGACGATGACGTCGAACCGCTCGGGCTGCGTGACGAAGAAGATCGTCGCGGCGTCGACGTGCAGGTAGTCGGTGGTGACCTCGGGGTACTCCTGGCCGACCTTGTCGAAGATGTTCTTCCACATGTGCCCTGCGTAGACCAGGACGTTGTTCTTGTGGACCAGCGTCAGCTTCTTGCGGGGGCGGGAGTTGGCCCGCTCGTACGCGTCCCGCACCACCCGCTCCACGCCGTAGGCGGTGTTGAGGCTGACCTCGGTGGCGACCTCGGCCGGGGTGCCGGTGCGCAGGCTGCCGCCGTTGCCGGTGTACGGGCCTTCGGTGCCCTCGCGGACCACGACGAAGTCGATGTCGGGGCGGCCGGCCAGCGGCGTCGCGGTGTTGGGGAAGAGCTTCGACGGACGCAGGTTCACGAAGTGGTCGAAGGCGAAGCGGAGCTTGAGCAGCAGTCCGCGCTCCAGCACACCGGAGGGTACGGACGGGTCGCCGATCGCGCCGAGGAGGATCGCGTCGTGCTGCTTGAGCGCGTCCAGTTCCTCGTCCGGGAGGGTGTCGCCGGTCGCGTGCCATCGCTTGGCACCAAGGTCGTACTCCTTGGTTTCCAGCTTGACGTCCTGCGGGAGGACCGCGGTCAGGACCTTGAGGCCCTGGGCCACGACTTCCTGGCCGATACCGTCACCGGGGATCACTGCGAGGCGAATGCTGCGAGACATGCCTGGACCCTACTCTCTGTCCCATCCGTTGACATGTGGCGTCCGGCATGCGGACACATGGGAATCCGGTTAACCGCCGTTCACCCCCAGGACCCGCTCCGGACGGCCGGCGCTGGGACCTTTTCGCCATGACTGGAGACCACCGGGCAGCCCCCCTGCCCTCGCACACCCCCCGCGTCGGCATACCGGAGCAGCTCGCGGCCCGGATGAGCATGCCGGAACAGCACGCATACCTCCGTACCAAGCTCACCCGCCGCGGGCTGCTGCGCAGTTCGGCGGCGACCGCGGGGGTCGTCGCCGGTTCCGGGCTGCTGGCCGGATCCGCCCAGGCCGCGCCCTCCCCCACCCTGCTGACCTCGCACGCCGCGAGCCACGTCGACGGTTCGCTGGTCGCGCCGTTCGGCCGGCACCTGGCGTTCGGGGCCGACCCCACGACGCAGATGCGGGTGGGCTGGCAGGTGCCGTTCGCGGTCCGCCGCCCGTACCTGCGGGTCGGCCACAAGCCCTGGGACCTGGGGCGCAAGATCCAGGCCGAGGTGCGCGACCTGCACACCCCGTCGCTGTCGGCGAAGCTGCCCGCCGTCCAGCAGTACTACCTGCACGCGGCGCTCGACGGCCTGCGCCCGGGGACGACGTACTACTACGGCGTCGGCCACGACGGCTTCGACCCGGCCGACCCGCGGCACTTCTCCACCGTCGGCACCTTCCGCACCGCCCCGGCCCGCGCCGAGACCTTCGTCTTCACCGCCTTCGGCGACCAGGGCGTCAGCTACCACGCGCTCGCCAACGACCAGTTGATCCTGGGCCAGAACCCGGCGTTCCACCTGCACGCGGGCGACATCTGCTACGCCGACCCGGACGGCCAGGGCTCCGAGCACGACACCTACGACGCGCGGGTGTGGGACCAGTTCCTGGCGCAGACCGAGTCGGTGGCCAAGTCCGTGCCGTGGATGGTGACGACCGGCAACCACGACATGGAAGCCTGGTACTCCCCCCACGGCTACGGCGGCCAGAACGCCCGCTGGACCCTGCCGGGCAACGGCCCCGACGCCCAACACGCGCCCGGCGTCTACTCGTTCACCTACGGCAACACCGCGGTCGTCGCGCTGGACGCCAACGACGTCTCGTACGAGATCCCCGCCAACCAGGGCTACACCGACGGCAAGCAGACCCGCTGGCTGGACCGCCGCCTCGGCGAACTGCGCGCCGCCGACGGCATCGACTTCATCGTCGTCTTCTTCCACTACTGCGCCTTCTCCACCACCAACTCGCACGCGTCGGACGGCGGGGTGCGCGACGCCTGGCTGCCGCTCTTCGAGAAGCACCAGGTGGACCTCGTCGTCAACGGCCACAACCACGTCTACGAGCGGACCGACGCACTCAAGGGCGGCCGGGTGTCCAAGCGGGTACCGGTCGGCGAGCGGGTCGACGCCACCCGCGACGGCATCGTCTACGTCACCGCGGGCGGCGCGGGCCGTGCCCTCTACGACTTCCCGGTGCCCGACAGCTACGAGGGCCACGTGAAGGATCTCGACTCGGTGGACACCTACCACTGGACGAAGGACCGGACGAAGGCCAAGGACACCGTGGAGTGGTCGCGGGTGCGCTACACCGGCTTCTCCTTCATCGCCGTCGAGGTCTCGCCCGGCCACCGTCCGACGATGAAGGTCACCGCGCTCGCCGAAACCGGCGAGCGCATCGACCACTTCGAGGTGACCCGGTAGCGCGCTGGCCTCAGCTCCAGGGGAGGATCACGGCCCGGCCGTTGATCCTCCCCGCGTGCAGCCGCTCGTAGGCCAGCGGCGCTTCGTCGATGCCGTACGTCTCGACGTGCACATCGACCGCACCGGCCCGCGCCAGGGCCAGCACCTCGCCCAGCTCGGTGCGGCTGCCCCAGTACGGCGAGCAGACCGCGACCTCGTGCGCCAGGGCGCCGAAGCCCACCGGCAGGGCGCCGCCGCCGAGCCCGACGATGGTCACGTCCGCCTCGGCGGCGGCCATCGCCCCGGCGGTGGCGACCGTCGGCGGGGCACCCACGAAGTCCAGGACCAGCTGCGCGCCGAGGCCGCCGGTCAGCTCGCGGACCGCCGCCGCGGCACCCGCGTCGGAGAGCACCGCGTCGTGCGCGCCCACCTCGCGGGCCAGCGCCAGCTTCTCCTCGGTGACGTCCAGCGCGATGACCCGGACCGCGGTCATGGCGCGCAGCAGCTGGATCGCGACGTGGCCGAGCCCGCCGGTGCCGATGACGACGGCCGTGGCGCCCGGCACCAGCTTGGGCAGCGAGCGCTTGATGGCGTGATACGGCGTCAGACCCGCGTCGGTCAGCGGCACCGCGGCCACCGGGTCGAGCCCGCCGAGCGGCACCAGATGCCGCGGGTCGTCGACGACCATGTACTGGGCCATCGCGCCGGGCGCGCCCAGTCCTGGCGGGAAGATGCCCAGGTCGGCGGCGCGCCGGCAGTAGTTCTCCTTGCCCTCGGCGCAGGCCGGGCAGGTGCCGCAGCCCCACGGCCCGTAGACCGCGACCGCGTCGCCGACGGTCAGTCCCGTGACCCCCGCGCCGAGCGCCGCGACGGTTCCGACGCCTTCGTGGCCGAGGGTGAGCGGCAGCGGGAAGCGCAGCGCGTCGGCCGGCATGCTCATCACGGCGATGTCGGAGTGGCACACCCCGGCCGCCGTCATCCGGAGCAGCACCTGTCCAGGACCGGCTTCGGGCTCGGGGACGGTGACGACCTGCGGGGCGGCGCCGATCTCGCGGTACTGGACTGCCTTCATGGGTGTGCTCTTTTCTCGATGCCCCGAGTGGTGGTGTGGTGACGGGTCAGCGGGCGGCGTAGCCACCATCGACGAGGTGGTAACTGCCGTTGATGAACGACGCGCGGTCGGACAGCAGGAACGCGGTCAGCTCGGCGACCTCGTCGGCGGTGCCGAGCCGGCCCGCCGGGTGCAGCGCGACGAGCTGCGCGCGGTGCTCAGGGTCGGCGTCGCGCAGCAGCGGGGTGTCGATGAAGCCCGGCCCCGCCGCGTTGATCCGGATGCCCTGGTCCGCGTATTCGAGTGCGGCCGTCTTGGTCAGGCCGACCACACCGTGCTTCGCGGCGACGTACGCGGGCGATCCGGCGAAGCCGTTGGTGCCCAGGATCGACGCCATGTTGACGATGGCGCCGCCGCCCGCGGCGGCCATCACCGGCAGTTCGTGGCGCAGCGAGTGGAAGACGCCGTTGAGGTTGGTGTCGATGACGCGGCGGAAGGCGTCCGGGTCGTACGCACCGGTGGCTGCCACCGGACCGCTGATCCCCGCGTTGTTGACGGCCAGATCGAGGCTGCCGTAGGTGTCGGTGGTGAAGCGGACGGCGCGGGCGACGGATTCCGCGTCGGTGACGTCCACCGCGACGGCCGCGGCGCGGGCACCGTCGGCGGCCAGTTCACCGGCGGCGGCGCGGGCGCCCGCTTCGTTGAAGTCCGCCAGGACGACGGCGGCGCCGCCGCGCACCAGCCGGCGGGCGACGGCCAGGCCGATACCGGAGGCACCGCCGGTGACCAGTGCGACCCGTCCGGCGAACTCGTCCGCGACGACGGCGGGGGCGGGGGTGGAGCTGTGGTCGTGCGACATACGTACTCAGATCCCTCGAGGCGATACGGGAGCCTGATCGGGCGGCTCCCCGGGGTGCGCCGCGGGTGCGGCGGACGGTGACGCGTCGGCCAGCGCGGCGAAGGCGCGCTCGACGAGGCCGGGCAGGGCGGCGAGTTGACCGCCCCTGACCCAGGCGTGCTGCGCGGCGACGAGGGCACCGGCCCCGGCTCCGACGAGCACGGCGGGGCGCAGGTCCACCGTGGGATCCACGCCCAGCCGGCCGGCCAGGATGCGGACCGATTCCTCCTGCGCGGCGACGCGGGTGTGCTGGAGCGCGGCGTACAGCGTCGGCTCGCGCTCGGCGAGCGTCAGCAGGTCGAAGACGTGCGGCCGGCGGTGCCAGGCGGGCTCGTCCTCGTCGGTGAGCCAGTCCAGTACGGCGGCGCGGTAGGCGACCAGCGGTGGCTCGGCGGCCGGGCGGGCGCGCAGCGCGTCGTTGATCCGCTCGGCGTCGGCGCGGATGCAGTCGGCGACGGCCTCTTCCTTGCCGGTGAAATACCGGCTGAAGGTCCGCCGCGCGACATCGGCGCGCTCGGCGATGTCCTCGACGCTCACCTCGCGCAGTCCGCGGTCGAGCACCAGCTCAAGGGCGGCCCGCGCGAGGGTGTCGCGGGTACGGCGTGACCTGCGGGCCCGACGGTCGGGCCGCGCTTCGGTTCCGGTGCGTTCCGCGCTCATATCTGCACGGTACACCCACCGTGTCCCAATAGGACACATGTCCCGATGGGACACCCCTCACACAGGGCCACCGCCGGAACGCCCCGCCCCACGGACCCCGCCGCCGCTGCGCGCACGCGGCAGCGGCGGCGGCGGCGGTACGGGCGACAACGGCCCGTTCGGATCAGGGATCAGGGATCAGGGTCAGGGATCAGTGCCCGGTGGACCCGCCGTTGTCCCGGCGGTCAAGGGCCCGCTGGAGCGCGGCAGCGGCGTTCTTGCGGTCGGCTTCATTGGTCCTGCGAGCGGAGTGACGGGTCCTGCGGACGGCAGTCTCGGCCATGATTCACGTCTCCAATGCCAAAGCCCCGAGAAGGAGGATTGCGTCGATCCAGGAACGGCCGGAAGGGGCGGGGGCCTTGTGCCACAGGGGTCACCTGCGCGCGTGCACGGGCCGCATCCACCGTCGCTCGATAGAGCGATACGTTCGGCTCCTACAACGCTAGGACAGTGCAGCCGTGATGTCTGCACAATTACTTGGGCTTCCTACTATCTGAGACGGGTGAACCCTCCACGGCTGCGCGGTGACCGGAGTCCGAGCCTTTAGCGTGGCGGCGTCGCTTGCACACTCCCCGAGGGCTTCCACGCCGAGATCATCGAGGGGTTCATCGAGGTGTCGCCCACCGGTCGCTACGCACATGGCCGGGCCGCCAACCGAGTGCGCTGCGCCTTGGGTGCGTTCCTGGCCGAGCGGGAGCACACCGCCTACCAGGTTGGTCTCCCCCGGGCACGACGCCATCACCCGGGACCGGGTGCGCAAGCGCAGCGCGTATGCCAGGGCCGGTGTCCCCGTATACGTGATCATCGACGACTTCGACGAGCGGGGCACCGTCAGCGTGCTCACCTCCCCCTGCCGGGAGAAGGGCACCGGCGACGGCCCGGCACTCCCCGTCGAGGGGTGCCGGGCCGTCGTACGTCCCGTAACGCCCGACCGCCCCCGGCCGGTCGGGCCAGGGGCGGTCGGTGCGGTGGATACCGCGGGCGCCGGTGCGCGGGGGGAGGTCACGGCCGGCGCCCGCCGGGGCGTGCGGATGGGCACGTCCCGGCGTCGGGGGTGGGTCAGCCCATGTGCGGGTAGCGGTAGTCCGTCGGGGCGACCATCGTCTCCTTGATGGCGCGCGGGGACATCCAGCGCAGCAGGTTGAACTTCGAGCCCGCCTTGTCGTTGGTGCCCGAGGCCCGGCCGCCGCCGAAGGGCTGCTGGCCGACGATGGAGCCGGTCGGCCGGTCGTTGACGTAGAAGTTGCCGGCCGCGAAGCGGAGCTTCTCGGAGACCTCGGCGACGACCTGCCGGTCCTTGGCGAGGACGGCGCCGGTCAGCGCGTAGGCCGACGCGGACTCCATCTGCTCGACGGTCTTGTCGAAGTCGGCGTCCTCGTAGACGTGGACGGCGATGATCGGGCCGAAGTACTCGGTCTTGAAGACCTCGTTCTCCGGGTCCGAGCAGGCGATGACGGTCGGGCGGACGAAGTAGCCCACCGAGTCGTCGTAGGTGCCGCCGGCCACGATCTCGCAGGTCGGGTCGGCCTTGGCGCGGTCGATGGCGGCCTTGTTCTTGGCGAACGAGCGGTCGTCGATGACGGCGCCGATGAAGTGCGACAGGTCGGTGACGTCACCCATCGTCAGGCCGTCGACCTCGGCGGCCAGCTCGTCCTTGAAGCCGTTCTCCCAGGTGGAGCGGGCGACGTAGGCGCGGGACGCGGCGGAGCACTTCTGGCCCTGGTACTCGAAGGCGCCACGGGTGATGGCGGTCTTCAGGATCGCCGGGTCGGCGGTCGGGTGGGCGACGATGAAGTCCTTGCCGCCGGTCTCGCCGACCAGCCGCGGGTAGGAGCGGTAGCCGGTGATGTTCTCGCCGACGGCCTTCCACAGGTGCTGGAAGGTGGCGGTCGAGCCGGTGAAGTGGATGCCGGCCAGCTCCGGGTGCGGCAGCGCGACCTCGGAGACCGCCTTGCCGTCACCGGTGACGAGGTTGATGACGCCCTTGGGCAGGCCGGCCTCCTCCAGCAGCTCCATCAGCAGGATCGCCGAGTGGGTCTGGGTCGGGGAGGGCTTCCAGACGACCACGTTGCCCATCAGGGCCGGGGCGGTCGGCAGGTTGCCGGCGATGGCGGTGAAGTTGAAGGGCGTGATCGCGTAGACGAAGCCCTCCAGCGGGCGGTGGTCCAGGCGGTTCCAGACACCGTTCGGCTGCATGGGGGGCTGCTCCTGGAGCAGCTCACGCGCGAAGTGCACGTTGAAGCGCCAGAAGTCCACCAGCTCGCAGGGCGCGTCGATCTCGGCCTGCTGGGCGGTCTTGGACTGGCCGAGCATCGTGGAGGCGGCGATGGTCTCGCGCCAGGGGCCCGACAGCAGGTCCGCGGCCTTGAGCAGGATCGCGGCGCGGTCGTCGAAGGACATCGCGCGCCAGGCCGGGGCGGCGGCCAGGGCGGCGTCGACGGCCTCCTGGGCGTCGGCCTTGGTGGCGTTGGCGTAGGTGCCGATCACGGCCTTGTGGTTGTGCGGCTGCACGACGTCGAAGCGCTCGCCGCCGCCCATCCGCTTGACGCCGTTGATGGTCATCGGCAGCTCGACGGGGTTGCCGGCGAGCTCCTTGAGCTTGGTCTCAAGGCGGGCGCGCTCCGGGGAGCCGGGGGCGTAGCCGTGCACCGGCTCGTTGTACGGGGCGGGGACGTGGGTCACAGCGTCCATAGCGGCCGTGTCTCCTTCGATTTCGACGTCGGTTTCACAATGTTCCAGCGGCGCGCCGCTGAGGGTGGGCGGCGCGGGCGCTGCTTTCGGGGAGCTACCCCCCGCCTCAAGCATCCACCCGCGCGGCCCGATCGGGCCATCAGCCCTTGGAGGCGAGCGACCTGAGGAAGAACGCCATGTTCGCGGGGCGCTCGGCGAGGCGCCGCATGAAGTATCCGTACCAGTCGGTGCCGTACGGGATGTAGACGCGCATGCGGTGGCCCTCGGCGACGAGCCGCTGCTGCTCGGCCTCCCGGATGCCGTAGAGCATCTGGAACTCGAAGTCGCCGGGCTTGCGGCCGTTGCGGCGGGCCAGGTCCTGGCCGATGGCGACCATCCGCGGGTCGTGCGAGCCGATCATGGGGTAACCCTCGCCCGCCATGAGGATCTTCAGGCAGCGCACGTAGGCCTTGTCGACCTCGCGCTTGTCCTGGAAGGCGACGGTCGCGGGCTCCTTGTAGGCGCCCTTGACGAGCCGGACGCGGGAGCCTTCACCGGCCAGCGCGTGGCAGTCGTCCTCCGTACGGAAGAGGTAGGACTGGACGACCGCTCCCGTCTGGGGGAACCGCTCGCGCAGGTCGGCGAGGATCGCGAGGGTGGAGTCGACGGTGGTGTGGTCCTCCATGTCGAGGGTCACGGTCGTACCGGCCGCGGCTGCGGCCTCCACCACGGGTGTGACGTTCTTGAGCGCCAGCTCATGGCCGCCGGACAGCGCCTGCCCGAAGGCGGAGAGCTTGACGGACATCTCGGCGCGCTCGCCGAGCCCCTGCGCACCGAGTGCCTCGGTGAGCTGGAGGTAGGCGTCGCGGTTGCGCAGCGCCTCGGCCGGGTCGGTGATGTCCTCGCCGAGGTGGTCGAGGGTGACCTCCATTCCCCGCTCGGCCAGGGACCGTACGACGGCCATCGACTGGTCGAGCCGTTCACCGGCGACGAATCGATCGACCACCGGGCGGGTGATCGGAGCGGCCGCAACGATGCGGCGGATGCTGTCGCTGCGCGCGGCGGCGAGGAGCACAGGACCCAGCATGGGGCACCTCCACGATTCAGGATGACAAATGCCGGGCGGGCGCCGGTGGGGCGGGCGCAACGGCAAGATGAGCCACCTGAAACTTAAGGATCTCGTCACCTTTCAGCCATCGACAGCTGTCACGCCTTGGTGGCCCGTATCTCAGACACTTGTATGAGAATGAAGGGTGACGACAACACCACTGTGGCTGCGGATGATGAAGTGCCGCCAGGGACAGTGGTGGCGTACACAACAGGAAAGGGGACGACCGGCGGATGCGGGGCGACTACCAGCAGCTTGTGGACGAGATCTCAGCGGCGCTCGGAGCGCCTGCGACCTTGGAGGATCGCGACTTCGGGCTGATCGCGTTCGGCGCTCATGAGGGCGACGACGACCTCGTCATGGATCCCGTGCGTACCCGGTCGATCCTCCAACGCCGCTCGTCGTCCGCGGTGAGAGCCTGGTTCGAGGCGTTCGGGATCGCCCGCGCCAAGAGCGCCCTGCGCATCCCTCCGGACCCCGCGGCGGGCGTGTTCAAAGGCCGGATCTGTTTGCCGGTGCGCCACCGCGGCATCGTGCACGGCTATGTGTGGCTGCTGGACGACGGCCACCTCACCCACCTCGAACTCGGCGGTCATGACACGCCCCCCGACCCGCGCATCGAGCAGGCCATGGAGACCGCGGCCCGGATCGGCGCCCTGCTCGCCGACGAGGCGCGGGCCGGCTCCGAACTGGGCGATCTGCTGCGCGAGGTGCTGCTCGCCGGGCCCGCGGGCCGGCCGGCCGCCGCGGTCCTGCTCCGCGACGCGCTGCGCGACACCCTGCGGTTCAGCACGGGCATGCCGCTGACGCTGGTCGCCGTGCTGCCGTGGGACACCCCCGAAACCGACGCGGCGCCGCCGCCGAGCCTGCCGGGACTGCTGGCGGCCTGCGCGCTCCAGCCCGGCGGGGCGACGGGCGGCTCCGGCGAGACCGCCACCGTCCCCGCGCAGGCCGGGGCGTCCGGCACCGGCCCGCCGCGCGCCGCGCCACCGGTCCCCGCGCTGGCCGCCCTGGTACGACTGCGGTCCCCCGGTGCGCTCGGGCCCGCCCACACGGTGGCCGAACATCTGCTGCGGTCCCCGCGCGCGGGCGCCGCCGCCCCGGCCGCCGCAGGCCGCAGGCCGGTCCGCACCTCCCCCGCCGACGGCTCCCAGCTACGGCCCGGCGCGGCCGGAATCGCCTCCGGCACCCAGGAGTTGACCGGGCTTCCGGCGATCTGGCGGGAGGCCCTGGACGCCGCCCGCGCGGCCCGCGCCGAGCCGCGCTTCGGGCCGGTCGCCGAGTGGACGGCGCTGGGCTCGTACCGTCTGCTGACCGCGCTGCCCGCCGGTGTGACCGACGCCGCGGTCCGGCCGCTGCTGGCGCCCGCGCACACCGAACTCGCCCGCACCGTCGAGGCGTTCCTCGACTGCGCGGGCCAGGCGGGCCGCACCGCGCAGGCCCTGGGCATCCACCGCCAGACGCTCTACTACCGCCTGGGCCGGGTGGAGAAACTCACCGGCCTCGACCTCGACGAGGGCGAGGACCGCCTGCTGCTGCACATGTCCCTGAAGGCCGCCCGGCTGTGACGTCCCTCCAGGAAGGCCCCGCCTCAAGCCCCTGGACAGCCGAGGGTCACAAGCGGTCGTGCGTTCCCGGGGAGTTCGGGCCGGGAAGCGTGCGGGTTTTCTCCTTCTGCCCGGCAGGCGCTCGGCAGGTCAGGTCCTTGGCCGGGAGCCTGCCCGTGGTCAGGTAGACCGTGGCGCTCCTGTCCGCGCAGGAGTTGGTGCCGTTGACGATGTGCCCCTCTCCGCCGGCGACGGTGACCATCCGGGATCCGCGCAGGGCCCGGTGCATGGCCCGGCCGCCGGCCGGGGGCGTGGCAGGATCCCACTCGTTCTGCAGGATGAGTGCACGGACCCTGTTGGTCACTGTTGTCCTGGGTTCGCTGCCCGGCTTCCAGAAGGCACACGGCTTGATGTGGGACTCGAAGTCGCCGGACAGCGGATACCGGGCCTTGTCGCGGATCGCGTCGCGGCGGTACTGCTCGGGGTCGCGCGGCCACGACGTGCGGGTGTCGGCGCAGAGGACGGCCCAGGCGCTCGCGGCTTCATTGTCCGGGGGAATGTCACGGGCGGACGCCGGCCGGAGGGGGCTCGGGACCTGCTCGGGCGTGCCGGACGGAGCCGGTTTCCTGCCCTCGGCCGCCTTCTTCAGCTCGGCGACCCATGTGGCGGCCCTCTGAACGCGGGAGAACGTGGCGCGCTGAGCGCGGATGGTGTCACCGGTGAAAAGCGTCCCACCGTGGTCGACGGGTGTGCGGTCGGCCTGGGCGATGAGGTCCCAGAACGTCTTGCGGACCTCGGCCGGGGTACGGCCCAGTGCGTACGTCACGTGTCGCCGGGCCGTCCATTGGGTCCATCGTGTGAAGGCGGGCTCGGCGCTCTCCGCCATCGCCCGGAACATGCCCCGCCCGTACCGCGCGGGGTCGGCCGCACTGTCAAGGACGAACCGGTCGGTTCGCCGGGGGAACATCTGCGTGTAGACGGCGCCGAGGTAGGTGCCGTAGGAGAACCCCAGGTAGGAGATCTTCTTCTCGCCCAGCACGGCACGGATGACGTCCATGTCGCGAGCGGTGTTGCGGGTGGTGAGGTGGCGCAGCCTGTCACCTTCCTCGGCCTGGCACTTGGCGGCCACCGTACGGGCCCACTTCACATCCTTCGCGAAGGTCTCGGCCTTGTACGGGCGCTCCACGTCCTGTTCGCCGGCGGTCAGACCGCAGCTGACGGGCGAGCTCTGCCCGACGCCCCTCGGGTCGAACCCGATGAGGTCGTACTGCCTCTTCACTTCCTCGGGGAACTCCGCTGCCCCACTGACGGGCACATCCAGGCCAGGACCGCCGGGGCCGCCGGGGTTGAGCAGCAGAACGCCGCGACGTTCCTTTGCCCTGCTTGCCTTGAGCCGGGATATCGCGAGGTCCGTCTTCTTGCCTCCGGGATTGCCGTAGTTCAGCGGCACCTTGAGTGTCGCGCACTGATAGGTGGCGGGATTCTTCGCATCGCAGCGCTGCCACCGCGGCGTCTGTTGCGTGTACTGCCGCAGAGGGTCCTTGGCCGCGGAGGCATCGGATCCAGAAAGGGGCATTGCAGGGGTAAGCGTCGAAAGGAAAGTCGCCACGGCGCCGACGACCAGGAGAGAGGCAATTCTTGTGTTCCGCACTGTGTTGCTCGTCCTTGCTGGGAAGAAGTCGCCCCGTCGCCGGTCAATTCCCGGTGAACTGCTGGTGGACGCACTGCTTGTACTGCTGGAAACTGTCGGGCCGATAGCACTCCTGCGTCTTGTTCGCGTACCAGACGAAGAAGACGGCGACCAGGACGGACACCACGATCGCGAGGGCCGACGTCACCACGCCGGTGAGGGCCTTGCCCCGGCCGATACCGGTCCGCCTGGCCGTTGTCAGGGCGACGCTGCCCAGGATCAGTCCGATGCCGCCGAACAGGCCGCCGATGAAGAGGACCGACGTGCTCAAGCCGATGACGCCGAGCACCATGGCGGCCCCGGCCAGACCGTTGGCCGATGCCGTGCGATGCGGCGGCATCTCCATTCCTCGCGTGATTCCTCGCGTGATTCCTTGCGTATTCATCGAACGTCCTCCGGTCAACTGTTCAGGGCACGATCCTGGCTTCCGGCGTCGCGGATGCGCATCGCGGTAAGGCGGGAGAAGGTGCTCCCTCGATCGGGGGAGGCCACCGGTGAACTGCCCGGTCATACTGGGGCGACAATGATCAGGGGACTCCGGCCGCTGCTGCGCGGCTCCACATATTCGGGCATGCTGTTCGCCTATTGCGGCGCGTTGGCGAGCCTTCCACTACTGCCTTTCGCCCTGCTGCCGACACGGGCGTGGCCATCCGCTCCCTATGGAGTGCAGGCCGTCCTGGTCCTCCTGGTCTGGGCCGCACTGATCGGCCTGGTCGGTCTTGCCCGCACCACGCGGCGGGCACTGATCGCGTTCGCCCGCCACCTTCTGAGGGTGCCGTTGCCGGCCCCTGCCGCCGTGCCATCCGGCGCCGACCGCTGGCGGACTCCCCTCTGGCTGCTGCTGCACGTGGCGCTGGGGTGGACGGGGGCGCTGACGAGCGGCGTGCTGGTCCTCATGGGGATCGCCCTCCCCGGGAACTGGCTCGGTGCCGAAGCCGGGCTGAGCCTGTTCGGCCGGTCGCTGCGGTCCGACGGCGGATGGCAGAGCTGGGTGGTGGCGCTCGGCTGCCTGCTGCTCGCGGCGGTCGTGTGCGGGGTGGTGACGAGCGTGCTGCGGTGGCTGGCGCCCAGGCTCCTGGGCCCTTCGTCGGCCGAGCGGCTCGCGCTGATGGCCGAGCGGGAGCAGCGGCTTGCCGAACGCAACAGGCTGGCCCACGAGTTGCACGACTCGATCGGGCACACGCTGACCGCGACCACGATCCAGGCGGCGGTCGCGGGCGAGGTGCTGTCCGCCGACCCTGGGGCGGCGCGGGCCGCGCTGCGCAGCATCGAGGAGTCGGCCAGGGCCGCGCTTGAGGACCTGGATTACGTACTGGGCGTACTGCGCGAGGAGACGGCGGAGACGGCACCGACCCGGACCCTGGCCGACCTGCCCGAGCTGCTCGACCGGTTGCGGCACGCGGGCGCGGTCCTTGAGGTGGAGCTGTCGGGTGAGTTGGCGCAGGTGCAGGGGACGCTCTCCCGGGCCGCGTACCGGATTCTGCAGGAGGGGCTGACGAACGCGCTGCGGCACGGGACGGGCGGTCCGATCGGGGTCCGGGTGGCGGCTCTGCCGGATCGGCTTGAGCTCGGTGTGGTCAATGGGGCGGGCGCCGGCATGCGTACGGGCGCGGGTGTCTTCCGTACGTCCGGACACGGCCTGCCCGGCCTGGCCGAGCGCGTGCGGCTGCTGCACGGTGAGATCGAGGTCGGCCAGGACGGGCCGCGGCACTGGCGGTTGGCGGTCCGGCTGCCGGTACGGGTACCGGCATGACCGGCTCCGACGCGAGTGCGGCCGTCACGACCGGCACCGGGTCCGGGTCCGGCCCTGCCGGTACCCCCGTCACCCTCGTGATCGCGGACGACGACGAGGTGACCCGCAGCGGTCTGCGCACCTTGCTCGCGGCGCAGCCGGGGATCGCGGTCGTCGGGGAGGCCGCCGACGGCGTCGAGGCGGTCGAGCAGGTGCGGCGGCTGCGGCCTGACGTGGTCCTGATGGATGTGCGGATGCCGCGTCGCAACGGGATCGAGGCCACCCGGCACCTCCTTGCCGAGCCGGCCCAACCGTCGAAGGTCGTGGTGATCACCACCTTCGAGAACGACGGCTACGTCACCGCCGCGCTCAGCGCGGGGGCCAGCGGGTTCGTGCTCAAGCGGCTTCCGGTCCGGCAGATCGCCGAGGCGGTACGTGTGGTGGCGGCGGGGGAGGCGATCCTCTTCCCGGCGGCCCTGCGCCGGATGGTCGCCGCCCGCCCGCTGGGCTCCGCCGAGGCGTTGCCGAAGGCGGCGCTGACGGAGCGGGAGGAGGAGGTGCTGCGGCTGATGGCCACCGGCCTGTCCAACCCGGAGATCGCGCAGTCGCTGATGGTGAGCCTGGAGACGGTGAAGACGCACGTCGGGAACGTGCTGACCAAGCTCGGTGCGCAGAACCGTACCCACGCGGTGGTGATCGCGTACGAATCAGGTCTGGTGGTGCCGGGGTTCACCGGCTGACGCACGACACGGCCCGCGCGAGCACCACCGACTCGGGTACAACTCCCCCGGCCGCTGAACTCCCCTCGCCCCGCGGCCCGTTGAAGGCCACGGCTCAGGCCGCGGCTTGACGGTCACGACCACGACACCCGGCGCGGCAGGACCCGCAAGGGCCCGGCCTCCGCGAGCGGGCGGGAGGCCGGGCCGGTCGCAGTGCGGGGCGGGCGCCGACGGCCCGGGGCGGGCGGCGGCCGGCCGGATCAAGGGCCTCCGCCGCTCCCCCGGAGGCGGCGGTCACCGGCGCCGGTCAGGACCCGGGCCCTTCCGCTCGCCCTTACGGGCCGTCGTACCGTCGTCGAACTCCAGCTGCTCCTTGCGGATCTCGATGTTGACCTCCTTCTGCTCCGTGACCCGCTCGGTCTCCAGCCGCACCCGTTCCACCGGCACGGTCTTCTTGCTGACCACGGCCTGTTCCTCGTGCAGAACGACCTCGACCTCGCCGTCACTGATGCGCGGCGGGGTCCGGCCGCTCATCCGCTCGTCGTCGGTGATCCGCTCGCGGACCATCCGCACCTCTTCGTGGCTGACCGGAACCGTGCGGTGCACGTCCTCGGTGACCACGCGCTTGCGCAGGTGGGCACGGCCGCTCTCGCGCTCCTCGGTGCCGATCTGCATCTGCTCCTCGGAGAGCACGATCTCGGGGACCTGTTCCCTGGCCCCCTTGGTGCCCGTGCGCTCGTCGTCGCCCCGGCCGCGTGACATCGCCATCCCGCCGGCCCCCGCCCCGGCCAGCGGCCGGTCGGTGCGTTCCTTGTGGAGCGATCCGGCGCCCTCGGCCATCGCCCGGTCACGGTCGCCGGCCGGCGTACGGGACCGCCGCGCGTCGCCTCCGGTGCCGGCCGCGGCCATCCCCGCGGCGCCGCCGGCCGCCATGCCGGTACCCGTCATCCCGGCGTTGCCGGTACCCGCCGGGCTGCCGGTGTCGGCGCCCTGCACGGTGCCGGCCGCCGGGTTACCCGGCCGGTTCAGCCCGTAGTGGCGGTACAGCTCCTCCTCCTCGGACGGATCGAGATGCCCGTCGGCATCGATCCGCGGTGCCTCCTTGATCGTTTCCTTGGTGTGCGGAACGTGCAGTTCGTCGTCCACCCGCCGCGCCCCGGCAAGCGGTACGAAGGTCTCCTTCATCCCGAAGAGGCCGGTCCGCACGGTGATCCACTCGGGAATGTTGGTGGCGTCGTCACGGTAGACCTGCTGGACCGAGCCCACCTTGGCGCCCTCCGAATCGACCACGTTCAGACCGGTCAGATCCTGCGGGGTGTCACCCAGGGGTGCATTCATGGCGTCTTCTCCTTCCGCCCGCGCCGGCAGGGCACGCGCAGTTCCCATTGCGCGTCGCGAACACGCACGCAGCGAGTCGGGAGCGAAGGAAATCAGCGGCTCCGACGGGCCCCGGACGGTATTGACGGCGCTCGGCCCCTCCCCACCCACTACGCCATTCGGGTGAAGGGTGCGGAGATCTCCGGGGGCGGCCTGTCACCCGGCCGGGTGCGGGCCATTCGTCTGGCTCTCGCGGCACCGCGCGCACCCGCAGTGCACGGCAACGGGCCCGGACACCGCGAGGCGGTGTCCGGGCCCGTGTGAGCTGCGGAAAGCCGGTGGATCAGTCGGCGAGATTGACCGCGCGCACCGAGGTCGCGCCGATCTCGTCGGAGATCTCGGCGAGCACACCGGCCGGGATGGTGTCGTCGACGGTCAGCGCAACCAGGGCCTCGCCGCCCACGTCGGCCCGCGAGACCTGCATGCCGCCGATGTTGATGCCCGCCTCGCCCAGGATCCTGCCGACGGTGCCGACGACTCCGGGACGGTCGCCGTAGCGCAGGAACGCCATGTGGTCGGCGAGCGCCAGGTCGATGGAGTGCTCCCCGACCGCGACGATCTTCTGGGCGTTCTTGTTGCCCGACAGGGTGCCGGAGATCGAGACCTCCTCGCCGTCGGCGAGGGTGCCGCGCACCGTCACGACGTTGCGGTGCTCGGCCGACTCGCTGCTGGTCGTCAGCCGGACCTCGACGCCGCGCTCCTGCGCGAACAGCGGCGCGTTGACGTAGGACACCGTCTCGGCGACGACGTCCTCGAACACGCCCTTGAGCGCGGAGAGTTCCAGCACCTTGACGTCGTGCTGGGTGATCTCGCCGTACACCTCGACGTCGAGACGCAGCGCGACCTCACCGGCCAGCGCGGTGAAGATCCGGCCCAGGCGCTCGGCCAGCGGCAGCCCCGGCTTGACGTCCTCGGCGATCACACCGCCCTGGACGTTGACCGCGTCCGGCACCAGCTCGCCGGCCAGCGCGAGCCGCACCGACCTGGCGACCGCGATGCCGGCCTTCTCCTGCGCCTCGCCCGTCGACGCGCCGAGGTGCGGGGTGGCCACGACCTGGTCGAACTCGAACAGCGGCGAGTCGGTGCACGGCTCGGACGCGTAGACGTCGAGGCCCGCGCCTGCCACCCGGCCCTCCTTGAGCGCGCTGGCCAGCGCGACCTCGTCGACGATCCCGCCGCGGGCGGCGTTGACGATCCGGACCGACGGCTTCACCTTGTGCAGCGCGTCGTCGCCGATCAGGCCGACCGTCTCGGGCGTCTTGGGCAGGTGCACGGTGATGAAGTCGGAGACCGCGAGCAGCTCGTCGAGGGTGAGGAGCTTGACCCCCATCTGCGCGGCGCGGGCCGGCTGGACGTAGGGGTCGTAGGCGACGACCTTCATGCCGAAGGCCGACATCCGCTGCGCGACCAGGACGCCGATCCGGCCGAGGCCGACCACGCCGAGGGTCTTCTCGCTCAGCTCGACACCGGTGTACTTGCTCCGCTTCCACTCGCCGTTCTTGAGGGCGGTGTTGGCCTGCGGGATGTTGCGGGCCGTGGCGACCAGCAGGCCGCAGGCCAGTTCGGCAGCGGTGACGATGTTGGAGGTCGGGGCGTTGACGACCATCACACCCGCCTTGGTGGCGGCGGAGACGTCGACGTTGTCCAGGCCCACGCCGGCGCGGGCGACGACCTTCAGCTTCTTCGCGGCGGCAATCGCTTCGGCGTCGATCTTCGTGGCGCTGCGCACGAGGACGGCGTCCACCTCGGCGATGACGGGGAGCAGTTCGGCGCGGTCCGCGCCGTTGCAGTGCCGGATCTCGAAGTCGGGGCCGAGGGCGTCGACGGTGGCGGGCGAGAGTTCTTCGGCGATCAGTACGACAGGTTTCGAGCTCACGTGGTCTTCAGTCCTCACTAGTCCTTCGCGGACGACCGTCCCGACGGCCGAAGGCGGTGAAGGGGGCAGCCGCGTGGAAGACGCACGACGCTGTGAGCCTGACGCGCTTGTGCCTGGCAGTGTAGTGGCGGCCCTGGGCATCGCTGTGCCGAAGCGTAAGGATCACCCGTGCGTGGTTCTACGCGGTGGACAAGGCGACGCCGCCGTATCGGTGGACGGGGCCGCGGCCGGACGGACGAAAGGGCCGCGGACAGTGCCGCGGCCCTCGTCCGACGGGTGTTACGCCTCGTCGTCGACCCAGCTCATCAGCTTGCGCAGCTGCTTGCCCGTGGTCTCCAGGAGGTGGTTCTCGTCGGCCTTCTTGTACTCGTTGTACTTCGGCAGACCGGCGTTGTACTCCGCCATCCAGTTGTTGGCGAAGGTGCCGTCCTGGATCTCGGCGAGCACCTTCTTCATCTCGGCCTTGGTGTTCTCGTTCACGATCCGCGGGCCGGTGACGTAGTCGCCCCACTCGGCGGTCTCGGAGATCGACCAGCGCATCTTCTCCAGGCCGCCCTCATACATGAGGTCCACGATCAGCTTCAGCTCGTGCAGGCACTCGAAGTACGCGATCTCGGGCTGGTAGCCCGCCTCGACCAGCGTCTCGAAACCGGCCTTGACCAGCGCCGACGCGCCGCCGCACAGCACGGCCTGCTCGCCGAAGAGGTCGGTCTCGGTCTCCTCGGTGAAGGTCGTCTTGATGACGCCGGCGCGGGTGCCGCCGATGCCCTTGGCGTACGCGAGCGCCAGCGCGAAGGCACTGCCGGAGGCGTCCTGCTCGACGGCCGCGATGCAGGGCACGCCGCGGCCTTCCTCGTACTGACGGCGCACCAGGTGGCCGGGGCCCTTGGGGGCGACCATGCAGACGTCGACGCCCTCGGGGGCCTTGATGAAGCCGTAACGGATGTTCAGGCCGTGGCCGAAGAACAGCGCGTCACCGTCCTTGAGGTTGTCCTTGATGGACTCCTCGTAGACCTTCGCCTGGATCGGGTCCGGCACCAGGATCATGATGACGTCGGCCTCGGCCGCCGCCTCGGCGGGCGTGACCACCCGCAGGCCCTGCTCCTCGGCCTTCGCCTTGGACTTGGAACCCTCGTGCAGACCGACGCGCACGTCGACACCAGAGTCACGCAGGGACAGCGCGTGGGCATGGCCCTGGCTTCCGTACCCGATGACCGCGACCTTGCGGTTCTGGATGATGGACAGGTCGGCATCGTCGTCGTAGAACAGCTCGGCCACTTCGGGTATCTCCTTGGATCTAGCTGGTTGCCCACACAGTACGTCGGGCGGGGTGGGGAAGGTTCGCGGGTCTCGCCATGCGAGCGGCGAGGGCGGCGCCGTGCCGCTCGGGGCGCGGCGCCGTGCGGTCCGCCGGGGACCGCGGGGGTCAGGCCGTACGGTCCAGCGCACGCAGCGAGCGGTCCGTGATGGACCGGGCGCCACGCCCTATGGCGATGGTGCCGGACTGCACCAGCTCCTTGATGCCGAACGGCTCCAGCATCTTGAGCATCGCCTCCAGCTTGTCGCTGGATCCGGTGGCCTCGACGGTGACCGCCTCCGGGGAGACGTCGACGGTCTTGGCACGGAAGAGCTGGACGATCTCGACGATCTGCGAGCGGGTCTCGTTGTCCGCGCGGACCTTGACGAGGACCAGCTCCCGCTGGATCGCGTGCCCCTGCTCCAGCTCGACGATCTTCAGCACGTTGACGAGCTTGTTGAGCTGCTTGGTGACCTGTTCGAGCGGCAGCGATTCGACGCTGACCACGATAGTGATGCGGGAGATGTCGGGGTGTTCGGTGACACCGACCGCGAGCGAGTCGATGTTGAAGCCGCGCCGGGAGAACAGGGCGGCGATCCGCGCCAGGATGCCGGGGGTGTTCTCCACCAGGACGGAGAGCGTGTGCTTGGACATGGTCGGTCTTCTCTCTTCTTCCGTGCGTCCGTGACGTCCTGGGCTCAGTCGTCGTCGTGGTCGCCGAAGTCGGGACGCACGCCCCGGGCGGCCATGACCTCGTCGTTGGAGGTGCCGGCGGCCACCATCGGCCAGACCTGGGCGTCCTCGTGGACGATGAAGTCGACCACCACCGGGCGGTCGTTGATGGCGTTGGCCTTGGCGATGACGGCGTCCAGCTCGGCCGGGTCCTCGCAGCGCAGTGCGACGCAGCCCATCGCCTCGGACAGCTTCACGAAGTCGGGGATGCGGGTGCCGCGGGGCTTCTCGCCGCCCGCCTCCTCGCCGGGGCCGCTGTGCAGCACGGTGTTGGAGTAACGCTGGTTGTAGAAGAGCGTCTGCCACTGGCGGACCATGCCCAGCGCGCCGTTGTTGATGATCGCGACCTTGATCGGGATGTTGTTCAGCGCGCAGGTGACCAGCTCCTGATTGGTCATCTGGAAGCAGCCGTCGCCGTCGATCGCCCACACCGTACGGTCCGGCTTCCCCGCCTTGGCGCCCATCGCCGCCGGGACGGCGTAGCCCATCGTGCCCGCGCCGCCGGAGTTGAGCCACGTCGAGGGCTGCTCGTAGTCGATGAAGTGGGCGGCCCACATCTGGTGCTGGCCCACACCGGCCGCGTAAATGGTGCCTTCGGGGGCCAGCTTGCCGAGCCGCTCGATGACCTGCTGCGGCGAGAGGCTGCCGTCGTCGGGCAGGTCGTAGCCCAACGGGTAGGTCTCGCGCCAGCGGTTGAGGTCCTTCCACCAGGCGCGGTAGTCGCCCTTGTGGCCTGCGTCGTGCTCCGCCTGGACCGCGACGATCAGGTCGGCGATGACCTCACGGGCGTCACCGACGATCGGCACGTCCGCCATCCGGTTCTTGCCGATCTCCGCCGGGTCGATGTCCGCGTGCACGACCTTGGCGTACGGGGCGAAGGAGTCCAGCTTGCCGGTGACGCGGTCGTCGAAGCGGGCGCCGAGGGTGATCAGCAGGTCCGACTTCTGGAGGGCGGTGACGGCGGTGACCGCGCCGTGCATGCCGGGCATGCCGACGTGCTGGGGGTGGTTGTCGGGGAAGGAGCCGAGCGCCATCAAGGTGGTGGTGACGGGCGCGCCGGTCAGCTCGGCGAGCACCTTCAGCTCGGCGGTGGCACCGGACTTCATGACCCCGCCGCCGACGTACAGCACCGGCCGCTTGGACTCCACGATCAGCCGGGCGGCCTCCCGGATCTGCTTGGCGTGCGGCTTGGTCACCGGGCGGTAGCCGGGCAGTTCGGTGTGCGGCGGCCAGCTGAAGGTGGTCTTCGACTGGAGGGCGTCCTTGGCGATGTCGACCAGGACAGGACCCGGGCGGCCCGTGGACGCGATGTGGAACGCCTCCGCGATCGTCCGCGGGATCTCCAGCGGGTCGGTCACCAGGAAGTTGTGCTTGGTGATCGGCATCGTGATGCCGCAGATGTCCGCCTCCTGGAAGGCGTCCGTGCCGATGGCGGCCGAGGCGACCTGCCCGGTGATGGCGACCAGCGGGACGGAGTCCATGTGCGCGTCGGCGATCGGCGTGACGAGATTGGTGGCACCCGGCCCCGAGGTCGCCATGCACACCCCGACCTTGCCGGTGGCCTGCGCGTACCCGGTGGCCGCGTGCCCCGCACCCTGCTCGTGGCGCACCAGGACGTGCCGGACCTTCGAGGAATCCATCATCGGGTCGTACGCCGGAAGGATCGCACCGCCGGGAATGCCGAACACGGTGTCGGCCCCGACCTCCTCGAGCGAACGAATGAGGGACTGCGCACCCGTGACGTGCTCGACGGCGGCGGTCGGCTGCGATCCGCCGGAGTGACGGGTCCGCGGCTGCGGATGGTGGGCCCCCGGGGCGGCCTGCTCGGTCATCTGCGTCTCTTCTCGAAGCTGAGGGTTTTGGCGGGATTTGTGAGGTTGCGGTGCAACAAAAAACCCCTCGTGCCAGGAGGCAAGCGAGGGGAGCGCGTCGGGTGCGTTCAAGTGGGCTTCTTCGATGCCCAGCTTCAGCCGACGCGCTTTCCAAGTACGAGAATTCGGGTGCGCATGGCACTGACCCTCCCCCCGGCGCCACATGAGTGTCAAGTGGGTGGGACGGAGGTCTCACTATTTGGGCGCAGCGGGGGATGGACCAGGGCATCGGGGCCGGCCACACCGCCGTGCCGCACCGGCAGCCGGCTGCCCGAGAGCACCACGGCACGCCCCTCTCCCGACAGGGCCGGCAACGGGTAGGAGTCACGCGTCAGGGCCCGCCGCAGCCGGTGCTCGTCGAGCGGCCCGGAGAAGGCCACGCCCTGGCCGTGCGTGCAGCCCATGGCGCGCAGCGCGAGGACCTGTTCGGGCAGGTCGACGCCGTCGGCGACCGACTGCATCCCGAGATCGGACGCGATCCGCAGCAGGCCGGAAGTGATCTTGTGCAGCCGGGCGGATTCGACTACGCCGTCGACGAGGCCGCGGTCCAGGCGGAGCACGTCGATGGGCAGCCGGCGCAGGGCGCTGATGGCGGCGTACCCGCTCCCGAAGCCGTCGAGCGCGATCCGTACGCCGGCCCGCCGCAGGGCGACCAGGCGGCGCTCCAGTTCGTCGAGCGGGATCCTCGGGTCGCTGTCGGACAGCTCCAGGACGAGGGCGCCCGAGGGCAGTGCATGCCGGGCGAGCAGGGACTCGATGCTCTTGGGCGGCAGCGCGCGGTCCAGCAGACGGCGGGCGGAGAGACGGACCGCGACCGGGACCTGATGGCCGGCGCGGTGCCTGGCCGCGGCCTGCTCGACGGCCGCTTCGAGCTGCCAGCGGCACAGCTCGGCGGTGCGGTCCCCTTCCTCGGCGGTCCGGCCGCGGTCGCCGACCCGCAGGAATTCGGCCGGGGTGAACAGGATGCCCTGGACGGAGCGCCATCGGGTGTGCGCGGCGACGGCGGTGACCCGGCCGGTGGCCAGCTCGACCACGGGCTGGTGCAGCAGCGTGAACTCGCCTTCGTGCAGCGCGGTGCGGAGCTTGGTGGCGAGTTCGGCGCGGCGGGCCACCTCGGCCTGCATCTGCGGCGCGTACAGCTCGACCCGGCCCTTGCCCGCCTGCTTGGCGCGGTACATGGCGAGGTCGGCGTTGCGCATCAGCCCGGCCGGGGTGACGCCGGGCTCGGCGAAGGCCACGCCGATGCTCGCGGCGACCCTGACGTCCCGGCCGTCGATGCGGTAGGGCTCGGAGAGCTTGATGCGCAGCCGGTCGGCGATCTCGTGGATCCGGAACTCGCGGGCCGACGGGTCGCAGGTGCCGTCGCCCGTGATCAGCGCGGCGAATTCGTCGCCCCCGAGCCTGGCCGCTATGTCTCCGGCACGCACCGAATCGCCGAGGCGCTTGGCCGCCTGGATCAGCAGCTCGTCGCCGGCCTGGTGCCCGATGGTGTCGTTGACCTGCTTGAAACCGTCGAGGTCGATGTAGAGCACGGCGGTGTCGTGGTCGCCGGCCCGGCGGCCGGTGAGCGCCTTGCTGACGCGTTCGGTGAACAGGGCGCGGTTGGGCAGGTCCGTGAGCGCGTCGTGCGAGGCGTTGTGCTGAAGCTGGGCCTGGAGGCGGACGCGCTCGGTGACGTCACGGGAGTTGAAGATCAGGCCGCCGTGGTGGCGGTTGACCGTGGACTCGACGTTCAGCCAGCCGTCGCCTCCGGAGCGCCGGGCACCGGCACGGAAACGGCACTCGATACGGGTGGTGGGCTCGACGTCCGGTGGGGCGGCGAGGAATCTGCGGACCTCGTGGACGACGCGCCCCAGATCCTCGGGGTGGATCAGGGAGGCGAGTTCGGAGCCGACCAGTTCCTCCGCGTCGCGGCCGTAGACCCCGGCCGCCGCCGGGCTGACGTAGCGCAGCACGCCGGTGGGCGCGGCGATCATGATGACGTCGCTCGACCCCTGGACCAGGGAGCGGAAGTGGTTCTCCTTCTGGGCCAGTTCCTGGGTCAGCGTGAGGTTGTCGAGCAGCATGATGCCCTGGCGCACGACCAGGGCGAGCACGACCGTGCAGCCGGTGAAGAGCACGACGTGGTCGAGGCGGTGGCCGTCCAGGACGTTGGTGAGGATGCCCAGGGTGCACACGCCGGCGGCGAGATACGGGGCCAGCGCGGCCAGCGAGCCCGCGATCGGGCGGCCTGCGGGGGTCTGGGGCCTGCGGGCCTGGCAGGTGGCGCGGTCCTCGCCGCCGAGGTCGCCGGGCGCGCGCCGGATGACCCAGGGCGCGTAGGCGAGGAGTATCGACCCGGCGAACCAGCCGGCGTCCAGGATCTGGCCCGAGCGGTAGTGCTCGCGCAGCAGCGGCGAGGTGAAGAGGGCGTCGCACAGCACCGTCAACGCCAGGGCGGCGATGGCGGTGTTGACGGCCGAGCGGTGCACGGACGCCCGCCGGAAGTGCAGTGCGAGCACCATGCTGACCAGCACGATGTCCAGCAGCGGGTAGGCCAGCGCCAGCGCGCACTGGGCGACGCTGCGGCCCGGGAAGTGGGCGGTGTGCGCGAGGGCCAGGCTCCAGGACAGGGTGAGCAGCGAGCCGCCGATCAGCCAGGCGTCCAGGGCGAGACAGATCCAGCCGGCTTTGGTCACCGGCCGTTTGGCGAGGACCAGGAGGCCGATGATCGCGGGCGGGGCGAACAGCAGGAAGCAGAAGTCCGCCAGGGAGGGGCTGGGGACCGCGGTCCCCTGCACGACTTCGTACCAGCCCCATACGCCGTTGCCGAAGGCGGCCATCCCCGAGGAGCCGGCGAAGAGTACCCATGCGGGGCGGAGGCGGGTGTCGCGCTTGCGGGCGTACAGGCCGCAGGAGACGGCCGCCACCAGCGCGGCGAAGCTGAGGCCGAAGTCACCCATGAACTTGGCGACTTGGGGAGATCCCCAGCCGAGGGCGGCGCCCACGGCGTAACCGCCGCAGATCCCCGCGAGTGCGATCTGCGGCACCAGGCTCGGCGGTCCGCCCGCCTGGACCGGCGGCCGGGAGAGCACCGCGCCCGGGGCGCTCACCGGGCCCTCCCGTGCACGCCGGCGTGGTGGCGACGTGGTCGGCACATCGGGGGCTGTCGCCATATCCCCCTCGGTGCTCGTGGATCGCGCGTCTCGCGATTCGTCCATCGGCCGTACATCGCCGTCGCCCCCCTCGAGTTCCGGATCCTTCGCGGGCGCCGCCGGCTCTGCGACGCCGTCCACGACCGGGACGATACACCAGAACGGTCACTCAGGGACATAGCACTTCTACGGAGCGTGACGATGACGGCGTTTGTGCACACTCCGTGCATTCGTACGGACCCGTAGCGCTACGCGCAAGCATTCCGGTCGGATGTAGCGACCACGTTCCGTATCGGCTCCCCGGCGGCGAAAAGCCGCAACTGGTCCCGCAGAAGGCGCTTCGCGCGGGGCAGGAAGGCAGAGCTGGGGCCCCCGACGTGTGGAGTGATGAGCACGCCGGGAGCGTGCCACAGAGGGTGTCCGGCGGGCAGGGGTTCCGGATCGGTGACGTCGAGCGCCGCGCGCAGCCGTCCCGAGGTCAGCTCGGCGAGCAACGCGTCCGTGTCGACGACCCGGCCGCGTGCGATGTTCACCAGCAGTGCGCCGTCCTTCATGCGCGCCAGGAAATCACGTCCGACCAGGCCACGGGTCTCGTCGGTGAGCGGAGTGGCCAGCACCACCACATCGGCGTCGGGCAGGAGGGCGGACAGGGCGGACAGTGGATGCACTGGACCGCGCACGGTCTCACGGGCGGTGCGCGCGATGCGCGTGACCCGCGCGCACTCGAAGGGAGTGAGCCGGTCTTCGATGGCACTGCCGATCGACCCATACCCCACAATGAGGACGGACTTGTCGGCGAGCGCGGGCCGGAACGCCGGCTGCCACTCCCCCGCGTCCTGGGCGCGCACGAAGCCGGGCATGCCGCGCAGTGCCGCCAGGATGAGGGTCAGGGCCAGCTCCGCTGTGCTGGCGTCGTGCAGTCCGCGGGCGTTGCACAGCTGGACGCCGGGCGGCAGTTGGGACAGCGCGGGCAGCATGTGCTCGACCCCCGCGGTCAGGGTCTGCACCACACGGAGCCCGGTCATCAGCGGCAGTGGCCGCAGTGACGGTTCTGCGCCCTTCATATAGGGGACGGCGTAGAACGCGCACCGGGCGGGATCGGCCGGGTAGTCGGGGCCGGCGTCCCAGTGGACGTAGTGCAGTCCTTCGGGAAGGCCCTCGATCTCGTCGGGCGGGATCGGAAGCCATACGTCCATCGCGTCGGTGCGCGGGTCTGCGGTTGCCATGGCCCGAGGCTATGCGAAGAGACGTTCACTTCAGACGTTAGTTTGGTCTGGCCCTTGACCGGGGGCGAGGGGACGGAGGCACGACCAGGTGGAGCGCAGGACAATCGGTGCGGCGGCGCTCGAAGTGGGCGCAATCGGGCTCGGCTGCATGCCGATGAACTGGGGGTACACCGAGTCGCAGCGGAGCTTGGACGGCTCGTTGCGGGCCGTGCACGCCGCGCTCGACCGGGGGTGCAGCCTGCTGGACACCGCCGACATGTACGGGCCGTTCACCAACGAGCTGCTGGTGGGCCGGGCGCTCAAGGAACGGCGGGCGGACGCCTTCGTCTCGACCAAGTGCGGGCTGCTGGCCGGCGAGCAGCACATCGTGGCCAACGGCAGGCCCGGCTATGTGAAACGGGCCTGTGACGCCTCGCTGCGCCGGCTGCGGACCGACCGGATCGATCTCTACCAGCTGCACCGCGCCGATCCCGAGGTCCCGATAGAGGAGACCTGGGGCGCGATGGCGGAACTGGTGGCCGCCGGCAAGGTGCGCTCGCTGGGGCTGTGCGCCGTGGGCGCCCGCGCGCTGCGGCCGACCCGCGCCGACCGGCAGGCGGCGGGCGCCGGGCGGCGCTTCCGGTCGCGGACGCACGACGGGACGCTGCGCCAACTGGAGCGCATCCAGCAGGTCTTCCCGGTCAGCAGCGTGCAGGCGGAGCTGTCGGTGTGGTCGCCCGATGCGCTGGAGGAGCTGCTGCCGTGGTGCGAGTCGCGCGGTGTCGGATTCCTGGCGGCGATGCCGCTGGGCAACGGCTACCTGACCGGCACCCTCACCCCGGGGCAGGGCTTCGAGCCGGAGGATCTGCGGGCCAGGCACCCGCGGTTCACCGCCGAGATGATGGCGGCGAACCAGCCGGTGGTGGCCGGGCTGCGCCGGGTGGGCGCGCGTCACGGCGCGACGCCAGGACAGGTCGCGCTGGCGTGGGTGCTGGCGCAGGGGCGGCACGTGGTGCCGGTGCCGGGGACGAAGAAGGAGCGCTGGGCCGCGCAGAACGCCAAGGCCGCCGACCTGGTACTGGACCGCGCCGACCTGGCGGAGATCGCCTCACTGCCGCCGGCCCGTGGGTCGTGGTACTGACCCGGGGGCCTGTCCGACGAGTGTCCGCGGCGACACCGCCCCCGCCGGCCCGCGGCGCCCGGCGTCGGCGTGCGCGATGTGGTGTCCTTGTCCCGCTCCGCCGACGAGAGGACCCTGCCGTGCAACACCGTTCCCTGACCGTCGTGTTGGCCGCGGCTTCGCTGCTGCTGGCGGCGGGCTGCTCCGCCGGCGGCGCGCAGCCAGGCAAGGACGGCCCTTCTCCCGGCGCGAAGGGCTCCGCGCGTCCGGGCCCGTCGTCGTCCGCGCCGCCCGCCAAGGGGTCGGTACGGGTGATTGGCACTTTGGCCACCGGCCTCGACTCGCCCTGGGGCGTGGCCCTGCTGCCGGGCGGCGACCTGCTGGTCGGCTCCCGGGACACCGGGAAGATCTACCGGATCGCCGCTGACGACGGCAGGAAGACCGTACTGGGCTCGGTCCCGGGCGTGTCACCGGGCGGCGAAGGGGGCCTGCTGGGGCTCGCGGTGTCCGCCACGTTCGGCGTCGACCACCAGGTCTACGCGTATTTCACCACCGAGTCCGACAACCGCATCGCCCGGATGATCTACGACGCCAAGCGGCCAGCGGGCGACCAACTGGGCGCGCCCGACACCGTCTTGCGGGGCATCCCCAAGGGCCACATCCACAACGGCGGCCGGATCGCGTTCGGCCCGGACAAGATGCTCTACGCCGGTACCGGCGAGACCGGCGACAAGGGGCTCGCCCAGGACAAGGAGTCACTGGCCGGCAAGATCCTGCGGATGACGCCGGACGGCGAGCCCGTGCACGGCAACCCCGAGGCGGATTCGGTGGTGTACGACTACGGTCACCGCAATGTCCAGGGCCTCGCCTGGGACGGCCACGACCGGCTGTGGGCCTCGGAGTTCGGGCAGGACACCTGGGACGAGCTGAACCTCATCGGGTCGGGCCGCAACTACGGCTGGCCGGAGCGGGAGGGGAAGGCCGAGGGCGGTGCGGGCGGCTCCGGTTTCACGGATCCGGTCGCGCAATGGAAGCCGTCGGACGCCTCGCCCAGCGGCATCGCGTACGCCAAGGGCTCGATCTGGATGGCGGGGCTGCGCGGCGAGCGGCTGTGGCGGATCCCGCTGGACGGGACGAAGCCGGTGGCGGCGCCGCGGGCCTTCCTGAAGGGCACGTACGGGCGGCTGCGGACCGTCGTGGCCGCGGAGGACGGGTCGTTGTGGCTGGTCACGGGCAACACCGACGGGCGGGGCGAGCCGCACAAGGGCGACGACCGGATTCTGCACCTGAAGGTGACCTGAGCCCTTCGGAGGGAGGGCCGGGGCCGCCGCGGACACGGCCGAGGCCCGCCGGGCGGGCCGGCGGGCCTTGGCTGCGGAGCGGTTGACGGGGCCTGCGGTCCTCAGGACCCCGGCGCTGCGGGGGCCTTGGGGAGGCTGGGCAGGCTCGCCAGGACGTCGAAGTACATCCCGGCGGAGATGAGGATGCCCAGGACGCCGAGTGCCAGGCCGCCCCAGGCGACGGCACGCATCCAGGCGGCGCGCGGGCGGTTGAGCAGCACGGCGCCGCCGATGATCACGGCGAGCAGCGCGAACAGGCCGTTGACCAGGGCAGTGGTGTGCCAGGGCGCACCGTAGACGGTGGCGATCTGGTCGGTGGCCCTGCCCGACTGGAGCTTGATCTGGCCGAGCAGGGTCTGCCGTTCGGCCAGCAGTGTGCCGAGCCAGGTGCCGGTGACGGATGCGAGGCCGAGCCCGGCGGCGACGACCGCGCCCGCGCCGAACCCGACACCGGCGGTGGGCTTCACCGGGGCGGTGTCGTCAAGGGTGTCCTCGTCGTCGTGCGCGGTCACGTCCGCACTGTCGTCGAGGACGTCGAGGTCGCTGTCCTCGTCGTGTCCGGCCGCTGCGGTGGGCTCCTCTGCCCGCTTCTCGGTGGCGGCGCCGGTGTCCGGCTCTGCGGTGGTCTTCCCCTCCGCGTCCGTGGCGGCCTCGGCCGGCACGGACGGGTCGTCGGTTCGCGTTGCGGCGCGCTCGTCGGTCGTCCTGGTCGTTCCCATGTGCGCGACCGTAGGGGTCGCGTCTGAGAGTCGGATGAGAGAGGGGCGGGCGCGGGGGCGCGTGGCGGCGGCGGGCGGCGGGCGCGCGCCGGCCGGCCGCCGTCCCGCCGCTGGTCAGCCGCGCGCCCGCCCGGTTCAGCCGGTGACCGACTCCTTGCCGTTCTCGATGTGTCCCATGAGGCGGCGGCGGAAGGGGGTGTCTTCGGCGACGGTGAGGGCGAGGTCGTACCAGCCGTGCGCGTCCGCCGCCGGGTGCGCGACGGTGCGGGTGCCGCCGGCCTTCACCTTCAGGGTGCGCGGCGCGGCGTCCCCGTAGGCGAGCGGGGCGAGGGTGACGGTGAGGTCGGCCGCGCCGCCGTTGACGAAGGTCAGGTGGATCTCCCTGCGGTCCGCGTCGATGCGGGTACGGACCTGGGCACCGGCCGCCGCGCCCGTGCCGTGGCCGGCGAACTCCCGCCGGAAGCCGTTCGGCCCGGTGACGGTGAAACGGTACGCCCCGTCCTTGACCGGCACGTCCCAGCTCCCGGTGCCGGTCACGTCGCGGTGCTGCGGCGCCTCGTACTCCCCGGCGTACGGGTGGAGCGCGAAGTGGGCGGAGGCGGTGCCGCCGTTGCGCACCGCCATCCGGAAAAGGCCGGCGCCCGCGTCGAGGCCGCCGTCGGCGTCCGGCTGGTAGGGCAGCGGCCTGGCCGGGCGGTTGCCGTGCTCCTGCTGGGGCAGCGCCTGGTCGGCCGGCGGGCGCGGCGCCCAGCGGCCACTGAACGGCGGGATCGCGCCAGGCCGTTCCACCGACGGCTGCCGGCGCCCGCGCGAGAAGTCGAACGCGCCGGTGAGGTCGCCGCAGACGGTCCGCCGCCAGGCGCTGATGTTGGGCTCCCGCACCCCCGTCCACCGTTCCAGGAAGCGGGTGATCGAGGTGTGGTCGAAGACCTGCGAGCAGGCGTAACCGCCAACCGTCCAGGGCGAGATGACGATCATCGGCACCCGCATGCCCAGGCCCGTCGGCTTCCCGTCCCAGAACTCGCCGTCGGTCCCGGCGGGCGGCACCGGCGGCGGTACGTGGTCGAAGAAGCCGTCGTTCTCGTCGTAGGTGAGGAACAGCGCGGTGTGCCGCCAGACGTCCGGGTTCTTTCCGAGTGCGTCCAGCACCTTGTAGACGATGGTGGCGCTCTCGACGGGCGAGGAGGAGCCGGGGTGTTCGGAGTCGGCGGCCGACGGCACGATGTACGACACCTCGGGCAGCTTGCCGCTCGCCACGTCGGCGGCGAAGGCGGTGGCCGTGGTGTCGGGCTCGCCGCGCCGCAGCGCCCGCTCGAACAGGCTGCGGTCCGCGCGCCCGAGCGCCTTGACGCCGTCCTCCAGCAGTCCCAGCAGCCGGGTGCGTTCGTCCGCCGCGGCGCCCGCGACCTTTCCGTAGAAGGCGGTCATGTTCGACACGCCGCCGACCTTCGCCAGCGCCTTCTTCGCGACCGCCTTGAAGCTGGCGTAGAATTCCAGGTTGTTGTCGGTGAAGTTGTCCCACTCCTGGTAGACCCGCCAGCTGTGGCCTGCCTTCTCCAGCCGCTCGGGGTAGGTCGTCCAGGTGTAGCCGGTGTGGGTGTCCTCCTCGTACGCGTCGTTGCCGACCGCGCGCTTGCCGGTGCCGGGTTCGAAGCCGGTCCAGCCGCTGACCAGGTGGTTGCGGTTGGGGCTCGTCGAGGAGTGGATCGACGAGTGGTAGGCGTCGCAGACGGTGAAGGTGTCGGCGAGTTCGTAGTGCAGGGGGACGTCCTGCCGGTCGTAGTGGGCCATGGTGGCGGCGGTCTTGGCGGTGACCCAGTTGTTCATCCAGCCGCCGTTCCACGCCTTGGATCCGCCGTCCCATTCGTGGTTGAGCGCCCCTATGTACTGGAGGTCCTTGTTCTGTGCGGCGGCGGCCGTGCGGACCGGGAACGGCAGGACGGTGCCGATCCCCAGCGCCCCTGGCTGCTCGTAGACGGTGCGCCCGCCGGGCAGTTCGACGGCGTTGCGGTCGGCGTAGCCGCGTACCCCGCGCAGCATGCCGAAGTAGTGGTCGAAGGAACGGTTCTCCTGCATCAGCACGACGACGTGCCTGATGTCACGCATGTCGCCCGCGCCGCGAGCGGGCCGTGCCGCGTCGGCGGCCAGCGCCTCCTGAAGCGACGGCGGCAGCAGCGATCCGGCGACCGCCGCCCCCGCTGCGGCGGCGCCAACTCCCAGTACCCGCCTGCGAGATACCTCCGATGTCACGCCCGACCTCCCAGTCGACAGTCAATGGTCTTCGGTCAGCCCATTGAGATGGTGCGACGGGGACGGTAGTGGACGGCTGTGACGGGCGATAGGTATCGAGGTGACAACTTTGGGAACACGTGACCGGGCCGGAGGCCACCGGGCGGCGGGAACCGCCGACGGGGTGCCGTGCGCGGCACGCCCTGCCGACGGTCCTCCACCCCCGGCAGGGCGGGTCAGCCCGCCCGCAACGCCGGTGCCAGCTCCCGCAGTTGCTCAAGACCCAGGCCATCGGCGGCGATCGGCTGGACGGACACGTGGTCGGCGCCCGCGTCGTGGTGCTCCTGGACGCGGCGCCGGATCGCGTCCACGTCGCCCCAGGCCACGATCGCGTCCACCAGCCGGTCGCTGCCGCCGTCCGCGAAGTCCTCGTCCCCGAACCCGAACCGGCGCAGATTGCCGGTGTAGTTCGGCAGCTCCAGGTAGAACCGCGTGTGGTGGGCGCGGGCCAGCGAACGGGCCTTCTCCGGGTCGGTCTCCAGGAGTACGGCCTGTTCGGGGGCGAGCAGCGGACCCGCGCCGAGGACCTCACGGGCGCGGGCGGTGTGTTCCGTGGTCACGAAGTACGGGTGGGCGCCGGCCGCCCGCGCCGCCGCCAGCTCCAGCATCTTCGGGCCGAGCGCGGCCAGCACCCGGGCCGGGGCCGGATCCACGGCCGGGCCGGCGTACGGAGCGGCGTCCATCGCGTCGAGGTACGCGCGGACGGCCGCGAGCGGCTTGGCGTAGGTGTGCCCCCGCTGGTCGACCAGCGGCGCGTGGCTCGCGCCCAGACCGAGCAGGAAGCGCCCGTCGTACGCCGCGGCCAAGTTGTGCGCGGCGGCGGACGCGGCCGACGCGTCACGGACCCAGATGTTGGCGATGCCGGTGGCGACCGTGATCCGCTCGGTGGCGGACAGCAGCAGCGCGGCCTGGCTGATCGCCTCCGACCCCGGGCCCTCACCGAACCACAGGGCGCCGTAGCCCAGTTGCTCGATCTCGGCGGCGGCCTCCCTGGCCTGTGCCGCCGGGACGCGGCTGAGGCCGCCGTGCCAGACACCGATCCGGCCGATCCGCGAAGCAAGAGCGTGCTGCTGCACCGTTCCTCCACTGTCCGAAGTGTGGTGGCCCCGCCCGCGTCCGCGGCAGGGCCTCTCCCTCCGATCACAGCACGGCCGCCCGCCCCGGGCATTCCCGGCCCGGCCGGTACGGACGGACAGGGCGCGGAAGCGGCCGTCCTCCCGGAGGAGAACGGCCGCTTCCGTGGTGCTTCCCGGCTGTGCTCAGCCTTCCGTCACGCCCAGGCGCTCCAGGATGAGTTCACGGACCCGGGCCGCGTCGGCCTGGCCGCGGGTGGCCTTCATGACCGCGCCGACCAGCGCACCGGCCGCCGCGACCTTGCCGCCGCGGATCTTGTCGGCGATGGCGGCGTTGCCCGCGATGGCCTCGTCGACGGCGGTGCCCAGGGCGCCCTCGTCGGAGACGACCTTCAGACCGCGCTTCTCGACGACGGTGTCCGGGTCGCCCTCGCCGGCCAGCACACCCTCGATGGCCTGGCGGGCCAGCTTGTCGTTGAGGGAGCCATCGGCGACCAGCGCGGCCACCCTGGCGACCTGCACCGGGGTGATCCGCAGGGCGGCGAGGTCCACACCGTCCTCGTTGGCGCGGCGGGCCAGTTCGCCCATCCACCACTTGCGGGCGGATGCGGAGTCCGCGCCCGCCTCGGTCGTGGCGACGATGAGGTCGACCGCACCGGCGTTGAGGATCGACTGCATGTCGTGCTCGGAGACGCCCCACTCCTCGCGCAGGCGGTTGCGGCGCAGTCGCGGCAGCTCAGGCAGCGCGGCCCGCAGTTCCTCGACCCACTCGCGCGAGGGGGCCACCGGCACCAGGTCGGGCTCGGGGAAGTAGCGGTAGTCCTCGGCGTTGTCCTTGATGCGGCCGGCCGTCGTCGAGCCGTCCTCTTCGTGGAAGTGCCGGGTCTCCTGGACGATGGTGCCGCCGGAGGAGAGCACCGCGGCGTGCCGCTGGATCTCGAACCGGGCGGCCCGCTCCACGGAACGCAGCGAGTTGACGTTCTTCGTCTCCGAGCGGGTACCGAGCTTCTCGGTACCGTTCGGGCGCAGCGAGAGGTTCACGTCGCAGCGCATCTGGCCCATCTCCATGCGGGCTTCGGAGACACCCAGCGCCTTGATCAGCTCGCGCAGTTCGGCGACGTACGCCTTGGCGACCTCGGGGGCCCGCTCGCCGGCGCCCTCGATCGGCTTGGTGACGATCTCGATCAGCGGGATGCCGGCGCGGTTGTAGTCCAGGAGGGAGTGCGAGGCGCCGTGGATACGGCCGGTCGCGCCGCCGACGTGGGTGGACTTGCCGGTGTCCTCCTCCATGTGGGCGCGCTCGATCTGCACCCGGAAGACCTCGCCGTCCTCCAGCTGTACGTCGAGGTAGCCGTCGAAGGCGATCGGCTCGTCGTACTGGGAGGTCTGGAAGTTCTTCGGCATGTCCGGATAGAAGTAGTTCTTCCGGGCGAAGCGGCACCATTCGGCGATGGAGCAGTTCAGCGCCAGGCCGATCTTGATGGCCGACTCGACGCCGATCGCGTTGACGACCGGGAGCGAGCCGGGCAGGCCCAGGCAGGTGGGGCAGGTCTGCGCGTTGGCGTCGGCGCCCAGCGTGGTCGCACACCCGCAGAACATCTTGGTCTTGGTGCCGAGCTCGACATGGACCTCCAGGCCCATGACGGGGTCGTACGCCGCAAGAGCGTCCTCGTACGACACCAGGTCAGTGACAGTCACGGTGAAACTTTCCCTCTCAGCCCAGCAGGACGTCGTCGTCGCCCAGGCGCTTCAGTTCGCGGTAGAGGATCGCCAGGCCGGTGACGATCGCCGCGGCGGAGACGCCCGCGTCGATCAGTCGCAGCGTGTCGTTCTCCTGGCGTGCCATCTTCGCCTGCTTGAAGACGCTGAGGGCGCCGAACGCGGTGGTGCCGATCGACAGGTAGACGCCGGACTTGGACTTCTTGAAGTTCTTGGCCTTCTTGGTCATTGCGCTCACAGTGACGGTGCCTCCTCCAGCAGCGGGTGCCCCCACTTTTCCACGAAGGCCGCCTCGACGGCGGACCCGACCTGGTAGAGCCGGTCGTCCTTCATGGCGGGGGCGATGATCTGCAGTCCGACGGGCAGGCCGTCCTCCGGCGCCAGGCCGCAGGGCAGCGACATGGCGGAGTTGCCCGCCAGGTTCGACGGGATCGTGCACAGGTCGGCGAGGTACATCGCCATCGGGTCGTCCGCGCGCTCACCGATCGGGAAGGCGGTGGTGGGCGTCGTCGGCGAGACGATGACGTCGACCGACTCGAAGGACTTCTCGAAGTCCTGCGTGATCAGGGTGCGGACCTTCTGCGCCGAGCCGTAGTAGGCGTCGTAGTAGCCGGAGCTGAGCGCGTAGGTGCCGAGGATGATGCGGCGCTTGACCTCGTCGCCGAAGCCGGCCTCGCGGGTGAGGGCGGTGACGTCCTCGGCGGACTTCGTGCCGTCGTCGCCGACCCGCAGGCCGTAGCGCATGGCGTCGAAGCGGGCGAGGTTGGACGAGCACTCGGACGGCGCGATCAGGTAGTACGCGGAGAGCGCCAGGTCGAAGGACGGGCAGTCCAGCTCGACGATCTCGGCGCCGAGGCTCTTGAGCAGCTCGACGGACTCGTCGAACCGCTGGAGCACGCCCGGCTGGTAGCCGTCACCGCGGAACTGCTTGACGACGCCGACCCGCATCCCGGCGACGGAGCCACCCCGCGCCGCCTCGACGACGGCCGGGACCGGCGCGTCGATGGAGGTCGAGTCCAGCTCGTCGTGACCGGCGATCACCTCGTGCAGCAGCGCCGCATCCAGGACCGTACGGGCGCAGGGCCCGCCCTGATCGAGGGAGGAGGAGAAGGCGACCATGCCGTAGCGGGAGACGCCGCCGTAGGTGGGCTTGACGCCGACCGTGCCGGTGACGGCGGCGGGCTGGCGGATGGAGCCGCCGGTGTCCGTGCCGATGGCGAGCGGCGCCTGGTAGGAGGCGAGGGCCGCGGATGAGCCGCCGCCGGAGCCGCCGGGGATCTTGGTGAGGTCCCAGGGGTTGCCGGTCGGGCCGTAGGCGCTGTTCTCGGTCGACGACCCCATGGCGAACTCGTCCATGTTGGTCTTGCCGAGAATGACGACGTCGGCGGCCTTGAGGCGCTTGGTCAGCGTCGCGTCGTACGGCGGGATCCAGCCTTCGAGGATCTTCGAGCCGACGGTGGTGGGCATGTCCTGCGTCGTGAAGATGTCCTTCAGCGCGAGCGGGACGCCGGCCAGCGGGCCGAGCTTCTCGCCGCGGGCCTTCTTCTCGTCGACGGCACGGGCCTGGGCCAGCGCGCCTTCGCGGTCGACGTGGAGGTAGGCGTTCACCTTCTCGTCGACGGCCTCGATGCGGGCCAGGTGGGCCTCGGTCACCTCGACGGCGGTCAGCTCGCCGGACGCGATCTTCGCCGCGATCTCGGCGGCGGTGAGCTTGATCAGGTCTGCCATGTCGGTCACTCCTCCCCCAGGATCTGCGGCACCTTGAAACGCTGCTGCTCCTGGGCCGGGGCGCCGGAAAGCGCCTGCTCGGGGGTCAGCGACGGACGGACCTCGTCCGCCCGCATGACATTGGTCAGGGGCAGCGGGTGGGAGGTCGGCGGGACGTCTTGGTCGGCGACCTCGGAGACGCGGGCGACCGCGCCAATGATGTCGTCGAGCTGTCCGGCGAAGTGGTCGAGCTCTTCGTCCTTCAGCTCCAGACGTGCCAGCCGGGCGAGGTGAGAGACCTCCTCGCGCGTGATGCCAGGCATGCAGCGATCCTCTGCTGGTTCTCGGAGTCCTACGTGGGTTTGTACGGCCCAATCCTATGGCGTACGCGAAAGGAATCGCGCAGGGCTTTCCCGGGGGCTCCGCGGGCCCGGCGGGAGAGGCCGGGCCCGCCCTGCGGGGCGCCCGGATCCGCCGTGGGCCTCGCGGGCCCGTCAGGGGGTACCGGCGTGCGGTGGTTCCTCACTGACGTCGCCGGCGCCCGGGGGATCTGCGCCGTCACCGCCGGCCACCGGGGTGTCGGCGCCGGGCCCCTGCTGTGCGTCGTCGGACGTCTCCACAAAGCGGGGCGCGGCCTCGGGGGCGCTCGGCGGCCGGGGTGTGCCGGGCGGCGGCTGGGTCCTGGGGGTGCGATCGGAGCGGGGACACGGGACGGCCGGAGGCCGGGTCAGTTCAGGACCTGTCCCGAAGGGCGTTCAGCTGCCTTCTCCGCCGCCAGGGCGGCCGTCTCCGATTCGCGGTGCCAGCCGTGCTCCCCGCGGGCGCGGAGCCAGGCCGTGGTCTCGTCCGGCGGCATCGCTGCCGCCACCAGCCAGCCCTGGACGGCGTCACAGCCCAGGTCGCGCAGCCGCTCCCAGGTCTCGTCGTCCTCGACTCCCTCGGCGACCACCAGCAGGCCGAGGGAGTGGGCGAGGTCGAGGGTGCAGCGGACGATCTCGGCGTCTTCGTTGTCGACCGCGAGGCGGGCCACGAAGGACCGGTCGATCTTCAGCTCGCTGACCGGCAGCCGGCGCAGGTGGACCAGGGAGGAGTAGCCGGTGCCGAAGTCGTCGAGGGACATCTTCACGCCGTGGCCGGTCAGTCCGGCGAGGGTGTCGGCGGCCCGCTGCGGGTCCTCCAGCAGGACGTGCTCGGTTATCTCCAGTTGGAGGGCTCCGGGTGGGACGCGGTGCCTGGCCAAGCGGGCGGCGACGGCGCCGGCGAAGCCCGGGGAGTGGACGTCGCGCGGCGAGACGTTCACCGCGACCGGCACCTCCAGGCCCATGGCGCGCCAGCGTGCCACCTGGGCGAGCGCGGTCTCCAGGACGTACTCGGTCAGGCGGGGCATCAGGCCGGATGACTCGGCGATGGCGATGAACTCGTCCGGTGGCACTCTCCCGCGGTCCGGATGCACCCAGCGCACCAGCGCCTCCAGGCCCGCGACGTGGCCGTCGAAGCCGACCTTGGGCTGGTAGTGCAGTTCGACGTCGCCCGCGTCCAGGGCGCGGCGCAGGTCGCCCAACAGGCCGAGACGGTCGGGGGTGTTGCCGTCCCTCTTGGCTTCGTAGACCTCGACGCCGCTGCGGTCCCGCTTGGCCTGGTACATGGCGACGTCGGCCCGGCGCAGCAGTCCCTCGGCGTCCAGGGCGTGGTCCGGGAAGACGGCGACCCCCGCGCTCGCTTCGAGCACGAGGGTCAGGCCGTCGAGGTCGAGGGGTGACCCCAGGGCGGCGACGAGATTGCGGGCCACCCGCTGGGCGCTGGTGAGCGAGTCGGCGGTGGGCAGCAGCACCGCGAACTCGTCACCGCCGAGCCGGGCGGCCTCCGCGCCCCGGGGCAGGGCGTGCCGGAGGCGGTCGGCGATCTGCAACAGCAGGCGGTCGCCCGCGAGATGGCCCAGGGTGTCGTTGACCGAGCGGAAGCGGTCGAGGTCGATGAGGACCAGCGCGGAGCGGGCGCCGATGCGTTCCGCCTCGTCCAGCGCGGACCAGGTGCGCTCCAGGAGCCACTGGCGGTTGGGGAGTCCGGTCAGCGGGTCGCGCAGCTGCTCCTCGGCGCGGGCGCGGGCGATCCACAGGGTGGAGTCCAGGGCAATGAGCGGAACCGCGAACATCGGCAGCAGCAGCGGCGCGTGGACGGCGGTGACCGCGATCAGCGGGGCGATGCCCACCAGCGCGACGCCGACCAGTACCTGGCGGGTCATGGCGGTGCGGGTGATGGTGGGCAGGCCGCCGTTGCGCGGGAGCACCGAGCACCACAACAGGGCGCGGGTGACGAGGAGATACCCGGCCGCCGCCGCGAGCACCTCCGGGAGCACGCCGAGGTCCCAGGTCTGCGGCTGCCAGGGGTGGCGGACGGTGGGCACCGTGTCGAACGCGGCGAGGCAGAGCGCGGCGGCGGCGATGCCCAGCAGGTCCACCGCGCCGTGCACCACCGCCTGCCGCCAGCGGTGCCGGCGGGCCGCGCCGACGAGGACGACGACGGCGAGGCTCACCAGGACCGCGGGCATCAGGCCGTAGAGGAGTACGACGGCGAGGGCGAGGGCGGCTCCGGAGCCCGTGCCGCCCCACCAGCGGTCCCGGCCGAGGGCGACCAGGTGCCCGACGATGATGCCGGTGAGGACGGCCAGCGACCAGCCGGATGTGCCCGCGGGGAAGAGTGCTTCGCCTTCGCTCAGGGTCCTGATCACCGCGATGACGAGCGCGAGGCCCGCCACGACGACGAAGGCCGCGGGCAGCGCAGGCACGACAACCCGGCGGAGCCGCGACGCCGGAGCGGCGCTGTCGGTCGGTTTCATTCCGATCCCTCTCACAGCCGGCTGTGCCCGCACCACGGCAGGCGCACTCCTCAACAGTAGGCCGCGAAGGGCCACCGCGGGCAGCGATCGGCCGCGGTTGCCCGAATGCGACCTGGCCACCCGGATCTCTCTGCTATGCGCCGAAGGGGTGACATCTCACTCTTCCTCAGGCGGCGTGACCGCTACCGCTCGTGCCGCGTCAGGACCCTGTTCCAGCAGCACCGCGAAGCCGTCGTCGTCGAGTACCGGGACCTTCAGCTGCATGGCCTTGTCGTACTTGGAGCCGGGGTTGTCCCCGACCACCACGAATCCGGTCTTCTTGGAAACGGAACCGGTCACCTTCGCCCCGAGTCTCTGCAGGGCCTCTTTCGCGCCATCTCTGGTGTGTGACTGAAGTGTGCCCGTTACGACGACGGTGACGCCTTCCAGCGGCCTCGGGCCTTCGTCACCGGAGTCCGCCTCCTCCATCCGGACACCGGCGGCCCGCCACTTTTCGATGATCTGCTGGTGCCATTCGTCGGCGAACCACTGCTTGACGGAGGTGGCGATGGTGGCGGCGACGCCGTCCACGGCGGCGAGTTCCTCCTCGCTCGCGTCCCGGATGCGGTCGATCGACCGGAATTCACGGGCCAGTGCCTCGGCGGCCACCGGGCCGACGTGGCGGATCGACAGTCCGGTGATGATCCGGGCCAGCGGGCGTTCCTTGGCCGCCTGGATGTTCTCCAGCATGGCGAGGGCGTTCTTCTTCGGCTCGCCCTTCTGGTTGGCGAAGAAGGTGACGACCTTCTCCTCGCCGGTCTCCGGGTCGCGCTTGGGCAGACCGGAATCCGGGTCCAGGACATGGGACTTGATGGGCAGCAGCTGCTCGATGGAGAGGCCGAAGAGGTCGCCCTCGTCCTTGACCGGCGGTTCGGCGGGCTCCAGCGGCTGGCTGAGCGCGGTGGCGGCGACGTAGCCGAAGTTCTCGATGTCGAGGCACTTGCGGCCGGCGAGGTAGAACAGCCGCTCGCGGATCTGGGCGGGGCAGGAGCGGGCGTTGGGGCACCGCAGGTCGATGTCGCCTTCCTTGGCGGGCTGCAGCGGCGTCCCGCACTCGGGGCAGTCGGCCGGCATCACGAACTCCCGCTCGCTGCCGTCCCGGAGGTCGACGACCGGGCCGAGGATCTCGGGGATGACGTCGCCCGCCTTGCGGATCACGACGGTGTCGCCGATGAGGACGCCCTTGGCCTTGACCACGTCCTGGTTGTGCAGCGTCGCGAACTCGACCTCGGAGCCGGCCACGGTCACCGGCTGCACGACCGCGTACGGCGTGACCCGGCCCGTGCGGCCGACGCCCACCCGGATGTCGACCAGCTCGGTGTTGACCTCTTCGGGCGGGTACTTCCAGGCGATGGCCCAGCGCGGCGCCCGCGAGGTCGAGCCGAGGCGCCCCTGGAGCCGGATCTCGTCGAGCTTGACGACGACGCCGTCGATCTCGTGCTCGACGGCCGTGCGGCGGGTCTCGGCGTCGCCGTAGTGGGCGATGAACTCGCGTACGCCTTGCAGGGAGTCGACGACCTTGTTGTGCCGCGCGGTGGGCAGGCCCCACTCCCGCAGCAGGTCGTAGGCGTGCGACTGGCAGTCGATGTCGAAGCCCTCGCGGGCGCCGATGCCGTGCACCACCATGTGGAGCGGGCGGGTCGCGGTGACCTTGGGGTCCTTCTGGCGGAGCGAACCGGCGGCGGCGTTGCGCGGGTTGGCGAACGGGGGCTTGCCGTCGGCGACCAGCCGGGCGTTCAGTTCGAGGAACTTCTCCATCGGGAAGTACACCTCCCCGCGGACCTCGACCAGCTCCGGGATCCGCTCGCCGGTGAGGCGTTGCGGGATCTCGGCGATGGTGCGGACGTTGGGGGTGATGTCCTCGCCGGTGCGGCCGTCACCGCGGGTGGCGGCGCGGGTCAGCCTGCCCTGTTCGTAGGTGAGGTTGACGGCGAGGCCGTCCACCTTCGGCTCGCACAGGAAGTGGTAGCCGGCCTCCTTCGGCGCGCCGCCCAGCTCCCCGGCGAGCCGCTCGGCCCAGGCCGCCAACTCCTCGTCGTCGAAGGCGTTGTCGAGCGAGAGCATCCGCTCGCGGTGCTCGACCTCGGTGAACTCCGTGGCGTACGCGCCCGCGACCTTCTGGGTCGGCGAATCGGGGGTGCGCAGTTCCGGATGCTCGGACTCCAGGGCCTCCAGGGAGCGGAGCAGCTTGTCGAACTCCGCGTCGCTGACGACCGGAGCGTCCTTCACGTAGTAGCGGAAGCGATGCTCCTCGATCTGCTCAGCGAGCTGCGCGTGCTCCTCCCGCGCCGCCGTGGGCACCTCGGATGCCGTTGCGTGCTGTTCGCCAGCCACCGTCTTGTCCTCCCGTGGTCCTTGAGTGCGGTCACTCAGGGTTGTCTGCGAGCGATGTCGCCGCCCGGACACAGTGCGCAAGCACGGAGCGGGCATAAGCGGGTGAAGCGCCCGCGAGCCCGCACGACGGGGTGACCACCACGGACTCGGCGAGAGTCCCCGGATTCAGCCCCAGCCTGCGCCACAGCGTCCTGACACCCATGACGCTACCGGCAGGGTCTGACAATCGGCCGTCCACACCCGGCACCACACCGGCGAACAGGGCCGTCCCCCCTTCCACGGCCTCGCCGATCGCCTCCTCCTCACGCTCGGTGAGCAGCGAGAAATCGAACGAGACACCCGCGACGCCGGCCCTGCGCAGCAGCCCGAACGGGACCTCGGGCGCGCACGAGTGCACGACGACGGGCCCGCCCTGCGCCACCCCGACGAGGTCGCGCAGGGCCCCCTCGACGACGGCCCGGTCCACGGCACGGTGGGTGCGGTAGCCGCTGGCGGACTTCACCCGGCCCTGGAGCACGGAGGTGAGCGACGGCTCGTCGAGCTGGAGCACGACCCGGGCGCCCGGCACCCGCCGCCGTACGTCCGCGAGATGGCCGCGCAGCCCCTCCGCCAGGGAGGCCGTGAGGTCGCGGCAGGCACCGGGGTCACTGACGGCGGCCTCGCCGTTGCGCAGCTCCAGGGCGCTCGCCAGGGTCCACGGCCCGACCGCGGAGACCTTCAGCGGCCCTTCGTAGCCCTGGGTGAACTCCTCCAGGGCGTCGAGGTCTTCGCCGAGCCAGGCGCGGGCGCGCCGGGTGTCGCGTCCCGGCCGGTCGCTGATCCGCCAGCCGCTGGGCTCCACGTGGGCGTAGAGCTCAACGAGCATTCCGATGGTGCGCCCGATCATGTCGGCGCCGGGGCCGCGGGCCGGCAGTTCCGGCAGGTGGGGGAAGGTCTCCAGGGAACCGGTGACGGTCCTGGCTGCCTCCCGCGCGTCACCGCCCGGCATCGACCCGACCCCGGTCGCCGTCCCGGCACCCCAGGGGCGCCCGTCGTCGTCCGCGGTGCCCGCGCCCTGCCCGTCGTACGTGCTGTTCTCGCTCACCCCGGAAGCGTATGCGGCGGGGCGGGCCCCGGTGTCCGGCGGCCCGCCCGTCGGCGCCCCGGGCGCCCCCGTAGGCGTCAGGCGTCCGCCTGCCGGTCCGTGCCGGCCCGCACCCCCAGCCACCCCACGGCCGCCGCGATCACCAGCGCGACCGCGGTCAGGGCGAAGGCGTACGTGGCGCCCCGGTAGCCGCCGCCCGCCGCGGTGAGCACCGCGCCCATCCCGGCGATCCCGACCAGCGAGCCGACCTGCCGGTTGGCGTTGAGGGTCGCGCTGCCGATGTCGGCGTGCTCGCGTCCGGCCGCCTCCATCAGCACACCGGTCATCGCGGGCGAGGCGACGCCGCTGGCGAAGTTGGTGAGCGCGAGGATCAACGCCAGTGCCCAGTACGGCAGTTCCGGTGTGAGCACCAGGAAGAGCACGGCGTACCCGGCGGCCGAGAAGGCCAGCGAGGCGGCCAGGGCGGCGCGGTTGCCGACCCGCAGCCCGATCCTGGCGTAGAGCACGTTGCCGAACGGGATGACCAGGACGGCGGGCAGCATCTGGAGGCCCGCCGTGACGGGCCCGGCGCCGCGTGCGGTCTGGAGGAAGAGGCCGAGGACGAACAGCACGCCGTAGAAGGCGAAGTTGAAGAGGAAGCCGACCGCGTTGGCGGCCGAGAAGCGGCTGTCGGCGAAGAGCGCGACCGGCAGGACCGGGGTTCTGGCGGCCCGTTCGCGGACGACGAATCCGGCGGCGGCGATGACGGCGACCGCGAAGGCGCCCAGGACCTCGGGGGCGGCCCAGCCCTTGGCGGGCCCCTCGATGAGGCCGAAGCTCAGCGAGGCGAGGGCGAGCAGTCCCAGCAGGTGCCCGGCGCCGCCGAGCGCCGCACGGCGGCCGGGGACCTGTGCCACGATCCGCCGGGTGAGCAGCAGCGCCAGGATGCCGATGGGCAGGTTGACGAGGAAGATGCTGCGCCAGCCGAGCGTGCCCACCAGGAAGCCGCCGATCGACGGGGCGAGTCCGACGGACGTCGAGACGATCGCCGACCAGATGCCGAGCACCTTCGCCCGGCGCGCCGGTTCCGGGAAGGCGTGCATCAGCAGGGACAGCGAGCTGGGCATGAACAGGGCGGCACCCAGGCCCTGGAGGAAGCGGGCCGCCACCAGGACGCCGCCGTCCGGCGCGGCGGCGCCCAGCAGCGAGGCGGCGGTGAACACCGCGAGGCCCGCCAGGTAGATGCGGCGGGCGCCGAACCGCTTGGCCAGCGATCCGGCGAGCAGCAGCAGCGAGGCGAAGGCGAGGACGTAGCCGTCGACGACCCAGGTGAGTCCCGACATGGTCAGGCCGAGCCGGGCGCGCAGGTCGTTCGACGCGACGTTCATGATGCCGGTGTCCAGGCTCGCCATCACGAACCCGAGTGCCAGGACGAGGAGTTGGGCCCAGCCGCCGCCCGTCCGCGCGGGCGCCTGCGGCCCGCTCGCCGCCGCGCCGGTGGCACCCGTCTTTCCGCTCGCCGCCGGTCGCGGCCCCGCCGTTTCAGTGATCATGGATTTAGTTAAAGCTGTAGCCATCCACTCCAGCAATGGTTACAGCTATAACTTTACTCAACGTATACGGAACCGCCCCGCGACCACGTGCCGGAAGACGCGAACGAGGCCCCAGGGACGCACCCCTGAGACCTCGCTCCCGTACGGGACGCCCGTACAGGACGCCCGCTTTCCGCAGGTCAGCCGCCGCTCCGGTCCAGCGCCCGCAGCAGCTGGTCGCGCAGCGCCGAGCGCTCGTCGTGCGACAGGTGGTCGAGCGGCGATGCCTTGCCCATCCGCCGCAGCAGATCCAGCCGCAGCTCCCGGCCCGCCTCGGTCAGCACCAGCTGCTTGGCCCGCCCGTCCAGCGGATGCGGCTGCCGCACGACCATGCCCTGCTTCTCCAGCTTGGAGATGACGTAGGTGACGTTCGGCGGCTCGCAGCACAGCACCCCGGCCAGCTCCCGCGCCGTTCTGGGCTCGCCCAGTTCCTCCAGCGCCTTCGCCTGGGTGGGCGTCAGCTCCAGTTCGGCGATCCGGCTGCGCTGATGGGCGTCCATCCGACGGCTCAGTTCGGTGACGAGTCCCCGGATCTCCCGGAACCCGCACCCCGCCGCCGCGGTCGACTTCGCTTCAGTGGTCACTCGTGCAGCGTACGTCCGCGACGCGGGGAACCGGAGGGTCAGCCGACGGGAAAACGTTCCGCCGCAGCCGGGCGGCTCAGCGCCCCGGCCGCACCGAGAGGTCGTTGATCTCCGCGTCCCGCGGCAGGTCGATGGCCGTGAGGATGGCCGTGGCGACCGACTCCGGGTCGATCCAGCGGGACGGGTCGTAGTCCTTGCCCTCCTGCTGGTGCGTGCTCGCCTGCATCGGCGTGGCCGTGCGCCCCGGGTAGACCGAGGTGACCCGCACGCCGTTCTCGTGCTCCTCGCCGCGCAGCGAGTCGGCCAGCGCCTTGAGCCCGTGCTTGCTCGCCGCGTACGCGCCCCACTGGGGGTTCGCGTGCAGCCCGGCACCGGAGTTGACGAAGACGACGTGCCCCTGGGCGACGCGTACCAGCGGCAGCAGCAGCCGGGTCAGCTCGGCGGGCGAGACGAGGTTGGCGGCGAGCTGCCGCTGCCAGGACGCGGCACCCAGGTCACCGATGGCGCCCAGTTCCAGGACTCCGGCGATGTGCTGGAGCGAGTCGATGCGCTCCGGGAGCGGCTGCTTGCCGAGCGCCCAGGACAGCTTCTCGGGGGTGGCGAGGTCGCCGACGAGCGTGCGGGCACCCGGGTACCGCTCGGCCAGCTCCTTGGCCCGGCCGGCGTCGCGGGCCAGCAGCCACAACTCCTCGCCGCGCTCCAGCAGCCGCCGCGCGACCGCCGCTCCGATGCCCGAACCTGCGCCCGTGATCAAGTGCGTTCCCATGCCACCGATCCTAACGAGCACGTCGGCGGTGCGCAGACGCGCACGGTCCCGGCGGGCGGGCTCACGGTCCCGCGGGCGGCCTCACGGGCGCGGCGGGCGAAGGGGTCAGCCCTGCACGCCCGCCTGCTCCTCCAGGTGGGCGAGCGCGCCGACGCCGTCCTCCGCGAAGAACACCAGGTCCGTGAGCGGAACCGGCAGGAAGCCCTCCGCCTCCATGCGCTGGAACTGCTCCTTCAACCCGTCATAGAAACCCGCGGTGTTGAGCAGCACGACCGGCTTGGTGTGCATCCCGTGCTTGCGCAGCTCCAGGATCTCGGTGGCCTCGTCCAGCGTGCCCGTGCCGCCGACCATGATGACGACGGCGTCGGCGCGCTCCAGCAATTGCGCCTTCCGCTCGGCGAGGTCCTTGGTGACGATCATCTCGTCCGCGCCCGCCCGCACCTTGTGCGCCAGGAACTCCACGGAGATGCCGATCAGCCGCCCGCCCGCGCCCTGCACCCCGTCGGCCATGACCTTCATCAGGCCGGTGTCCGAACCGCCCCACACCAGGGAATGGCCGCCCTTGCCGATCAGCTCGGCGAACTGCCGGGCGGGGGTGACGTACCGGTCGTCGAGGTCGGCGGCGGAGCAGAAGACGCAGATGTTCATGTGCGCCAGCTTACGAGCCGGGTCTCTCGCGCCCCCTGTCGGATGCGCTTTCGCTGCCGCGCCACACGTCGGTGCGCCCCCGTGTGCGCCTGCCCGCAGGCAGTCCGGCGCCGCGACGGTGGTCCTACGGTCGCTGCGGACGGCCGCTGCGGACAACCGTCCCGCAGACACCGGCCGCAGGGACCACCCGGGCACCGTACGGAGGGCCGGGGGGACGTACGGATGCCCGAGGGGGGAGCCGTACGGACCGCCGGGGGGAGCGTACGGCCGCCCGGGACGGCGCCCGTGCGGACCCTCCGGGGGGAAGGTCCGCACGGGCCGTCCGGGAAGCGGCCCTCGCGAGCGGCCCCCCGGGAACGGCGGTGCGGCGGATCTGCGCGAGGAGGCACAGTGATTCATGTCAGCGAGACGTTGATGCTGCAGACGGTCGAGGACTTCCTCACCTCCGACGAAACCGCCCGGCTCATCAAGATCATGGACAGTGAGACCGCCGATTGGCACCCGGTCGGGCAGGCCGAGGTGCTGCCCGCGCCCGGTGCGGCACAGCAGATCCTGGCCGAGGCGACCTACCGTGCGCTGCCCGCGATCCGGCGGGGCACGCCGTCGATCGCCGGGGCGACCCCCTGGAGCTACACCGAACTCACCGCGGGCCAGAGCGTCCCCACCCACCTCGACGGCATCATCAGCCCCCGGACCCCGCCGCGCCGCATCGGGCGGATCGGCGTCGCGGTCGCCGAGGCCGATGCGGGCGGGCGGTTCTACATCGAGACGACGTCCGACCCCGCCCCCTGGACCGGCGCCGTGCTGGGCGAGGCCGACGGCTACCTGCCCGGCACCCCGGTCAGCCGCAGCCTGCCGCACGCGCCGTACCCGCACGCAGCGCAGCCCGCCTGGCTCGCCGGGCCCCGTAAGAGCCGGTGGCTCACCGACGCCGGCGCCGGGGTGGCCGTCGCCTACGGCGCCCAGGTCATCCACGGCGTCACGCCGGTGATCAGCGGACGGCTCCGCAGATTCGTCACCGACCTCGTCGACACCCCGCCGGCCGGCTGACCGCGGGCGCCGCACCGGCCGCCGCGCCGCCCGCCGTACGGGCCCGCGGTCGGCGGTCCGTACGACGGGGCAGGGGCGAGCCCGGCCCGATCCGAACGGAAGGCGGAGGCCGAAGGCGGGCGGCGGGCGGCGGGCGGCGGGCGGCGGGCGGCCCTAGATCAGCCCCTGCGCCAGCATCGCGTCCGCGACCCGCTCGAACCCGGCGATGTTCGCGCCCGCGACGTAGTCGCCCGGCAGCCCGAACCGTTCGGCCGTCTCGTAGCAGGTGTGGTGGATGCCCTGCATGATCGCCGCGAGTTCGCCCTCGGCGCGCTCGAAGGTCCACGACTCGCGCGCGGAGTTCTGCCGCATCTCCAGGGCGCTGGTGGCCACACCGCCCGCGTTGGCCGCCTTGCCGGGGCCGAAGGCCACCCCCGCCTCCTTGAGGAGGGCCACCGCCTCCGGAGTGGTCGGCATGTTCGCCCCCTCGGACACCGCCTTGACGCCGTTGCGGATCAGGATCCGGGCGGCGTCCGCGTCGAGTTCGTTCTGTGTGGCCGACGGCAGCGCCACCTCGCAGGGGACGTCCCACACCCGCCCGCCCTCGACGTACCGGGCCGACGCGCCGCGCCGCGCCACGTACTCGGAGATCCGGCCGCGCTCGACCTCCTTGATCTGCTGGAGCAGCGCAAGGTCGATGCCCTTCTCGTCGACGACATAGCCGCCGGAGTCCGAGCAGGTCAGAACGTTGGCGCCGAGCGCCTGGGCCTTCTCGATGGTGTAGATCGCGACGTTGCCCGAGCCGGAGACGACGACCTGCTGGCCGTCCATTTCCTCACCGCGCTTCTTGAGCATCTCCTCGGTGAAGAGGACGTTGCCGTAGCCGGTGGCCTCGGTGCGGACCTTGGAGCCGCCCCATTCGAGGCCCTTGCCGGTCAGCATCCCGCCTTCCCAGCGGTTGGTGACGCGGCGGTACTGGCCGAAGAGGTAGCCGATCTCCCGGCCGCCGACGCCGATGTCACCGGCCGGCACATCGGTGTGCTCGCCCAGGTGCCGGTACAGCTCGGTCATGAACGACTGGCAGAACCGCATCACTTCGGCGTCCGACCTGCCATGCGGATCGAAGTCGCTGCCGCCCTTGCCGCCTCCGATATTGAGGCCGGTGAGGGAATTCTTGAAGATCTGCTCGAAGCCGAGGAACTTCACGATCCCCAGATTCACGGACGAGTGGAACCGCAGTCCGCCCTTGTACGGGCCGAGCGCGCTGTTGAATTCCACCCGGAAGCCCCGGTTGACGCGGATCGCCCCGGAATCGTCCTGCCAGGGCACCCGGAACATGATCTGCCGTTCCGGCTCACAGATCCGCTCAAGGATTTTCGCCTCGGCGAACTCCGGACGGGCCGCCAGCACAGGGGCCAGCGTCTCCAGCACCTCCAGGGCCGCCTGGTGGAATTCCGGCTCACCGGGATTCCGCCGGACCAGCTCCGCGTGCAGGGATGCCGGTCCGGCCGAATGAACCCCGGCCTTGACCTCGGACTGAACAGTCGACATATCTTCCGATCCCTTTCGTGGCCGACGAAAAGCCTTCTGCGGTTCGGTTCGATTCCTGGCACATTCTCGCCGCAGAGGCCATCGGACGTCCCGTCGCGTCACCGACCCTATTTGCCGGTACCGCGTCATCGGCCGCGGGGGTAGGGAAAAGCCTCAGGCCAGGGTGCCGACGGGCATCCCGGCGACACTTTCCGCGGCGTCCGGCTCCGCCGCTCGCGCCGCGACCTCGGCGCCGACCATCTTCTCCATCGGGTCCGCACAGCTCCCCCCGGCCACCACCATCGCCACCAGGACGGCCACCACCAGGATCACCGTGCCCAGCCAGACCATCGTGTCCACCGGCAGCGTGTACGCGCCGGCTATGCGGGCCGCGCACTCGGCCAGCAGCGCGCTCCCCCAGATCGCCGAGAACCGCCGCTCGGCCCTGCGGAACGGAGCGGACCCGGCGCTCAGCCGGTCCCAGGCCGCGGTGCCCTCAGCGGTCCCCTTCGTCACCCAGGGCTTGAGTCCGGTCGTCATCAGCGGCCTGCCGGTGCGCGCGGAGAGCAGGATCGCGATCCCGACGACGCTGCTCACGCCGCTGTCCTTGGCGAGCATCAGCCGGGCGTCGCCGGTCATCGTGCTCAGCGCGAGACCGGCGGCGTTGACGAGCAGCATCAGCAGCGCCAGGCCGTTGACCCGGCGGCTCCTGACGAGCCCCCAGACCGTCCGCAGCGCGGGCAGCACGCTGCTCCAGCCGAGCGCGGCCACCGTGCCGAGGCCGAATCCGGCGCTGAGCGCGTAGTACGAGCCCAGCGGGATGCCGACGTCCACGAGGAGCGGAAGGAAGCTCTGGAGCAGCGGATTGCTGCGCTCGGCGGTGACGGGCCGGTCCTGCCCCATGGCGTACTCCCCCGGGTCTGGCGCTGAACTGCGCGGTGCCGCCGCTCGGTTGCGGCGTGCCCTCAGCTTCGTCCGGCGCGCGGCCCGTCGGCAGTTCCATCTGTCCTGCCTTTGCCGTGACATTTGTCAGGGCGTGCGGTGAAGTCCTTACGCCCCGGAGGTCAGGCTTCCGCGTGCGCCCTGCGCTCGGTCGTGGCGATGGTCGCCGAGCCGACGACGCGGGTGCCGTCGTAGAGGACGATGGCCTGCCCTGGGGCCACCCCGCGGACCGGTTCGGTGAAGGTCACCCGGAGCGTGGTGCCGTCGACGACCTCCGCCGTCACCTCCGTCTCACCGCCATGGGCGCGGAGCTGCGCGGTGTAGACGGCGGGGCCCGCGGCCGGCGGAAGACCGCACCAGCGGGGGCGGATGGCGGTGAGGGCGGTGACGTCGAGGGAGGCGGCGGGGCCGACGGTGACGGTGTTGTCGACCGGGGAGATGTCCAGGACGTAGCGGGGCTTGCCGTCGGCCGCCGGGGTGCCGATGCGCAGGCCCTTGCGCTGGCCGATGGTGAAGCCGTAGGCGCCGTCGTGGCTGCCGAGGCGGTTGCCCGACTCGTCGACGATGTCGCCCTCCGCAGTGCCGAGACGCTTGGCGAGGAAGCCCTGGGTGTCGCCGTCGGCGATGAAGCAGATGTCGTGGCTGTCCGGCTTCTTGGCGACGAACAGGCCGCGGTGGGCGGCCTCTTCACGGATCTCGGCCTTGGTGGTGAGGGTGTCGCCGAGCGGGAACATGGCGTGCGCGAGCTGCCGGTCGTCCAGGACGCCGAGCACGTACGACTGGTCCTTGGCCATGTCGGAGGCCCGGTGCAGTTCGCGGCTGCCGTCCTCCCGGAGGACGACGGTGGCGTAGTGGCCGGTGCACACCGCGTCGAAGCCGAGGGCGAGTGCCTTGTCGAGCAGCGCGGCGAACTTGATCTTTTCGTTGCAGCGCAGGCACGGGTTCGGGGTGCGGCCCGCTTCGTACTCGGCGATGAAGTCGTCGACGACGTCCTCACGGAAGCGCTCGGCGAGATCCCAGACGTAGAACGGGATGCCGATGACGTCCGCGGCGCGGCGCGCGTCGTGCGAGTCCTCGATCGTGCAGCAGCCGCGGGCGCCGGTACGGAAGGACTTCGGGTTCTCGGAGAGCGCGAGGTGCACGCCGGTCACGTCATGGCCGGCCTCGGCGGCACGGGCGGCGGCGACGGCGGAGTCGACACCGCCGGACATGGCGGCGAGGACACGGAGGCGGCGGGGAGCGTCAGTCATAACCACCCCAGGGTAGACGGAACCGCCGACGGGTCCGAAAGCGTTATCCAGCGCATGGGGAAGAAGGATCGGCCGAAGCCGGGCATCAGCAGGCGTCGGGCGCTGTGGCTCGGTGGCGGCGGTCTCGTGGCCGCCGGGACCGGCGCCTTCGCGGCCCGCGACGAGCTGCGGCGATGGGTGCGGCTGCCGTCGGACGCCGAGCCGCGGACACCGGGCGCCGTCGATCAGCGGGGCGCCCAGTGGGTCGCGGCGGACCCGGCGAACTGGCGGCGGGCCGAGCGGCCGTCCGACTACCGCATAGACCGGGTGGTGATCCACGTCGTCCAGGGCAGCTACGCGACGGCGCTGAAGGTCTTCCAGGACCCGTGGCACGCCGCGGCATCGCACTACGTCGTGCGCAAGGACGGCCACGTCGCGCAGCTGGTGCGGGAGCTGGACGTGGCGTTCCACGCCGGCAATCGCGCGTACAACGAACGCAGCATCGGCATCGAGCACGAGGGGTTCGTCGACCGCCCGGAGTCCTTCACCGACGCCATGTACGCCGCGTCGGCCCGCCTGACGGCCGGGATATGCCGCCGCTACGGCTTCCCCGCTGACCGGAAACACATCATCGGGCACGTGGAGGTGCCGGGCGCCGACCACACCGACCCGGGGCCGCACTGGGACTGGGACCGCTATCTGCGGCTGGTCCGCGCCGAGCTGCGGCGCCCGCCGTCACCGTCACCGTCGTCTTCGCAGGTCAGCGGATAACGGCGAGGACCAGGATCACCACCGCCGCGACGCCGAGCACGCCGGTGCCGGCGCCGAGCAGCAGGGCCTTGCGGCGCTCGCCGCGCAGCAGCTCATCCTCCGGCTTGACCGACATCACGAAGACGCCGCCCTCCTCGGGTGCGCCGATGGCCAGCCGGCCGCCGCCGTCGCCCGCCTCGCCGTGGACGAAGAAGCGGCTGCCGGGGCGGACGATCCACTCCTCGTGCCGGAAGCCGATCGTGCCGTCGCCGCCGAGGTTCAGGCTCAGCGGGCCGATCGACAGGCTGTTGCCGCCCGCGGTGTGCGGGTCGAAGCGGTCGACGGCCTTCTCGGCGCCGACGACGGTGTGCTCGCCCGGCCTGATGACCATCTTGCCGGTGGCGTCCTCGACGAAGAACGCGGTCGACGTGGCGTGCTCGGAGACCACCTCGGTGCGGGTACGGCGCTTGCGGTTGCCGTTGCCGTCCCGGTACGTCTCCTCGTACTTGCGGGTGACCTTGTGGCGGTGCCAGACGCAGTCCAGCCCGGCGATCTGCGAGCGCAGCGCGCCGTCCTTGTGCGCGCGGGCCTGGCCCGCGACCTCGCAGCGGTAGCGGAAGTGCCCCGCGCCCGCGGCGTCGGCAGCCGCCTCGTGCAGGGCCCGCAGGTCGCGCACCGGCAGCGTCTCGGTGCGCTCCATCACCCGCGTACGGGTGCGGGACACCCGGTGGAGAAATCCGCAGAGGGCGGCGGCGGCCAGCGCGATCAGGCCGGCTATCCAGAACACAGCATCTTCCCGTTCGGTTCGGGTGCAGGGCGCTCCCTGGACCGGCCCTAGCTCAGGCCCGCGCTGCGGGCCCGTTCCGCCACCGGTCCGATGGCGTCCGCCAGCGCCGCCACGTCCGCGGCGGTGGAGGTGTGCCCCAGGGAGAAGCGGAGCGTACCGCGGGCCAGCTCCGGGGCCATGCCGGTGGCCAGCAGGACGTGGCTCGGCTGCGCGACGCCCGCCGTGCAGGCGGATCCCGTGGAGCACTCGATGCCCTGGGCGTCCAGGAGGAGGAGCAGGGAGTCGCCCTCGCAACCGGGGAAGGAGAAGTGCGCGTTGGCGGGGAGGCGTCCCGCCGGGTCGGGGTCGCCGCCCAGTACGGCGTCGGGGGCGGCGGCGCGGACGGCCTTGATCAGGTCGTCGCGGAGCGCGCCGATGTCCCGGGCGAAGTCCGCGCGGTGGGCGACGGCGTGCCGCCCGGCGGCGGCGAAGGCGGCGATGGCGGGGGTGTCGAGGGTGCCGGAGCGCACCTGCCGCTCCTGGCCGCCGCCGTGCAGCACCGGGACGGGCGCCCACTCGCGGCCGAGCAGCAGCGCGCCGATGCCGTACGGGCCGCCGATCTTGTGTCCTGAGACGGTCATCGCGGCGAGGCCCGAAGCGGCGAAGTCGACCTCGACCTGGCCGACCGCCTGCACCGCGTCGGCGTGCAGCGGGATCTCGAACTCCCGGGCCACGCGGGCGAGTTCGTGGACCGGCTGGAGGGTGCCGATCTCGTTGTTGGCCCACATGACGGTGGCCAGGGCGACATCGGCGGGGTTGCGGGCGACGGCCTCGCGCAGCGCGTCGGCGTGCACCCGGCCCAGCGCGTCGACCGGCAGCCATTCGACGTCGGCGCCTTCGTGCTCGGCGAGCCACTCCACGGCGTCCAGCACGGCGTGGTGCTCGACGGGGCTGGCGAGGACGCGGGTACGGGCCGGGTCGGCGTCCCTGCGGGACCAGAACAGGCCCTTGACCGCGAGGTTGTCGGCCTCGGTGCCGCCGGCCGTGAAGACGACCTCGCTGGGACGGGCGCCGAGTGAGGCGGCGAGCGACTCGCGTGCCTCCTCGACGGCGCGCCTGGCCCGCCGGCCGGCGGCATGCAGGGAGGACGCGTTGCCGGTGACGGTCAGCTGGGCGGTCATCGCCTGCACCGCTTCCGGGAGCATCGGAGTGGTGGCGGCGTGGTCGAGGTAAACCATGGTGCGACGATTCTACGAGCAGCCGTCGCGGGCCCCGGGGGCGCATGTCCGGCGCGCGGTGGCGCCCCGGCCACCGGCTACCGCCCGAGGCGCCGCGCCACGTCCCTGGCGGCGGCCGTCAGCCCCGCGTCCGACGCGTCCGACGCCGCGAGCTGCGCCGCCACCGCCCGCAGACGTTCCTCTTCGGCGCCCGCCGCCGCGTCCGGGCGGCCGGTGCGGGCGAACGCGGCCAGCCGCGCGGCCAGCCTGGCCTCCGCGGCGGCCAGGACGGCGAGCTGCCTGGCCCTGGCACCGGACACGGACCGGCCCGCGGTGCGCAGCCGCAGCCGGTCACGCAGCACCCGGACGGCGGCGGTCAGATCGCGCAGCGCGGTGCCGGCCCGCGCCTGCTCCGCCGTGCGGGAGGTGCCGACGGGTGCTCCCGGCCTCTCCCGCAGCAGGGCGCGGATCTCGTCGGCGTCCGCCGTCGCGTCGAACTCCTCGTAGACGGCGAGCGCGTCACGCCAGTGGGCCTCCGCGCTCTGCTGGTGGCCCAGGGCGCTCTCGGCCCGCCCCAGCACGGTCAGCGCGTCGGCCCGCCAGCGTTCCCCGCCGGGCGCCATCAGCCGCGCCGCCGCGTCCTGTGCGGCATTCAGCGCGTCGTGCGGCCTGATCACCGCGACCATCGCCTGGGCCATCCGGCTGCGGGCCCTGGCGGCCCAGAGGTCCTGCCCGTCCGCGTCGAACAGCGGCAGCGCTTCGGAGATGCGGCGCAGCGCCTCGCCGCTCCTGCCGTCCGCCGCCAGCGCCTCGGCCAGCGCGTACAGGCCGTGCGCGAGCCGTGGGGTGCGGCCGACGCGCTGGTAGGCGCCGACGCTCCACTCCGCGTAGGGGACGGCGTCGCCGCCCGCGCCGCCGGCCGCCCAGACCCGCGCGAGCGCGGCCAGCACGGTGGCCTCGCCGAGGGTGTCCCGGCGGCTGCGGCAACGCTCCCATGCCGGTGTCAACTGCCGCTCGGCGTCGTCGAACCGGCCTTGGTGCAGCGCGATGAGGCCGTGGGCGAGCGGCGCCCGGAAGCGGGTGAGGGAGTCGTCGGCGGCCCGCCCGGCGCGGTCGGCCCGCCGCACCTCCGTCTCCGCCGCGGCGAACCTGCCCCGCGCGGCGAGCGCCTCGGCGAGCACCAGCCGGGCCCTGCCCTCCGCGCGGTGTTCGCCCTCCAGGGCCGCGCGGTCCGCGACGATGCGCGCGGCGGGCCCGAACTCCGCGCCGTACACGCCGGATTCCGCCGCGGGCTGGGCCACCAGCAGCAGGTCGGCCGCCCTGCGCAGGGCCACATGCGAACGGACGGCAAAGGCGCCTCCTCCGGACGCGGCACCCGCGGCCGACTCGGCCGCCACCTGCCGCACCAGGGCCAGCACCTGCGGCATCTCGTCCGCCCACCCGGCCTGCGACCCGGACCGCTCGCCCGCGGGCGGCCCGCTCTTCCGGGAGCTCCCGGCGAGTTCGTCAGGCAACCGGTCGCCCGGATAGCGGCGCCGGTGGATCTGCTGCCCGGTGACGAGGTACCACTCCAGCAGCCTGGCCAGCCCCGCTTCCCGCGTGGACGCGGACAGTTCACGCAGCGCGAGGTCACGGGCGAGCGGGCGCAGCAGCCCGGCGTGGCGGTAGCGGTCCGGCCCCGACTCCGTCACGAGACCGGCCGCCACCAGCTCGGCAAGCACCGGTGTCAGCCGCGCCACCGGGACGTCCAGCAGCGCCGCCGCCGCGTCCCGGGAGATCGCCTCGCCGTCCGGGACGGCGAGCATCCGGAAGGCGCGCCGCGCGGGCGGCCCCGCGAGGACGCCGTCGACCCACGCGGCGGCGGAGCCGGTGGCCGTGGCGGAACCGGAGCGCGTGGGGAAGAGGGCGTCTGGCCGCTCTCCGTGCCACTCGGCGAGCGGCCGGCCGGACGCCGTGATCCGGTCGGCGGCGGTGCGCAGGGCCGCCGGGAGCCCGGCCGTCGCGGCCACCAGGGCGTCTGCCGCCTCCGGTTCGGCGGCCACCCGCTCCGCGCCGATCAGCGCGCCGAGCAACTCCCGTGCCTCGTCCGTGCGCAGGCCGGTCAGCAGCAGTGCGCCGGGGTCCTGGCGGCGGGTGCCGACGCCCAGGACGGCGCTGCCTGGGCCCGCGGGCAGCAGCTCAGGGGGCACGGCGGCGTCCCCGGACGCCGGGGACACGTCGTCGATCACGAGGAGCAGCCGGCGGCCCTCGGTCCTGGACCGGTAGCGCGCGGCGAGGGGGCCGACGGCGGTGGGCAGACCATCGGCCGACTCGCCGAGCCGGGCCAGCAGCTCGGCCAGGGCGGCGGCCACCGGTTCTTCGGAAGCCGCCCCGCCCGCGCCGCCGGACCGCCGCAGCGACACGAACAGCCGGCCGTCAGGGAAGTGCTCGGCCGCCTCCCGCGCCACCCGCCGGGCGAGCGCCGACTTGCCGACCCCCGGGGGGCCGTACAGGAAAAGGCAGCGCGGCGACCGCGCGCCGCCCTCGCCCCCCGCCCCGTCATCGCCGCCCTGCGTCAGTCCCGCCAGCAACCGGGCGGCCTCCTCGCCACGGCCGATGAACGGTTCGTCGGACGGCACATCGGACGGTTCGCCGGGCGGCACGTCGAACAGCCCGTCGGACGTGGGGAGTTGGGCGTCGGCGGACCGCACAGGCGGCGCGGGCGGCGGTGCCGTCGCGCCCGGCGTCCCGCCCATCCGTTCCAGCACCGGGCTCGCCAGCACCGCGAACGCCCGCGCCGACTCCTTGAGCCGCATCTCGCCCGCCGCGTCCCCCATCAGCACGGGGAAGTCCGGCAGCCGCCCCATGTACGGCTCCAGGGACCTGCCGACCGCCTCGACGACCTCCACGGCCGCCTCCGCCCCGAGGCCGCTGGAGAGCAGGTCCCGTACGCCGGGCCGGAAGTCGTACACGGGCTGCGCGCACCGGCCGCCCGCAGGGCCGGTGCGCAGGGCACGGCCGATGGTCCGGGCGGCGGCGGTCTCCCGGCCGGTCCCGGTGGGTTCCAGCAGGCCGCCAAGGAGTATCTCGGCGACATGGGTGGGCCCCGCGTCGCGCATCGTGGCCGCGCGGACCAGCTGCATCAGCTGCGTGGTCAGCGGCCGGATCGCGGAGAGCCGCACGGCCAGCCGGTACGCCTCGGGCGAGAAGGCGCCCCGGAAGTACGCGACCAGTTCCTCCGCGCTGCCCTTCGGCAGGCGGCGGGGGCTGACCGGCGTCCCGTCCAGCAGCGCCGTGTCGAGCAGCCGCGGGACGCCGGGGCGGGTGAGCAGGCCCGCCCACTGGCGCAGCGCGGAGGCCGTCGGGTGCAGCACAGGCAGCGCGAGCGCGCCGTCCGCCGCCGGGTCGCGCTCGCCGCTGAGCGGGTCGCGGACGGACAGCCGACGGGCCGGGGCGAACGCGCCGGGCGAGAGGAGTTTCCTGGGCACGGCCTCCAGCGCGGTGCCCCGCCACAGCCTGCGGGGCAGCGGGTTGAGTACGGCCAGCGGGCCCGCGCGCCCCCACTCCTCCAGCGCCGCCACCGTCCGCGGGTCGCGCCACCCGTCGCTCGTGCCGTCGGTCAGCAGGAACGTCAGGGTGGCGCCGGGCCGCTGCCCGCGTCCCGGCCCCGCCGGGTTCCGCGGGTCGATGCCGCGCACGTGGACGGCGCGGAAGACGCCGCTGCGGGCGAACAGCGCGCGCAGTTCGGCGGGGAGGGTGTCCCACACCTGGAGGGACGGGGAGGCGTCCACCAGCAGCACAGCCGTCCAGCGCCGCTCCTGCTCCGGGCGGCTGACCACGTCGAGGAAGCCGGTCTCAGCGGTCAGCCGGACGGTGGCCTCGATGTCGGTGACGGTGCGCTGCGGATGGTCCTGGACACGGTGCAGCGGTCGCAGCTCCCGCCCCAACTGCTGGGCGTGCGGCAGCGCCCGGCGCCCCGGCACCCGCGCGGCCCTGGCCCGCTCCCCGTCCGGCGCACCACCCTGGCTCCCCATCCCGTAGAGGGCACGACGGGGCGGGACGGATGGGGCGTCGGGTTCCGGAGGGGATGGAGGGGGCGGGGAGGCTGGTGGGGTCGAGGAGGTCGGAGGGAGTGGGGAGGCCGGAGGGTTCGACGGGGCCGGTGCATCCCGGGAGTCCCGGTGCCCCAACTGGTCGGGTGACGTCGGCGAGTTGGAGGGCTCTGGCCGGTCCGACGGGACTGCCGAGTCCGACGGGACTGCCGAGTCCGACGGGACTGCCGAGTCCGATGAGTCCGACAGGTCCGACGAGGCTGAAGGGCCCGACACCTCCGACGCACCCACCGAATCCGCCGCATCCTCAGCCGCACGCCCGGCCGCACTCCCGTCCTCCCCGTCCTCCCCGTCCTCCCCCTCCCCCAACGCCCCCATCGCCCGTGCCAGCCACAGCACGTCGAGGAGTTCGGCCGCTCCCAGGTCGTATCCGGCGCCCCCGAGGGTCTGCCGCAGCCGGTCGATCATGGCGACAGTGGCTCGTCGAGGCGGTGCAGCACGGCGGAGAGCAGTTCGTCCCGGCTGAGGTCGGCGCCGCTGATCCGCAGGTGGACGGCGGCGAGCAGTTGGTCGGTTGCCAGCGTCTGGGTCCTGGTGCGCTGCTCGAACGCCTCGATGAGGTCCTCGGCCTCCGCCAACGCCGCGGCGCCCAGGTGGTGTTCGACGATCTTCCGCAGCCGGTCGCCGGTCGGTTCGGGCAGGTCGAGCCGTACGCAGCGGCGCAGGAAGGCGGGCGGGAAGTCGCGTTCGCCGTTGCTCGTCATGACCACGATCGGGAAGTGGGTGCAGCGGACCACGCCGCGGTGGATGGGCACCCGCTCCCGGCTCCCGCTCATCAGGACCTGCACGTCCTGCTGGTGTTCGGGCAGCCGGGCCAGCTCGGGGATCTCGAACTCGCCCTCCTCCAGGACGACCAGGAGGTCGTTGGGCAGGTCGATGTCGGCCTTGTCGAGTTCGTCGACGAGCAGCACCCGGGGCCGGCCGGCCGCCAGCGCGCTGCCCAGCGGACCGAGCCGCAGGTACTGGCCGATGTCGCCGGCGGGCGCCGGGCGCCGGGACGTGGCCCTGCGCGGCGCCCCGCGCAGTTCCTCACGCTCGCGCCGCAGCGAGGTCTCCCGCAGCCGGCCCACCGCGTCGTAGCGGTAGAGGGCGTCCTGGAGGGTGGAGCGGCTGTTGACGGACCAGCGCAGGACGCTGCCGAGCCCCAGTTCGTCGGCGATGGCGCGGGCCAGCGAGCTCTTGCCTGCGCCGGGGCGGCCGGTGACCAGCAGCGGGCGGTGCAGGTGCAGTGCCGCGTTGACGACGGAGATTTCGTGGTGCTCCAGGAGGTACGGGTCCACCGTCTCCCTGCCGCGTTCGGCGGGGAAGCGCCGCCAGGGAGGCGGGTCGGGCAGCGGCGACGGTCCGCGGAACACCCACCAGCCCTCGGGCTCCGCCGCCCCGCCGTCACTGCCGTCTGCTGCGCTCTGTCCGGTCACCACGTGCTCTCTTCCTGTTTCCGGTACGTCCCCCGTTTCCTGCCCGCCGTGCCGCGCCGGGCGCTTGGGCCCGCGCGGCGTGCGTCCCGCTGTGTCCGCCGTGGTCACGGCCCGCTCCTCACGGCTGTGTCAGCACCCAGGCGTCCGGCGCGAGCGGGCCGGGACGGAAGTCGGGTGCGTCGTACAGCAGGGAGAGGCGCCGGCCGTGGTGCGCGGTGTGTCCCGGCTCGGCGACGGCCTTGGCCCGCTCCAGGCGCACCGCTTCGGGGATCTCGGTGTGGTGCGTGCCGTCCACCAGCGCCAGCAGGTCCCTGCCGATCCGCTCGCCGTGGTCGGCGCGGTGCCACAGCACGGTGTGCACCCCCGCCTGCACGCACTGCCGCAGCAGCGCGCCGTGGTGGTCGGGCGGGCAGCACAGCACCACCGTGCCGGCGTCGCGGTGCACTTCGAGCTGGGCGCGGGCCACCTTGCGGTCGGTGTGCCGGTGGTCGAGTACGACGCCTTTGGCGTGCGGCAGCGCGGCGGTGCGGTGTTTCCAGCCCGCGTAACTCTCGCGGGACCGCTCGGTGGTGCGTACCACCACCCGCCGGCTGATGCCCGGCGCGAACGGGCCGTCCTCGTCGCTGTCGCAGGACTCCCAGGAGTCCACGTCGAGGCCGAGCCAGGCGGCCGGCAGGAAGAATTCCACCAGGGCGGTCTCCGGGTCTTCCCTGACCTCGGTGCGCAGCACCCGGCGGATGTCGTCGATCACCTGCTCGCTGCCCGCCTCGCTGTCCCTGACCATGAGGAGGCGGTGCGAGGCGCGGTCGGGCCAGGTCCAGATCTGGTAGGTGAAGCCCCGTCCTGACGGCCCCGGCAGCAGCTCGACCTGGACGCGCGGGGCGAAGCGCGGTGCGGTGGCGCCCGCCTGAGGGGCGGCCCCGGGTGCCGGGGGCCGGACGGCGGTGGCCGCGAGGTCGGCCCTGAACTGGTCGACCGCCGCTTCGTCCACGCCCGAGCGGGCGGCGACGCGGCCGACCCAGGCGTCCAGGTCGTCGGCCGGGTAGGCGCCGGCCGCCCGTTCGTCCGCGCTGATCCGCACCACCCCTTGCAGCAGCGGCGGCAGCGGCGTCCCGGGGGCCGGCGGGAAGCCTTCCAACGCGTCGACGGTGTCGGCGAGTCCGGTCACCTCGGGCAGCTCGGGCGCGTGCGGCAGGACGCGTTGCAGCAGGGTGCGCGCGTCGGTGCGGGTGCAGTGGGCCAGCAGCCCGGACAGACCGCGACGCTGATGGGTGGTCAGGTATTCACCGGGGCGTACCGTACGGGCCGCTCTGCGCAGCGCCTCCCAGTCGTCTCTGGCGCTGTGGGCGGCGTGGCCGTGCGGGTCGCCCCAGGGCGCGTGGTGGTCCCTGACCAGTTCGAGGAGTTCGGGGATGCCGCGGCGGACGCCGACGGCCAGGCCGACCAGCCGCTCCAGGTCGGCGGCTGGCCCTGCCGACGGCCGCCCGAGCCGGGCGGCCAGCCGCTCCTCACAGTCCAGTACCGCGTCCGGCCTGGTCAGGATCCGCTCCAGCGCGCCCAGCAGTTGCTGCACGCCGCGTTTGGCGGTGGGGACGGCGGGCGGCGGCAGGGTGGGGAGTTCGGCTTCGATGGCGGGCACGCTGAGGGCGTACATCGTCGGCTGCGCTCCGGCGGATCCGTCCGGCGGGCGGTGCACGGCGGTGACCAGGCCGACGACGGCCTGACGTGCGCGGTCCCACAGCGGCCCGCCGCTGAAGCCCTCGGTGACCTGCCCCGGGCCGAGCACGTCCAGCGCGATCCAGGGCGGCGCCGAGACCCTCGGCACGGCGCGCACGGTGGGCAGCGGATTGCCGCTGGCCCACAGGGCGATGACCTCACCGGCGTGGCCGTGCGGCAGGAAGGGCGCGGGCTGCGCCCCGTCGGGCGGGTCGGCCGTCAGCTCCAGGACGGCGAGGTCGCCGTGGTACGGCACCCGGCCCGGCACGGCGGGCTCGCTGCCGCGGGCCGTGGCGCGCGGCGGCGCCCACCATTCGTGGGCGACGTGGGCGGTGAGGTCGCGGCCCGGTGCGAGGTGCGGCAGCCGGAGGGTGACCGCTTCGCCGCCGGGCGGCTGCCGGTCGAAACGGTCCCTGCCCAGCGCGCTGTTGACGACGTGGGCGCAGGTGAGGACGAGCCGGTCGGCGACCAGCACGCCGCAGCCGATGGCCGCTCCGGCGTTCCGTACGGAGACGAAGGAGCGGTGCAGCGGGGTGTCGTCACCGGCGCCGGTGATCACGGCGTCGTCCCACCGGTCTCACCCGCGTCACTGCCGAGCTTCCAGGTGGCGGAGACGGTGAAGCTGGCCTCGCCGTTGCCGGAGAACACCCCGAGCTTCAGGTCGGAGCCGAGGGTGACACCGAACTGGACGGTGACCTCGTCCGGGTGGTGGCTGCTGTCCGCGATCGAGCGGTGGATGCGTCCGAGTACCCCGCCGAGCGGTCGCAGGGCCTCTTCGAGCACTTCGCCGCTGCGGGTGAGCGTGCGGTGCAGCCGGCTGTCGACGCTGACCGGCTGCGCCGACCCGAATCCTTCGGGAAGTTCCAACTCGCCGTCCCCGGCGTGCCGTTGGGCGTCGTCGCCGGTGGCCGAGCCGGTGTCCTGGGCGGGGACTGCGGGTGTGGCCCGCAGCCATACGACGGTGCCGTCATCGATGCTGAGCGCTACGTCCCCCATGTCGATCAGTCTGACACGGGCGCGGCCGAATGTGGTCTCTCTTTTGCGCCGTAGGCGGAGCGGTCGCGGCGTGGGCCGCGCACGGTACGGGGGCACCCACCGGGGCGGGTGCCCGAGCCGTCAGCTGTCGAGCAACACCCGTGCCAGTTGGCGGGATTGAGCCACAAGGCGGTCCCGGGAGTCCCAGATCTCGCCGTCCTCCTCCAGGAAGCCGCCCGCGAGGTTGCGGGTGGTGAGGGCGACCCGCAGTGGTCCTGGGGCCGGCCGGCAGCGGATGTGGGTGGTGAGTTCGATGGTCGGCACCCAGCCGGACAGGCCCAGGTCGAAGGCGGTGGGCGGCATGCCGTCGACGGCCAGCAGCAGGGACAGCGGGTCGTGGTCGCGCCCGTCGGCGAGGCCGAACCAGCCGCGCATCTCGCCCTTCCCCGAGGGGGCGCCGACCGCCCAGCCCGCGGTGGCCGGATCCAGTCGGATCGCCAGTCGGCCGGCGATGGCGGTGCTGCCCGGGACGGGCGGCTGCCCCTCGGGCGCGCTGTCGGTGCCGAGGCAGTGTTCGTACGGGGGCAGGGCGGGCGGCTTGGCGCTGGTGCGGACGTCGTCGGGCAGCGCGTCGAGGTCGCCGTAGGAGGCGAGCACCCGCAGCCGCTCGACCTCGGTGCCGTCCTCCTTGAACTGCACGAGGGTGGCGGTGCCGGTGGACATCGTCCGGCCGGTGCGGACCACCTCGGTCCGTATGACGGCCGGCCCTGGGACCGATGCGGTCAGGTAGTGCGCGGTGACGGAGAACGGGTCCGGGTGCGGGAGGGTGTCGCCCAGGGCGCGGCCCATGAGGGCGAGCAGATAGCCGCCGTTGACCGCGTGGATGATCGTCCAGCCCGCCGAGAGCTGTGCGTCGTAGACGCCGGGGGCGCGGCGCACGACCGCCGTATCGCGGTCGAACTCGCTGTTACCTGGGGTCACCGTAGCCATGGGATGCACGCTACACCGAAGAGTTACCGACCGGTAGTGTCACTTTGACGGAACACATCAGGCCATGACGCCCCCGGAGCCTGCAATGATTCCGCCATGCTTCACGTGCTCTACCTGGTCGGCGTCGCCGCCTTCGCCGCGAGCGGGGTGCTGGCCGCGTACCGCGCCAACATGGATCCCTTCGGCGGCCTGGTGCTCGCCTTCGCCGCCTCGATCTCCGGCGGCACGCTGCGCGATCTCATCCTCGACCGGCACCCGCTGTACTGGACCCACGACTGGGTCCTGCTCACGGTGATCATCTGCGTCGGCGTCGGCACCATGATCTATCTGCGCTTCCGGACGCTGCCGTACAGGTCCCTGCTGGTCGTCGACGCCGCCGGGCTCGCCGTCGTCACCGTGATCGGGGCCCGCGCCGCCATCGACGCGGGCGCCACCCCGCTCGCCGTGATCATCCTCGCGGTGCTGACCGGCGTGACGGGCGAGGTCGTACGGGACGTGCTGTGCGGGGAGTTCCCGCCGCTGCTGCTGCGTGAGGACGTCTACGCCATCGCCGCGCTGGCCGGCGGCTGCTGCCTGCTGGGGCTGCACCACCTCGGCGTCAACGGCACCGCGGCGACCGCGGCATCCGCCGGGCTCGTCTTCGCCCTGCGGATGGCCGCGGTCTACCTCGGATGGCACCTGCCCCGGCCGCAGCAGCTGGGCGGCGGCCGGGGCGCGGCGGACTGACGGGCGGCGGCCCGGCAGGCCCTACTTGCCCGCCGGCAGTCCGGGCCGCCCCGGGGTCATCAGCCAGGTGTCGAAGAGGTCACCGAGCCGCTGCCCCGAGATCTTCTCGGCGAGCGCGATGAACTGCGAGGTCTCGGCGTTGCCGTAGCGGTGCGCCGAGGTCCAGGCCGGCAGCAGCCGGAAGAACGCCTTGTCGCCGATCCGCTCGCGCAGCGCCTGGAGGGTCATCGCGCCCCGCTCGTAGACCGTGTCGGAGAACATCGTGTCCCGCTGCGGGTCACCGGCCTTGATCTGCCAGAACTCGTCGTCCGCCGGCACCGACGCGTACGCGTCGCGGAACGCGTCGTGGGCGCTCTTGGTGCCCTTGTGCTCGTCCCAGAGCCACTGCGCGTAGGTCGCGAAGCCCTCGTTGAGCCAGATGTTCTTCCATTCCTTGACCGAGACCGAGTCGCCGAACCACTGGTGGGCCAGCTCGTGGACGATCGTCGTCTCGTTGCGGACGGCCGAGTACACCGGCTTGGACTGCACCTCAAGGGAGAAGCCGGCCTTCGGCATGTCGTCGACGATCGCGCCGGTCTCCTCGAAGGGGTACGGGCCGAAGACCTTGGACCAGTAGTCGGTGGCGGCGGCGGTGACGCCGTAGACGTCGACCTTCCCGGTGGGCAGGGTCGGGTCGGTGGCGACGTAGATCGGCGTGCCACCGGGTGTGGTGCCGGTGCGGACGTCGAACTTCCCGATGGTGGCGGTGGCGAGGTACGGCGCCATCGGCCGGCTCTCCCGCCAGTGCGCGTACGCGCGGCCGTCGCGCTCGCCCGACTCGACGAGCCGGCCGTTGGAGACGCCGGTCAGGCCCTTGGGCGCGTCGATCCGGATGTCGTAGGTCGCCTTGTCGCCGGGATGGTCGCTGGAGGGGAACCACGTCGACGCGGCGTTCGGCTCGCAGGCGACAAAGACGCCGTCCTCGGTCTTCATCCAGCCGTAGTCGGAGCCGAACAGGATGGGGCCGCTCAGCGGCTGCGGGACACCGCCGTAGACCACGGTCACGGTGAACTTCCGGCCGCCGGGCAGCGGGCTGCCGGGCCGTACGGTCAGCTCGTCGCCGGATCTGCCGAAGTCCGCCCGGTGGCCGTTGACCGCGACCGAGGCGACGTCGAGCTTCTGCAGGTCGAGGTCGAAGGCGGAGAGGTTCTGGGTGGCCCTGGCGGTCAGCGTCGTCCGGCCGTCGAGACGGCCGCTGTCGGGGTGGTAGCTGACGCCGAGGTCGTAGTGCAGGGCGTCGAACCCGCCGTTGCCGAGGTGCGGGAAGTAGGTGTCGCCGACGCCCGGCGCGCCGGGTGATGCCGCCGGCGGGGCGGCCGACGCGCCGGGTCCTGCGGCGATGGAAGCGGCGGCGGCCACCGCGGTGGCGAGCGCGAGCAGACGGGTGGTGCGACGTGCAGAACGGGAGAGTGCCATGAGCCGTCCCTTCGAACACACGGAGGAAAAGAATCAACCGTGCCGACTCTGCACTCTCCCGCGCCGCTTCACCCGGGACTTTGCCAACTCCTCAGGCGTTACCGCCCGTTGACTCCTTACCGTCCTTACCGCCCTTACCTTCCGTACCGTCCGCCTGCTCCGGAATCGTGCCGCCGCCGACCGGCTCCGGGTGGTGGCAGGCGACCTGGTGCCCGGTGCGCAGCGCGACCAGCGGCGGCTCGGTGGTGGCGCACACCTCGGTCGCCTTCCAGCAGCGGGTACGGAACCGGCAGCCGGACGGCGGGTTGATCGGCGAGGGCACATCGCCCTTGAGCAGGATCCGGTCGCGCTCGGTGCGCCGCTTGGGGTCGGGCACCGGCACGGCCGACAGCAGCGCCTTGGTGTACGGGTGCAGCGGCGACGCGTAGAGCGAGGCGCGGTCGCTCAACTCCACGATCTTTCCGAGGTACATGACCGCGATCCGGTCCGATACGTGCCGGATGACCGAGAGGTCGTGGGCGATGATGACGTAGGTGAGACCCAGCTCCTCCTGGAGGTCGTCCATGAGGTTGACGACCTGCGCCTGGATGGAGACGTCGAGGGCCGAGACCGGCTCGTCGGCCACCACCAGCTTCGGCTTGAGCGCCAGGGCGCGGGCGATGCCGATGCGCTGCCGCTGGCCGCCGGAGAACTCGTGCGGGTAGCGGTTGTAGTGCTCCGGGCTCAGACCCACCAGCTCCAGCAGCCGCTGCACCTCCTTCTTCACCCCGCCATCGGGCTCGACGCCCTGGAGGCGGAAGGGGGTGCCGATGATCCCGCCGATGGTGTGCCGCGGGTTCAGCGAGCCGTACGGGTCCTGGAAGATCATCTGGACGTCGCGGCGCATCGGCCGCAGCCTGCCCGGGGACAGGTGGGTGATGTCCTTGCCCTCGAACTCGATGCTGCCGCCGGTGGGTTCGTCGAGCCGGGTGATCAGCCGGCCCATGGTGGACTTGCCGCAGCCGGACTCGCCGACCACGCCGAGGGTCTCCCCCGGGCGTACGTCGAAGTCGATGCCGTCGACCGCCTGCACGGCCCCGACCTGCCGCTTGAGCAGCCCCTTGGTGATCGGGAAGTGCCGCGTCAGGCCGCGCACCCGCAGCAGCGGCTCGGGGTCGGACGCCTCCGGGGACGCGGCCTCGCCGGGCCCGGCCGCCGGGGTGTTCTGGCTCTCGTCGTCAGTCGTCTCGGTCACAGCTTCGGCGCAATCTCTTCGGTCCAGATACGCTCCCGCTCCTGCGGCGCCATGTGGCAGGCGGAGAAGTGCCCGCCGTCGACCTGGCCGAGTTCGGGACGCACGGTGCGGGTGAGGTTGTCCTTGGGGACGTCCGCGTACGGGCAGCGGGGGTGGAAGGCACAGCCGGACGGCACATTGATCAGGCTGGGCGGCGCGCCCTTGACCGGGATGAGCCGGTCGGTCTGATCGCGGTCGATCCGCGGCATCGAGCCGAGCAGGCCCCAGGTGTAGGGGTGCTGCGGCGTGGCGAAGATCCGCTCCGCGGGGCCGCGTTCGACGCACCGGCCGCCGTACATCACCAGCAGGTCGTCGGCCAGCTCGGCCACCACTCCCAGGTCGTGGGTGATGATGACGACCGCGGAGCCGAACTCCTTCTGCAGATCGCGGATCAGGTCCAGGATCTGCGCCTGGACGGTGACGTCAAGAGCGGTGGTCGGCTCGTCGGCGATCAGCAGTTCCGGGTTGTTGACCAGCGCCATCGCGATCATCGCGCGCTGGCGCATGCCGCCGGAGAACTGGTGCGGGTGGTCGTCCACCCGCTTGTCGGGCTGCGGGATGCCGACCCGGTCGAGCATCTCGATCGCCCGCTTGCGCGCCGTCTTCTTGTCGACGTCGTTGTGGACGCGGTACGCCTCCACGATCTGCCGGCCGACCGTGAAGTACGGGTGCAGCGCGGACAGCGGGTCCTGGAAGATCATCGCCATCTCGCGGCCCCGCAGCCGCCGCACCTCGTCCGGATCCGCGCCGACGAGTTCCTTGCCGTCCAGCCAGATCTCGCCGGACATCCGGACCTTGCTGCGCTGCTGCCGGGAGGCGCGGTGCAGGCCCATCACGGCGAGCGAGGTGACGGACTTGCCGGAGCCCGACTCGCCGACGATGCCGAGCGTCTTGCCCTTCTCCAGGGCGAAGGAGAGCCCGTCGACGGACTTCACGAGGCCGTCGTCGGTCGGGAAGTGCACCTTCAGGTCCCGCACTTCGAGGAAGGCGGAGGGCGCGGCCCCGCTCCCGGCCGCGGGCACCGAACCGGTCGCCGTGGCGGTCGCGGACCCGGGCGCGGGTACGGCCTCGGGCGCAGCCTCCGTCGTGGCCTCGGCCTCGGCCGATGACTCCGTGCCGGCCGCCCCGGTGGCGTCCTCGGCGGTTTCGGAGGATTCGGAGGAATCAGTCACGAGAGCCTCACCCGCGGATCGACGGCGGCGTACAGAACGTCCACCACCAGGTTGCAAAGGACGATGAAGAACGCGGCGAGCAGCGTGACGCCGAGGACCTTCGGCAGGTCGTTGTCGGTGATCGCCTGTACCGCGAAGGCGCCCACCCCCTGGAGGGAGAAGACCTGTTCGGTGATCAGCGCTCCGCCCAGCAGCAGCCCCAGGTCCATGCCGAAGACGGTGACGATGGGCGTGAGGGCGGCCCGCAGACCGTGCCGGACGACGACGGTGCGCTCCCCCAGGCCCTTGGCCCGCGCGGTACGGATGTAGTCCTCGCCGAGGGTCTCCATCATCCCGGCTCTGGTGAGGCGGGCGTACAGCGCCGAATAGAGGAAGGCCAGCGTCACCCAGGGCAGGACCAGCGTCCTCGCCCACAGGAAGGGATTCTCCAGGAGTGGCACGTAGTCGCTGCGTTCGAAGATCGGCCACTGATAGGTGAACAGGGCCAGCGCGACCGCGCCGGTGAAGAACATCGGCAGCGAGACGCCGGCCAGCGCGACCCCCATCGACAGCCGGTCGAAGACCGAGCCGGGGCGCAGCGCGGAGATCACGCCGGTGGTGATGCCGGAGACCAGCCACACGACCGCCGCGCCGAAGGCGAGCGAGAGGGTGACGGGAAGCCGGGACTGGATCTCGGGCCAGACCTCGATGTGGGTCTTGAACGAGTAGCCGAAGCACGGCACGTTACAACGCGCCGCTTCCGGGCCGAACTTGTAGTCGACGCCGACGAAGATGCCCTTGATGAACTCCCAATACTGTTCGTATACGGGCTTGTCCAGGCCGAGATTCTTCTTCACCGCGGCGATGTCGGCAGGTGTGGGCGCCTTGCCGATGTACTGCTGGGCAAGTTGGTCGGTGGTCTGCCCGGCGAGCTTCGGCAGCAGGAAGAAGATGCCGAAGGTGACCGCGCTGACGATCAGCAGCAGGATCACCGCGCTGATCAACCTGCGGATGATGTACGAGAACACGGGGATGCGGCGTCGGTGCCCGCCGGCCGGAGGGGCCGGCGGGCACCAATGCCTTCACCTGCCTTCCGGTGCTTACTTCTTGACGCCGATGTTGAGGTAGTCGTACTGACCGCTGTAGGCCGATGTGGAGACCAGGTTGGTGGCCTTGGGCGAGCGGTAGTTCAGCACCTTGAAGTAGGTGAGCGGAACGATCGCGGCCTGCTCCATGGCCTTCTTGTCGATCTCGGCGTACTCCTTCTCGCGCGCGGCCTTGTCGGGGTTGGCGACGGCGTCGTCGAGCAGCTTGTTGATCTGCGGGTCGTCCAGCTCCGAGAGGTTGGAGTTGCCGGACTGGCTGATGGCCTTGCCGTGCAGGATCTGCTGGAGGTAGCCGTAGCCGGTCGGGAAGTCGGCGCCCCACTGCATCATCATCAGACCGACGTTGTTCTTCTTGTTGAACTTCGGCACACCGGCGTAGTCCGAGAAGTACTTGCTGGTCGGGTACTGCTGGATCTTGGCGTTGACGCCGATCTTCTTCAGCGAGTCGATGACCGAGGTCGCCGCGTCCACCTCTTCCTGGCGGTCGTTGCGCGCCAGGATCGTGGTGTTGGTCTTGCCGGCGCCGCACTTGTCCCAGTGCTTCTTGGCCTCGGTGAGGTCCAGCTTGTCGCCGGAGTACTTCTGCGGGTACTGGTCGTACTTCTGGTAGCCGGCGATGTCGGTCGGCAGGACCGTGGAGGCCAGGTCACCGCGGATCGGGCCGCCGAGCGAGGTCTGTACGGCCTTCTTGTCGACGGCGTACTCGACGGCCTTGCGGCACTCGACGTTGTTGAACGGCGCCACATTGGTGTTGATCGCCATGTAGTTGAGCCGCTGGCCGAGGGCGTTGTCGGTGTTGCCCTTCTCCTTGGAGTTGGTCAGCAGCTGGGCCTGCGTCTGCGCGTCGACGCCCTTGCCCGCCATGTCGACCTGGGTGTTGCCTGCCAGCAGGTCCTTGTCGATGGTGGACTGCGCCACCTTCAGCCGCAGGACGATCTTGTCGGGCAGCTGCTTGCGCAGCGGGTCGGTCTTGGCGTTCCAGTGCGGGTTGCGGACCAGGGTGAGCTGCTTGCCCTCCTGGTAGTCCTGGAACTTGTAGGCGCCGGACGAGACCACGTGCTTGGTGTAGTCCGCGCCCTTGTCCTTGTCCTGCGGGACGGGCGCCGTCTGCGGAGCGCTGACCAGGTAGTCGAACTCCGCGAACGCCTTCTTCAGGTGGAAGACGATCGTCTGGTCGTCCGGCGTCTCGATGGACTTCAGACCGGCCTTGCTCTTGTCCTTGTACGGACCCTTGTAGCCGTCGTCGTTGTCCTTGAGGAACTGCTGGAAGTAGTTCGGTCCCAGGGACAGCGTGTCGCGGGCGAAGTTGCTGCGCTCGACCGCGTACTTGACGTCCTGCGAGGTGATGGCGGAACCGTCGTCGTACTTCAGACCCTTGCGGATCTTGTACGTCCAGGTCTTGCCGCCGTCGCTGGACTTGCCCATCGACTCGGCCAGGTCCGGCGTGAGTTCGTTGCCCTTGGCGCCGGGCGCCGCCTTGAAAGCGGTGAGTGAACGCGCGTAGAGGCGGCTGAAGTTGTAGACGAACGCGTAGTAGGTGTTGCCGGGGTCGAACGACTCGGGCGAGTCGCTCATCGCGTAGTTGAGCGTGCCGCCCTTCTCGTCCGAAGCGTTGACGATGCCCTTGGTCGCGGCGTTCGCCTCGCCGGAACTTCCGGAGGTACCGCCCCCGCTGCAGCCGGCCAGCAAAAGGCCCGCACTGGTGATGGTCGCTGTCACCGCGACCGGAACTGACCTTCGCATGATGGTGGCTGTCCCCTTCATTCGTCGGAAAACGTCGGAAAACGTCGGAAAACTTCGGCGGAGAGAAACTTCGGAGAGCCGGGATGCGGGCGCCGGGCCGCGGTCCGGCGGGCCTCAGCGGCTGCGCGGATCCAGGGCGTCCCGCAGCCCGTCACCGAGCAGGTTGAACGCCAGCACGGTGACGAAGATGGCGATGCCGGGGACGAGCATGTACTGCGGGTCGACCTCGTAGTACTTGACCGCCTGGTTGAGCATCCCGCCCCAGGACGCCTGGGGCGGCTGGATGCCGACGCCCAGGAAGCTCAGGGCCGCCTCGAAGAGGATGTTGGAGGGGATCAGCAGCGTCGAGTAGACGACGATCGGGCCGACGAGGTTGGGCAGCAGCTCGCGGAAGAGGATGAACGGGCCGCGCGCACCCATGCCGCGGGCCGCGTCGACGAATTCCCGCTCGCGCAGCGACAGCGTCTGGGCGCGCACGATCCGGCCCATGTACGGCCAGTTGAAGAATCCGATCACGAAGATCAGCACGGAGAGGTGCAGCGGCAGGCCGGTCAGTCCGAAGGCGCCGCCCTGGAGGGACGCGGAGATCGCGATGGCGAACAGCAGCAGCGGGAACGCCAGGAAGACGTCCATCAGCCGGCTGATGACCGCGTCGACCCGGCCCCGGTAGAAGCCGGCGATCACCCCCATGACCGTACCGATGGCCACCGACAGCAGGGTGGCGCCGAAGGCGACGATCAGCGAGACCCAGGAGCCCTCCAGCACACGGGCGAGCAGGTCGCGGCCGAACTTCGGGTCCACACCCAGCGGGTGGTCCAGGCTCATCCCGCCCATGTCGCCCTTGGGGAGCGTGGTGTTGGGATCGATGAGCGACTGCTGCGGCGCGTCCGGGTCCAGGCCGAGCAGTGCCTGGATCGGACGGGAGAGCGCGGCGACGGCGATGAGGAGGATGACAACGATGGCGCCCACCACCGCGACCTTGTCGCGTCGGAAGCGCAGCAGCGCGATACGCCCGAGCGAACGCCCCTCGATCCGCTTGGTCTCCACGCCCTGGAGCACCGCTTCCGGCTGCGCCTGCGCAGCCGCCCCGGTGGTCTCGATCGGTGCGGTCACGGTGCCTTTGACCCCTCTCGGCCGACGGTGGCCGGCCCACGCCCGGCCGCGGTGGCGGCCTGGTTCACATCACTGGTGCAAGTGGTGCAGGTGTCGCGGAAGTTCGCCCCGCGGCGGTCCGCGGGTCCACACGACACCGGTGGTCGGATGACGTTCGTACACAGGGCCGAGACCCTGCTGCCGGAGTCTTCATCCGATTCGCGATCACTCACCAGCCCTGACGGTGAATGGATGCGCAACTGTGATGTGGTCCGCAGGTTTCCGTTATACGGACAGAACTCCCGGCTCAGCGGAGCGGGGGGACGCGGAGGAGAGGCCCAACGGGCGGGCAGAGAGGGCGAATCCGCCCGGAAATCGACGCCGTCACGCGCCGGGTGGTGTCAGTAGGGACGCGGGTAGCCGTAGCCGTAGGACGGCGCGGGGGCGGGCATCCGACCGCCGGGGGCGCCGTAGCCGTCCCGGTCGAAGAAGGGCCGCGCGCAGGCCCGCATCCACATGCCGACGGGGTCGTACTCGTCGTTCATCGCGACGGTCGACACCGGCAGGCCGTCCGGAACCGCGCCGATCGACTGCTGGATCATCAACCGCACCGCGTCCACGGCCTGTTGGCCGGTGTCGTACAGGTCGAGGCCGATGGCCAGATAGGGCGCCCCGAGTGCGGGCTGCACCCAGGCCCTGCGCAACGCCCGTACGGCGGGCGTGCGGTGCGCGTTCTGCGCGAGCAGGGCGTAGAACTGCGGGAGTTCGATGGCCGGTTCGGTGATCCGCAGCGGTCCTGCGGGCAGCCGGTCGAGGCCGCCTGCGATCCGGCGCAGGTCCAGCCAGGGGATACCGACGCCGCCGCCGGGAGCGTGCGGATTCAGCCACAGGCCCCAGCGGTCGGGGAAGAGCGAGGCGGCGATGTCGGCACCGGCCACCAGCTCGTGGTCGCGGTTCCAGCCGGATGCGGCGAGTTCGGGCGCCGAGGTGACGCACGGCGCGTAACCGAGCCCGTCGACCTCCATGTTGCCGTACTGCGCGTCGGGCATGCCGGCCCGGCCGTGCCAGAGCAGCATCCAGACCTGTCCGGCGGCGAGGGCGTGCAGCAACGCCTCGTAGGCGTCGTAGCGGCCGGGCGAGACCTGCGCCAGCATCTGTTCGACCTGGCCGGCCGCCGCCGCTCCCTGATGCGCACCCGCGCTCACGTGGTCCGTCCCTTCTCCGGCAGGGCACGTGGGGTGCGCCCGCCCGTCATCCAACCAGCTTACGAGTGGTCCCGGGCGTAGAAGGGACGCACGCGCTCCAGCATCCGGTCGGCCACCGGATCACCCTGGGCGATGTCCAGCATGACGAGCTGGACGGGCCAGGGCACCGGGACCGCGCCGAGCGCACGTCCCAGGGCCGACAACGCGGCCTCCTGCGTACGGTCGTCGTGCAGCGGCGCCTGGGCGGTGTCGACCTGAACTCCGACGAACAGCGCGGGCGTGTCGCCCTCCACGCTTGCCAGGACACGTCGGGCAGTCAGGACAAATCCGGCGGCCGAGAACTCCAGCCCCGCCGCCGCGAGGAAGTCCACCGGCTCGTCCTGCCAGTCCGGTTCGAAGAGCCGCACCCGGCCGCCGCCCGGCACCATCCCGGCCTCGGGACCGTCCTCCCGGCACAGCGCGGCCACCGCGGGTGCCGGCAGCGGCACCCCGACCGTGCCGTCGGGGTTGACGGCGATGCCGAGCTTCGGCGGCAGCCCGCGGGCGAACTCCCTGGCCGGCGCGACGGTGAAGGACAGGTGCGAGCCGACGACCCGCAGGAACTCCTGCTCGGAGGTGAAGACCGGCACGTACGCGAGGCCGTCGATCTCGACGGTGGGCAGGTCGAGGCCGCCCGCGCCGGGGCCCGCGCTGTCCGGCCCGCCGCCGTTCGGCAGCGGGATCCACAGCCGGCTGCGGCCCAGCACCTCCACAATCCGGCCACCCGCCCCGGGATGCCCGACCGAGGCCGCGAGCACCTCTTCCAACTCATTGGCCGGCCATGCCAGCTGAGGTATCCCCTGCTCCGAAAAGTTCATGTCCATCCGCCTGCTCCCAACCGCGCTACCTGGCCGAAAAGCCTAGACGAGTAGGACGGGGCTCGCGTTGCCCGCCCGCGCGGTCCGCTTCAGCCGAACCTGACGGTGCGCAGCGCGTCGGCGGCTGCCCGGTCCAGCAGGACGGCCGAGCCGAACCCCCGCGGCAGCCGTCCCCGCTCCGCGCCGCCGAGCAGCCGGCCGACGGCCCTGCGGTGCCGGGCGAAGGCGTACCAGGACACCCCTCGGCCACGCGACGCCTGGCCGTGCAGCGCCACCTCGGCCGGCACGTCGAGCAGCACCAGGTGCAGGGGCCGGCCGTCCCGGCGGGCCGCCCGCGCGACCCAGCGGCGCACCCACGCGAGCGTCCCGCAGTCGTGCACCACCACGCTGCCGCCGGAACGCAGCGCGCGGCGCAGCCCCGCGTAGTGGGCGGCGCGGACCAGCGGGCGGTAGAGCGGGTACGGCCACCGGCGCAGCCTGCCGCGCTCCCAGCGTGCGCGGGCGTCCTGCGAGTCGATGCGGTGCACCGGGGCACCGCGGCCGTCCAGCGCCGGGACGAGGCGGTCCATCAGCGTGCTCTTGCCGCTGCCCGGCAGTCCCGAGACCACGACGAGGGCGCCGGGGGCGCAGCGCAGCCCCGTCGTGCGGCGGGCGGCGGGCAGCGCCCGCAGGTCCATGACGTGCCCGTGCCCCTCCCGTGCCAGGGGCTGCGGTACGGCCTGCGGCGCACGTGGCGGGCGCGGCAGCGCGACCCCCGCCGTCGTCGCGTATGCGGCTTCGCTGTGCACCGTGATCGCCCCTCCCGGTCCGGTGGTCCGGGCCTGGCCCGTACCTGCCCGCAGAGTGTCAAGAAAAGGTAATGTCCATCAAGGCGGTCGGCGGGCTCTTCCGTCTGCCGAGGGGGCGGCGACCGGGACTCCTGCGTCCGGCGATCCCGTGCAATGATGTCGGCGCCACGTGCACATCTGTGTTCACTCGTGCACCGTCAACTGCATACCGGCCGCTTGAATCCGCGCGGGAGAGTCCCCGGCTGCGCGCCGGGGCGCCGAAGGAGCAAGTCCTCCCTTGAATCTCTCAGGCCCCGATACCGCGCGGGCGAGGCAGATCTGAAAAGCGAGCCACTGCCCGGCTGACGGGGCGGCTCCACCCAAGGTGCAAACCGGCCCGTTCGCGGGATTCCGGTGAACCTCTCAGGTTCCGATGACAGATGGGGAGACATGTCCTGTCAACCTTGCCTGGGAGCCCGGAACCATGACAGAAGCCCCCCGCCGCACGGCGCTGGATGCCACCCATCGCGCGCTCGGCGCGACCATGACCGACTTCGCCGGCTGGGACATGCCGCTGCGCTACGGCAGTGAGCGCGACGAGCACGTCGCCGTCCGCACCCGCGCCGGCCTGTTCGACCTCTCCCACATGGGCGAGATCACCATCACCGGACCGCGCGCCGCCGACCTGCTGGACTACGCCCTGGTCGGCAACATCGGCGGGGTCAAGCCCGGCCGCGCCCGCTACACCATGATCTGCGAGGCCGGCGGCGGGATCCTCGACGACCTGATCGTCTACCGGACCGGCGAGCAGGAGTACCTGGTCGTCGCCAACGCCTCCAACGCGCAGGTCGTGCTGGACGAGCTGACCGCACGCGCGGGCGGTTTCGACGCCGCGATCCGCGACGACCGGGACGCGTACGCGCTGCTCGCGGTGCAGGGCCCGGAGTCCCCCGGCATCCTCAAGGCCGTCACCGACGCCGACCTGGACGGGCTGAAGTACTACGCGGGTCTGCCCGGCACGGTCGCCGGCGTACCGGCGCTGATCGCCCGTACCGGCTACACCGGTGAGGACGGCTTCGAGCTGTTCGTCCGGCCCGCGGACGCGGTCGCCCTGTGGGAGGCGCTGACCGCGGCGGGCAAGGACGCGGGCCTGGTGCCGTGCGGTCTCTCCTGCCGCGACACCCTGCGCCTTGAGGCCGGCATGCCGCTGTACGGGCACGAGCTGACCTCCGCCACCACGCCGTTCGACGCGGGCCTCGGCCGGGTCGTGAAGTTCGAGAAGACCTCCAACGGCGGTGACTTCGTGGGCCGCGCCGCGCTGGAGGAGGCCGCCGCCCGCGCCGAGTCCGCGCCGCCCCGCAAGCTCGTGGGCCTGATCGCGCAGGGCCGCCGCGTCCCGCGGGCCGGCTACCCCGTGGTCGACGCGGCGGGCACGGTCGTCGGCGAGGTCACCTCCGGAGCGCCGTCGCCCACCCTCGGCAAGCCGCTGGCCATCGCCTATGTCGACGCCGCGCACGCCGAGCCCGGCACCGATGGCGTCAAGGTGGACATCCGCGGCAGCCACGAGCCGTACGAGGTCGTCGCGCTGCCCTTCTACAAGCGGCAGAAGTAGCCCGTCCCCCTTGGCACATCACGGTGCCCGGGGCGCCGCCGCACCCCGTGTGTCTCACTGTGCAAGACCCCTTTCACATTCACACCTTCGCGTACAGGAGAATCGACCCATGAGCAACCCCCAGCAGCTGCGCTACAGCAAGGAGCACGAGTGGCTGTCGGTCGCCGAGGACGGCGTCTCGACGGTCGGCATCACGGAGCACGCGGCGAACGCGCTCGGCGATGTCGTCTTCGTGCAGCTTCCCGAGGTCGGTGCCACGGTCACGGCGGGCGAAAGCTGCGGTGAGCTGGAGTCGACCAAGTCGGTCAGCGATCTCTACGCGCCGGTCGACGGCGAGATCACCGAGGTCAACGAGGTCGTTGCCGAGGACCCCTCGCTGGTGAACTCCGCCCCGTTCGAGGGCGGCTGGCTGTTCAAGGTGAAGATCACCGCCGAGCCGGGTGACCTGCTCTCCGCGGACGAGTACACCGCCTTCACCGCCGGCTGAGTACGCCGCTCGGCCCCCGCCCGTCCCGGAAGCGCTTCGCGCCCCCTGACTCCCCAGGAAAGACTCATGTCGCTTCTCAACAGCTCCCTCCATGACCTCGACCCCGACGTCGCCGCCGCCGTCGACGCCGAACTGCACCGCCAGCAGTCCACCCTCGAAATGATCGCCTCGGAGAACTTCGCTCCGGTCGCCGTCATGGAGGCCCAGGGCTCCGTCCTGACCAACAAGTACGCCGAGGGCTACCCCGGCCGCCGCTACTACGGCGGCTGCGAGCACGTCGATGTCGTCGAGCAGATCGCCATCGACCGGATCAAGGACCTCTTCGGCGCCGAAGCCGCCAACGTCCAGCCGCACTCCGGCGCCCAGGCCAACGCCGCCGCCATGTTCGCCCTCATCAAGCCGGGCGACACCATCCTGGGCCTCAACCTCGCCCACGGTGGACACCTCACCCACGGCATGAAGATCAACTTCAGTGGCAAGCTCTACAACGTGGTGCCCTACCACGTCGACGAGAAGTCGAACCTGGTCGACATGGAAGAGGTCGAGCGCCTCGCCAAGGAGCACCGCCCGAAGCTGATCGTGGCCGGCTGGTCCGCCTACCCGCGTCAGCTGGACTTCGCCGAGTTCCGCCGCATCGCGGACGAGGTCGGCGCCTACCTGATGGTCGACATGGCGCACTTCGCCGGTCTGGTCGCCGCGGGTCTGCACCCCTCGCCGGTGCCGCACGCGCACGTCGTGACCACCACCACGCACAAGACGCTCGGCGGTCCCCGCGGCGGCGTGATCCTGTCGACCCAGGACCTCGCCAAGAAGATCAACTCGGCGGTCTTCCCCGGCCAGCAGGGCGGCCCGCTGGAGCACGTCATCGCGGCGAAGGCGGTGTCCTTCAAGGTCGCGGCGTCCGACGACTTCAAGGAGCGTCAGCAGCGCACCCTGGACGGCGCCCGCATCCTGGCCGAGCGCCTCGTCCAGGACGACGTCACCCAGCACGGGGTCTCCGTCCTGTCCGGCGGCACCGACGTGCACCTGGTCCTGGTCGACCTGCGCAACAGCCGGCTCGACGGCCAGCAGGCCGAGGACCGTCTCCACGAGGTCGGCATCACGGTCAACCGCAACGCCGTCCCGAACGACCCGCGGCCCCCGATGGTCACCTCGGGCCTGCGGATCGGCACCCCGGCGCTGGCCACCCGCGGCTTCCAGGAGGCGGACTTCCGCGAGGTCGCCGACATCATCGCCGAGGCGCTGAAGCCCAGCTACGACACCGAGTCCCTCAAGGCCCGGGTCACCGCGCTCGCCGAGAAGTACCCGCTCTACCCCTCCCTCTGAGGGGCGCGCGCCACGATGTGACGCGTTGCACGAACTGAGCCTTCCGGAGGCCGGTCCGCCGGCCTGGAGAAGGTGAACGGGCCGCGAGCCCGGGGCCGTTGGTCCCGGGCTCGCGGTCTGCCTGCCCGCATTCCGTGCCTTTGTCGGCACTTATGGTGGCATGGCCCCTGGGTGACGGGGGCTTCCGCGACAGAGGACGGACACACGCACTCCATGGACATGAGCGCGGGCAACAGGAAGGGGCTCAGCCTCTTCGCCCTCATCATGATCGGCATCGGATCGATCTTCGGCTCCGGCTGGCTCTTCGGCGCAGGCACCGCCGCCCAGGTGGCGGGCCCCGCCGCACTGGCGGCCTGGGTGATCGGCGCCGTCCTCATCGGCATGATCGCCATGACGTATGCGGAGGTCGGCTCGGCGTACCCGATCCCCGGCGGGATGGCCCGCTACGGTCACCTCTCGCACGGGCCCGTCCTGGGCTTCCTCACCGGCTGGGCGGTGTGGATCGCCGTCGCCTCGCTCATCCCGATCGAGTCGATCGCCGCCACCCAGTACATGTCCTCCTGGAGCTTCGGCTGGGCCCGCGGCCTGGTCGACGGGGAGCACCACGAGCTGACCGCCACGGGCATCGGCGTCGCGTTGGTCCTGACCGTCGCACTGTGGCTGACCTGCTACTGGTCGGTCCAGCTGCTGGCCCGCGCGAACACCGTGCTGACCCTGGTCAAGTTCGTGATCCCGGTCCTCGCGGTGGCCGCCCTGATCGCCTCCGGCTTCCACACCTCCAACTTCACCGCGCACGGCGGCTTCGCCCCGTACGGCTGGTCGGCGGTGCTGACCGCCGTCACCACGTCCGGCGTCGTCTTCGCGTTCAACGGTTTCCAGGCCGTGGTCAACCTCGGCGGCGCGGCCAAGAACCCGGGCCGTGCCATCCCCGTCGCGCTGGTCGGGGCGCTCGCCCTCGGCCTGGTGATCTACCTGGCGCTCCAGACCGCGTACCTGGGCGCCGTACCGCCCGAGCAGCTCACTCAGGCGGGCGGCTGGCGGGGCGTGGACTTCAGCTCGCCCTTCGCCGATCTCGCCAAGCTGCTGATGCTGCACTGGGTCGTCACGATGCTCCAGTTCGGTGCCTTCATCTCGCCGGCCGGATCGAACATCGCCAACGTCGCGTCGGCCGCCTACATGGTCCAGAACATCGCCGAGACCGGCTTCTTCCCGAAGAAGCTGGCCGCCGTGCACCCCAGGTACGGCACCGCGCGCCCGGCGATGTGGCTCAACCTCGGCTTCTCCGTGCTGCTGCTGGTCACCGTCGGGCACAGCTGGGAGGCGCTGGCCGGGGTGATCTCGTCGGCCATGGTCATCTCGTATCTGATCGGCCCGGTCGCGGTCGGCGTCTTCCGGAGGACCAAGCCGGATCTGCCGCGCCCGTTCCGCCTCCCGGCCGCCGCCGTCCTCTGTCCGCTCACCTTCGCCTTCGCGTCCTGCGCGCTGTACTGGTCGCGGTCGCCCGACACCGCCAAGGTGGCGGCGATCACCCTCATCGCGGTGCCCGTCGCCGCGCTGGTGCTGCGCCGTAGCGGCCGGCGGCTGCGCGGGCAGTTCGCCCCGGCGTGGTGGATGGTCGCCTTCCTGCTGTGGATGGCCCTGGTCTCCGCGCTGGGCAGCCCGGACTTCGGCGGCCTCGGCGTCATTCCCGGCGGCCTGGACATCGCGCTGGTCGCCGTCTCGGCCGTGGCCTTCTACTTCTGGGCGGTACGCGCCGGGGTACGGGCCCATCGCACGGGCCTGGCCGGCGCGGACCCGATGACGGACGCCCCGCCGGAGGCCGCCGATACGGCAGCGGCACCGTCCGTTACCCCGGAGGACGACCGCCCGACGGTCGCCGTCTGACCACGGACGCCGGGTCCGGGTTACGCTCGTCAGTCGGCGCAGAAACGTATCAACCACCCCATTGCTCCACCGTTCACCACGAGCAGACAAGGGAGTTCGCCACCGTGGCCATCTCTGTCTTCGACCTCTTCTCCATCGGCATCGGCCCCTCCAGCTCCCACACGGTCGGCCCGATGCGGGCCGCCCGGATGTTCGTCGGACGGCTCAAGAAGGACGGGCTGCTGGCCCAGACCGTGTCGGTGCGCGCCGAACTCTTCGGCTCGCTCGGCGCCACCGGTCACGGCCACGGCACCCCCAAGGCCGTCCTGCTCGGCCTGGAGGGCCACTCGCCGCGCACCGTCGACGTCGAGAACGCCGACGCTCTTGTGGACCGCATCCGCAGCACCGGCCGGCTCCGCCTCCTCGAAGCCGAGATAGGCAGCGCGCACGAGATCGACTTCGATGAGCCCACCCAGCTGATCCTGCACCGCCGCCGCTCGCTGCCGTACCACGCCAACGGGATGACCCTGTTCGCGTACGACACGCACGGTGCGCCCCTGCTGGAGAAGACGTACTACTCGGTGGGCGGCGGCTTCGTCGTCGACGAGGACGCCGCGGCCGAGGACCGCATCAAGCTCGACGACACCGTCCTGACGCACTCCTTCCGCACCGGCGACGAATTGCTGCGGCTGTCCCAGGACACCGGCCTCTCCATCTCCGCGCTGATGCTGGAGAACGAGAAGGCGTGGCGCACCGAGGCGGAGATCAGGGCCGGGCTGCTGGAGATCTGGGAGGTCATGCAGCGCTGTGTGGAGCGCGGGATGACCCGCGAGGGCATCCTGCCCGGTGGCCTCAAGGTCCGCCGCCGCGCCGCCAACGCCGCCCGCGCGCTGCGCTCGGCGGGCGACCCGCAGGCGCACGCCATGGAGTGGATCACCCTCTACGCGATGGCCGTCAACGAGGAGAACGCCGCGGGCGGCCGGGTGGTGACCGCCCCCACCAACGGCGCGGCCGGCATCATCCCCGCCGTGCTGCACTACTACGTCAACTTCGTGCCGGGCGCGGACGAGGACGGCGTGGTCAGGTTCCTGCTCGCGGCGGGCGCGATCGGCATGCTGTTCAAGGAGAACGCGTCCATCTCCGGGGCCGAGGTCGGCTGCCAGGGCGAGGTCGGCTCCGCCTGCTCGATGGCGGCCGGCGGTCTCGCCGAGGTGCTCGGCGGCTCGCCCGAGCAGGTCGAGAACGCCGCGGAGATCGGCATGGAACACAACCTCGGCCTGACCTGCGACCCGGTGGGCGGGCTCGTCCAGATCCCGTGCATCGAGCGCAACGGCATGGCCTCGGTCAAGGCGGTCACCGCGGCCCGGATGTCGCTGCGTGGCGACGGGCGCCACCACGTCTCCCTCGACAAGGTCATCAAGACCATGAAGGAGACCGGTGCCGACATGAGCGTCAAGTACAAGGAGACGGCCCGCGGCGGTCTCGCGGTGAACATCATCGAGTGCTGACCCGCCGGCGGCGGAGCGTGCGACGACGGCCGCGGATCCGTCCCGTCAGGGGCGGGCCCGCGGCCGTCAGGCGTTCCGCACCCGCCCGCCAGGCGCACACCGCGAATGCACTCAGCACACGGACGATCCGTCCCCAACTCACCCGTATCCAGGGCCATTCGCCCCCGCCGAGGCACTCCGTGCGCGAAATGTGCCCCAGTACACTGAAACGTCCGCGCCGACGCGACACGCACGGCACCCGCACGACCACAGAGAGGGGCCCGGCGTGCCCACGCTCGACCTCAGCAGCCACCCGGGCCATCTGGCCCGCCGCTTCCAGCAGGCGCACACCCTGCTGTGGAACACCATCGTCTCGGAGGAGGTCACCTCCCCGCAGTTCGCGGTGCTCAACGCGCTGGTCGACGAGGACGGCCTCGACCAGCGCACGGTCGGCGAGCGGGTCGGTCTCGACCGGTCGACCATCGCCGAGGTGATCCGCCGGCTCGTCGCACGCGGCATGGTGGGCAAGATCCGCGATCCGCACGACGGCCGGCGCTCGGTGCTGCGCGCCACGGACGAGGGCGTACGGGTGCACAAGAAGCTCGCGGTGCGCACCGCCCGGATGAACCAGGTCTTCCTCGCCCCGCTGGAACCGGCCGAGCGGACCGTCTTCCTGGACCTGCTCCGGCGTGTGTCGAACGCCGCCGAGGACCTCCGTCACCCCGCGGAGCCGGCCGCGCCCGGCCGGTAGGGCGCGACACCGGGACGGCAGTGGGCGACGGAGCCCGGTGGCCCCGCCGCCCTGCGAAAACGGGCGCTACCTGCCGATCTCCCAGGCGAACGGCGGGAGTTCACCCGCCCGGGAGTAGATCTCCAGGGAGTGGTCCACCGGGACGAAGGGGTGGACCCGTCCGCCGTCGAGACCGGCCAGCAGCCGGGCGCAGTGGTGCAGGCAGCCGGCCACCTCCGTGCCGTCACCCGAGATGATCGTGGCGGCGGTGTGCGGGCCCTCGCACGGCGTCGGATCCTGGGCGGACGCGGCGGCGCAGCGGGCGGCGGAGAGCGTCGCGGGGTGGGGTTCGGGGAGGTCGGCGGCGGGGCGGAAGGGTATGTCCATCGGTACTGTCCCCCAGTTGGTGCGATGGTGACCGGTGCGGTGCGGATGCCGGTACGGACTCCACGTCCGGCGGCACCCAGCACAGTGGTACGCCCCTACTCGCCGGTCCATGCCCGCTTGGCGAAGACCGGGGGAAGACCTGAAGCGTTCGTCATCGACTCATGGGTTCGGGGCGCGTCCGATGCCGCCGGAGCACGGTGCGCAGCCACCCGAAACCCCTCCGATCGGGAGCGCGGTGGCGTCACTGGGCGCACGCGACCGCGGCGCACTCCCCTTCGGTCGCCCGTTCACATGCCCTGGGTGTCCGCGGGGTCGCTCCCGGCCCCCGGCGGTGTCTCCTGGCCGACGGTGAAGCCCAGGACGGCGCCGCCACCGGGGCGGTGGGCGGCGAAGGCGTGGCCGCCGTGGGCGGCGGCGATCTCGCGGACGATGGCGAGGCCGAGGCCGGATCCGGGCAGCCCGCGGGCGGCCGGTGCGCGGTAGAAACGGTCGAAGACCCGGGAGAGGTCGGCCTCCGCGATCCCGGGGCCGCGGTCCAGTACCTCCAGCCGGTCGCCGCTGACCACGACCTCGATCGGCGCCGTCCCGCCCGCGTCGAACTTGGCGGCGTTCTCCAGCAGGTTGGACAGGGCACGGTGCAGCGCGGCCGGACGGCCCTCGACGACCACGGGGCGGTAGGTGCGTACGGTGATCTCCCGGCCGGTGCGCCTGCGGGCCGCGGACGCCGCCTTCTGCGCCACATCCGCGAGGCTCACCTCGCTCAGCGGATCGGCGTCCCGCCGCCCGGCCGCCAGGTCCACCAGCTCGTTGACCAGGTCGGTCAACTCGCGCGCCTCGCCCGACAGGTCGGCCAGCAGTTCCTCGCGGGCGGCGGGCGGCAGTTCGTCGAAGCGGTGCAGCAGCGAGATGTTGGTGCGCAGCGAGGTGAGCGGCGTCCGCAGTTCGTGGCCCGCGTCCTGGGCGAGCCGCTGCTGGTCCCAGGCCGAGCGCGCCAGCCGCCCGAGCATGTCGTCGAAGGCCCGGCCGAGACGCGCGACTTCGTCCCGTCCGGCGACCGGCACCGGCACGTCCAGCCTGCCGTGCTCGGCGACGCTCTCGGCGACCGAGGTGAGCCGCACCAGCCGGCCGGTGATCCGGCGCGCCAGCCACCAGCCCGACGCCCCGGCCACGACCAGGACCGCAGCCGCCAACAGGGCGGTGCGCGCCTGGAGTTCGGCCAGCAGGTCCTCGGACGCGCTGGACTTCTGCGCCACCTGTACCGCGCCGCGCCCGCCGCCGAGCGCGACCGTCGCCACGTGGTACGCGTCGCCGTCAGCCGTCGCCTCGCGCTCCGCGTGCCGCCCGGCCCCGGCGGTGCCCGCCAGGTCCCGCTCGGCCGCGCCGACCGGGAGCCGCGGGCGCCCCGGGTCCACGATCCGGCCGTCCGCGCCCAGCACCTGGACGTCGGTGCGGGTGGGGCGGGTGAGGTCGTCCCGGGGGCCGTCGTGGTCCGCGTCGGCTGCCGTGTAGTCCGCGGGCCCGAACGGCTTCTCCCGCACCTGGTCCCGCAGATCCCGTACGACCCCGGAGAACACCGACTTCTCGTCCACCCGCACCAGCCGCGCCGCGGCGTCGTAGCTGAGGAAGCCGACAAGCACGGTCACCGCCGCGGCGCCGGCGGCGAAGGTCACAGCGAAGGAGGTGCGCGCGCTGGCCGGCGCGCGGTCCCGCAGCCGCGCACGGAGCCGGCAGCCGGGTCTGCCCCGGAGCCCGCCGCCGCGGCCGGTGCCCACCTCAGTCCTCCCGCAGGACGTATCCGATGCCGCGCACCGTGTGGATCAGCGGCCTGCTGCCCGGCACATCGACCTTGCGCCGCAGATAGCCGACGTACACCGCGAGGTTCTTCGAGCCGGGGCCGAAGTCGTAGCCCCAGATGCGGTCGTAGATCGTCGAGTGGTCCAGCACGATTCCGGCGTTGCGCGCCAGCAGTTCAAGGAGTTCGAACTCGGTGCGGGTCAGCTCCAGTTCGCGCCCGCCGCGCCAGGCCCTGCGGGACGGCCCGTCGATCCGCAGGTCGGCCGCTTCGACGACACCGCTGTCCGCGGCGCACTCGTACCCCGCGCCCGGCTCGCCTGCCGCCGCGCCGTCCCGGTCGCCGTACTCGCCGTCCGGCGCGGTCCGCCGCAGCAGTGCGCGCAGCCGGGCGAAGACCTCATCGACCTCGAAGGGCTTGACGACGTAGTCGTCCGCACCGGCGTCGAGCCCGGCGATCCGGTCCGCGGTCTCGACCCGGGCGGTGAGCATGAGGACGGGGGTGCGGTCCTGCTCGGCCCGCAGCACCTGGCAGACCTGGAGTCCGTCGATGCCCGGCATCATCACGTCCAGCACGATGACGTCGGGCCGCTCGCGGTGCGCCGCCGCCAGCGCCTGGATTCCGTCGGCGACCGCGGTCACCCGATAGCCCTCCAGCGTCAGGGCGCGCTCCAGGGCGGTGCGGATCGGGCGGTCGTCCTCGGCGAGCAGTACGGCGTAGGTCACCGGGCAAGTCTGCCAAGCCCGGCCGGGCCGGTGCCCTGGACCGAACGGCCACCGCGGCTTTCTTACCGGGCTCTCACCCGGGCCACGCCACGGGCTTACCCCGTGGCGCCAGCGTGGTCACGGGCCGGACGGCAGGCCCCGGGGCGTCCGGCCGCCGCGCCGCCCGGACGGCCGGAGCCACGCGGCGCACCTACCGGGAAAGACCGGATGAAGATCACCCTCCTGCTGCACAACGCCTATGCCATCGGCGGCACCATCCGCACCACGCTCAACCTCGCCGCCGCCCTCGCCGACCGGCACGACGTGGAGATCGTCTCGATGCTGCGGCACCGGGAGGTCCCGCGGTTCGCCGTCGATCCCCGGGTGCGGCTCGTCCCGCTGGTGGACACCCGGGTCGGCAGCGACGACATGGCGGACCCGCGGTTCAGCGAGCCCGCGCATGACTTCCCCGCGGCCGAGAAGCGCTACGAGCAGTACAGCCGGCTGGTCGACCTCCGGGTCGCCGCCCACCTGCGGGCCACCGACGCGCACGTGGTGATCGGCACCCGCCCCGGCATCAACGTCTACCTGGCCCGCTTCGCCCCGCGCCGCGCGCTGCGCATCGCCCAGGAGCACCTGCGCCACGACGCGCACGGCAAGCGGCTGCGCGCCGAACTCGCCCGCCACTACCGGACGCTGGACGCCGTGGTCACCACCACCGAGGCGGACGCCGCGGTCTACCGCGCCCGGATGCCGCTGCCCGGCGTCCGCGTGCAGGCGGTGCCCAACATCGTGCCCGCGCCGCAGGGTCCGCCGTCCGACGGCACCGGCAAGGTGATCGCGGCGGCCGGCCGGCTGGTCCCGGGCAAGCGGTTCGACCTGCTGGTCGAGGCGTTCTCCGCGGTCGCCGCCAAGTACCCGGACTGGCGCCTGCGGATCCACGGCGGCGGCGCCGAACGGGTCAGGCTCCAGCAGCTGATCGACGGGCTCGGCCTCGGCGACCGGGCGGAGCTGACCGGCCCGCGCTCGCCGATCGAGGCGGAGTTCGCCAAGGCAGCCGTCGTCGCCTCCGCTTCGGACGCCGAATCCTTCGGCATGACCCTCGTCGAGGCGATGCGCTGCGGCGTGCCGGTGGTCAGCACCGACTGCCCGCTGGGGCCCGGCGAGATCATCACGGACGGCACGGACGGGCTGCTGGTGCCGCCAGGCGACGGGCAGGCGCTGGCCGACGCCCTGATCGCGCTGATCGACGACCCGGTGCGCCGCGGGCGGATGGCCGCCGCGGCCCTGGAGAGCGCCACACGCTACGACCCCGGGCCGATCGCCGCCCGCTACCAGCTGCTCTTCGACGAGCTGCGGGCCACCCGCAGGCGGCGGGCCCTGCGGCGGGCCTTCGGGTGGGTCCGCACACGGGCCGGGCGCCTCGCGCGACGGGTCCGCACCGCCGTGCGCCGGCCCGCGAACGGCGCACCAACGGCGCACGGCGGGGCGGACACCACGACCCGTGGGACAACCGGCGCCTCAACCGCCCCGGCCACCTCGACCGCCACCAACGCACCGTCTCAATAGGGAACTTCACGCCCCTGATCTGGCGTCTCCGGACGTACACATGCTGAACTGCTGGGACGCAGATGACGCTTCGGGAACGCAGGTCCGATCGGCGGGAGGCCGCTCATGCTGCACGGTGTCGATGTCAGCTCGTACAACTCGTCGTTCTCCACCGACGGTCTTGACTTCGTGATCGTCAAGGCCACCGAGGGCCGCTCCTACATCAACCCGCACCAGTCCGCGCAGGCCGCCAAGGCCCGCAAGGCGGGCTGTGTGGTCGGCTTCTACCACTTCCTGTGGCCAGGGAACATCGCCGCCCAGGCCAGGTACTTCGTCGAGAAGTGCGCGTCCGTCCAGGGCGACATCCTGGCCGCCGACTGGGAGCGCACCGGCGACGGCACGTACGCGAGCAACGCGCAGAAGGACCAGTTCCTGAGGGAGGTGAGGAAGCTCCGCCCGACGCACCGCGTGATGCTCTACTGCAACCGCGACTTCTGGCTCAACCACGACACCACGTCGTACGCCGCCGACGGTCTGTGGATCGCCGACTACGTCTCCGCGGGGCACCCGAGGATCAAGGCGAACTGGCGCATCCACCAGTACACCGACAGCCCGCTGGACAAGAACGTCGCGGACTTCTCCAGCAAGGCCGCCCTCAAGAAGTGGGCGCACCCGGCATAAGGTTCCGGTAGCCGGCACACCAGGCCGGACGGAACCAGAACCGAGGAGCAGCCGTGACCGACCCGGCGTCCATGACCGTGCAGCAGGAGATCGCCCGGGATCTCCAGGTGACCGCGTCCTTCGACGCCGAGCAGGAGATCGAGCGCCGGGTGGCCTTCCTCACGGAGCGGCTGACCTCCACCGGCCTGCGGTCGCTGGTGCTCGGGATCAGCGGCGGCGTCGATTCCACGACCGCGGGCCGGCTCTGCCAGCTCGCCGTGGAGCGGGCCCGCGCCGCCGGGCACGACGCGACGTTCTTCGCCATGCGGCTGCCCTACGGCGTCCAGGCCGACGAGAAGGACGCCCGGCTGGCACTGGACTTCATATGCGCCGACCGGCTGCTGACCGTCGACGTCAGGCCGGCCAGCGACGCCGCGCTGGCCGCTGCGCTGGACGGCGGCGTGGAGTTCCGTGACGCGCGACACCAGGACTTCGTGCAGGGCAATATCAAGGCCAGGCAGCGGATGATCGCGCAGTACGCGGTGGCCGGCGCCCAGGACGGCCTGGTCGTGGGCACCGACCACGCGGCCGAGGCGGTCTCCGGCTTCTTCACCAAGTTCGGCGACGGCGCGGCCGACGTCGTCCCGCTGACCGGCCTGACCAAGCGCCGGGTGCGCGCGGTGGCCGCGGCACTCGGCGCCCCTGCCGAGCTGGTCGAGAAGGTGCCGACGGCCGACCTGGAGACCCTCGACCCGGGCAAGCCCGACGAGGACGCGCTCGGTGTCTCCTACGACCAGATCGACGACTTCCTGGTGGGCCTGCCGGTCCCCGAGGCGGCCTTCGAGACGATCGTCCGCCGCTACCGCCTCACCGGCCACAAGCGCGCCCTGCCGATCGCTCCCTGAGCACCGCGCATCCGACGGGCCCGTGGGCAGCAGCCCCGAGCCCGTCCGCGTGCGCCCGCCGGCCGCGCACGGACCTGTCATGAGCCGGTAAGGCGACGGTCACCGTGCGGGGGCTAATCCGTCGGCGGGAGTGGGCAGGGATGCGGCCATGGGAAGCCGCGAAGTCCGATCGGAAGATCAACTGTCAGTGGGGCCGCCTACGCTCCGAGGTATGGGTTACGCACAGCTGCGCGAACTCCGGACCGCGCTGACCACCGCTTCCGACATTGCCTCGTCCCTCCAGACCGCCCCGACCCGCCGGGACGCCGACCAGCTCGTCGACGTCCTCCGCCAGGCGCTGACCGCCGCCAGCTCGCTCAGCGAGGAGAACGGCCCGACCGGCTGCGCCGTCCATCCGCACGGCGCCGTCGATCCGCTGTACGGCGACCCGGACGATCCGCTGCCGCCTGGCTACGGCAAGTGCCTGCTCTGCAACGACCGGCGGCGCCGGGCCGACGCACACCCGCATGTGCACCGGCGGCGCATCGCTTAGGGGCGGGCGCCGGGCGGAGCGGACCGGCCGGCGCCACGCCGCTGCGGCCCGCGCTGCCCGCGGGCGTCCCGCTAACGCGCCCGCTCCGCCGCGGCCTCCCCCTGCTCCTCGTTCCCCGACGGCTTCGCACTCCCTCGGGGCTTCTCGTCCGCCGGTAGCTTCTCGTCCTGCTGCGGCTTCTTCTCGGGCCGCAGCGCGATCCGCCCGAGCACCGCGGCGACGACCAGCGCGGCGAGCGCGATCAGGACGTAGTCGGGCACCGCGTTGCCGATCCCCGCGACCCACTCCTCGACGTGGAATTCGGCGTCCGCGTCCAGGATTCCGGGCAGTCCTACGGTCCCGTTGAAGAGCAGGAACAGCACGCCGATGCCGATGAAGAAAACGCCGGAGAGCAGCGACGTGGTGTGCAGCCGCAGCCTGCCGACCGAGAACTCCCGGCCGCGCAGCCAGCCGCGGCTGCCGAGCCGGAAGCGGTCCCACAGCAGTGCGAGGACGAACAGCGGCAGCGCCATGCCCAGCGCGTAGACGGCGAGCATCGAGGCGCCGTACACCGGGGAGCCGCTGACCGCGGTGACGGTCAGCACCGCGCCGAGGATCGGGCCCGCGCAGAAGCCCGCCAGGCCGTAGACGCAGCCGAGGAGGAAGGTCGAGACGGCCGAGCGCGGGGTGATCCGGGCCGCCGCCTGCTGGGCGCGCTTGGAGGCGAAACCCAGGCCGAGGATCTGTGCCACGCCCATCGCGATGACGACCCAGCCGCCGACCGCGATCAGCAGGTCGCGGTGCCCGTTGAACAGCCGGCTGGCGGCCGTGCTGGCCGCGCCGAGCGGGACGAGGGTGGTGGCGAGCCCCAGGTAGAAGACGCCGGTACGGGCCAGCAGCTTGCCGGGGTTGGCGAGCGAGTACGCGAAGAAGGCGGGCAGCAGCAGGGCGCTGCACGGGCTGATCAGGGCGAGCACGCCGCCCAGGAAGGCGGCGAGGTAGCCGATGTCGCTCACTTGCCCGACCCCTTCGCCTTCGCGGTGGCGGCGTCATCGATCGCCTGGCCGAACACGTCCGCGGACTGCGCGCCGGCCACCGGACGGCCGTTGACCAGGAACGACGGGGTGGACTGTACGCCGAGCCTGTAGCCCTCGTCCTGGTCCTTCTGCTGCGCGCGCTTCGCCGCCTCGCTGTCCAGGTCCTCGCGGAACCTGTCGATGTCCTTGACTCCGCTGGTGCGGGCCATCTCCACGAGCCGGTCGGTGGCCAGCGCCGCGCCCTTGCGGGTCTTGGCGTACAGCTCGTCGTGCATCTCCCAGAACTTGCCCTGCTGCCCGGCGGCCCAGGAGGCACGGGCGGCGCGCTCGGAGTCGGCGCCGTAGATGGTGAAGTTGCGGAACTCGATGCGCAGCGTGCCGGCGTCCACGTACTTCTTGATCAGGCCGGGCTGGGTCTCGCGGGTGAAGCGCCCGCAGAACGAGCACTGGTAGTCGGCGTACTCGACCAGCACCACCGGGGCGTCCTTCCTGCCGACCGCCAGCGGGTCGCCGTCCTGGCGCCTGCTGGTCTGCTCGGCGAGTTGGTCGTACATCTTCTGCTGACCCGCGTCCTCCTGCTGTGTGACGGACGCGGCGGCATCGGGATCGCCGGTGTCGCGGCTGCCTTCGACGGCCTTGCCGACGGCGATGGCGAGGGCGATCACGGCCACGACGAGGGCGATGACCGCGCCGACGGCGGCGATCTTGCGGGTGGGAGAGGCGGATGTGGGCATGCGGAAGCTCCAGTCGTACGCGGGGTATGGCCGGGCGCCGGGGCGACACGGCCGGGGCCGGATGCGGCGCGGCTCCGCGGGTGCGGGGCGCCGGGGAACGGCCTAAATCCGCAGTACGGGAAGGAGGGTGGAGTGGTCGGCGTGGCCGGCGGCGGTGGGCGGCCTGGCCAGCGCGAACTGCGCGGGCAGGTCGACGGCCATCGGCGCCGGGCCCGCGATGCCGGGGGCGAGGGGTTCGCCGCGGTGCGGTGCGGGCAGCGGCGCGGACTCGCCGCTGCCGGGCGCGTGCTGTCCCGAGCAGCGCTTGGGCACGTCGAGGACGTCGGTCCACACGGCGAAGCGGTCCGCCCGGTGTCCGGCCTCAGGGCCGGTGGGTCCGGCTGCGGTGGCCGGTCCGGCCGTGGCGGCGTCCGCCGTGCCGGTGTCGGCGAGGACGCCGGCCGCGGTCGCCTGGACCGCCTTCCACGCCTGGTCGCCGCCGATCCGGCAGAGCAGCGGCCCGAAGGTGACGGCGAGGAGGAGCAGGAGGATCACGGCGGCCGACCGGCGTGCGTGCGTCATGGCGTCCTCCTTCCCCGTCCGCGCACGGCTGCTGCCGGCGCCCGCTGTCCGGCTCCCGGGGCTGCGAACCACCGGCCGCGCGCGGGAGCATGAGCGGCCCATCCTACGGACCGCGGGGGCGGGTCCGTAGCAGGCACCGGCCCCTGGGGCGCACCGGCGCCACCGGGCGAGCGGCTGCCCGCCGGGGCGGCGAATCCCCGCCCCGCAGCGCCCCAACGCCGCCCCTTCACCGCATATCCATCGAGGCAACCGATTATTCAACCGTCGTTTACAAGGCCGGTGGCGTACCTCACCTTGGATCAGGCGCCAATTGATCGCGCTATCGGCTACCTTGTCCGTAGTTGCACCTTTGGCAACTGGCGGCCGACCTGCCATAGTCGACCGCAGCGACCCCCATTGACCCGGGCCAGGTCGTTCACGACCCCGCGGACACACCCCTTCCGTCCGCCGCGGGTCGGCACTGGGGCCTCACCCGCACCATCCCGCGGGAGGCCCCAGTCCCGTTTCCTGGCCCTTTCGCGGCGCGCGCCGCCGGCTCAGCGGTCGGTGACCCGCATCTCGAACCACGTCGTCTTGCCGCGCGGCAGCAGGTCCACGCCCCAGCGGTCGGAGAGCCTGTCGACGAGGAAGAGGCCGCGGCCACTGGTGTCCATCTCCTGCACCGGCATCAGGCAGGGCAGCCCCCGGGACGGATCGCGCACCTCGATGCGGATCCAGCCGCGCCGCCTGAGCATCCGCAGCCCGAACCGGCGCGCCCCGGTGTGCCGTACGGCGTTGCCCACCAGTTCCGACACCAGCAGCACGGCGTGCTCGGCGAGTTGCGGCGACAGCGCCCACTGCTCCAGGAGCACGGACTGCGTCAACCGGCGTGCGGTACCGGCGGATTCGGGGCGCGAGGGCAGTCGCACCTCACCGACGGTCGGATCACCGACCAGTTCGAGTGCCGCGAGGTGCAGGGCGTCCGGCAGCGCCCCGCCACCCCTGTCCGCTTCCGGGAGTCCCCGGTGCACGGCGGCCGTGTCACCGCACGGCCGCGGCTGCTCCATTCCTTCGAGGCCCGCCATGCCCCCCATCATGGCCGCTGCGCGACCCTCGCGGGGCCGGAACCGGCGGAATCATCTGCCCGGAATCACCGGTTCGCGACCCCCAACGGGACATATGCCAGCGGCAGTTAAGGTTTCCTCGCGCCCCGGCCGACCTGCGAAGACCCCCGGCGTACCACGGAACGGCAGGCCCCGCGCACAAGGTCGGCTCAAGGCGTGGTTAAGGCTGACGCGATTCCCTCACACGAGGCACGGGTATCGGCCACATCCGAACGGGCCGCCAACACCGGCCGGATCAGCGGAACTTGGCCTTGCCAGGACCCTCATCGACGAAGCTGCGCATGCCCGTCTCCCGGTCCTCGGTGGCGAACAGGCCGGCGAACCAGGTGCGTTCGATGGTCAGGCCGGTGTCGAGGTCGGATTCCAGGCCGCCGTCGACGGCCTCCTTGGCGGCCCGCAGCGCGAGCGCGGGGCCCTTCGCCAGCCGCGCGGCCCAGGCGTGCGCCTGCTCGAAGACCTCGGCGGCCGGCACCACCCGGTCGACCAGGCCGATGCTCAGCGCCTCGTCGGCCTTGACGTGCCGGCCGGTGAAGATCAGGTCCTTGGCCTTGGAAGGGCCGACCAGCCGGGCCAGCCGCTGGGTGCCGCCGGCGCCCGGGATGAGGCCGAGCAGGATCTCCGGCTGCCCGAGCTTGGCGTTGTCGGCCGCGATCCGGAAATCGGCACAGAGCGCCAACTCGCAGCCGCCGCCCAGCGCGTAGCCGGTGAGCGCGGCGACCACCGGCTTGGGGATGCGGGCCACGGCGGTGAACGCGTCCTGCAGGGCCTTGGAGCGGACGACCATCGCCGGGTGGTCCATGGCCTGCATTTCCTTGATGTCCGCGCCGGCCGCGAACACCTTCTCGCTGCCGCGCACCACGACGGCGCGCACGTCATCGCGCCGGGTGGCCTCGTCGGCCAGTTCGTGGAGCCGGTCCTGGGTGGCGATGTCCAGCGCGTTCATCGGCGGGCGGTCCAGGCTGATGGTGCCGACGCCGTCGGCGACCTCGAAGTTCACAGTCATGCGAGGAAGGTTAGTTGCCGTTAACGACGGTGGGTGCGGTGCACTTGGTCACAGTGCCGCCCGGCTCCGCCGCCGTCTCCGGCCGGTCTATCGCCCGGCGTTCCACTGCTTCCAGGAGAGGTTCCAGTCGCTGAAGCCGTTGTCGGGCCGGATCGTCTCGTCGTGCGAGTTCTCGACGATCACGACGTCGCCTATCAGCGAGTGGCGGAAGAACCACGCCGCGGGGGTGGACGCGTCGCCGCCGCCGCGCCGGTCGAAGAGTCCCACGCAGCCGTGGCTGGCGTTGCGGGCGCCGAACGCGGCCTTCCCCGACCAGTAGTTGCCGTGGATGAACGTCCCGGAGGTGCTGAGCCGCATGGCGTGCGGGACGTCCTTGATGTCGTACTGGCCGCCGAAGCCGACGGTGTCGCCGTTCATCCGGGTGACCGGCAGCTTCTCGCTGATCACCATCCGGCCGTTGTAGGTCTCGGTGCCCGGGGCGCCCGCGGATATCGGGATGGTCTTGATCTTCTTGCCGTCGCGGACCACGGTCATCGTCTTCGACGCGGCGTCGACGGTGCTCACCTGGCTGCGGCCGACCGTGAACGACACCGACTTGTCCTGGGTGCCGTAGACACCCGGGCGGCCCTCGACGCCGTTCAGCGCGAGCCTGAGGGTGACTTTGGTGCCCGCCGCCCAGTACTTCTCGGGGCGGAAGTCGAGGCGGTCGTTGCCGAACCAGTGGCCCTCGACGGGGACGGACGGCTCGGCGGTGACCTTGATGGCGCCTTCGACGGCGGCGGGGTCGGTGATGCCGCGGGTGAAGCGGATCGATACGGGCATGCCGACGCCGACTTGCCGGCCGGCGTCCGGGGTGTAGCGGCCGATGAAGGTGTTCTTGGGGACGAGCGTGCTGAAGGCGGAGTGCTCGGCGGACTCACGGCCCCGGCTGTCGACGGCCACCGCGTCGACGGTGTACTGGGCCGATGCCCCGAGATGGCCGCTGGGCCGCCACCGCGTGCCGTCGCCGGATATCTTGCCGCCGACCTCGTTGCCCTTGTCGTCCTCGACCCGGACGGACCTGAGCTTGCCCTTCCGGGCCGTCACCTTCAACGCACCGCTGGTGGCCACGCCTTCGGCGCCGTCATCGGGCGAGACGGTCACGGCGGCCTGCGAGGCGGCCGTACCGCCCGCCGCCTTCCCGTCCGGCTCCTGCCGGCCGGCCGCGCCGCCGCCGCACGCCGTCACCAGCAGCACGGATCCGAGCAGCAGCGCCACCGCCCCGCCGCGCCGCCACCGCCGCCCGCGCACCGGCTCCTTCGCCATCGACTGCTTCACGACCGGCCCCTTTCCCCCTCGCACCACGCGCGCTCCCCCGCGCGCGGGACACCGCCCTGCCCGGCGCGCCGCCTCCCGCCCTGCGTGCCGGACCGCCGCGCGCGTGCCGATAGATAACCACACCGGTCCGACAACGCGATGCCCGGCGACGGCACCGTGCCGTTTCCCGGCGGAGCCGGGCGGGCGCACGAGCCCCGGCTACAGCACGCTCCCCTGCCGCCACTGCTCCCACGGCATGTTCCAGCCGCCGAGCCCGTTGTCCGGCGCGACGATGCGGTCCTTCGAATTCCGCACCTCCACGATGTCGCCGACCATCGACTGCCCGTAGAGCCACCCGGCGGGTGTGCCCCGCCCGCCGCCCTTGGTGTCCCGCAGGCTCACGCACCCGTGGCTGGTGTTGTCCCAGCCGAAGACCTCGGGCGGCGCCCAGTAGTTGCCGTGCAGGAACGTCCCCGACGGGGTCAGCCGCATGGCGTGCGGCACGTCCGGGATGTCGTACTCGCCGCCGAAACCGACGGTCCTGCTGTTCATCCGCGTCACCCGGTGCCGCTCCAGGATCACCATCTTCCCGTTGTACGTGGGGTGCTTCCGGTCGCCGGCGGTGGCGGGAAGGGTGGCCGTCACCTTGCCGTCGCGGCGGACCGTCAGGGTGTGCGTGGCCGCGTCGATAACGCTGGTCTGGTCCCTGCCGATCCGGAAGCGGACGGTCTTGCGCTGCGCCCCGACCGCCTCGGGGCCCGCCTTGACCCCGCGCAGCCTGAGGTCGACCGTGACCTCGGTGCCCGGCTGCCAGCGCTCGCGCGGACGGAAGTCAAGCCGCTGGTTGCCGAACCAGTGGGCGGCGATCTCGACGTCCGGTTCCGCGGTGACCGTGATGGCCCGTTCGACGACGGCGCGGCGCGCGATCGGCCGGTTGAACTGGAGCGAGACGATCATGCCGGTGCCGACCGTGGCCTTGTTCTCGGGCGTGAAGTAGCCGATCAGGCGGTGCGGGGACACGTAGGTGGTGAAGGTGGTGTGGCGGGTCACGTGGTGGCCCTTGCCGTCCACCGCCGCCGCGTCCACGGTGTACGTCGCGCCGGACTCCAGCGGTCCCGCCGACGGCCGCCAGGTCTTGTGGTCCGCCGAGATACGGCCCGCCACGGACGCCTCCCCGGTGTCCCCTTCCCGCTGGACCGCCACCCGCTCCAGCCGTCCGGCGGGCACCCGGACCTCGAACCGTCCGTTCGCCCGTACCCGGTGCGCACCGTCGCCCGGGACGACCTCGATCGCGTACCGCGGGCCGGGCGGCTTCCCGCTGAGCAGTTCGCCCGCGACCGCGCAGCCCGCCAGTGCGGTCAGACCGAGCAGGGTCACCAGGACGAGGGTGGCGCGGTACCCGGCCTGCGGGAGGAGGCGAGCAGGCCATCGGCGGGCGGTGCGCTGAGAGTTGTGATCCTTCTTATCACCGGACATGTCCCGAATTGTGACGGATGAGGCGGTCACCGCACCGTATGTGACCGTCCGGCATGCCGCGCGGCCAGGGCGCGCACGCCCCGGGTCGCACCGGGAAACGCGCCCCCCGTACCCGCCGCGCGCACCGGGAGGACAAGCCGGAAACCGCTGTCACCAGGGCGTTGCTATTGTCGGGGCGCAAACTGGACTCGGGGGAAGGCAACAGGATGTCGTCCAAGACATCCGTCGATCCGGGAGAGCTGCGCGCCGCCGCACACGCGGAGGACGCCATCTCGGATGACATGACGGACAAGAACCGCAAGGCCCTCAGCAGCACCAAGGATGCCGCGGCGTCGCTCAAGGGCTGGTCGCTCTCGCAGGCGCTGCTGGCCACGGCCGACAGCTGGCAGCCGTCGCTGAACGGCATGCACAAGCGCGCCAAGACCGGCGCCGCCAACCTTCGGACCTGCGCCGAAGGTCACGACTGGAACGACACCGCGACGTCCGATGACTTCGAGAACACCGGTGGCCTGGCGCAGTCGGCGCCGCAGACCCTGGCCGCGCCCGCCGGCGCCGGCATCGGCGGACCCGGAGCCGTCGGGTCCGAAGGCACCTCGCCGCTGCCGGCGCCGCCCGCCTTCCTGGACCGGGGCAACACGGCGCGTCCCGCCCGCGATCCCGGCGCGCAGTGGACCGCCGACGACATGCGGAACGCCGCGCCCATGCCGATGCCGACCGCCGATTCCCCCTTCGGGTGAGAGACGGAAAGCATCCGTCGAGAGACGGAAAAGCCATCCGTCACCCGCTGTTGCCACAGGGAAGTAAACACACGTGACCAGCGACTATTCGCGACTGCTGAAGCAGGATTTCTCGGACTGCGACGAAGCATCGGCGGCCTGGCACAGGCTGTCCACCCATATGGACGAGCTCAACGACCGGCACCGGACGAAAGTCACCGGGCCGCTGCACGCCAACTGGTCGGGGGACGACGCCGATGCGGCGCTCTTCTACCTGGAAGACCTGGAGAGCCGCTTCGGCATCGTCCGCACCGAAGCGATGGCGATATCCGAAACCATCGCCCAGGGCGCGGCCAAGATGCTGCTCGCACAGAGCCATCTGCGCAGCACCGTCAAGGAAATCGAGAGCGAGAACTTCTCCGTCGACGACGAGGGCGCCGTCCACCCGCCGAAGGGCCGGGAAAAGGAGCAGGAGAGCGAGACCAGGCAGGACCGGTTCGATCTGTTCACCAGGCTGGAGAACTACCAGATCGAGATCAATGACTGCATCGCGCGGGCGCGGGATGCCAGCGACGAAGCGGCCAAGGCGCTGGGGCGGCTCAGCGGCGACATCCTTCAGGGCAACATCGACGACGCGGCGGGCGAGGCGCGCGACGACGTCAAGCAGGTCTCCGAGGACCTGCACATCGATATCGGCAGGCCGTATCCGCCGAACGACCCCAAGGACGCCGCGGAATGGTGGAAAAACCTTCCTGAGGGCCAGCGGGAGTCCTATGCGGCGCTCCATCCGGAAATCATCGGCAGGACCGACGGACTGCCGTCCGCGACCCGGGATGGCGCCAACAGACTCGCGCTGGAGCAGGAGTTGAGCGCGATGGAGAATTACGAGTACCACGACAAGTACTCCACCGACGACTACAACAAGCGCCTCAACAACATGCAGACCCTCCAGGCGGAACTGGACAAGCGGGACGGCATCACCGGAGAAAAGCAGCTCTACGTGCTCGGATTCGAATCCGAGGGCGACGGAAAAGCCATTCTCGCCATGGGAAACCCGGACACCGCGGACAATGTCGGGGTGAGCGTTCCTGGCACGTCGACGACGATGGAATCCACCGAGGGACAGCTCGGCCGGATGGACAAGCTGCAGAACGCCGCGGGTGACGCCGACCCCGGCGCGAAGACGTCCATGGTCTATTGGCTCGGATACGACGCTCCCGAGATCCCCGGCTCCCAGGCGGGCAACCTGGACGTCGCCGGAACCGGACGGGCCGAGGACGCCGCGCCCGGCCTGCGGAACTTCACGCACGGACTGCGCGCGTCGCACGAGGGCGAACCCGCCAACCTCAGTGTGCTCGGGCACAGTTACGGCTCCACCGTGGTCGGCGCCGCGGCCTCGGACGGCGGCGGCCTGGACACGGACAACATCGCGGTGGTCGGCAGCCCCGGCATGACCGTCGACAAGGCCGAGGACCTGAACATCGATCCCGACCACGTCTACATCGGCCTGGCCCAGGACGACGGGATCAAGAACGCCGCGGGCATGACCCTGGGGCCCGATCCGTCCCAGGAAGCCTTCGGCGGCCGGCGGTTCAAGGTGGACACGCACGGACACAGCGGCTACTGGGACGAGACCGACCACGGGCCGAGCCAGAGCCTCGCCAACCAGGGCAAGGTCATCGCCGGGGTCACCCCCACCCCGTCCCCGAAGGGGCCGCCCCCGGGCGACCCGGACCGCCCGGACATTCCGATGGGACCGCACCCGTAACCCATGACAGCCCGCCGCACGAAGGCCGTTCGGTCCTTCACCCTGATCGCCCTGACCGCCCTGCTCACGGGAGCCTGCATGTCCCAGCCGTCCGAGAACGCCAACGCCCCGCTGCCGCGGAAGAGCCGGGAGGACACGCTGGCCTGGGCCAAGCAGTACACCGCGACGATGGCCCACCACGCGCAGGTGGACATCGCCGATGACCCGGCACCCCGCACGCATTTCGAGGCGTGCATCGGCAAGAACGACGAGGTGGCGGACGACGGCAGGTTCACCCTCAGCTACGCCGCGTACGCCCGCGTCCCGGCCGGTGAGCAGATCGCAGCCGTCAAGAAGCTGCGGAAGGCGCTGAGGAGCCAGGGTGTGGACGTCTCCGACTACTCGGAGGACCCGCAGCGGCCGGCGGTCACGCTGTACGGGAAGAACACCAAGGAGCGCTTCCTGATCGTCGCCGACACCGTGAAACCCGCCAACACCCTCCGGCTGGAGGTCAGTACGGCCTGCTTCCTCCCGCCCGGGGGCGAACAGCAGAAGTTCTGACCGTCGTCGCGGCGGGTGGACGGGCCCGGCGAAAAATCCACGTGAGCGTTGTCAGTGGTCGCCCTTACTCTCACTCACGATGGCTGCTGCAACGAGTACACCGACGCGTTCCCCGTCCGGCGGGCCGGACGGGCACTCCGCCGTGCGTTCCCTGTTGCGGCTGTGGCCCTTCGTCCGGCCGGTGCGCGGGCGGCTGGCCACCGCCGCGGTGGTGGCGGTGGTCGCCTCCTGCATCGCGCTGGTCATTCCGCTGGTGCTGAAGTGGCTGGTGGACGGCCCGGTGGCGGAGGGGGATCCGGGCGGGGTGTGGCTGGGCGGCGGGTATCTGCTGCTGCTCGGGGTCGCCGAGGCGGGCCTGTTCGGGCTGCGGCGCTGGCTGGTGGCCCGGCCCCTGGCCCGGGTCGAGGCGTCCATGCGCGCGGCCCTGTACCGCCACATCCAGCGCCTCCCGGTCGCCTTCCACGACCGGTGGTCGTCGGGGCAGCTCCTGTCCCGCGCCACCACCGACCTCCAGATGCTGCGCATGTTCCTGGCGTTCCCGCTGACGTTCCTGATGGTCAACGGCGTCACCATCGTGGTGGGCTGCGCGATCCTGCTGGCTCAGCAGTTCTGGCTCGGTCTTGTCCTGCTGGCGCCGGTGCTGCCGCTGATGGTGGTGTGCTCGGTGTTCGAGGCGAAGTACGCGCTCGCCGCCCGCCGGGCGCTGGACCAGGTCGGCGATCTGACGACGGTGATCGAGGAGTCCGTGCTCGGCATCCGGGTCGTGAAGGGCTTCGGGCGCCACCGCAGCCAGGCCCGCGCCTTCCGGCGGCTGAGCCACGAGCTGCGGACCACCGAACTCCACAAGGCCCGGCTGCTCGCCGCGATCTGGGGAGCCATCACCTTCCTCCCCGAGCTGGCGATCGGTGCCGCCCTGGTACTGGGCACGGTCCAGGTGGCGCACGGCGGTCTCTCGGCCGGCACCCTCGTCGCATTCCTGTCGACGGCGCTCGCGCTGCGCTGGCCGGTGGACTCCATCGGTTTCCTGCTGGCGCTGAGCAACGAAGCGGCGACGGCCACCGACCGGTACTTCGAGGTGCTGGACGAACCGGCGGCACCCGCCGCACCGGAGCGGACACCCGGTGCCGGCGCCGGGGACGGGGACGCTGTGCCCGACGGCGTGGGCGGGCTGGAGTTCGCGGGGGTCGAGTTCCGGTATCCCGACGCGCCCCCGGACGCGCCGCCGACGCTGCGCGGCATCGACCTGCACATCAGGCCAGGCGAGACGATGGCCCTGGTCGGCGCCACGGGCAGCGGGAAGACCACCCTCACCGCCCTGGTGCCGCGGCTCCACGACACCACGGCCGGCCGGATCACGCTCGACGGGCGGGACCTGACCACGTTCACGCGTGCGGAGGCCCGCGCCCTGGTGTCGGTCGCGTTCGAGGAACCGACGCTGTTCTCGGCGACCGCAGCGGAGAACGTCCTCATGGGCGGCGAGCGGCTCCAAGAGAGCGATCTGCGCCGCGCGTTGGAGGTGGCCCAGGCCGACGGATTCGTCGACGCGCTGCCCGAAGGCTCCGCCACGCAGGTCGGCGAGCAGGGCCTGAGCCTGTCGGGCGGCCAGCGGCAGCGGCTCGCGCTGGCCCGTGCCGTGGTCGGCAGGCCCCGCTTCCTGATACTTGACGACCCGCTCTCCGCGCTCGACGTGCACACCGAGGCGAAGGTGGAGGCGGCGCTGCGCACGGTGCTGGCGACCACCACCGCCCTGGTCGTCGCGCACCGCCCGTCCACGGTCCTGCTGGCCGACCGGGTGGCGCTGCTGTCCGGCGGCCGGATCAGCGCCGTCGGCACCCACCACGAACTCCTGCGCAGCCACCCCGAGTACGCCGCCCTGATGTCCGGCGCGGACGGCGCCGGGGAAGAGGAGCCGGCCGGGAGCCCGCCGCCGGCCGGCGGGGGAACGGCACGGCCCGACGGAGGCGACACCCGATGACGGCACCTTCCACGGACCTGCCGCCCGAGAGCCACGACGACGGCCCGGACCCCGCGACGGCCACCGCGCAAGGCGCCCCGCCGGACGTCGCGGCCGGGCCCGCGTCCGGTGACGCCTTCGAGCGGGACGTGCTGCCGGCCCCGGAGGGCGCATCCCGCTCCCTGCTGCGTTCGCTGCTCGCCCCGCACGCCAGGCGCGTCCGGGTGGCGGCCGTTGTGCTGCTGCTCCAGCAGGCGGCGGTGCAGGCGGGGCCGCTGCTCGTGGCGTTCGCGATCGACCGCGCGGTGCCCGCCCTGCGCGCGGGGCACACCGGCCCGCTGATCGCCGTGGCGGTGGCGGCCGTGCTGTGCGCCGCGGCGTCCGGCGGGCTCCAGTACCTCTTCGTCAGGTGTTCGGCCAGGATCAGCCAGGACGTCCTGCTCGATCTGCGCGGCAGGATCTTCCGGCACGCGCAGGTGCTCAGCCTGGACTTCCACGAGCGCTACACCTCAGGCCGGCTGATATCCCGCGCGACGACGGACGTGGAGTCGCTGCGCGAACTCCTGGAGGAGGGCCTGGAAGAGCTGATCTCGGTCGGCCTGTCGACGGTGTACATCACCGCGATGCTGCTGTACCTGGACTGGGGTTCCGGCGCCGCGGCCCTCGTCTCGGCGGGCCCGCTGTATCTCCTCGTGGCGTCCTTCCGCCGCCGCTCCCAGCGGGTGTACGGCACGAAGTCATCGGCCATCGCCGCCGTCATCGTGAAGTTCACGGAGACGGTCAACGGCATCCGCCCGGTGCAGGCGTTCCGCCGGGAGCGGGCCAACGAAGCCGAGTTCGCCCGGCTGAACCACCGGCACCAGCGCGTCAACGGCGACGCGACCCTGGAGATGGCCCGCTATGTCGCGCTGTCCGGTCTGGTGGCCAACACCGCGGTCGCCGCGATCGTGCTGTGGGGCGCGTACCGGGTGGCCGCCGGCGGCCTGCCGCTGGGGGTGCTGGCCGCGGCCGTGCTGTATCTGCGCCGCCTGTACGACCCCATCGACCGGCTGGGCATGTTCCTCAACTCCTATGAGTCGGCGGCGGCTTCGCTCGGCAAGATCGCGGGGCTGCTCGCGCAGCGCCCGTCCGTTCCGGAGCCGGAGTCGCCCGCGGAGCTGCCGCCCGTCGCCGACGGCCGCCCCGGCCGCACGGTCACCTTCGATGACGTCCGCTTCGCCTATCGCACCGGCGGCGAGGTGCTGCCCCGCTTCGGTCTGACGCTGGCCGCGGGCGGGACCACCGCCGTGGTGGGCTCGACGGGCGCGGGCAAGTCGACCCTCGCCAAGTTGCTGGCCCGCTTCTACGACCCGACCGAGGGCCGGGTCCTGCTCGACGGTGTCGACCTGCGGGAGCTGTCCGCCGCCGAGCTGCGCCGGGGCGTGGTGATGGTCACCCAGGAGGCGTTCCTGTTCTCCGGCACGGTCGCCGACAACATCGCCATCGGCCGCCCCGACGCCACCCGCGCGCAGATCGAGCAGGCGGCCAGGGCGATCGGCGCACACGACTTCATCGCCGCGCTGCCGGACGGTTACGACACGGACGTCCGCAAGCGCGGCGGCCGGATCTCCGCGGGCCAGCGGCAGTTGGTCGGCTTCGCGCGGGCCCTGCTGGCCGACCCGGCGGTACTGATCCTGGACGAGGCGACCAGCTCGCTGGACATTCCGGGCGAGCGGGCGGTGCAGCGCGCCATGGACACCGTGCTGCGAGGCCGTACGTCCGTGGTGATCGCGCACCGCCTGTCGACGGTGGAGATCGCCGACCGGGTGCTGGTCATGGCGGACGGCCGGATCGTGGAGGACGGCACCCCGGCCGCCCTGATCGCCGGCCGAGGCCGCTTCGCCGCGTTGCACCGGGCCTGGCGGGACAGCGTGGGGTGAGCGGGGCCCCCGGGACGGCCGGTGCAATCGCGCAGGCCGCCCGGGGCACATCCCGCGCGCGGAGCGTCAAAGGGCCCGAAGGGGCCGGCCGAGCCGCACCCTCCCGGCTCACCCTCCCGGCTCACGCGTCCGGCGCGCTCCAGCCGTAGACGAAGCGCAGCATGCCGGTCGCCTCGCGGGCGCGGCTCACCGCCTGCCGGGGCGAGTCGCCGACGGCGATGACACGGCCGGACCGGTCGAAGTTCTGCCGGACCGTGGGCTGCGGGCTTCCCGGCTCCTTCAGCAGTGTGACGGCGTGGACGTGGGGCAGGTCGCGGACCTGCTCGACGCCGTGCACGTCCAGCAGGGTGTGCGTCGACGGCCCGGAGGGGGCCGCGTACCAGGCCGCGGCGCTGCGGTCGTGGACGGTCTCCTGGGGCAGCAGGGCGCCGATGTCCTCGCCGATGCTCTGCCGGGCGACCAGGTCGTACATGTCCACGCCGGTGGAGAGGTGGACGAGATCCATGATGGCGTCCCCGCCGATCCGGTTGTGCATCTCGATGATGCGCGGCCCGCGGTCGGTCAGCATGACCTCGGTGTGCGAGGGGCAGTCGTGGAAGCCGAAGGCGTCGAGGACGCGGGTGACGTACGCGGTGACGGCGGCGTGCTCATCGGGGGCGAGCGGGGCGGGCACGACGTGGCCCCGCGAGACGAACGTCTCGGCGTCGGTGAACTTGCGGGTGACGGCGACGATGCGGTGCCCGCCGCCGGTGGAGAGCGCCTCGACGCTCAGCTCCCTGCCGTCGAGGAACTCCTCGACGATTACCCCTCGTTCGATGTGTGCGGAGCCGACCCGGTGCAGTGCCGCCTCGATGTCCTCGGGGGTGTCGATGCGCGAAACCCCCACGCTGGCCTCGGTGTCCACCGGTTTGACGATGCACGGCAGGCCGATCTCACCGACGGCTTCCAGGACGGCCTGCCGGCCGCGGGCGTAGGCGTGCCGGCAGCTGGGGATGTCGTGCTTGTCGAGGATCTCCCGCATTTTCGCCTTGTCCAGCACCCGGTGGAACAGGTCGAGGTCGACCGTGGAGGGGATGCCGAGACGTGCGCTGACGGCGTGCACGAGGGGGTAGGTGTGCTCGTTGTGCGCGGCGACGGTGTCGAAGGGCGCGCTGCGGTGCAGGGCCTCGGCGATATCGGCCCACAGGCCGTCACCGGCACCGTCGTCGAGGATCACCACATGGGCGTACGGGCCGGTCGCGTCCTCCCGCCTGGCCCTGGCCCGCGGGACGAAGAGCACCAGCTCGTGGCCCTGGTCGCGAAGCCGTTCGTGGCACATCCTGTTGGTGCCGATCACGAGAACTCGCATGTTCACTCCTTGACTTACCGTGCCGGGGTGCCGGCGAGCGGCACGGCGTCCACACGGACGAGATCGCGCGCCGCCTCGGCCTTGGCCACGGCGTCCTCCGTGCTGCCGCCGGCGCACAGCACGTACCCCTGGCGGGAGTCGGATGAGACGAGGGGACCGAGCTGCCGGCCGGGCCGCAGGGTGCACACCGCCCGGATGACGCCGGGGGCGCGCTCGGCTTCGGGGACGCCATCGACGTGCCGGATGCGGACGTTTTCGTGGGAGAAGAAGCGGATGGCAGCCGCGCGGGCCTTCGGGACGCGCGGCGGGTCCGGCAGGCCCAGCAGGGCGGAGAGGGTCTCGGTGATCTGATCGGCGCCGCTGACCAACTGGCACATCTCCCAGATCTGGTCGCCGCCGACGCGGGTCTGGGCCTCGATGAGGCGTGGGCCGTTCGGGGTGAGGCGCAGCTCGCTGTGGACAGGTCCGGTCCGCTGGCCGATGAGGTCGAGGAACTGCAGGACGAGCTTCTCGATCGCGTCCCGGTCACCGGCGTCGAGGCGGGCGGGGGCCTGGTGGCCGAGTTCCACGAAGCCGGGTGAGCCCGTGGTCATCTTCTCGGTGACCATGACGACCTCGTGCCTGCCGTGCCGGGAGACCGACTCGACGCTGTACTCGGGTCCGGTGAGGAACTCCTCCGCCAGTACCGCTTCCCGGCCGGCCACGGCCGCGGTCCAGGCCCAGCGCTCGGCGAGCTGCCGGGCGGACCCGACGACGTAGACCCCTTCGCTGAGGCCGCCCGACGGTGGCTTGAGCACGAGAGGCTGTCCGTCGAGCTCGTCCAGGAAGGCGGCGGCGTCCGACGCGGTGGCGCACAGACGGTGGCGTACGGGGCTCAGGCCGTGCCGGTCGAGCAGCGCGCGGGTCCTGGTCTTGTCGCGGGTGGCGAGGACGGCGGTCAGGTTTCCCCCGGGAACGCCCAGGTCGATCGCGATCCGGGAGGCGGGCTCCAGGCCGTACTCGGTGAAGGAGAGCACGGCGTCGAAGGGGTCTGCCGCGTGCCAGTCCCGGGCGAGCGGAAGGACCTCGTCCAGGTTCCGGTAGTCCAGGACGGCGTACCGCGCGGCGGCTGCGGCCTGCGCCTCGTTCGCCCGCTCCGGGGACTGGACCATCGAGTGGCGCAGGCTCAGCGCCGCCGCCTTGGGCAATTCGTGGCCTCGGCCGCCGACCAGCAGGATGTGCTGTTGCCTCATGGGCTCTTTCTACCTCACTGACGTAGCCGGGACAGGTCGATGTCCATCCGGTCGGCCAGGGCCCTGGCTCTGGCGATGACGACGTCGAACAGCTCGGAGTGGGTGACGCGCAGCTCGTCCGGGTTGAGGGCGAGGGCCAGCAACTCCCCGATGCGCTGGCGGATGTGGGCGCCGAGGTGGGCCTGGTCCAGGCATTTGCGGCCGAGTCCGATGGAGTCGCTGAGCAGCTCGATGCGGTGGAACCACAGTGCGGGGAGGTAGAGCACGTCGCCCGGCCGCAGGACGAAGCGCATCAGCCGGGTGCCGGGGGAGGCGCACAGTGCGTCCAGTTGCGCCGTGCCGCCGGGCCCCGGCAGCAGCTCGGCGCCGGGGCCCATGATGTGCCAGAGCTTCTCACCGACGATCTGCGCGTGCATGACGTCGACGGAGTACGCGTCCTGGTGCAGGCGGGTGATGCCGCCCTGCTGGCCGATCCACAGCTGGTGGTTGGTGGAGGCGGCCTCGCCGTACAGGTCGCGCCGGAAGTCGTACTGGGCGATGTCCAGTTCGGGCAGGTCATCGGCCAGTTCGGGGGCGACGGTCCGGTAGTACCACTCCTGGAGGTAGAGCGGGTCGGCGCCGCTGCCCGCGCTCGCCTCCAGCCGGGTGACGAACTCGCCGAAGGTGGTCCGGCGCGCGGCCTCGCTGCGGTAGCTGTCGACCACGACCGGGACGTCGGCGCAGCGGTCGGCGAGGTTCTGGAAGGTCCAGTGGCGTACGGACGGCCAGTCGGCGGCGTAGCCGTCCAGGACGACCGGGCGGCCCCTGAAGCGGTACTCCCGCTCGAACTCCTCCCGCGTCAGGCCGCTGCGGCGCTCCAGCTCCGGGGCGGAGTCGAGAAGCCCGGCCAGCGGGCCGGAGCGGAAGGCCGCCGCCACCGTCGTCAGGGCGTCGATGTCACGTCGTTTGAGCAGGTTCCGCTCGGTCTGCATGGCGATGCGCCTCCCGGGTGCGGGCGTGGGTGTGGGTCAGGCGGCGAGCAGGCGCAGCACGGCGTGCACGGCGTCCTCCCGCAGGGATTCCTGGCCTGGCAGCCAGCGGTGGACGAAGTGGTCGCAGCCTTCGAGCCAGACGACCTCGGCGGAGCGGGCGCTGCGGGCGTGGTCGAGGTACCCCTCGATGACCTCGGGTGGGCAGACCTGGTCCTGGCGGGCGCCGAAGATCAGCAGGTCGCCGTCGAACCGGCGCAGGGCGGCGTACGCGGGCGAGTCGGGGTGGTTGGCTGGGCGGACCAGGCTGCCGTCGAAGGGCAGGTCGGCGGCGTGCGCGGGGTAGGTCGCCGGGCAGAACAGCACCAGGGCGCGCGGACGCAGCTCCGGCACGGTCCAGGCGGCGAGGTGAGCGCCCATGCTGGTGCCGATGATCACGGGCGGCCCGGTCTTCGCCAGCCGGCCGGCCGCGGCCAGGGTCTCGGTGCGGCGACGGCGCAGGGTGGACCGGGTGAGCGCTCCGGTGCTGTCGCCGTTGCCGGAGAAGTCGAAGGTGAGCGAACCGTGTCCGTGGTCGGCCAGCGCGTCGAGCAGGTAGCGCACCCGGTGCCGGGTCGCGGTGGTGCCCAGGCCGTGCAGGGCCAGGATCCGTGGCTCGGCCCCGCCTTCTCCCGTGGTCTTCGTCGCCGCCAGACGCTCTCCGGCGGCTTCGATGACGAACTCGTGCTGCACTGTGTGCCCTCCCCCTGTGGACGTGCTGCCGTGGTGGTGAGGTTCAGCTGCCGGCGCCGGTCGCCTCGAACCGCTCCTTGCGTACGGCGGGCCACTCGTCACGCAGGATGCTGTAGTAGACGATGTCGCGGCGGCGCCCGCCTGGCATGAAGTTGAAGCTGCGCAGGACGCCTTCCTCGGTCGCTCCGATGCCGGCCAGGCCGGCCCGCGCCCCGGCGTTGCGCACGTCGGTCTTGAACTCGACCCGCGCACAGCCGAGTTCGCCGAACGCGTGGTGGAGCAGGGCCAGCTTGGCGGCCCGGTTGACGCCGGTCCTGCGGGCCCCCGCGTACAGCCACGACCAGCCGATCTCCAGCCGGCGTTCGGCCGCGGACAGGTTGCCGTAGGCGGTGCTGCCGACGATCTGCCCGGTGGCGTTGTCGAGGACGGCGAACACGATGCGGGTGCCGGTCAGGGTGTCCCGGATCGCTGTCTCCATGAACGTGTGCAGGTCGTCCCGCGTCGCGATGCGCTGCACGAAGTGGCGCCAGATCTCCGGCTCGTACGCGATCTCGGCGAATGCCTCGGTGTCGGCGATGCGGATGCGCCGCAGGGTCACCCGGTCGTTGGCCAGCTCCAGTTCGGCCAGCTTGTCCCAGCTCACTTCCGCTCGTCCTCCGTTCGTCCGCCGTGTGGCGGTCCGGCCGCCGCCGTCACCAGCACCGGTGCGTCGCCGACGGTGCCGTCGTTGTAGATCCGGTGCTCCGCGTAGGCCCGTTCCAGGTCTCCTGCGTAGCGGGCGCCGATCGGTGTCCGCATCAGCTTGTACTGGGCGTTCAGCAGGCCGTTCTCGATGGAGAACGGCTCGTCCGCGATGACGGCGGCGAAGAGGCGCTGCTCGTAGCGGAGTTCTTGGTTCAGCTTGGCCAGGTCGCGGGCGAGCGCCTCCCCGTCGAGGTCGGGGGTGGCCGGTGAGACGACCGCGGTGAGGTAGGGCCTGCCGTCGCCGAAGACGGCGCAGTCGTGCACCCCTGGCAGCTCGCGGAGGCGTTCCTCGACGAGGGGCACCAGGATGTTGAGTGCTCCGCTCAGGGTGACGATGTCGTCGACGCGGCCGTCGATGTAGAGGAAGCCGTCCTCGTCGACGTGGCCGATGTCGTAGGTCTTGACCTCGCCGGTGGGCAGGAACACCCGCTCGTTGGCGCCGGGCGCACACCAGGTGTAGCGGGTGTTGACGGGGTGGCTGCTGCCGACGATGAGGATGCCGTCCTTGTCGAAGCGGATCCGCTTGTGGGGCAGCACCCGGCCGACGCTGCCGACCCGGAAGGCGCCGGGGTGGTTCTTGGTGACGATGCACGTCTCGTTGAGGCCGTAGCCCTCGTGGAGGGGGACGCCGGCGTCGTGGAAGTAGTGCAGCACCTGGCGCCCTGCCGGGGCGGACCCGGTCCACAGGTAGCGGATGCGGCCACCGAGCGCCTGCTGGATCGCGGCCCCGCGGCCCGCCGGGTCGGCGGGAATCCCGTCGGCTTCCAGCCGGGTCATGAGCTGACCGTAGAACCCGGGCACCCCCATGATCACGGTCGGGGAGACCGCGTGCGCCGTCTCCACCGCGGTGACCCGGTCGGCGAGGGTGACGTCGTGGCCGTGTGCGAGGGCCGAGTAGATCCAGTAGCGCTGCTGGAGGAACCGGACGGGCAGGAAGACCAGCAGGTTGTCGCCGTCGCGGTGGTCGAACATCTCCTGCACGGCGGCCAGCGACCGGTTGACGCTGGCGACGGTGACCTCGATGCCCTTGGGCGGTCCGGTGCTCCCGGAGGTCTGCTTGACCGCGCAGATGTCGGCCGGATCGTAGCCGGGGTGGGGCGGCAGCGCGGGCGCGTCGGCCGGTGTGCCGGCGGCGTCGAAGGCCCAGGCGTGGACCTGCGCGATGTCGTGCACCAACGCGCCTGAGGCGTCGCCGACGTGGTGGGGGTCACCGGTGAACAGCAGGCCGAGGCCGAACTCGGCGAGTACGGCGGCGGGTTGGTGGCGGTCCGGTTCGATTCCGGCGGTCACGGCGCCGAGCTTGAGCGCGGCGAGGTCGAGCAGCACCCACTCGATCCGGTTGGGCGCCATGACGCCGACCCGGTCGCGGGCGCGGATGCCGAGCGCGTGGAGCCGGGCGGCCACCCGGACGGCAGCCGCGTCGAGGTCGGCGAGGCTCAGCGAGCGGATCTCGCCGTCCTCGCGGTAGTGGATGCGGTGCCGGGTGTCCCGGCACACGGTCCCGGCGACGGTGTTGACGACGTCGGCGACCGGTACGGGAGGGCCCTGGTCCTGGCCCGCGGTCTGCTCGGTCATACGGGTGTTCCTCCTCGGAAGGTGGCGGCGGGCGGGCACGGTCGCGCGCCGTGGTGTCGGGCCGCAGCGGTGCCGCCGGGAGCGCGGCGGCGGTCAGCCGGGTACGGGCAGGGCCCCGGTGCCGAGGGGGTACGCGTCCAGCCGCTCCCACCCCCGCGACAGGTACCAGTCGCGGTCGAAGCCGCCCATCGGGCTCACGGGCAGGGTGCCGTGCTCGACGCCGTCCGCGAGGGTCCGCCACAGTTCGTCGACGAGCGAGCAGTGGCGGACGGCCTCCTGGAGTTCTCGCAGGGTGTAGGCCGGGCGGTCGGTGCGGACCAGCCGGATGTCGTAGCAGCCGCGGAAGCCGTGGCCGAAGACGGTGAACGGCGGGTGCCACGCCTGGGCGCCGGGGGCGCGGATGGAGAAGCGCACCCGTGAGGCGGTGTGGCCGCCGTGGTGGTGCTCGGCGTGTTCGGTGATGTCGGGCACCTGCGGCGGAAAGAAGTAGTGCCGTTTCTCGGGAATGGCTTCGCGGTCGAATTCGCCGGGGGCGAAGTGCCAGCGGTTGTACATCATGCGCTGGGCGGCCCGCCACAGGATGCGGGCGGTTTCGTCGCCGTCCCCTGCCATGCGGGTGGGGTGGGGCAGACAGCAGCAGAGGAAGTCGGCCTTCTTGAGTTCCAGCACCCCGTCGGGACCGCCGGGCCCGGCGCCGCGCAGCCGTGCGAGGTCGCGGACGGAACTGCTCATGCCGTAGTCGGAATCGGTGGCGTGCACGGCGGAGAGCACGAGGGCGGCGAGGAGTTCCCCGACGGCACCGTGCCCGGCCCGGGGCCCGTCGTCCGCGGCTGTCTGCGCGTCGCGGAGGATGGCCGCGACGGCGAGGGAGCGCAGGTCGTCCCGTACCCGTCCGGTCGGCTCGACGCCCAGGTGGGCGCGGCCGTGGCGGGCGATCAGCTCGGGCAGGGCGTGCGGATCGCGTGGCTGCGGGAAGTCGGTCAGGTACTCGTTCTTCGCGAAGGTCAGGCCGTTGATGCGGCGGTAGCGCATGAGGTGCGAGTGCCGGTCGACCTCGCTCTGGAGGGCGCGGACCTCATCGGCGAGATCCAGCAGCGGCATACCGCCGGGATTGTGCGGCGGGCGTCCGATTGCGGCGCAGTAATGCGCATGGCGGTCCAGCAGATATTGGCGGAGCCCGGTCGCCGAAAGCTGCACTCCGTTGAACTCCTCGAATCGGACGGAACGGCCGCTGTTGAACAGGCAGTGCGCGAGGACGACGAATAACCGGTCCGCCCGGTGCCAGGTTTCGACGGGGCGTTGCCGAAGATTCGACAGGCGGCCTTCCCGCGTCAAGGTGTTGCTGCCGGCGTCGGACTTCGAGAAGACCTCGCGTCCCACGAATATGTAAACCGTCTCGACGCGTTCGACCCAATCGGCCAGCCGGATCAGCCGGTGATCGAGTTCCCCTTTGTCCTCCCAACTGCGGAGTATGGCGTCGACCTCGTGGAATGCGGCGGCTTCCCGCGCCTGGGCGGACCGCGCCTCCTCGTCGACCATGTCGAGAACTTCGGGCGGCACACGCATCCAGGCAAGCGGCTCCGGAGCGGATTCCCCCAGCTCACCGGGCTTCCAGAAGGAAATACCGAAGAGGGCGGAGCGGGTCACCGGGATGAGGCCGGCGCCGGGATCCGGGTCCGCGACGCATTCGACGTCGGTCCTGCCGAGCACGTACTGGACGAGCAGCGCCTCCCACACCGTCAATCTGCGGCAGGCGAGCCGGAAGGGAATTCGGCCATTGCTGGTCAGCTCGCTGAGCAGCCAGCTCGATGCCTCCTGTGAACGCAATACGGCAGTACCCGATCCCGACAAAAGCATGAAGATCCCCTGCCGTTCGGCAATGAAGCGCCTCAATGGAATCAGCGGAAACTGGTGAGCAGCCTGACAGAACAGCGCTCATGGTGACAACGGCCCGTTACGGCGTATACGCAGTTTTCGGCCGTTCCCCTGCGCGTGCGAACGAGCCGAAAAGATCAGTTCCCATGAATTCGATCAAGAAGCCGTTCCCGCGCGCGCAAGCCACACAATCCTTCCCCTCCGCGCCGCGCCCATGACCGTCCGGCCGTCCACCTCGCGCGGAGGTCAGTAGCCGACGCTCGGGTACCAGTCGCCGCGGCCCTGCGGGGTCAGGTCGAGGAGGTGCCAGACGGGCGCCAGGAGGTCGATGCCGCGCTCGTCGATGTCGTCGGCCATGCGGGGGTGGGCGGAGTAGCGGTGGCGGACCGTGCCGTCCTCGTCGCGGGTGAAGACGGAGACGGTGGAGTCCTGCTCGCCGTCCTCGTCCTCGCTGCCCAGGTCGTACTTGAACCTGCTGTCGCCGCAGCTCAGCAGCCGCAGCCGGGACCAGCCGCGGTTGCGGGCGTGCTGCCGCAGGACGGGCGGTTCGGCGGCAGCGGCGATGACGAAGTCGGCGTTGCGGGCGACGTGGTGGGCGATGCCCTGGAAGCCGTCGATCCACAGGGTGCACATCGGGCAGGGCTCGGTCTGCCGCTTGCCGTACATGAAGTGGTAGACGATCAGCGGACGGTCCGGGGCGGTGAAAAGACCGCTCAGGGTGACCTCGCGGACCGGTGTGTCACCGGCGTCGAGTCCGACGGGGCCCTCGGTGAAGACGTAGTCGTCGACGGGCGGCCCCTGCGGAAGTGCCCGTCGCCGTGCCGCGACCTGCTCGCGGTGGCGCATGAGGTCGGTCTCGGCCCGGCGCAACTCTTCGCGGGCGGCGAGGTAGTCCGCCGATTCCCCGGCCAGTCGGGTGTGCCGCAACATCGCGTCCTCCTGGGGTGGCCTCCCCGGTCCCGAGCCCTCGGTTCCCCGTCCCCCGGCCCGGCCCCTCAAGTCTATGGCGGCACGGTGCGAGCGGTACGGGCCGCGCGGCCCGCACAGGTCCGCATCCGGGCACGTCACGCGTCAACCGGCCGACGGGGCAGGCGTGCTGCCCCTGCCTGGCGTACCCGCCCTCGCGTGCGCCAGGATGACCCGGTGAACGATCACATAGCGTCGCCGTCCCTGCAGCCGGTCCGCGGAGCGGCCCGCTGCGCCACCACCGCCCTCGCCCTCGCCGCAGCCGCCTGGGGGCTCCGGGGAGCGTGGCAGATCCGGCTCGCCATGTCCGGGATGCCCGCTTCCGGGCCGCCGGACCAGGGCGACGGCAGACACCGCCCGCTGACCTCACTGGAGAACGCCTACCACTTCGTCAGCACCCTGGGAGACGCCGCCACGGTGCTCTGCGCGCTCACGTTCCTGATCTGGCTGCTGCGCGTCCAGGCCAACGCCCGCGCCCTCTCGGGAAAGCCCCCGCGCTATGCCTTGCCATGGCTCTACGCGGGCTGGATCGTGCCCATCGCGAACCTGTGGTTGCCCCGCGGCATCATCGTCGACATCCACCGTGCGAGCGCCCCGGACGAGCGGCTGCCGCGCGTCGTGAACTGGTGGTGGGGCCTGTGGCTGGTCGGCGTGCTGAGCGGTCTCGGCCTGAATTCCACGGACTCCACGGACGGCGTCATCGCCCGCGCCTACGAGCGCGTTTCGCCGCTCCTGGCGTCCGACGCCGCCGTCGTCGGCGCGGCGCTGACCGCCATCTTCGTCGTCCGCGCCCTCACCGCGGCACAGCAGCGGCACACCGGTGCACCCCTGAAGTAGGACACCGCCCCGGTAGCCCTGCCCGCCGGCCTCCGGCACGGGACCGAGTCGCAGCGCCGCTGAGCGGCTGCCACGGGCAGCCGACGGCCCCGCCGCGTGCCCGTACCGCTCTCGGCTAGCCTGAGTCCACGATGAACCGTTTCACGACGTCATGGGGTGCGTTCGACCTCAGCCGCTTCCCCGAGGACCCCCGCGACACGCTCCGCGCCTGGGACGCCGCCGACGCGTACCTGCTCCAGCACCTCGCCGAGGTTGAGGCCGAGACCGGAACCGGGGCGGCGGCCGGAACCGAGCCCGGTACCGGCACCGGCGCCACCGTCGTACTCGGCGATCGGTGGGGCGCCCTGGCGACCGCGCTGGCCGCCCGGCGTCCCGTGCAGATCACCGACTCGTATCTCACGCAGCGGGCGACGGCGGCGAACCTGCGGCGCAGCGGCGTCGACCCGGAGGCGGTGGGACTGCACTCCGTGCTGGACACTCCGCCGGAGCGGATCGACCTGTTGCTGGTCCGTGTGCCCAAGAGCCTCGCACTGCTGGAGGACCAGTTGCGCCGGCTGGCGCCCGCCGTGCACGCCGGTACCCGCGTCGTCGGCGCGGGCATGGTCACCGAGATCCACACCTCGACCCTGAAGCTGTTCGAGCAGATCATCGGGCCGACCAGGACCTCCCTCGCCGTCAAGAAGGCGCGGCTGATCTTCTGCACCCCCGACCCCGGGCTCCCCCGCGTCCCCAGCTCCTGGCCGCGCAGCTATCCGCTGCCCGCGGACGTCGGGGTCGTCTCGGGCCGTACGGTCACCAATCACGCCGGCATCTTCTGCGCCGACCGGCTCGACATCGGCACCCGCTTCCTGCTGGCGCACCTGCCCGCGGGCCGGGGCGCGGGACGGGTGGTGGACCTCGGCTGCGGCAACGGCGTGGTCGGTACCGCGATGGCGCTGGCCGACCCCGGGGCCGAAGTGACCTTCATCGACGAGTCGTTCTCGGCGGTGGCGTCGGCGCGGGCCACCTTCGCGGCGAACGCGCCTGCCACCGCGAAGGCCGAGTTCGTCGTCGGCGACGCGCTGTCGCAGGTGCCGGCCGGTTCGGTGGACCTGGTCCTCAACAACCCGCCGTTCCACAGCCATCGCGCGACGTCCGACGCGACCGCCCGCAGCATGTTCGGCGGGGCGCGGGCCGCGCTGCGCCCCGGCGGCGAACTGTGGGTCATCGGCAACCGTCACCTCGGCTACCACGTACGGCTGCGCCGCCTGTTCGGCAACTGCGAAGTGGTCGCTTCCGACCCGAAGTTCGTGATCCTGCGGGCCGTCAAGCGCTGACCCGGCCCCTCCTGGCGGCGGATCGCCTCGCATAGGGTGCGGGCATGAACGCCCCTGCATCGGACCTGTGGGACGCGCCGGAACCGGGCATATCCGGCCGTGGGGCGGCGGGCCCCGACGTGCCCGACCACCGCGGCCCCGCGCGCTATCTGTGGTGGCTGACCCGCAGCCAGCCGCGCCGCGTCGCCGCCGGTGCGACGTTCGGCAGCCTGTGGATGGTCGGGCTGATGCTGCCGCCGTACGTGCTGTCCCGCGCCATCGACGAGGGCCTGGCGCCCGGCAGGACGGGGCCGTTGCTCGGCTGGAGCGGTGTCCTGCTGGCCACCGGGGTGCTGAACGCCTTCCTCGCGATCATGCGGCACCGCACCATGACCAAGATCCGGATGGACGCCACCTTCCGTACGGTGCGGGTCGTCGTGGCGCACACGCTGCGGCTGGGCGCCGCGCTGCCGCGCAGAGCGACGGCGGGCGAGGTGGTCACCATCGGCATCGGGGACGTCGCCGTGATCAGCCAGACGCTGACCCTGACCGGGCCAGGCGTCGGCGCCGTCCTCGCGTACGGGGTGGTGGCCGTCCTGCTGCTGTCGGTGTCGGCGCTGCTCGCCGTGCTGGTGCTGCTGGGAGTGCCGCTGCTCGCGGTGCTGGTGGGGCCGCTGCTGGGGCGGCTGCAGGGCGCCGAGTCCCGCTACCGCGAACGGCAGAGCGGTCTGGCCGCGCGGCTGACGGACCTGGTCGGCGGCCTGCGGGTGCTGGGCGGGCTCGGCGGCAAGGAGGCGTTCGCCGCGCGGTACCGCCGGGAGTCGGACGCGCTGCGCGCCGAGGGGTACCGGGTCGGCGCGGTGACCAGCTGGATCCAGGCGCTCGGAGTGGGCCTGCCGACCCTGTTCCTCGCCGCCGTGACCTGGCTCGCGGCCCGGATGGCGGCCCAAGGCACGCTGAGCGTCGGCGAGTTGGTCGCCGTGTACGGCTATACGGCGGCGCTGGTGATCCCGGTGACGTTCTTCATCGAAGGGGGCTACGACCTCACCCGTGGCCTGGTCGCCGCCCGCCGGGTGACGCGTTTCCTGGACCTGGAACCGCCGGCCGACGGCGGGCCCGGCGGCGGCACGCCTGACGGTCCCGCGGTGCCGTCCGCGCTGCGCGATCCGGAGTCGGGTGTCGAGGTGGTGCCCGGGGAGCTGACCGTGCTGGCCGCGGCACGTCCCGCCGATTCGGCCGCGGTGATCGACCGGCTCGGCGGCTTCGCGGACTCGGCCGCCACGTGGGGCGCGGTACGCATCGACGGTGTCGGCCGCGCGCGGCTGCGCGAGCGGATCCTGGTCGCCGACAACGAGGCGGAGCTGTTCGCCGGCACGCTGCGCGAGGTGGTCTCGGGACGTCGCGGGCGGGACGCGGCGGCCGTGGCCGATGCCCTGCACTCCGCCGTCGCCGAAGACATCGTGCGCGGACTGCCGGACGGTCTGGACTCGCCGGTGGCGGCGGGCGGACGCAATCTCTCCGGTGGGCAGCGGCAGCGCATCCGGCTGGTGCGGGCGCTGCTGGCCGACCCCGAGGTGCTGCTCGCCGTGGAACCGGCGTCGGCCGTCGACGCGCACACCGAAGCGGCCATCGCCGCCCGGCTGCACGCCGCGAGGTCGGGCCGCACGACCGTCGTCACCAGCACGTCGCCGCTGCTGCTCGACCGCGCCGACACCGTGTACCACCTGGTCGGCGGCCGGGTCGCGGCGGTCGGCAGCCACCGTCAACTCCTCGCGTCGCAGCCGGAATACCGCAGGTTGGTGGCGCGCGGCGATGACGACGCCGGGGCCGCGGAACCGGACGGCGTACAGGTCGAGGAGGCCAGGTGAGCGGCGGCCAGGAGACCGCACCCGAGGGCGCGCTGCCGGTGGCGGGGCCGCGCAGGACCCGGCGCGCCGCGCTCGGACTCGTCCGCAGGGACGGCCGTGCCTTCGCCGCACTGCTCGCCCTCAACGCACTGGCGGCGGCGGCAGGTCTCGCCGGTCCCTGGCTGCTCGGCAGGATCGTCGACACCGTGCGGGCCGGTGGCGGAGTGGGCGTGGTGGACCGGCTGGCGCTGGTGCTCCTGGTCTGCGCGGTGGCCCAGTTGCTGCTGGCGCGGTATGCGCGCTACGTCGGCCACCGGTTCGGCGAGCGGACGCTGGACCGGGTGCGTACGGAGTTCGTCGACCGCGCGCTGGCGCTGCCCGCCGCGGTCGTGGAGCGGGCGGGTACCGGAGATCTGACGGCGCGCGGCACGACGGATGTCGCCACCGTCGGCAGGACGCTGCGCGACGCGGCGCCCGAGGTGTCGGTCGCCGCGGTCCAGGCGCTGTTCCTGCTCGGTGCCGTGGTGCTGCTCGATCCGCTGCTCGGCGCCTGCGGCCTTGGTCTGCTGGGCAGTTGGTTCGCCGTCCGCTGGTATCTGCGCCGGGCGCGGGAGGCGTATCTGGCGGAGGGCGCGGCCCAGTCGGCGCTGGCCGAGCTGCTGGCCGCGACGGCGGCCGGCGCCAGGACCGTCGAGGCGCTCGGCCTTCAGGAGCGCCGTGCGGCGGCCTGCCAGGAGGCGGTCGAGCGCTGCCGGCGCACCCGGCTGCGGACGCTGTTCCTGCGCAGCGTCCTGTTTCCCGCGGTGGACGCCTCGTACGCGGTACCGGTCGTGGGGGTGCTGCTGGCGGGCGGGGCGCTGCACGGCTCCGGGGTGGTGAGCCTGGGGGTGGTGGTGTCGGCCGCGCTGTATCTGCGGCAGGTGTCGGCGCCACTGGACACCGTCCTGCTCTGGGTGGAGCAACTGCAGAGCAGCGGCGCCGCGTTCGCGCGGGTCGAGGGTGTCGGCGCGGCCATGGAAGCCGCGGACGGCACGGCTTCCGGGAAGCCCGGCCCGTCCCGTACCGCCCGCCGTGCCCCGCAGGTCCCGTCGCCCTCGCCGGCCGACGGCCACCGCGACGGCCGCGACGGCCCGTACGGTTGTGCCGGGGCCGCCGACCGCATCGACGTCACCGGCGTGCGCTACGCCTACCCCGGCGGCTCCGGTGACGAGGTGCTGCGCGGCGTCGACCTGAGTGTGCGGCCGGGCGAACGGCTCGCGCTCGTCGGCCCTTCGGGCGCGGGCAAGTCCACGCTTGGCAGGCTGCTCGCCGGGGTGGACGCGCCGAGCGGCGGTTCGGTGACGGTCGGCGGGGTGCCGGTCGCCGGTCTTGCGCCCGAAGTCCTGCGGCGGCAGGTCGTCCTGGTGACCCAGGAGCACCATGTGTTCCTGGGGACGGTCCGGGACAATCTGCTGATCGGCGCCCCGGCCGCGGCCGACGCCGAGCTGCGCGCCGCGCTCGCCACCGTCGGCGCGGACTGGGCGGCGCGGCTGCCCGCGGGCCTGGACACCGAGCTGGGGGCCGGCGGTTTCCGCCCGGACGGCGCCCAGTCCCAGCAACTCGCGCTGGCGCGGGTGCTGCTGGCGGATCCGCACACGGTGATCCTGGACGAGGCGACGGCGCTGCTGGATCCGCGGACCGCCCGGCACGCCGAGCGTGCGCTGGCCGCCGTGCTGGAGGGCCGTACGGTCATCGCCATCGCGCACCGGCTGCACACCGCGCACGACGCGGACCGGGTGGCGGTCATGGAGGCGGGCCGGCTGGCCGAGCTGGGCACCCATGACGCGCTCGTGGCGGCCGAAGGTGCCTACGCGGCCCTGTGGCATTCCTGGCACGGGGACGGCGAGCTGCCGTCGCCGCGCGTCTGAGGAACCGGCTCCCCCGCCGCGTTTTCCCGCGATCTGTCCGTAATCCGGAGGTGAATTCCGAGCAACGGACGTTTTCCGGCCATTTAGTTGAAGAGACCCTGACAACGACGCCGGGACGGTGGGACTCTTCCCCGCAGCCGCCACGCGGACCCCACGGCTCACCCGCGCGGCAGTCGGCACCACGTCTCCCCCCACACGCTCCATGTGTTCTGCCTCGCTCTGCCCGGACGGCCTCCCGCCGCCCGGTCCCCCTCGGCAGCGGCCACTCCGCCGCAGCCCAGCAGAAGGAGTCAGCGTGAGACGCACCCCCCATCGGCGCGCCGTAGCGACCGGCGCACTGGTCGCCGTCACGGCGATGCTGGCCGTCGGCGTACAGGCCGGCACCGGCACGGCAGCCACCCCGCAGCCCGGCACCGAGCACGCCAAGCCGGCCCCTGGCGCCCTGCCCGCCCCGCTCTCCCCGTCCCAGCGCGGCAAGTTGATACGGGACGCCGGCGCCGCCACCTCGGCGACGGCGAAGCAGCTGAAGCTCGGCGCCCAGGAGAAACTGCTCGTCAAGGACGTCTCGAAGGACGCCGACGGCACCACCCACACCCGCTACGCACGCACCTGGGCCGGACTTCCGGTGCTCGGCGGCGACCTGGTCGTACACGAGAGCAAGGCCGGCGCGGTCAGGAGCGTCACCCAGCCGCTGCGCGCCAAGCTGACGGTCCCGACGACGACCGCGAAGGTCACGCCGTCCGCCGCCGCGTCCAAGGCCGTCAAGTCCGCGCAGGCGCAGGGCTCCGAGAAGACCAAGGCCGACCAGGCGCCGCGCAAGGTGGTCTGGGCCGCCGACGGCACCCCGCGGCTGGCGTACGAGACCGTGGTCGGCGGCCTCCAGGACGACGGCACGCCCAACGCGCTGCACGTCATCACCGACGCCACCACCGGCGCCCGGATCTTCCAGTACCAGGGCATCGAGAACGGCATCGGCAACAGCGAGTACAGCGGCAAGGTCACGCTGGGCACGTCAGGTTCGGGATCCTCGTACACGCTGACCGACAACGGGCGCGGCGGGCACAAGACCTACAACCTCAACCACGGTTCGTTCGGCACCGGCACCCTGTTCACCGACACGGACGACACCTGGGGCGACGGCACACCGCAGAACGCCCAGACCGCCGCCGTGGACGCCGCCTACGGCGCCCAGGAGACCTGGGACTACTACAAGAACGTGCACGGCCGCACCGGCATCCGCGGTGACGGCGTCGCGGCGTACTCCCGCGTCCACTACGGCAACAGCTACGTCAACGCCTTCTGGGACGACAGCTGCTTCTGCATGACGTACGGCGACGGCAGCGGCAACGCCAGCCCGCTGACGGCGCTGGACGTGGCGGGCCACGAGATGTCGCACGGCGTGACCGCGGCGACCGCGGGGCTCATCTACAGCGGTGAGTCCGGCGGCCTGAACGAGGCGACGTCCGACATCTTCGGTACGGCGGTGGAGTTCTACTCCAACACCGCCGAGGACCCGGGCGACTACCTCATCGGCGAGAAGATCGACATCAACGGCGACGGCACCCCGCTGCGCTACATGGACAAGCCCTCCAAGGACGGCGCGTCGGCCGACTACTGGTCGAGCAGCGTCGGCAACAAGGACGTCCACTACTCGTCAGGCGTCGCCAACCACTTCTTCTACCTGCTGTCCGAGGGCAGCGGCGCCAAGGACATCGGCGGCGTGCACTACGACAGCCCGACCTACGACAACAAGCCGGTTCCCGGCATCGGGCGGGCCAACGCCGAGAAGGTGTGGTTCAAGGCGCTCAGCCAGTACATGAGCGCCAGCACCAACTACGCGGCGGCCCGTACGGCCACCCTGAAGGCCGCGGCCGACCTGTTCGGCCAGGGCAGCGCGTCGTACAACACCGTCGCCAACACCTGGGCCGCGGTGAACGTCGGCTCCCGGGTCGGCGACGGCACCGACCCCGGCGGCGACAACGTCTACGAGAGCACCGGCGCGGTGCGGATCCCGGACGGCGGCGCGGCGGTGACCTCGCCGATCACGGTCAGCCGGGCGGGCAAGGCGCCCAGCGGCCTGAAGGTGTCGGTGGACATCACCCACTCCTACCGCGGTGACCTCGTCATCGACCTGATCGGTCCTGACGGTTCGAGCTACCGGCTGAAGAACGCGAGCACGTCGGACGGCGCCGCCGACGTCAAGCAGACCTACACCGTCAACGCCTCGGCGCAGGCCGCCACCGGCACCTGGAAGCTGAAGGTGCAGGATCTGTACCGCTACGACTCCGGCACGCTCAACGGCTGGAAGCTGACGTTCTGACGGTGCGACGGCACCGGGCGGCCACTTCGGTGTGGCAGTCCTGAGGCCCGACCGCCGGCACACCACAACTGAACTGCACGAACAGCGAGTTGGGCGCCGCTTCCGGAATGTCGGAGGCGGCGCCCGACTCCGTTATACGGACAGCGATCTTCTCTCTACGGACGATTTTCGGCCAACCTTGCCCGGCCCTCCTGACATGCACGCGTTCGAATGGCAGTCTTCCCGACGCACGTCACACCCGCATCGCTTTGCACCCCCACCACTTGGCAAAGTTGAAGGAGCACGCGTGACCCCCCGCATATCCCGTAAGACCCGCATTACCGGTACCGTCGTCGCCGCCGCGGCCCTGCTCGCCGCCGGCATCACCGCCGGCAGCGCAGGCGCATCGCCCGCGCAGACCGACCAGAGCGGTGCCCCCCTGAAGCTCACCGCTTCGCACCGCGCCGAGCTGCTCCGCGACGCGAGCGCGACCAAGGCGCAGACCGCCAAGGAACTGGGCCTGGGCTCGCAGGAGAAGCTGGTCGTCAAGGACGTCATCAAGGACGCCGACGGCACCACCCACACCCGCTTCGACCGCACCTACGCCGGACTCCCGGTGCTGGGCGGCGACATGGTCGTGCACACCGCCAAGGGCGGCGCCATCAAGAGCACCACCAAGTCGACGCAGAAGACCATCAAGGTCGCCTCCCTCACGCCGAAGATCGCCGCGTCCGCCGCCGCGAAGAGCGCGCACGGCACCGCCGCCAAGTCCATCAGCGCGAAGCAGACCGGCGCGCAGGCCGCGAAGAAGGTCGTCTGGGCCGCCTCCGGTTCGCCGGTCCTGGCGTACGACACGGTCGTCAAGGGCGTCCAGAAGGACGGCACCCCCAGCCGGCTGCACGTCATCACCGACGCCAACAGCGGCAAGAAGCTCTTCCAGTACGACGAGATCCACACCGGCAAGGGCGAGAGCGAGTTCAGCGGCAGCGTTGAGCTCGGCACCACCAAGGAGGGCAGCGGCTACACGCTGACCGACGGTGGGCGCGGTGGCCACAAGACCACCAACCTGGAGAACGCCGAGGACGGCGAGGGCAAGGCGTTCACGGACGACGACGACAACTGGGGCACCGGCAAGCCCGACGACCCGCAGACCGCGGCCGTCGACGCGCACTACGGCGCGGCCGAGACCTGGGACTACTACAAGGAGGTGCACGGCCGCACCGGCATCAAGGGCGACGGCAAGGGTGCCTCCTCGCGCGTCCACTACGGCGACAACTACGTCAACGCCTTCTGGGACGACAGCTGCTTCTGCATGACGTACGGCGACGGCGAGGGCAACAAGGCCCCGCTCACCGCCATCGACGTCGCGGCGCACGAGATGTCGCACGGTGTCACCTCCGCCACCGCCAACCTCACCTACAGCGGTGAGTCCGGCGGCCTCAACGAGGGCACATCGGACATCTTCGGCACCTCGGTCGAGTTCTACGCGAACAACAAGTCCGACCCGGGTGACTACCTCATCGGCGAGAAGATCGACATCAACGGTGACGGCACCCCGCTGCGCTACATGGACAAGCCCTCCAAGGACGGCCAGTCGCAGGACAACTGGGACTCCAGCACCGGTGGTCTCGACCCGCACTACTCGTCGGGTGTCGCCAACCACTTCTTCTACCTGCTGTCCGAGGGCAGCGGCGCCAAGGAGATCGGTGGCGTGAAGTACGACAGCCCGACGGCCGACGGCTCGAAGGTCGAGGGCATCGGCCGGGACAAGGCCGAGAAGATCTGGTTCAAGGCGCTCACCGAGTACATGACCTCGAACACCGACTACAAGGCCGCCCGCGAGGCGACCGTCAAGGCCGCCACCGACCTGTACAAGGCCGGCAGCGCCGAGGTCAAGGGTGTCGAGGCCGCGTGGAACGGCGTCGCCGTCAAGTAACGCCGCACACCACGGTGTTCGGAAGACCACCGGCCGCTCCGGAGCATCCGTGACGTGACCCGGAGCGTGGGCGGTGTCGGAATCCGGCGGACGGCCGGGGAGAGATCCCCGGCCGTCCGCCGTTTTCGGGCACCGCCCTTCGTCGTGCCCGCCGACGCAACGCCGCCCTCCGCCCGCCAACCGAGTGAAGGGCACCGGTCCCCCGATGCCCGCCTCCCGCCACATCCCGATGAACCGGATAGAAAGGACAAAATTCCCTAAAGCATGACAACTCTCTGGTGATCCCATGATCGGTCGCATCCCTGTCCTGGACATCCGCCCGCAGATCGACTGCGGTCGCCGCCCGGCCAAGGCGGTGGTCGGCGAGACCTTCGCCGTCTCGGCCACCGTCTTCCGCGAGGGCCACGACGCGGTCGCGGCGAACGTGGTCCTGCGCAACCCCGCGGGACGCTGCGGCCCCTGGACACCGATGCGCGAACACGGCCCCGGCACCGACCGCTGGAGCGCCGAGGTCACCCCGGACGTCGAGGGCCGCTGGACGTACACCGTGGAGGCGTGGTCGGACCCGGTCACCACCTGGCGCCGCACCGCCGCCGTCAAGATCCCGGCCGGCATCGACACCGAAACGGTCCTCGCCGAGGGCGCGGCCCTCCTGGAGCGGGCGGCGAACGATGTCCCCAAGAGCGAAGGCCGCGAGCCGGTGCTCGGCGCCGTCGACACCCTGCGCGACACCGCGCTGCCCGCCGCCACCCGCCTCGCCGCCGCCCTCTCCCCCGACGTCACCGACGCGCTCGACCGCCACCCGCTGCGCGAACTCCTCACCGTCTCCCGCCCGATGCCCCTGGTCGTCGAACGCCGCCGCGCGCTGTACGGCTCCTGGTACGAGCTGTTCCCGCGCTCCGAGGGCGCCACCACCGCGCCGGACGGCACCCTCGTCGGCGGCACCCTGCGCACCGCGGCCGAACGGCTGCCCGCCGTCACCGCGATGGGCTTCGACGTGGTCTACCTCCCGCCCGTGCACCCCATCGGCACCTCCTTCCGCAAGGGCCCCGACAACGCCCTGACCGCGGGCCCGCACGACGTCGGCTCCCCCTGGGCCATCGGCTCGCCCGACGGCGGCCACGACGCGCTCCACCCCGGCCTGGGCACCTTCGACGACTTCGACCACTTCGTCCGCACCGCCCGCGACCTGCGCCTGGAGGTCGCCCTCGACTTCGCGTTGCAGTGCTCGCCCGACCATCCCTGGGTCGAAAGGCACCCCGAGTGGTTCCACCACCGCGCGGACGGCACCATCGCCCACGCCGAGAACCCGCCGAAGAAGTACCAGGACATCTACCCGCTCGCCTTCGACACCGACTTCCGCGGCCTGGTCCGCGAGACCGCACGGCTGCTGCGCTTCTGGATGGCCAAGGGCGTCCGCATCTTCCGCGTCGACAATCCGCACACCAAACCGGTGCCGTTCTGGGAAAAGGTGCTCGGCGACATCGCCCGCACCGACCCCGACGTCCTCTTCCTCGCCGAGGCGTTCACCCGCCCGGCGATGCTGCACACCCTCGCCAAGATCGGCTTCCACCAGTCGTACACCTACTTCACCTGGCGCAACACCAAGCAGGAGCTGACCGACTACCTCACCGAGCTGTCCCGGGACAGCGCCGCGCACCTGCGGCCGAACTTCTTCGTCAACACCCCCGACATCCTGTCCGGTTACCTCCAGACCGGCGGGCGCACCGCCTTCGAGATCCGCGCGGTGCTCGCCGCCACCCTCTCCCCCACCTGGGGCGTCTACGCAGGCTACGAGCTGTGCGAGGCCACCCCCGCCGCGCCGGGCAGCGAGGAATACCTCCACTCCGAGAAGTACGAACTCCGGCCGCGCGACTGGGCCGCCGCGGCCCGCGGCACGGACAGCATCGCCCCGCTCCTCACCACCCTCAACCGCATCCGCCGCAGGCATCCCGCGCTCCAGCAACTACGGTCCCTGCACTTCCATCACACCGACCACGACGCGGTGCTCGCATTCTCCAAACGTGAAGGTCACGGCGGTGGAGCGGACACCGTCCTGACCGTGATCAACCTTGATCCACACCACACCCACGAGGCGACGGTGTCGTTGGACATGCCGGAACTCGGCCTCGGCAGGCACGAATCCCTCCCGGTGCGCGACGAGCTCACCGGCGACACCTACCACTGGGGCAGGGACAACTATGTACGCCTTGGTCCGGGCCGCTCGCCGGCGCCCGCCCATGTGCTGTCCCTGCGACCGTCCTCACCGATCGGAGGGTCACCCAATTGATCGTCAATGAGCCCGTTCACGACACATTCGAGGACACCCCGGAAAAGGACCGCGACCCCGACTGGTTCAAACGGGCCGTCTTCTACGAAGTCCTGGTGCGTTCCTTCCAGGACAGCAACGGCGACGGCGTCGGCGACCTCAAGGGCATCACGTCGAAACTCGACTACCTGCAATGGCTGGGAGTGGACTGCCTCTGGCTCCCGCCGTTCTTCACATCCCCCCTGCGGGACGGCGGCTATGACGTCGCCGACTACACAGCGGTACTCCCCGAATTCGGCGACCTGGCCGACTTCGTGGAATTCGTCGACGCCGCACACCACCGCGGCATGCGCGTCATCATCGACATGGTGATGAACCACACCAGCGACCAGCACCCGTGGTTCCAGGAGTCCCGCACGGACCCGGAAGGGCCGTACGGCGACTACTACGTCTGGGCCGACGACGACAAGCAGTACGCCGACGCACGCATCATCTTCGTCGACACCGAAGCCTCCAACTGGACCTTCGACCCGGTACGCAAGCAGTACTTCTGGCACCGCTTCTTCTCCCACCAGCCGGATCTCAACTACGAGAACCCGGTGGTCCAGGAGGAGATGATCTCCGCACTGCGCTTCTGGCTCGACCTCGGCATCGACGGCTTCCGGCTCGACGCGGTGCCGTACCTCTACGCCGAGGAAGGCACCAACTGCGAGAACCTGCCGCAATCGCACGGCTTCCTCAAGCGGGTGCGCGCCGAGATCGACGCGCACTACCCGGACACCGTGCTGCTGGCCGAGGCCAACCAATGGCCCGAGGACGTCGTCGACTACTTCGGCGACTACTCCGTCGGCGGCGACGAATGCCACATGGCGTTCCACTTCCCGGTCATGCCCCGCATCTTCATGGCGGTACGCCGCGAATCCCGCTATCCGGTATCGGAAATCCTCGCCAAGACCCCGGCGATCCCGTCCGGCTGCCAATGGGGCATCTTCCTGCGCAACCACGACGAGCTGACCCTCGAAATGGTGACCGACGAAGAGCGCGACTACATGTACGCGGAGTACGCCAAGGACCCGCGCATGCGGGCCAATATCGGTATCCGCAGGCGCCTCGCCCCGCTGCTCGACAACGACCGCAACCAGATCGAACTCTTCACGGCCCTGCTGCTCTCCCTGCCGGGATCGCCGATTCTCTATTACGGCGACGAAATCGGCATGGGCGACAACATCTGGCTGGGCGACCGCGACGCGGTCCGCACACCGATGCAGTGGACGCCGGACCGCAATGCCGGATTCTCGTCCTGCGACCCCGGCCGGCTCTCACTGCCGACCATCATGGATCCCGTCTACGGCTATCAGGTCACCAATGTCGAGGCCGCGATGAGTTCGCCGTCCTCGCTGCTGCACTGGACCCGCCGGATGATCGAGATCCGCAAGCAGAACCCGGCTTTCGGCCTCGGCAGTTACACCGAACTCCCCTCCACCAACCCGGCGGTGCTCGCCTTTCTCCGCGAGTCGCCCGGAGCCGGCGGCGCCGACGACGACCTGGTGCTGTGCGTGCACAACTTCTCGCGCTTCGCCCAGCCGACGGAGCTGGACCTCCAGCACTTCAGTGGCCGCCACCCGGTGGAGCTGATCGGCGGAGTCCACTTCCCGGCCATCGGACAGCTGCCGTACCTGCTGACCCTCGCGGGCCACGGCTTCTACTGGTTCCGGCTGCGCAAGAACGCCGGATAGGGCCTGATCCGAACGACAGGCCCTATCGCCCCGCCGGGCGCGGGACACCGGCACATCCGCCCGTACGCGGCCACCCGGCGCGTACGGGCGTCCCCTTTCCGGCGGCTTTCCACCCGTCACAGCAGGGGCCTGCCGTCCACAGGAGCAGCGGCCACCGCCCGCCCGCACACCGCCAGGCGCCCCGGACTCCGTCTGGGGGTACCCCCACCGCGCCGCCGCACAGACCAGGCCGCATTCCGGGACACTTTGCGCATCCTGTCGTGTGCCCGGGGAAAGGACGCGACGCCATGTCGGACACCGCCTCGACCCGTGCCACCGGAAATGCCGCCGACCGACCGCTCACCTCCGCCCCCGACCTGCTGCCCTCCCTGGCACCGCTGCTCGCCGACTGGGTGCCGCGGCAGCGCTGGTTCGCCGGCAAGGGACGGCGGATCACCGGCCTCACCCTGCTCTCCGCGACCGAACTGCTGCCGTGCGCCGCCGACGGCGACGAGCCCGGTCTGCTCCAACTCCTGGTACGCACCCGGCAGTCCGCGCCGCCTACGCCCGCGGCCGACAGTGACTGCTACCAGCTGCTGCTGGGAGTCCGCCCGGCGCTGCCGCCGCAGCTCACCCCCGCGCTGATCGGCCGGCCGGCCGGCGGCCCGCTCCGTGGCCGCGCGGTGTACGACGCGCTGCGGGACGGCCGGCTGTGCGGCCTGCTGCTGGAGCGCCTGCGGCTGCCGGGGCGGTTCGGGGCGCTGCACTTTTGCCGGGAGGCCGGCGCCGACATCCCCGCGGGACTGCCGGGACGGCCGCTCGCCGTGGAGCAGTCCAACACCTCGCTCGTCTTTGGAGATACGTTCATTCTCAAGGTGTTCCGGCAGATCACGCCGGGCATCAACCCGGATCTGGAGCTGCCCCGCGCGCTGGCGGACGCCAAGTGCCCGCGGGTGCCGGCGCCCGTCGCCTGGTACGAGGCCAGGCCCGCGGGGACCGGCGACGAGCCGACCACGCTCGGTGTGCTCCAGCCGTACCTGCCCGACGCGTCCGACGGCTGGCAGCTGGCACTCGCCGCGCTGGCCGTCCGCACCGACTTCACCCCCGCCGCGCGGGCCCTCGGCCACGCCACCGCCGAGGTGCACACCGCGCTGGCGCAGACGCTGCCCACCGCCGAACTTGGCCGCCCCCAACTGGAGTCGATCGCCGCCGGAATGAGCGAACGGCTGGACGTCACCGTCCGCGCGGTGCCCGCCCTGGAGCCCTACCGCACCCGGCTGCGCACCGCGTTCGACGCGCTGGCCGCCGTCGGACACGACGGGCGCGGCTGGGCCGCCCAGCGCATCCACGGCGATCTGCACCTGGGACAGACGCTGTGCTCGGCGGGCAACGGCCGCTGGTCGCTGATCGACTTCGAGGGCGAACCCGCCAGGCCGCTGGCCGAACGGCGCCGGCCGCAGCCCGCGGTGCGCGATGTCGCGGCGATACTGCGCTCCTTCGACTACGCGGCCCGCAGCGGCCCGTCCGGCGGCGACGCCTGGTCGCTGGAGTGGGCCCGCCGCACCCGCGACGCCTACTGCCGCGGATACGCCGAGGCCGGCGGGCTCGACCCGTGGTCGGCGCCCGAGTTGCTGCGCGCGTACGAGACCGACAAGGCGGTCTACGAAGTGCTCTACGAAGCCCGCCACCGCCCCGACTGGCTCCCCGTCCCGATGGCCGCCGTCCGCCGCCTGGCAGCGGGGGCCGGGCGGCCGGCGGACGGGGGCGGGCGGTGGGGGTGAACGGAGCGAAGGGGGTGAAGGGGGCGAAGAGAGCGGCGGGCGTGAAGGGGGTGGCGGGAGTGAGCGTGGTGGTGGGCGCGATAGGCGGCGGGGCGCTGCCCCCGCACCACCGGTGACCGTCCCGACCGTCCGACGCCCCGCCGAGGAGGCCCCCCACGTGACCGCCCGACCGCCGTCCCGCCGCCGCACCACCGCCCCGACCCCAGCCGCCCCTGCCGCAGCCGCACAGACCTCGGCCGCACAGACCGCGGCCACGGCGGAGGCGACCGCTCCCGCCCCGTCCGATGCCTCCGCCGCCCCTCCCGTCCCCTCCGTGTCTCCGGTGCGCGACGCGGTGCCGCCGCCGGATTCCGTGGTGGATCCGCCGGATTCCGTGGTGGCTCCGGCCGCTTCCCGGCCGGGGCGGACGGCTGCCGCCCGGCCCGAGGACGGCGGGCGCGGGGTACGGGCCGCCGAGCCGCTCTGTGACGAGGACCGCGACCGGCTGCTGGGCGGGGCACACCACGATCCGCACGGGCTGCTCGGCGCGCATCCCGTGCGCGGCGGGGTGCTCTTCCGGGTGCTGCGGCCGTACGCGACGGGCGTGACCGTCGTCGGCAAGGGGCTGCGCGCCGCGCTGCGCCCCGAGGGCGACGGGCTGTTCGCCGGCGTGCTGCCGCTGCGCGCCGTCCCGGACTACGCGTTGCAGATCACCTATCCGGACACCACCCTGACGGTGCCGGATCCGTACCACTTTCTGCCCGCGCTCGGGGAGCTCGATCTGCATCTGCTGAGCGAGGGCCGGCACGAGCAGCTCTGGCGGGCGCTCGGCGCCCGCGTCATGGAACACCAGGGCGAGACCGGCACCCGCTTCACGCTCTGGGCGCCCAACGCCCTCGGCGTGCAGGTCGTCGGGGACTTCAACCTCTGGGACGGCACCGCCTGCGCGATGCGCTCACTGGGCTCGTCGGGTGTCTGGGAGCTGTTCCTGCCCGGGATCGGCGCCGGCGAGCTGTACAAGTTCAAGATCACCCGGCCGGACGGTACGCCGACGGTACGCGCCGACCCGATGGCCCGCCGGGCGGAGTGCCCGCCCGCCAACGCCTCGGTCGTGGACGAGTCGGACCATGCGTGGCAGGACGCGGACTGGCTGGCCCGGCGCGGCGCACGGTCCGTCCACGAGGCGCCGTTCTCGGTCTACGAAGTGCACCTGCCCTCCTGGCGTCCCGGGCTGACCTACCGGCAACTGGCCACTCAACTCCCTTCCTACGTCAAGGATCTGGGCTTCACGCACGTCGAGCTGATGCCGGTCGCCGAGCATCCCTTCGGGGGGTCCTGGGGCTATCAGGTGACGGGGTTCTTCGCCCCGACCGCCCGGATGGGCACCCCTGACGACTTCCGGTTCCTGATCGACGCCCTGCACCGGGCCGGTATCGGCGTGCTGATGGACTGGGTGCCCGCGCACTTCCCCCGGGACGACTGGGCGCTGGCGGAGTTCGACGGGCGGCCGTTGTACGAGCCGGCGGATGCCTCGCGGGCCGCGCACCCGGACTGGGGCACGCTGGAGTTCGACTACGGGCGTACCGAGGTGCGCAACTTCCTCGTCGCCAACGCCGTGTACTGGTGCGAGGAGTTCCACATCGACGGCCTGCGGGTGGACGCCGTGGCCTCGATGCTCTACCTCGACTACTCGCGGACGGACGGGGAGTGGACACCCAACGAGCACGGTGGCCGGGAGAACCTGGACGCGGTGGCCTTCCTCCAGGAGATGAACGCGACCGTCTACCGCCGCTGCCCCGGGGTGGTCACCATTGCCGAGGAGTCCACGGCCTGGGACGGCGTCACCCGCGCCACGCATCACAAAGGGCCCGGGGGTGTCGGCGGGCTGGGTTTCGGCCTGAAGTGGAACATGGGCTGGATGCATGACTCCCTCGTCTACGTCTCCAAGGAGCCGGTGCACCGTAAGTACCACCACGGCGAGATGACCTTCTCCATGATCTACGCCTATTCCGAGAACTACGTGCTGCCGATCTCGCACGACGAGGTCGTGCACGGCAAGCGCTCGCTGGTGTCCAAGATGCCGGGCGACTGGTGGCAGCAGCGGGCCACCCACCGCGCGTACCTCGGCTACATGTGGGCCCACCCCGGCAAGCAACTCCTCTTCATGGGGCAGGAGTTCGCGCAGGGCGCGGAGTGGGCGGAGAGCCACGGCCCCGACTGGTGGCTGCTGGACCCTTCGTACGCGGCGGAGCCCGACCACCGGGGGGTGCGGGACCTCGTCCGCGACCTGAACCAGCGCTACGGCGACACCCCCGCGCTGTGGGAGCGGGACACCGACCCGGCGGGCTTCTCCTGGATCGATGCGCACGCCGGGGACGACAACGTCTTCGCCTTCCTCCGCTTCGCCACCGACGGATCCCCCCTCCTCGCCGTCAGCAATTTCTCGCCCGTGGTCCGGCACGCCTACCGCCTCGGCGTCCCCGATGACGTCCCGGCCTGGCGTGAGGTCCTGAACACCGACACTCCGTGCTACGGCGGCAGCGGCGTCGCCAACCCCGGCCTCCTGACACCCGAGCCCGTGCCCTGGCACGGCCGGGCCGCTTCCCTCACGCCCGCCCTGCCGCCGCTGGCCACCCTCTGGCTGCGGCCGGCCTGACGGGCGCGCCGGGGCGGCGCCGCGAAGTCCGCGGTGGCGCCGTCCCGTTGCCCGCGGTCCTGGTGCCTCTTGGCCCCGCCTCGAACCCGGCCCCGTCTCGGACCCGGCCCCGCCTCAGACCCGTTCTGCGGCGGGGCCGAGTGCCGCCCGCAGGCCGGCCACCGAGGCGCGCCACTCCTGACCGGCGTCGGACTCGTCCCAGAGTTCGGCCAGTTCGGAATCGGGCGCGAGGACCCGGTCCAGGGCGTGCACCGCCAGCCCGGCCAGTTCTTCGGACGGCTCCGGTATCGCCTGGCCGGGGCCGAGCGCCGGGGTGGAGGGGGCGGCGCCCGGCCTGGCGGCGGCGAGCAACGCGGCTGCGGCCACGGCGACTTCACCCTCCGGCGCCTCCAGGTAGCGCCGTTCCTCCGCCGCCTCGGTCAGCGCCGTACGGACCGCGAAGAGCCGGCGGCTCTCCGGCAGCCCCGCGAGACCCGCCGCGAAGTCCGCCGCGGCATCGCCGCCGAACGGATCCGTCCCCCATGTCCCCATGCCCCGCTCCTCGTTCGCCCCCGCCGCTGCCCGCGGCGGCCGGTGTTGCTCCGTCACATGCATGGTGCCAGCCGGCACTGACAATCCACGGGCGGCGGAGAACTCCGCAGGTCAGGGGCGCGGGCCGGAGGAAGGTACGGTGCCGGACGCCGCCTGGCGGGTACGTCGCGGCAGCAGGAAGGCCACCACGACGGTGCCGACGCCGAGCAGGACGGCGCCCACCATGCTGGTGTGCGCGACCGCGTCGGCGAACGCACCGCGCACCGCGTCGGCGACCGCGCCCGCCTGTTCCATGCCGAACGCCCTGGCCTGCTCGGCACCCATCTTGGGCGCCGCGCCCGCGGCTGCCTGCTTGCCGACCTCCTGGGCCACCGCGAGGCCGGCGCCGACCGAATCCTGTGCGGTCGACAGTGCGTCGGCCGGGAGCTTCGGGCCGCCCTTGGCCGCAGCGGCGGTGGCGCTGTCGGCGAGCCCGGACGAGTAGGTGCCGGCCAGGATGGAGCCGAGGATGGCGATGCCGAGGGAGCCGCCCAGTTCCAGCGAGGTGTCGTTGACGGCGCCGCCGATGCCGAGCTGGTCCTCGGGGAAGGCGCCCATGATCGCGTCGGTGCACGGGGAGAGCGCCAGGCCGATGGCGACGCCCAGGATGATCAGCGGGGCGACCAGGTCGGCGTAGGAGGACCCGGCGTCGATCCTGGTGAGCAGCGCGAGGGCGACGGTGCCGCCGACCATGCCGGCCGTGACGGTGACCTTCATGCCGAGCCGCGGGGTCAGGAACCCGGTCAGCGCCGCACCCACGAACACCGCGCCGGCCAGCGGCAGCATCCGGATACCGGTGTCCAGCGGCGAATAACCGAGGACGAACTGGAGGTGCTGGGTGAGGTAGTAGAACGCGCCGAACACGGCGAGGAAGAAGAGCGCGACGGCGAGGTTGGAGCCGGCGAAGGCGCGTCGCGCGAAGCGGCGGACGTCGAGCACCGGGCGGGGGTGGCGCAGCTCCCACAGGACGAAGCAGAGGAGTCCGACGGCCGCGACGATCGCCGCGGTGACGGCTTCGGTGCCCCAGCCGAAGTGCGGCCCCTGGATGATCATGTAGATCAGCGCGCCGGTCCACACGACGGAGAGCAGACCGCCGACGAGGTCGAGGCGCTCGCGGTGGCCCGCCTTGGACGCCGGGACCACCAGGAGCGCGCCGATGATGCCGAGCAGTGCGATCGGCACGTTGATCAGGAACGACGAGGACCAGGCGTGGTTTTCGAGCAGCGCGCCTGCGACCAGCGGGCCGACAGCGATGGCCAGGCCGGCGGTGGCGGTCCACACGGTGATGGCCAGGGCGCGTTCACGGCGCGGGAAGGTGGCGGCCAGCAGCGAGAGGGTGGCGGGCATGATCATGGCGGCGCCGACGCCCATCACCGCGCGGGAGGCGATCACGCCGCCCGAACTGTCCACGAGGGCACCGGACACCGAGCCGCCGGCGAACACCAGCAGGCCGAGGACGAGGGCTCCGCGGCGGCTGTACTTGTCGCCTATCGCGCCGAGCAGCAGCATCAGGGCCGCGTACGGGACGGTGTAGCCGTCGATGACCCACTGCAGGTCGGCGCTGCTGAGGTCGAGGTCGGCGGTCATGGCGGGCGCGGCGACGGTGAGCGAGGTGTTCGCCATCACGATGATCAGCAGGCTCAGGCACAGGACGGCCAGCGCCCACCAGCGCTTCGGATAGGGCGGCTGGGACTCCGCCCGTGCGGGCCCTGCCTCCTCGGGGGCCGGTCGGGCCGTGTCGACCGGCGTCCCGGTCCGCTTCATTCCCATGACACTCCACCTTGACGATCTTGCACAGTACTGTGCAATTACACAGGGCTGTGCAATTTACGTCATTGCACAGTGGCGTGCAAAATGGGGTGCCATCGAGGAGGAGCCCATGACGACCGGTCCGTCCAGCAGCCGCGCCTACGCCAATCGGCGGCGGATCATGGACATCGCGCTGACCGAACTCCTGCAGGACCCGGACGCGAGCATGGACCGCATCGCGCGGGCCGCGGGCGTGGTGCGGCGCACCGTCTACGGGCACTTCCCCAACCGGGAGGCGCTGGTCACCGCGCTGACCGACAGTGCGACCGCCGATGTCGCGGCGGCCTTCGACAGCGGTACGGATCCGGAGCTGCCCGCGGATCTCGCGCTGGCCCGCGCCACCGTCGCCGTCTGGCAGGTCGCCGACCGCTACCGGCTGCTGATCGCGCTCGCCCGGCGCAGCGTCACGGACGAAGGGATCCGGGCGCGACTGGAGCCGGTGCGGCGGGCCGCCGCCCAGCTGATCGCGCGGGGGCTGCGGGAGGGGTGTTTCCATACGGACCTGCCGCCGTTGGCGCTGGCGCATCTGCACGAGCACACGCTGTTCGGCATCACGCAGGCGGTGAATTACGGCGCGCTGCCGGCTCGGGAGGCGGGGGCTGCGGCGATTGCGGCGGTGCTGGCGACGGTGGGGGTGGGGGCGGAGCGGGCGGCGGAGTTGGCCTGTGTGGTGACGGGTGCGGGGGCGGGGGGCTGACGTTGCCGGGTGGGTCGGCTGGTCCGGCTGGTCCGGTGGGGCGGGGCTGGTGTCCGGTGGGTCGCCTGGTGTTTGTGGGTGGGGGTGGGGGGGGGGGGGGGGGGGGGGGGGGGGGGGGGGGGGGGGGGGGGGGGGGGGGGGGGGGGGGGGCACGCGGGGGGGGGGGGGGTGGGGGGGGGGGGGGGGGGGGGCGGGGCCGCACCGGGTCGTCTCCTCGACGCATGTGCCCTCGGCTACCAGTCAAGAGGCTGCCGGCGTTGGCACCTGTCGCTGCGGGGAGCGACCCGGTGCGGCCCCTCCGACCCACCCGGGCCTCGTACGCGGCTGACCGCCGGTGAGTCCCGTCTCCTGCGCCTCGCCCTTCGGGCATCGGTGGTCTTGGGCGGGGGCTGCCTCGTACGCGGCTGAGCAGCGGGCGGACCGGGTGCCCGGCGAGCGGCTGCGGTAGGGCGTGGATGCGCTCCAGGGGCGGGGCGCCGCATGCGCTCCGCCCCTGGAGGGTGTGGGTGTCGTCGTGTCAGACGCCGGCGGGTTGCTTCGCGTCGTCGCGCGGGCCGGGGGTGTCGGGGGACGGGGGTTCGGTGTGGGGGTCGGCGGTCAGGGATTTTTCGTCGAACGGGAGGCGGCCGGCCAGGACTTCGTCGACCCTGGACTTGTCGATCTCCTTGGTCCAGGTGCCCACCAGGACCGTGGCGACCGCGTTGCCCGCGAAGTTGGTGAGGGCGCGTGCCTCGCTCATGAAGCGGTCGATGCCGACGATGAGGCCGACGCCGTCGACGAGTTCGGGGCGGTGCGACTGGAGGCCGCCTGCCAGGGTGGCCAGGCCCGCGCCGGTGACGCCTGCCGCGCCCTTCGAGGCGATGATCATGAAGACCAGGAGGGAGATCTGCTGGCCGAGCGCCAGCGGTTCGCCCATGGCCTCGGCGACGAAGAGGGACGACATGGTGAGGTAGATGGCGGTGCCGTCGAGGTTGAAGCTGTAGCCGGTGGGGACGGTGATACCGACCACCGGCTTGCTGACGCCCAGGTGTTCCATCTTGGCGATCAGCCGGGGCAGCGCGGACTCCGACGAGGACGTGGAGAGGATCAGCAGGAACTCGCGCGCCAGGTATTTCAGGAGAAGGAAGATGTTGACGCCGGCGAACAGGCGCAGCAGGGCGCCGAGCACGACGATCACGAAGAGCAGGCAGGTCGTGTAGAAGCCGACCATGATGATGACCAGCGACTTCAGGGCGGCCACGCCGGTCTCGCCGACCACCGCGGCGATGGCTCCGAAGGCGCCGACCGGCGCCACCCACATGATCATCGAGAGCACCCGGAAGACCAGCTTCTGGAGGTGCCCGACGCCGCGCAGCACCGGCTCGCCCGCCTTGCCCAGGGACTGGAGGCCGAAGCCGACCAGCAGGGCCACCAGGAGCGTCTGGAGGACCTCGCCCTGGGTGAAGGCGGAGACCAGCGTCTTCGGGATCATGCCGAGCAGGAATTCCGACGTGCTCTCGCCGCCGCCCTCGGTCTGGGCCTGGCCCGCGTGCCGGACGGATTCGGTCAGGTGGAGCCCCGATCCCGGCTCCAGGATGTTGCCGACGACCAGGCCGATGGCGAGGGCGACGGTGGACATCACCATGAAGTAGCCGAGTGCCAGACCGCCGACGGCACCGACCTTGGCGGCCTTACGGACCGAACCGACGCCGAGGACGATGGTGCAGAAGATGACGGGCGAGATCATCATCTTGATGAGGTTCACGAACCCGGTGCCGAGCGGCTTCAGTTCGACGGCGACCCCGGGGGCCGCGAAGCCGACGGCGATGCCGAGCAGGACGGCGGCGATGACGGCGATGTAGAGGAAGTGGGTACGGTCCCGCTTCTTCTTCGGCACGGTCTTGCCGGTCGTCCCCTGGGACGGTGGGTTCTGTGCAGCCACGGCTGCCTCCTCGGTCTACGGCTGTGCGCTGATCTGCGGCTCCGGCGCACAACAAGTCCCGGCGACTATGCACGTCGGTTGTGGCGCCCGTCACCCTTGTGTACGTTTCGTTCATATAAAAGTGACCGGGCAGACTGTTACGTATGCGCCTCCCCCGTCCCTGTACACCGCGCCCGCTGCGCGGTCCGCGCAGCCTCGCCGGGCAGCTCTTCGCGATGCAGGTCCTGCTGGTGGCCGTGGTCGTCGCGGGGTGCGTGGTCTTCGCGTACGTCAGCGCGGGGCGCCAGGCGCAGGAGACGGCACGGCGGCAGACCACGGCGGTGACCCGCGCGGTGGCCGATTCGCCCGCGGTCGTGGCGGCGGCCCGCGGTGCGCATCCGACGGCCGCGCTCCAGCCGTACACCGAGCGGCTGCGCCGGGACGCGGGCGTCGACTTCGTCGTGGTCATGGCCACCGACGGCACCCGCTGGACGCATCCCGAACCGTCCGTGATCGGCAAGACCTACTACGGGCACACCGAACGGGCGCTGCGCGGCGAGACGTTCCACGAGACGTACCGGGGCGTGCTGGGCCCGTCGGTGCGCGTCATCGCCCCGGTACGCGACCCCGGGCACGGCAACCGCGTCACGGCGCTGGTCAGTTCGGGCATCACCGTCGAGTCCATCGGCGAGCAGCTGCGCGACCAGGTGCTCGCGCTGGTCGGGGTCGCGGCGGCTGCGCTGGCCATCGGAGGGCTCGGCACGTACGTCATCAACGCGCGGCTGCGGCGGCACACGCACGGGATGAACGCCGCCGAGCTGAGCCGGATGCACGACTACCACCAGGCGGCGCTGCACGCGGTGCGCGAGGGGCTGCTGATGCTGGACGGGCGGCGCAGGGTCGCGCTGATCAACGACGGCGGGCGGGAGTTGCTGGGGCTCACGGGCGAGGTGGTGGGGCGGCCGGTGGCGGAGCTGGGGCTGCCGGATCCGCTGACCGGTGCGCTGGCCGGCACCGAGCCGCGGGTCGACGAACTCCACCTCACCGCCGAGCGGGTGCTGGTCGTCAACTCCTCGCCGGTCTCGGGCGGTGAGCACCGCGGCACCGTCGTGACCCTGCGCGACCACACCGAACTCCAGGCGCTTTCCGGTGAGTTGGACTCGGTACGCGGGTTCGCCGAGGCGCTGCGCTCGCAGGCGCACGAGGCCGCGGGCCGGCTGCACACGGTCGTCTCGCTGATCGAACTCGGCCGCGCGGACGAGGCCGTGGAGTTCGCGACCGCCGAACTGGAGCTGGCCCAGGCACTGACCGACCAGGTCGTCGGCGCGGTCGCCGAACCGGTGCTCGCCGCGCTGCTGCTGGGCAAGGCGGCGCAGGCCAACGAGCACGGCGTGGAGCTGACGCTGACCCCCGACAGCCGGATCGACGACGGGCTGATCCCGCCCCGGCTGCCCGCCCGCGACCTGGTGACCGTGCTGGGCAACCTCATCGACAACGCCATCGACGCGGCGGCCCCGGACGCCGCGGCACCGCCCCGGCCGCCCGCCGACGGGCCGCCGCAGGTCCGCGTCACCGCCCGCGCGGACGGCGGCGAACTGCTGCTGTGCGTCGCGGACAACGGGCCGGGCGTCGCCGAGGAAGCGGCCGACGAGATCTTTCGGCGGGGCTGGAGCAGCAAGCCCCCGGCGCCCGGTGGGCCGGCCTGCGGCCGTGGCCTCGGTCTGGCCCTCGTGCGGCAGGCGGTGCGGCGCAACGGCGGCACCCTCACGCTCGGCACGGCGGCCGGCGGCGGCGCGCGGTTCACCGTGCGGCTGCCGCTGCGCGCCCTGCCCGGAGCGCGGGACGGCGTCTCATGAGCGGGCGGTGCGGCCCCGCCGGGTGCGGGGATGGGAGAAGGTGTCCGCGATGACCACAGCCGATATCCGGGTCCTCGTCGTCGAGGACGACCCGGTCGCCGCCGCCGCGCACGCCCTGTACACCGGGCGGGTACCGGGCTTCACGGTCTCCGGGACCGTGCACTCCGGCGCCGACGCGCGCCGCCACCTCGACCACCGCCCCGTCGATCTGCTGCTGCTCGACCTGTACCTGCCGGACGGGCACGGCCTCCAGCTGATGCGCAGCCTGCGCGCGGCGGGGCACGCGGCCGACATCATCGCGGTCACATCGGCCCGCGATCTGACGATGGTGCGCGAGGGCGTCTCGCTGGGCGTGGTGCAGTACGTGCTCAAGCCGTTCACCTTCGCCACCCTGCGCGACCGGCTGCTGCGCTACGCCGAGTTCCGCGCCACGGCGGGCGAGGCCAGCGGCCAGGACGAGGTGGACCGGGCGATCGCGGCGCTGCGCGCCCCGCGGCCCGCCGCGCTGCCCAAGGGGCTGACCTCCGCCACCCTGCGGGCGGTCACCGACGCGCTGCGCGCCGCCGATGACGGACTGTCGGCCACGGAGGCGGCGGCCGGGGTCGGCATCTCGCGGATCACGGCCCGCCGCTATCTGGAACATCTGGTGGAGGCCGGCCGGGCGGCGCGGGCCCCGCAGTACGGCCAGGTCGGCCGGCCCGAGCTGCGTTACCGCTGGTCGGGGCATTGACGTCGGCGGTCTGAGGGGCGGCGTGCGCGCCGTGCCAGAGCCGCCCGGTGGGCGCATCCGGCCGCGACCGCGTCCGAAAAGCCCCTTGCGCCGTACGTTCCTACGACTTTCACGCTTGGGCGTACGCACCATAGGTGCCGCGATCCGGTGTCACCTACCGTGTGCCGGTGACTACGCATGCCGCAGAGCCCCGCAGGCCCCCCTTCGACGCCGAGGCCGCCCGGCGGCTCCGCGAGGCGCTCGGCATGACCCCGGCGCACGTCGCGTACGGCATCCGGGCCGCCTTCGGCATCCCGGCCACGGCGGCCACCGTCGTCTCCTGGGAGCTGGCCGAGACCTCGCCCACCGAGGCCGAACTGAGCGCGCTGGCCGGGGCGTTGTGGTGTGCGCCCGCCGACCTGATCGGCGTCCCCTGCACGCTGCGCGAGTACCGCTTCGCGCGGGGCATGGCGGTCGCCGATCTGGCCCTGCGGACCGGCATGGACGCCGCCGCCTATCGGGAGCTGGAGGAGGGCGGGGCCTGGCACGGCAGTGACCGGCAGGCGACCGCGCTCGCCGACGCGCTGTCGCTGCCGCTGCCCGCCCTGCTCCGCTTCACGGGCCGCCAGGAGCGCCTGGCCGAGCTGCTGCACAGCGCGGTGACCGCCCGCTGGCAGCCGTACGTCCGGCCGGTCGGCAGGCTCGTGCCGCTGCCCAGGGAGCGGCTCCAGGAGGTGCTCCAGCACCTGCACGACGAGTACCAGTCGACGATGGTCGCGTCCCTCAACTGGGGCGGCGGGGGCAGCGCCACCTCGTCGGGGAAGGCCGGCCGTGCCTTCCTCGACGGCATCCTGGATCACTTCTGGGCGCGGGCGGGCGACGCCGGGGAGGGCTGACGCGCCGTCGGCCGCAGGACGGACCGCCGTCCCCCCAGGGGATGACGCGGGGGGCGCGCGTGGCACTTCCGGCCGGTCGGGCTTTCGGTCCTGCCGGGTGACGTGCGCGATGACGTGCACATTCAAGAATGGAGGCATCACCGTCCCCCCTCTCCAGGAGTCCCCGTGTCCTACGCGGCTGCCCCCACCCCCGCCCGCACCGCCTCGGCCGTCGCCGCCCGCGCGACGGACCTGAGCAAGGTCTACGGCCAGAACGACACCCGGGTGGTGGCGCTGGACTCGGTGTCCGTCGAGTTCGGCAAGGGCCGCTTCACCGCGATCATGGGCCCTTCGGGTTCCGGCAAGTCCACGCTGATGCACTGCATGGCGGGCCTGGACTCGGTCTCGTCCGGCTCGGCGCGGATCGGCGAAGCGGAGCTGGCGTCGCTCGGCGACAAGCAGCTCACGCGGCTGCGCAGGGACCGGATCGGCTTCATCTTCCAGGCGTTCAACCTGCTGCCGACGCTGACCGCCGAGGAGAACATCACGCTGCCGATGGACATCGCGGGCCGCAAGCCCGACCGGGAGTGGCTGCGCAACGTCATCGAGACCGTCGGCCTGTCCGGGCGGCTCGGGCACCGGCCGGCCCAGCTCTCCGGCGGGCAGCAGCAGCGGGTGGCCGTCGCGCGGGCGCTGGCCGCCCGGCCGGAGATCATCTTCGCGGACGAGCCGACCGGCAACCTCGACTCCCGCTCGGGCGCCGAAGTCCTCGGTTTCCTCCAGGAGTCGGTCCGTGCGATGGGCCAGACCGTGGTGATGGTCACCCACGACCCGGTCGCCGCCTCGTACGCGGACCGGGTCGTCTTCCTCGCCGACGGCCGGATCGTCGAGGAGCTGTACGAGCCGACCGCGGACGCCGTCCTGGACCGGATGCGGATGTTCGACTCCAAGAGCCGTACCAGCTGACCCCGCGCGGCGCCGCCGCACCCGCCCCATCCGCGCCACCGGACCCAGGACTGACACCACCATGTTCCGCACCGCACTGCGCAACGTCTTTGCGCACAAAGCCCGTTTGCTGATGACCGCGCTCGCGGTCCTGCTCGGCGTCGCCTTCGTCGCCGGCACCCTCGTCTTCAGCGACACCGTCGGCGAAGCCGTCAAGAACGCCTCGTCCAAGAACCTGAAGGACGTGGCGGTCTCCGTACAGGCCGTCACCCCCGACGACGCCGAACCGCCGGAAGACGGCAAGCGGTCCACCGCACTCGACAGCGCGCTGGCGAAGCGCATCGGCGCGCTGCCCGGCGTCGCGGCCGTACGGACCGACGTCACGGGTGAGGCGACCCTCGCCGACAAGGACAACAAGCCGATCGGCGACAGCTGGCAGAACCGCGCCGCCAACTACCAGCCGGGCAAGGACGGTCAGGACAGCCGCTACCCGCTGGTCAAGGGCCGCGGCCCGGCGAACGGGAGCGAGATCGCACTGGCCGAGTCCACCGCGAAGACGTCGGGCTACCGGATCGGCGACACCGTGCGCTTCGCCGTCGACGGGCCGGTGCAGACGAAGAAGCTGGTCGGCATCGTCGCGACCGACGACCCGAAGGTGACCGCGGGCGGCACCCTGGCGCTCCTCGACACGGCGACGGCCCAGAAGCTGTATCTGCACCCCGGCCAGTTCGAGGAGCTGGTGGTGGCGGCGGACCCCGGCACCGACCAGCAGGCGCTGACCGCGAAGATCCGCACGCTGCTGCCCAAGGACCGCGCCCAGGCCGTCAGCGGCACCCAACTCGCCGCGGACCAGGCCAAGAGGATCGCGTCGCAGAACGAGGCGCTGAGCACGACGCTGCTGACCTTCGCCGGTATCGCCCTGTTCGTCGGCATCTTCATCATCGCCAACACCTTCACCATGCTCATCTCCCAGCGCAGCCGCGAAATCGCGCTGCTGCGTGCGGTCGGTGCCTCCCGGCGTCAGGTCGTCCGCTCGGTGCTGATCGAGGCCGGTCTGCTGGGCCTGGTCTCGTCCGTCGTCGGCTTCGCCCTGGGCACCGGCATCGCGGTGGGCCTGCGCGCGGTGCTCAACGCCAACGGCGCCGGCCTCCCCGGCGGCCCGGTCATCGTCACCTCGACCAGCGTGATCGCCGCGCTGGGTGCGGGTGTCCTGGTGACCGTCCTGGCCGCCTGGCTGCCCTCCCGCAAGGCCGCGAAGATCGCCCCGGTGGAGGCGCTGAACAGCGTCGAGGCGGCGCCCGCGCCGCGCAGCCTGGTGATCCGTAACTCCATCGGCGCCGTCATCGGGGGCCTCGGCGTGGCGATCATGTGCTACGCCTCCACTCTGAAGACCACCGACGACATGCCGGTCGCCATGGCGGGCGGCATCCTCACCGTGACCGGCGCGATCGTCCTCGCCCCGCTGCTGTCCCGGCCGCTGGTGTCGCTGGCCGGTCTGGTCACCGTCCGGCTCTTCGGGATCGGCGGCAAGCTGGCGAAGGAGAACGCACTGCGCAACCCGCGGCGCACCGCCGCCACCGCGTCGGCGCTGATGATCGGTCTCGTCCTGATCACCGGCATGACGGTCCTCGGCAGCTCGGTGCAGCAGGCGATGGACGCCCAGGTCACCCGCGAGCTGAGTGCCGACTACAAGGTCACCACGTCGAACTTCGCCGGGCTGAAGATCGAGCCGTCCCTCAAGGTCGCACAGCTCCCCGGCGTCGAGGCGATGGCCCCGCTGCGCAAGACCGGCTTCCAGTCCGGGAACGGCTTCGCGAACGTGACCGGCACCGATCTCGCCGCCATCGGCAAGGTCGCCCGGCTGTCCTTCACCGACGGTTCGCTCACGGCGCTCCAGAACCTCGGCGCCCGGGGAATCGCTGTCTCTCGGACCACGGCCAAGGAGAACGGCTGGCACACCGGCGACACCCTGACGGCGACGTTCGATGAGCACAAGCCGAAGGCCCGGCTGAAGGTCGCCGGAGTCTACGAGGACAACGACACCGTCGGCGGGTCGCTGGCCGCCACGTCCCTGGTGGATCCCTACCTCTTCACCCAGCAGAACGACGAGTTGCTGGTCAAGGCCAAGGGCGGCAGGACCGAAGGGCTGGAGACGCAGATCCGCCACGCGCTCGGCGACAGCCCGCTGCTCAAGGTCCAGGACCCCGACGCGCTCCGCAAGGAGCAGGCCGGTCCGATCGCGATGCTCGTGAACATGGTCTACGGCCTGCTGGGAATGTCCGTGGTGATCGCGATCGTCGGTGTCGTCAACACCCTCGCCATGTCGGTCTTCGAGCGGACCCGCGAGATCGGGATGCTGCGGGCGATCGGGCTCTCCCGCAGCGGCATCAAGCAGATGGTGCGCCTGGAGTCGGTGGTCGTCGCCCTGTTCGGCGCCGTACTCGGCATCGGGGTCGGGATCTTCCTCTCCTGGGCCGTCGGCTCCATCATGAGCAACGGGCTCGCCGACTACACGCTCCGGCTGCCGTGGGACCGGCTCGGCCTGTTCCTTCTGCTGGCGCTTGCGGTCGGCGTCCTGGCCGCGCTGTGGCCGGCCCGCCGGGCGGCCAAGCTGAACATGCTGGAGGCGATCGGCGCGGAGTGACACCGGTACGCCGACGGCGGCACGCTCCCCTCACCGGGGGGCGCGCCGCCGTTTTCGGTACTGCGGGGCCGGGGCTCTAGAACACCGACTCGGCCTCCTGCATGCGGTGCGCGGGCACCCGCTTCAGTTCGGTGACCGCGTCGGCGAGCGGCACCATCGTGATGTCGGTGCCGCGCAGCGCGGTCATCTTGCCGAAGTCGCCGCGGTGGGCGGCCTCGACGGCGTGCCAGCCGAAGCGGGTGGCGAGCACCCGGTCGTAGGCGGTGGGGGTGCCGCCGCGCTGGACGTGGCCGAGGATGACCGGGCGGGCCTCCTTGCCGAGGCGCCTTTCCAGCTCGGCGGCGAGGGCGTTGCCGATGCCGGAGAACCGCTCGTGGCCGAACTGGTCGATGGCGCCCTTCTTGTAGTCCATGGTGCCCTCGGCCGGGTGCGCGCCTTCGGCGACGCAGACGACGGCGAACTTCTTGCCGCGGGCGAAGCGCTCCTCGACCATCGTGACCAGGTCGTTCACATCGAATCCGCGCTCCGGCAGGCAGATGCCGTGGGCGCCGCCCGCCATGCCGGACTCCAGCGCGATCCAGCCGGCGTGCCGGCCCATGACCTCGACGACCATGACCCGCTGATGCGATTCGGCGGTGGTCTTGAGCCGGTCGATGGCTTCCGTGGCGACGCCGACCGCGGTGTCGAAACCGAAGGTGCGGTCGGTGGAGGAGATGTCGTTGTCGATGGTCTTGGGGACGCCGACGACCGGCAGCCCGGCGTCCGACAGCATCCGGGCGGCGGTGAGGGTGCCCTCGCCGCCGATCGGGATGAGGACGTCGATGCCGTAGTCCTTGGAGTGGTCCTTGGCGTTCTCGCAGGCTTCGCGGAGCCGGGCGCGCTCCAGCCGGGACGAGCCGAGGATGGTGCCGCCGCGGGCGAGGATGCCGCTGACCGCGTCGAGGTCGAGCTTGCGGAAGCGGCCGTCGAGGAGCCCGGCGAACCCGTCCTCGAAACCTATGACCTCATCGTCGTGCCCCGTCAGGGCGCGGTGAACGACGGACCTGATCACAGCATTCAGGCCGGGGCAGTCGCCGCCTGCGGTGAGGACTCCGATACGCATCGTGCTGTGTCTCCTGTGCTCGCTGTCGGACGTGTGAGCCGGTCCGATTGTTTCACGGCGCCGTGGCACCCGTCCTCACTCGCCCGGTACCCCTGCGCTCTCCGGCACCGCGGTCCCGGGGAAACTGGGAGAGCGACGTATCCACAGCCGCGGGTATTGTCAAGAAGGCGAGCCCACCATAACGGCTGAATTTGACCATGCCAGCAACGGAATGGATCGGAGAGCACGCGTGACGCGCAGCGTGTACGTGACCGGTATCGACCGCGGCGACGGCCGCCAGGTCATCGAGCTGGGAGTCATGGAGCTCCTCACCCGCCACGTCGACCGGGTAGGTGTCTTCCGCCCGCTGGTCCACGACGGACCCGACCGGCTGTTCGACCTCCTGCGGGCGCGCTACCGGCTGACGCAGCCCGCCGAGACCGTCTACGGCATCGCGTACGACGAGGCCGCCGCCCTCCAGGCCGAGCAGGGCACCGACGAGCTGGTCTCCCGGCTCGTCGAGCGCTTCCACCGGGTGGCGCGGGAGTACGAGTACGTGCTGGTGCTCGGCTCGGACTACGCGGGCAGCAGCCTGCCGGACGAGCTGAGCCTCAACGCCCGCCTCGCCAACGAGTTCGGCGCCGCGGTGATCCCGGTCGTCGGCGGCCAGGGCCAGGAGGCCGAGTCCGTACGCGCCGAGGCCCGTAACGCCTACCGCGCCTACGACTCGCTGGGCTGCGACGTCGTCGCCCTGGTCGTCAACCGCGTCGCCCCCGGCCTGCGCGCCGCGGTCGCCGAGCGTCTCGCCGCCCGGCTCCCGGTGCCCTGCTACGCGCTCCCCGAGGACGGCGCGCTGTCCGCGCCGACCGTCGCCCAGATCGTGCACACGCTCGGCGCCGAGGTGCTGCTCGGCGACGATTCCGGGCTGGCCAGGGACGCCCGCGACTTCGTCTTCGGCGGCGCGATGCTGCCGACCTTCCTCAAGGCGCTGACCCCCGGCTGCCTGGTGGTGACCCCCGGGGACCGTGCCGACCTCGTCGTCGGCTCGCTCGCCGCGCACAGCGCGGGCGCCCCGCCCATCGCCGGTGTCGTCCTCACCCTCGACGAGCGCCCCGGGCCCGACATCATGGCGCTGGCGAGCCGGCTCGCCCCCGGCACCCCGGTCATCTCGGTGCCCGGCGGTTCCTTCCCCACCGCGGGCGAGCTGTTCGCCATCGAGGGCAAGCTCAACGCCGCGTCGCCGCGCAAGGCCGAGACCGCGCTCGGCCTGTTCGAGCGGCACGTGGACACCAGCGAGCTGACGAACCGTATCTCCGTCGCCCGCTCCGGACGGGTCACCCCGATGATGTTCGAGCACGAGCTGATCGAGCGCTCCCGCTCCGGCCGCCGCCGCGTGGTGCTGCCCGAGGGCGGCGAGGAGCGGGTGCTGCGCGCCGCCGATGTGCTGCTGCGCCGCGACGTCTGCGACCTGACGCTGCTCGGCGACGAGGAGGCGATCCGCAAGCGCGCCGCCGAGCTGTCCATGGACCTGGCGGGCGCCCAGATCATCGACCCGCAGTCCTCGCCGCTGCGCGAGCGGTTCGCCGAGCGGTACGCCGAGCTGCGCGCCCACAAGGGCGTCGGCTACGAGCTGGCCTTCGACGTGGTCGCCGACGTCTCGTACTTCGGCACGCTGATGGTGCAGGAGGGCCTGGCCGACGGCATGGTCTCCGGCGCCGTGCACTCCACCGCCGCGACCATCCGCCCCGCCTTCGAGATCATCAAGACGAAGCCGGGCGCCCAGATCGTGTCCTCGGTCTTCTTCATGTGCCTGGCCGACCGGGTCCTGGTCTACGGCGACTGCGCGGTCAACCCGGATCCGGACGCCGAGCAGCTCGCCGACATCGCCATCCAGTCGGCCGCCACCGCCGCCCAGTTCGGCGTCGAGCCGCGGATCGCGATGCTGTCGTACTCCACCGGCACCTCCGGCTCGGGCGCGGACGTCGACAAGGTGCGCAAGGCGACCGCGCTGGTCCGTGAGCGCCGTCCCGACCTGCTGGTCGAGGGGCCGATCCAGTACGACGCGGCGGTGGACGCGGCGGTCGCGCAGACCAAGCTCCCCGAGTCCGACGTGGCGGGCAAGGCCACCGTGCTGATCTTCCCTGACCTCAACACCGGCAACAACACCTACAAGGCCGTGCAGCGGTCGGCGGGCGCGGTCGCCGTCGGCCCGGTCCTCCAGGGCCTGCGCAAGCCCGTCAACGACCTCTCGCGCGGCGCGCTGGTCCAGGACATCGTCAACACCGTGGCCATCACGGCCATCCAGGCGCAGGGCGCGCAGCCCGGTGCCGGGCACACCGCCGACTGACGCCGCCCCTCCCCCACGATCCCCGCACCCCATCCGGAAAGCCCTCCATGACTGCCACCGCCTCCCGCGTCCTCGTCCTCAACTCCGGCTCCTCGTCGGTGAAGTACCAGTTGCTCGACATGACCGACGGCAGTCGCCTGGCGGCCGGGCTCGTCGAGCGCATCGGGGAGGAGACCTCGCGCCTGACCCACCACCCGCTGGCGAACGGCGGCGAGGCGCGCGAGACCGAGGGCCCGATAGCCGACCACGAGTCCGCGCTGAAGGCGGTGGCCGACGAGCTGTCCGCCGACGGTCTCGGCCTGGACTCGCCGGAGCTGGCCGCGATCGGGCACCGGGTGGTGCACGGCGGCCTGAAGTTCACCGTGCCGACGGTGATCGACGACGTGGTGCTCAAGGAAATCGAGCGTCTGATACCGGTCGCGCCGCTGCACAACCCGGCGAACATCACCGGCATCAGGACGGCCCAGCGGCTCCGCCCCGACCTGCCGCAGGTCGCCGTCTTCGACACCGCCTTCCACACGACCATGCCGGAGTACGCGGCCCGCTACGCCATCGATGTGGAGACCGCCGACGCGCACCGCATCCGCCGCTACGGCTTCCACGGCACCTCGCACGCGTACGTCTCGCGCAAGACCGCGGCGCTGCTCGGCAAGGACCCGTCCGAGGTCAATGTGATCGTGCTGCACCTGGGCAACGGCGCCTCGGCGTCCGCGGTGGCCGGCGGGCGCTGCGTGGACACCTCGATGGGGCTCACGCCGCTGGAGGGCCTGGTCATGGGCACCCGCTCGGGCGACATCGACCCGGCGGTGACCTTCCACCTCAAGCGGGTCGCCGGGATGTCGGCCGACGAGACCGACGAGCTGCTCAACAAGAAGAGCGGCCTGGTCGGGCTGTGCGGCGACAACGACATGCGGGAGATCCGGCGCCGCATCGACGCGGGCGACGCGCGCGCGAAGCTCGCGTTCGACATCTACATCCACCGTCTGAAGAAGTACATCGGCGCCTACTGCGCGGTGCTGGGCCGGGTGGACGCGGTGGCGTTCACCGCGGGTGTCGGCGAGAACGCCGCCCCGGTGCGGGAGGCCGCTGTCGCCGGCCTGGAGGAGATGGGCCTGGCCGTGGACGCCTCGCTCAACGCCGTGCGCTCCGCCGAGCCCCGGCTGATCTCGCCCGAATACGCCAGGGTCGCGGTCGCGGTGGTGCCGACCGACGAGGAGCTGGAGATCGCCCAGCAGACATACGCCCTGGTCAGCGCCTAGTCCTGGTGTTTCCCCCCGGGGGAATATTCCGCTCCGAAACAAACCGATAGGATTCAGCCCATGCGCCGTTCGAAAATCGTCTGCACCCTGGGCCCCGCCGTCGACTCCTACGATCAGCTCAAGACGCTGATCGAGGCCGGGATGAACGTGGCCCGCTTCAACATGAGCCACGGAACCCACTCGGAGCACGAGGAGCGGTACCACCGCGTCCGCAAGGCGTCCGAGGAGACCGGCCGCGCCGTCGGCGTGCTGGCCGACCTCCAGGGCCCCAAGATCCGCCTGGAGACCTTCGCCGACGGCCCCGTGGAGCTGGTGCGCGGCGACGAGTTCGTCATCACCACCGAGGACATTCCCGGCGACAGGACCATCTGCGGCACCACCTACAAGGGGCTGCCCGCCGACGTCTCCAAGGGCGACCCGGTCCTGATCAACGACGGCAACGTGGCCCTCCAGGTCGTCGAGGTCGACGGCCCGCGGGTGCGCACCATCGTCATCGAGGGCGGGGTCATCTCCGACCACAAGGGCATCAACCTCCCCGGCGCCGCGGTGAACGTCCCCGCGCTGTCCGAGAAGGACATCGAGGACCTCAAGTTCGCCCTGCACATGGGCTGCGACATGGTGGCGCTGTCCTTCGTCCGGGACGCCAAGGACGTCCAGGACGTGCACCGCGTCATGGACGAGGTGGGCCGCCGGGTTCCGGTGATCGCCAAGGTCGAGAAGCCGCAGGCGGTCAACAACATGGAAGAGGTCGTGATGGCGTTCGACGCCGTCATGGTCGCCCGTGGTGACCTGGCGGTGGAGTACCCGCTGGAGAAGGTCCCGATGGTGCAGAAGCGCCTGGTGGAGATGTGCCGCAGGAACGCCAAGCCGGTGATCGTGGCGACCCAGATGATGGAGTCGATGATCACCAACTCGCGGCCGACCCGCGCCGAGGCGTCCGACGTCGCCAACGCCATCCTCGACGGCGCCGACGCGGTCATGCTCTCCGCGGAGTCGTCGGTCGGCCAGTACCCGATCGAGACCGTCAAGACGATGTCGAAGATCGTCGAGGCGGCCGAGGAGGAGCTGCTGTCCAAGGGCCTCCAGCCGCTGGTGCCCGGCAAGAAGCCGCGTACGCAGGGCGGTGCGGTGGCCCGCGCGGCGTGCGAGATGGCGGACTTCCTCAACGGCAAGGCGCTGGTGGCCTTCACCAAGTCCGGTGACACGGCCCGCCGGCTCTCCCGTTACCGCGCCGCCCAGCCGATCCTGGCCTTCACCACCGACGCGGCCACCCGCAACCAGCTCGCGCTGAGCTGGGGCGTGGAGACCTTCGTCGTGCAGCACGTCGACAACACCGACGCGATGGTCGACCTGGTCGACGCTGAGCTGCTCAAGCTCCAGCGCTACAGCCAGGGCGACACCATGATCATCACGGCCGGTTCGCCCCCCGGCGTCCCCGGCACCACCAACATGGTGCGGGTGCACCACCTCGGCGGCGAGAGCTGACCGCCCGCCGAAGGCGCTGAAGCAACGGCGGTGGGCCGCCCCCTTCGAGGGGACGGCCCACCGCCGTTTTCGCTCAGTCGGTGATGTTCTGGTGCATGCCCGGGACGTGCAGGGTGCCGCCGAACTGTCCTGCCTGCGCGATCTTCACCTTGGTGAAGTACGCGAACGGGACGTTGATGGGCGGCGGGTGCTCCGGGTCGAAGACGATCGGGATCAGCCCGAAGAGGTTGCCCTCAAGGCGTTCCGTATACATCGTGACCTGGCCGTCGCGGATCGTCGACGTCGAGCCCTTGGCGGCCTGGACGTGGTACTTCTTGCCGTTCGGGCCCGCCACGATCTGGTGCAGATCGCCGATGTCGACGCTGCCGGCCGTGAACTTCAGGGCCTGCTTGGTCCGCCCGTCCGGCGTCTTGAGGTTGACCACGCCCTTGTAGTCCAGGTCGCGCAGGGTCAGCGCGCTGGACTCCAGCTGCCAGGGCTCGTTCGGGACGGTGCCGGGCGGCTGCTCGTCGCTGCCGTCCGACTTCTTCTCCACGACGCACGGGAACGGCTTCTTGCCGTCCGCGTCCGGCGCACCCGCCGACGGCGAGGGCAGCGCCTGATCGGCCTTCTCCTTGGCGTCCTTCGCCTCCTTGGCGAGCTTGTCCGCGGAGCCGGCCGCCTCATCGGCGGTCCTGCCGAGCTTGTCCACCGTGTCCTTGACCGGATCGGTGCCCTTGCCCGCGTGCGGGGCCGCGTCGTCCTTCGTGGCCGTGCCGTCCGTGGACTTCGGTGCCGTGGCGGAGCCGGACGGCGAGGCGCCGGGCGAGGCGGTGGCCCCGTCGTCGGCCTTCTCCTCGGCCCTCTCCTGCGCCTTCTTCGGATCGAGGGCGTCCTCGATCTTCTTGCCGACGCCCAACGGGTCGTACCAGGGGTTGTCCTCGTCCGCCGTCGCGGAGGGCGAGGCACTGTCCGACGGCTCGGCCGACGGCGTGGGGCTTTCGCTCTTGTCCTTCGACGCGGACGGCGAGGGCGAGGGCGACGTCCCGGCATCGCCGGACGGGGTGGCATCCGGCTCCTTGTCCCCTGACGCCTTCTTCTCCGCCGCTTCCTTCGCGGCCTCGGCTTCCTTCTTGGCCTTCTCGGCCTTCTCGGCCTTGGCGGCCTTCTTCGCCGCCTGCGCTTCCTGCTCCTGTGGGTCCGGAGCGCTCACGCACGGGCCGTCCTTGAAAGGGCTCTTGGGCGCCTGCTTGGCCATCGCCAGCTGGGGCGTCAGGCCCATGCCCATGAGTACGGCCGACGGCATCGCGGCGATGGCGATCGCCTTGCCCGCGGGCACGTGGAACCGCGTCAGCAGCGGCTTCCTCGGTGCCGCGTGCCTCGGCCCGGATCTCGCCCCGGCGGCTGCGTTCTCGTGCAGCTCGTCACCCGGCACGGTGCCTCCCGTTCGTTCCGTTGGTCGGGCTCGTTCCTGACAGGTCGTCCAGTGCGTTGCCCGATCCCGAACCGGCGCCGGCCGTGGCGGGTTCCGTGTCGCCCAGCGGTCCGACGGGCCGCCCGCGCGCGGGCGTACCGGCGTCGCCCCCGGCCGCCTTGGCGGGAGCCCAGGAGACCGCGAGCGCCCCGCCGATCAGCCCCAGCAGGAAGCCGATCAGGAAGGCGCCGAAGTTCGAGACGACCAGGGAGACGAGTGACAGCAGGATCGCCGCCACCCCCGCGAAGACGCGCGAGGCCGGCTGGAACCACATGGTCAGGCCGAGCACGACCAGCAGTACGCCGATGATCAGCGAACCGGCGCCGGCGGTGGTGGCCAGGCGGACGGTCAGGGAACCGATCGTGAGATTCGCGTAAGGGATGTACATGATCGGGATGCCGGCCAGCAGAGTCAGGAAGCCGCCCCAGAACGGGCGGTGTCCGCGCCACTCCCGGAACGAAATGCGCTTCCGGCCGATGGTCTCGATCAGCCGTGGTCGCGTGTCGGCGCTCATGTGGTACAGCTCCTCGGGACTGGCAAATCGGTGGTTCTGAGCGGAATGCGTACTGCACGGCACTGCCGTCGTACGGGCACGGGATGCACGGGGCACCGGCCTCGGGGTACGCACCCCGCGCCCGCACGCTCAGCGTGTCAGTAGCACTCGTTCTTGCCCTTGCTGACCTTCATCTGCAGGCCGCTGAGCTTGAACGTGCCGGCGGTGGTCGCCCACGCCGTCTGCCTGACGCCGGTCAGCGTGGCCGTGTCGGCTTCCTGGGCGAACGAACCGGGGTCGGCCTTGTCGCCCTTCTTCATGCCGGGGCCCTTGGACGTCGACCCCGCGGCAACACCGATGTTGATGTTCTTGAAGGTCGCGTCGGCGTCCAGCTGGTCCAGGTCGATGTAGAGGTTCTTCGCCTGGACCGGCGTGTCACCGCCACCGGCCATCAGCTTCATCGACACATCGCCGAACACCGGCACCGGCACGACGACCGACTGGCACAGGTTCTTGATCTTGGCGTCGGAGAACGCCGAGACCGCCACCGGAACCTGCTTGCCGTTCTTCTGGGCGTCGACCGCTCCGTACTGGACGAACCCGGTGCCGTCCAGCCGGTCGGTGCTGACCTTGAACTGCTGGCCGGACACGCTGAACGATGCCGCGAGCGCGCCCTGCGAGAGGGCGACGCCTATCGCGGCGGTCGCCGCGACACTCGGCACCATGACGACGGCGAACCGCTTCCATCTGGTCCCGCCACGAGCCAGGGACTCCATGACTTTCCTCCTTCTCGGACGTACATCTCCGGATACCGGCGGCCTCAGGGGGAGAACTGCCGTACCTGGGATGGGAGAAGTGCTACGTCCTCGGGAAGGAGAGCGCCCGTACTCGGAGGCGCTTGACGTTTCCGAATACCGGCGATCACCCCCGAGCGACAACCACTGGCCACGCTCTCGCGCAACCTCCGGACAGGCTCTGCCGGTTGGGCAAAGACCCCCCTGTCCACGGCCGGCAGCACTGCCGCCGGCCACTCGGTGGGGTTCCATGCGACCCGCGGCGCCGGCCGGATGCCGGACTGCGGGAATGGACCGAGCGTGGCCGATCGTGGTGCATTCCACGCCGCCGCACAAGGGGTTCGTTACTTGCGAGTAACGGACAGATAACCGGACTGCGACCGGCTGATATCGCACGGGTACGCAGGGTCGTCGCTCACAGCGAAGAAACATGGGGCAATTGCGGACACAGAACCGCGCAACACCCCAGGGGATTTACTCCAAGTAACAGCGGCCACGATTACCAAGATTTGGCAAAGCGTGGCCGCTGTTCCGTTTGCCTCCACGGCACACGGCGGGACGGGAGCGAGGGAGCGTCAGAAGAGCACCCGGGCCAGCGCGGTACGCGCCGACGTCACCCGCGGGTCGTCCGTCCCGATCACCTCGAACAGTTCGAGCAGCCGCACCCGGGCCGCCTCGCGGTCGTCACCGAAGGACCGCTTCACCGCGTCGACCAGCCGCCCGAAGGCGTCCTCGACGTGCCCGCCGACCAGATCGAGGTCGGCCGCCCGGATCTGCGCCCGCACATCGGCCGGGTTCTCCGCGGCCTCCTTACGGACCTCGGCGGGGACCAGATCCTGCACCCGGCGCAGCAGTTCGGCCTGCGCCAGGCCGAGCTTCGCCTCGGGGTTGGCCGGGTCGTCGGACAGCACGTTCTTGTACGCCTGGACCGCACCGCCCAGATCGCCGGAATCCAGCGCCTGGTTGGCCGCCTCCAGCGCGGCGTCGTACGGGCCGACGGGCACCGGCGCCTCGTCCGGCGCGTCCTGAACACCCGCGGCCTGCGGGTCGACGGGCGCGCCCACGATGCCGAATTGCTGCTCGGCGGCCTGCACCAGCTGGTCGAGCACCTGGCGGATCTGCGACTCGGGCGCCGCGCCCTGGAACAGCGGGATCGGCTGGCCGGCGACCACCGCGAAGACCGCGGGGATGCCCTGCACACCGAACTGCTGGAAAAGCATCTGGTTCGCGTCGACGTCGATCTTGGCGAGCACGAACTTGCCGGCGTACTCGGCCGCCAGGCGCTCCAGCAGCGGACTCAGCTGCTTGCACGGCTCGCACCACTCGGCCCAGAAGTCGATGACGACCGGAACCTCTGTGGAGCGCTGCAGGACGTCCAGCTGGAACCCTGCTTCGTCGACGTCGAACACCAACGGGGCACCGCTCACGGGCGCCTCGCCCGTACGGGCCGCGTCGGCGCGCGCCTGCTCCGCCTTCTGCTTCGCTTCCCCGGCCGCCTTCACCGCTGCGAGGTCGACGACTCCACTCATGGACATGTTGCGTGGCTGCATGGGTCCATCCTCCCCCCTGCGCGGTCCGTTCCGGAAAGCGATGCGGAAAATCCGGCCCGCCCGGCGGTCCCGGATCCTCTCCCGGGCTCCCCGGCCGTCCGTACGCTCCGCCGGAATGCCGGCGTACGTCCGGGCCCGGTGCCCGATACGGCCCCCGAAAGGGCCGCCCCTGCACGGCCGTAGGTCCCCACCCAGGCCAGTGATCGTCGCTCTTACGCTACGACCCGTAGCGTAACTGTTCGGGGTCCTGGCCCGGCACCCCCCTCAGGACCAGCGGGCCGTGATCTGTCTCACGAGCAGCGCCTTCCGGCCGCCTACTGGCCGGTATGGTCGCCCGCATGCCGCACTCCGCCCGCCCGCACAAGGCACGCACCGGCCGCCCCCGCAGCGCCGAGACCGACCGCGCGATCCTCGACGCGACCCGTGCCGCCCTCGTCGACCTGGGGTGGGGCAAGCTCAGCATGGGCGATGTGGCGGCCCGTGCCAAGGTGGCCAAGACGACGCTCTACCGGCGCTGGGCCAACAAGAACGAACTGGTCGTGGACGCGGTCGCAGTCCTCTTCGACGAACTCGAACTCCCCGACAGCGGCTGCCTCCAGGCCGACATCAAGGACGTCGCCCTGCAATTCGGGGCGCTCCTGGAACGTCCCGAGACCAAGACCGCGCTGATGGCCGTGGTCGCCGAGTCGACGACGGACGCGGCGCTGCGCGAGCGGATCCGCGCCGCCATCGTCGACCGGCAGATGCGCCTGGTGATCCTGGGCCGCGAGCGCGCCCAGGCCCGCGGCGAACTGCCGCCCGACGCCCCGGGGCCCGAGGGCGCACGGGCCGCGGCGGACGCGGTGGGCCTGATCTTCGACGTCATCGCCGGCGCGATCGTGCACCGCACCCTGGTCAGCGCCGAGCCGGTGGACGACGCCTGGGCCCACCGGCTCGCGACCGTGCTGCTGCTGGGGCTGACGGGTCTCGGCTGACGGCCGTCAGACCTGGTAGCGGTCCGCCCGGAACAGCCCCAGGTTCGCGGCAACCCAATCCGACGTCCGCTCCAGGCCCTCCTCCAGGGACACCTCGGGCCGCCAGCCGGCCCACTCGCGGGCCCGGGAGTTGTCCGACAACAGCCGCTCGACCTCGCTGCCCGAGGGGCGCAGCCGCCCGGCGTCCACCACTACCTCCGCCTGCCTGCCGGACGCCGCGATCAGCGCTTCGGCGAGCGCGCCGATGGCGATCTCCCGGCCGGTGCCGAGGTTGACGACGTGCCCCAGCGCCCGGTCGCAGTCGGCCAGCGCCAAGAAGCCCGCCGCGGTGTCCGTGACGAAGGTGAAGTCCCGGGTCGGGGTGAGCGAACCGAGCTTGATCTGCCGTGCGCCGGAGTGCAGTTGGGCCAGGATCGTGGGGATCACGGCACGGGCCGACTGCCGGGGCCCGTAGGTGTTGAAGGGGCGGACGACCGTCACCGGCAGCTCGAACGCGTGCCGGTGCGAGAGCGCCAGCATGTCCGCGCCGATCTTCGAAGCGGAGTAGGGCGACTGCGGCTGGAGCGGGTGGTCCTCGGAGATCGGCGCGGTCAGCGCGGTCCCGTAGACCTCGCTGGTGGAGGTGTGCACCAGGCGCCGCACCCCGTGCCGGCGGCACGCCTCGGCGACGTTCTCGGTGCCGACGACGTTCGTCTGGACGTAGGCACCGGGCGAGTCGTAGCTGTACGGGATCCCGATCAGCGCGGCCAGATGGAAGACCGTGTCGCAGCCGGCCACCGCGTCCATCACCCGGCCCGCGTCCCGCACATCGCCCGCCAGCATCTCGACGGCGCCACCCGGCGCCAGGTGGTGGGCGAGATGTCCCTTCTCCGCATACGGCTTGTAATGCACCAGGGCACGCACCTGTGCGCCCCGCTCGACGAGCAGATCCACCAGCGTCGAGCCGATGAACCCCTCGGCGCCGGTGACCAGCACCTTCCGGCCCTGCCACGGCCCGGCGCCGTGGGTGCTGTCGCTGTTGCTGTTGCTGTCGCTGTTCATGCTGACTCCTTCATGTTCCTGGGTGGCATCGGACGCATCGGACGCCGGATTCATCGGACGGATATCGGGTGGGTGAGGAACTGCGGCTGCGGGTGACCGGCCAGGGCCAGGGCCTTGGCGGCCAGCAGGTCGGCGGCGCTGCTGTGGGTGCCGGGGTCGGCGGCGGCGCCCATCGCCGCGAGCCGGTCCTGATCGGCCAGCAGCGGGGCGGTCAGCGCGTCGAGACGCTCCGCCGAGGTCTCCGCGTCGGCGAGCAGCAGCGCAGCCCCGGCGTCCGAGAGCACCCGCGCGTTGTGCGTCTGGTGGTCGCCCGGCGCGTGCGGATAGGGCACCAGGACGGCGGGCATGCCGATGGTGGCCAGCTCCGCGACGGTCGCGGAGCCCGCCCGGCACACCACCAGATCGGCGGCGGCGTAGGCGAGATCCATCCGGTCCAGGTACGGCACCGCATCGGCCACCGCCGCGCCGCCGTTCGCGGCCAGCCGCGCCCGCGTCTCCTCCAGCGCCGCGGGCCCCGTCTTGATCAGCAGCCGCAGGTCCTTGCGGGCACGGTGCCTGGCGGCAAGGCCCACCGCGGCATCGGTGAGCCGGGCGGCGCCCAGGCTGCCGCCGTTGACCAGCAGCAGCCGCACCCCGTCCGGGACACCCAGCTCCCGGCGGGCGGTCGGCCGCAGCGCCTCCCGGTCCAGGTCGGCCAGCGGCCCGACCAGCGGCATCCCGACCGTCTCCGCCCGCTCGCCGCCCGCGAGATACGGGCGGCTGCGGTCGAAGGCGAGGGCGAGGTGCGGGGTGAGGCGGGCGGCGAACCTGTTGGCCCGGCCAGGCACCGCGTTGGACTCGTGGACCAGGCTCGGCAGCCCGGCCAGACGCGCCCCGACGATGACCGGCGCGCTCGGGTAGCCGCCCATGCCGACGGCGACCTGGGCACCCTGCTCCTTGAGGATCGCGCGGCACTGGGCGCCCGATTTCAGCAGCGCGGCCGGCAGCAGGTAGCGCCTGGCACCCAGCGAGGGGTCGAAGGGGATCATGTCGACGGTGTGCAGCCGGTATCCGGCCTGCGGGATCAGCCGCGTCTCCAGACCGCGCTCGGTGCCGACGAAGGAGATCACCGCGTCGGGTACGGCCCGGCGGAGCGCGTCGGCGAGGGCGAGTCCGGGGTAGATGTGGCCGCCGGTGCCGCCCGCACCGATCACGACGGAAAGTGGTGTGCGCATGGCCGCCACGCTCGCGATACGCCCTAAGAAGCTTCTAAGAGCACGGTTTGGCAGCCTGGTCCCATGCCGTCAACGCCGTCCCCGCAGCCCGCGCCGCACCGCCCTGCCCGCCCGCCGTCCGCCGCGGAGCCCGCCGCCGCGCCGTCCGGGGCCGCCGGTCCCGGCGCGGCCGGCGGGCCACGGATCCTCGTCGTCGACGACCAGCCGGAGGTACGCGCCGCCGTCGAGGACGGTCTCGCCGTCGAGGGGTACACGGTGCGCGGCGCGTCCGACGGCCTCGCGGCGCTCTCCGAGGTCGCCGCCTGGCAGCCGGACGCGCTGGTCCTGGACGTGATGATGCCGGTCCTGGACGGCCTCGCGGTCTGCCGCAGGCTGCGCGCGCTGGACGACCGGACGCCGATCCTGGTGCTGACCGCGCTGGACTCGGTCAGCGAGCGGGTGGACGGCCTGGACGCCGGCGCGGACGACTACCTCGTCAAACCCTTCGCGCTGGACGAACTGGTCGCCCGGGTACGGGCGTTGCTGCGCCGGGCCGCCTCCGGGAGCGCCGAGGACACGACCCTGTCCTTCGCCGACCTGGTCGTCGACCCGGTCACCCGCACCGGACACCGCGCGGGCCGCCCCCTGGAGTTCAGCCGCACCGAATGGGCGCTGCTGGAGCTGCTGTTGCTGCACCCGGGGCAGGTGATGCCGCGCGAGGTGATCCTGGAGCGGGTGTGGGGCCGCGACTTCGGCCCCGACTCCAACTCGCTGGCCGTCTACGTCGGTTACCTGCGCCGCAAGCTGGAGGCCGGCGGCGAGCCCCGGCTCGTGCACACCGTGCACGGCGTCGGCTACCGCCTGGACCGGGTGTGAGCGGCAGTCGCGGCCTCGGCGCCCGCTGGCGGCGGCGCCGGCCGCTGCGGGCACGTCTCGCACTGGCCGCATCGGCCGCCGTGGCACTGGTCGCCGTCGGTGTCTGCGCCGCCGCCTTCCTCATCATCCGCGTCCAGATGACCCGCCAGCTCGACCTGAACCTGTCGCAGACGGCCGGCCAGGTCAGCAAGGAACGGCGCAACTGGGGGCCGACGGCGAGCGACGACTCCTGCCGCTACCAGGCCGTGCCGTGCGTCCAGATCGTGCCGTCCGACCCGGCCCGCGACCCGCGCGGGCGCTACGGCCTGCCGGTCGGCGAGGCCACCCGGCAGGTCGCGGCCGGGCACCACGCCGCGTACTACAGCAAGCTCACGGTCGGCGGGCACCCGGTCCGGATGTTCACCACCCGCCTGCCGGGCACACAGGAGGCGCTTCAGGTCGCGCTGCGCTCGGACACCGTGGAGCGGGGCGTGCGGCAGGCCGCGTGGGCGCTGTCCCTGGTCGGCGCCACCGGTGTGCTGCTGGCCGCCGCGCTCGGCTACTGGGTCTCCCGCACCGGGCTCGCGCCGGTCGCCCGGCTGACGGCGACCGCCGAACGGATCGCGGCCACCCGCGACGCCGGGCACCGCATCGAACTGCCCACCGGACCGGCCGGACGCGAGGACGAGGTGACCCGGCTCGCCGCCAGCTTCAACGTCATGCTGGGCGAGCTGGAGCAGTCCGTCGCCGCACAGCGCCGGCTGGTCGCGGACGCCTCGCACGAGCTGCGCACCCCGCTCACCGCGCTCCGCACCAACGCCGAACTCCTGGCCCGCTCGGGCCGGTTGACCGAGGCGCAGCGCGAGCGGGCGTCCGCGGCCCTGGGCCGGCAGCTGCGCGAGGTCACCACCCTCGTCAACGACCTGATCGAGCTGGCACGCGACGAGGAGCCGCAGCCGCTGGTGGAGCAGGTGCGGCCGGCGGCGCTGCTGGCGCACGCGGTCGGTGTGGCCCGCGAGCACTGGCCGGAGATCGCCTTCGCACTGCACACCGACCCGGCGGCCGACGACCTCACCGTTCCCGGCGTGCCGGCCCGCCTGGCGCGGCTGCTGTCCAACCTCCTGGACAACGCGGCGAAGTTCTCCCCGCCCGGCGGCCCGGTGGCGGCCGGTCTCGCCGTCGTACCGGGCGGCGTGGAGCTGACCGTCCGCGACCACGGCCCCGGCATCGCCGCCGCCGACCTCCCGCACGTCTTCGACCGCTTCTACCGCGCCGACGCGGCCCGCGCCCTGCCGGGGTCGGGCCTCGGCCTGGCCATGGCCCGGCAGATCGCCCGCGCGCACGGCGCCGTCCTCACCGCGGAGGCGGCACCGGGCGGCGGGGCGTGCTTCCGGCTACGCATCCCGGTCCCGTAGGCCAGGCGCGCCCCATCGTTCTCCGCTACTTCCGCCAGGCACAACTCCCCGGCGTGGCCCGCCCGTCCGCGACCATCCGGTCCGCCGCGGCGGCCGGGACCATGCCGCTGTGGCCACGGCGGCAGACCACCGTACGGTCTCCGTACCCGGCGAGGTCGACCAGGATCTGGTCCCAGTGCCGGTACTGCACGTCGTGCCCGGAATCGGCATAGCTGCGGACCTTCGGCGTGCCCGGCAGATGTGCCTTCCAGGTCGCGAGGGTGCTGGGCGGCACGGTGGTGTCCTTCTTGCCGCTGTAGAGGTACACCGGCGCGGTCAGCCGTGACAGGTCGGGGCCCGGGCGCCCGCAGTAGAGCTTCTGCTCGTGCACCTGCGGCGCCGGGTCGGCCTTCTGACCGCGCTGGTTGTAGGTCCTGGCGCCCTCTTCGTACGCGGTGTCGGCGAAACCGGGGATCTGCCGCGTCGGACTGTCGTCCGGGAAGGCCCACCACTTGCGCGGGTCGGCGATCTGGCCTTCGACCTCCTTGGCGAGCGCGTCGTCGCTCACCCCGCAGTAGTCCGGCTTCGCGCCGTACGGCGGCAGCGCGGCGGCCAGGTGCAGCGCCCGGATCCGGCCGGGCGCCCGCGCCGCCAGCTCCGCCGCGTACGGGCCGCCGCCGGAGATGGCGACCACGGTGACCTTGCCGACCCCGATGCGGTCCAGGACCTGAAGCGCGTCATCGGCGAAGTCGGCCTTGCCCAGCTTCGGGTCGTACGCCGTGTCGCCGAAGCCGTTGCGTTCGACGGATAGCAGCCGCAGCCGCAGCGATTCGCGGGTGCTGCGGAAGAAGTCGGTCATGTGGGCGGCCCGCGCGCTGGTGCCGGTCCCGCCGATGAACAGCACCGGGCGGCCGTCCCGCGGCCCCTCGTCGATGTAGTGGGCGGTACGCCCCGAGTCCAGCCGCGCGGCCCGGACCTCGGGCCCGAGCGAGTCGAACTCGTCCTGAACGCGGGGCCGCTGAGCCTCCGCGGCGTGCGGGACGGACGACGGCGCCGCACCGGCGACGGACCCGCCGAGCAGCACCGCCGCAAGGGCGGCTGCGGACGTCGCGAGCGCGGTACGGGCTGATCTCTTCACAGGTACTCCCGGACATTCGAGGCGGCAGGACGGCGTCCGCCTACCCCGAACTCCCGGGAAAACGCCTGGTGGAGGGGGAGGGGTGGGGCGGGGTGGCGGTTTGGGGCGGCCGGTTGGCGCCTTCGACCGTGCCATTGGCAGGGCTCTGCGGCAGGTCACCCGCCGGGGGTGCGGCGGGGCTGCTCATCGGGGTCCTGGGCCGCCTGCGCCGCCCTCTCCTCGACCTCCGCACGCACCGCCTGGCGGTCCTGCGGGGACATGGACCGCCAACTGTCCCGCATCCCCGCGGTGCCGTCGGTGAGCGCGCGGTACCCGGACGGATCGTCCAGGACATCCTTCAGTTCGAGCCGCCCGCCGAGCATCTTGCGTGCGAGGTCCTGGAGGGCGGGCGGGGCGGCGGGGTTGCCGCGCACGGCCCGCAGCGCAGTGGTGAGGTGCGCGTTCTGCTCATCGGAGAGGTCCTTCTCCTCGATGGGGTAGTCGCGGTCGCCGGGGCCGGTGACGTCGTTCCTGGTGTTCATGGGGTGGGTTCCTCTCAGCAGCGGCCGGTCGGCGTCAGCATCAGCCGAAGGTGTTACGGACGCGCGCGGTCTCGTCGTTGCCGTCCGTGGCAGCGGCCTCGTTGTCGGGAATGCCGTCCGCGAGCCGGGACCGCGTGCCGCTCGCCGGTGTGGCGGGCGACGGGCCCGGAGCTTCGGAGGGGGACGGTGAACGCGTCCCGCCTTCGGGCGAGTGGGCGCCGGATTCCGGGGAGTTGGAGCCGCCGTCGGCCGAGCCGCCGTCACCGGCGCCCTCACCGCCCCCCTCGGCGGGCGCCTCCTTGTCCTTGTGCCGGATGTCGTAGACGTTCTTGACGCCCTCGGCCCACTCCTGCTCCCCCTTCGCAAACTGCTTGCCGCCCTCGGCGAAGTCACCCTCCATGATCTTGCCGGCGCCCTCGGCCGCGTGGAAGGCGCCGGTGCCGACCTTGCCGACGTCCTTGACCTTGTCGCCGGCGCCCGTGACGTCCCAGCTGCCTTCCTTCTCGTCGAACGCCACCAGGGGCTTCGCCCCCGCCTTCACCACGTCCTCGCCCGAGAACTCCTTCGCCCCGAAGTAGCTCTGGATGCCCTGCGAGGCGATGTTCTGCCCGGCGCCCTTGAGCATGTCCTTGCCGATGTCCTTGCCCAGGTCCTTCAGGAGTTCCGAGGCGGACTTGACCACCTTCTTCTCCAGGGCTTCCTTGACGGCCTGGACGATCTTCGTCTTCGCCTCGCTGATGATCCGGCGGACGACCACCCTGGTGGTCGCCGTGGCGGCAGCCGCCCCGGCCTCGGAGGCCCCCAGCGTGACCGGAGCGGCGGCCTGGGCCATCGCGAGCTCGACCAGCAGCGCGAGGAGCTGCACGATCACCGCGATTTTCATGACCATCACGATCGTGGCCACCACCTGGAGCACCACGGCAAGCACCTCGGCCGCCTCCGCGACATCGTCGAGATGGCCGTCGCTGAGCTTCCTCCACTTGTCACCGAACGCGTCGATCGCCTCACCGGAGTTGGCGCCCTGCACCGCGTTCGCGGCGGTGGCGCCCTGCTGCTGGTACTGGCGAACGGCGGCGGCGAAGCTGCTCCACGCCTCGGCCGCGTCCCGCATCTTGTCCTCGTCGACATTGGGCCACTGGAAGCCCAGCAGGTCCAGGACCCAGTCGACCTCGACAGGAAGCATGATGGTGGCCACGGTGAGTCACTCCCCGGGAAGCGCAAGTTCGTTGATGTGGTGGAGAGGCGCGGAACGGGCGATCCGGCCCGATACGGCGTCAGTTCGCGAATTTCGGGCGATCCGCCGCATATTTGGCGAGGTGATCGTGCTGCTCCTGCTCGGTGGAGTCGTACTGCGCGCCCATCGCCGTGAGCTTGTCGCCGATCGTGGAGATCTCCGCACCGAGGTGCGGCATCGACTTGGCGATTCCTTCGCTCACCGGCTTGTAGAAGTCATTGAACATTTTGACGAATTCGTCGCTGCCCCACTCTTCAGCCTCTTTGAGTGTGGCTTCCAACTTCTTTGCGGCCTCACCGAAATCGGAACCGATGTCCTTGAATGCACCGCCCTGCGCCTTGAGGACGGCCGGGTCCACGTCGTAGCCGGAGCCTGCCACGAGCCCTCCTTGATCTGCGTGACTACGGACCGGATAAATCCGATGGCATACGGTATCGGATGTCCGCGACCACCAGGCAGCAGAGCGTGAAGGTCAACTTCACACCTGGCGCACCGAGTTCTCACGCAAGAGCACTGCCGGTCAACGGCTCCCCTGGCCTCCACGAGCGAATAGAGACGGAAATACCGCCATGTCATATTCCGCACGGCTGGCAGACGTAAAGAGAGCATGGGGGCGCTGCATCCCCTGGCTCAGCATGGCGCTCATCTTGGTGCTCGGCGGTGGGCTTGCCTATATGGGACTGCTCCAGACAGGCACCATCGGCCGCCACGGAACGTTCACAGTCGAAGAGTGCCACCTTGAGTTCACCCACCACCACGGCTCCGGCAAAAAGGGCTCCAGCAGCACTTCCACATCCGAAAATCACCGATGCACCGGGACATTCCGCTCGGACGACGGCAAAACCATGCTCGACAATGCCGGCATGAATTTCGGGAAGGAGGAGACCTACACCAAAGGGCACACCTTCACGGTTCAGCAGAGCAGCGGTGACCTCACGCCCCTCAGCCCCGGCGGGGCAACGACGACATTCCGCCTTGCCTTCGTGTGCCTCCTGGTGATCGCCGTGGTGCTGTTCTGGACCCGCACGCGCCTCGACAAGAACGGCATGAACCTGAAGGACACCTGGCGTTCGACGAAGGGCACGGCGACCCGCGCGAGCGTGGTCACCCTCGCGGCGACGGCCGTCGTCGGCGCGGCGCTCAGCCCCGTACTCACCTCCGCCCTGATCGGCTGAGCCGACGGCCCTCACCCCACCCGCCACCCCACAACAACGGCGGCGCACCCCAACGATGCGCCGCCACCAACCAACCGCCCCCTACCGGACGTTCAGGCTCAGAAGCCCGCCGGCTCCGTGTAAACGCCCCACTCGTCCCGCAGCACCCCGCAGATCTCGCCGAGCGTCGCCTCGGCCCGTACGGCCTCCAGCATCGGCTCGATCATGTTGCTGCCGTCCCGGGCCGTGGCGAGCATCGCCTGGAGTGCGGACCGCACCCGGGTGTCGTCCCGGGCCGCCTTGCGGTCGGTGAGGGCCTGTACCTGGTCCCGTTCGACTTCGTGGCTGACCCGCAGGATCTCCAGGTCGCCGGTGACCGAGCCGTGGTGGCAGTTGACGCCGACGACCCGCTTGTCGCCCTTCTCCAGGGACTGCTGGTAGCGGAAGGCGGATTCGGCGATCTCGCCGGTGAACCAGCCGTCCGCGATGCCGCGCAGGATGCCGGAGGTGATCGGGCCGATCGGGTGCCGGCCGTCGGTCACCGCCCGCGCCCCGCGCTCCTTGATCTGCTCGAAGATCTTCTCGGCGTCCGCCTCGATCCGGTCGGTCAGCGCCTCGATGAACCACGAACCGCCCAGCGGGTCGGCGACGTTGGCGACGCCGGTCTCCTCCATCAGCACCTGCTGGGTGCGCAGCGCGATCTCGGCGGCCTGCTCACTGGGGAGCGCCAGGGTCTCGTCGAGGGCGTTGGTGTGCAGGGAGTTGGTGCCGCCGAGTACGGCCGCGAGCGCCTCCACCGCTGTGCGGACGACGTTGTTGTACGGCTGCTGGGCGGTCAGCGAGACGCCCGCGGTCTGGGTGTGGAACCGCAGCCACTGCGCCTTCTCGCTGCTCGCGCCGTACACGTCGCGCATCCAGCGGGCCCAGATCCGGCGCGCCGCACGGAACTTGGCGATCTCCTCGAAGAAGTCGAGGTGCGCGTCGAAGAAGAAGGACAGGCCGGGCGCGAAGGTGTTGACGTCAAGGCCGCGGGAGAGCCCCAGCTCGACGTAGCCGAAGCCGTCGGCGAGGGTGTACGCCAGCTCCTGCGCGGCCGTCGCCCCGGCCTCGCGGATGTGGTAGCCGGAGACCGAGAGCGGCTTGTACGCGGGGATGCCCTGCGCACAGTGCTCCATGAGGTCGCCGATCAGCCGCAGATGGGGTTCGGGCTGGAACAGCCACTCCTTCTGGGCGATGTACTCCTTGAAGATGTCCGTCTGGAGGGTGCCGTTGAGTACACCCGGGTCGACGCCCTGCCGCTCGGCGGCGACCAGGTACATGCAGAAGACGGGCACGGCGGGACCGCTGATCGTCATCGATGTCGTGACGTCGCCCAGCGGGATGTCCCGGAACAGCACCTCCATGTCGGCGGCCGAGTCGATGGCGACGCCGCAGTGGCCGACCTCGCCGAGCGAGCGCGGGTCGTCGGAGTCCCGCCCCATCAGCGTCGGCATGTCGAACGCGACGGAGAGGCCGCCGCCACCCGCCTCCAGGATCATTTTGTAGCGCTCGTTGGTCTGCTCGGCGTTGCCGAAGCCGGCGAACTGGCGGATGGTCCAGGTCCTGCCGCGGTAGCCGGTCGGGTACAGGCCGCGGGTGAAGGGGTACTCGCCCGGCCACCCGATCCGCTCGAAGCCGTCGACGGTGTCCCCGGGGCGCGGCCCGTAGACCGGCTCCACCGGATCGCCCGAGAGCGTGCTGAAGTCCGCGTCGCGCGTGCGGGCGGAGTCGTACCGGGCCTGCCAGCGACGGCGGCCTTCTTCGATCGCGTCGGCGTCCATACCCACGAATTTACTAGGACGTCCTAGTAATTGTCGATGGCTGGAGGCGGTGCCGTGCGGCATCGTCGCCGCCCTCAGCCGCAAGGAAGGCCGCAGAACCGCCCCTGAACAGCACGAACGCGCCCGCCCCCGGGAGGGGAAGGGCGCGTGGCGGGAGTGGCTGCCGTCAGACCTTGACCGGCTGCGGAGCGGCGTCGGCGAGCAGCGGCTCGACCTCGCGGACGACCTTGCGCTCGACGAAGAACGCGGCGGTCGGGATGGTGCCGGCGATCAGCACCCACAGCAGCTTGCCGAACTTCCACTTCGCCTTGGAGCCCAGGTCGAAGGCGAAAACCAGGTAAATGATGTAGAGCACGCCGTGGATCTGGGAGACGACGAGGGTCAGATCCTTGCCCGTGTCGAAGCCGTACTTGGCCACCATGCAGGCGCACAGGATGAGGAGCATGACGGCGGTGACGTAGGCCATCACCCGGTAGCGGGACACGACGCTTCGCTTCATGCCCCCGAGCGTAACCGCATGTTCCGGGGCGATCTTCGCCGCCCCCGCCGTGTGGCTGACGACGGGCTCAGCCCTCGTCGAAGTCCCCGGCGGCCACCCGCAGCGGCCTGAGCATCGCGAAGATCTCCCCGCACTCCTCGGCGTCGTACGCGCCCAGCCCGAAGTCCATCGCCATCAGGTCGTGGGTGGCCGCGTCGCACATCTCGCGCCCCTTGTCGGTGATGGACGCGAGGGTGCCACGGCCGTCGTTCGGGTTCGGCCGCTTGGCCACCAGGCCGGACCGCACCAGCCGGTCGACGGTGTTCGTCACCGAGGTCGGGTGCACCATCAGCCGCTCGCCGATCTTCGACATCGGCAGCTCGCCGGCCTTCGAGAAGGTGAGCAGCACCAGTGCCTCGTAGCGCGCGAACGTCAGCCCGTACGGCTTGACCACCGCGTCCACTTCGGACAGCAGGATCTGGTGGGCCCGCATGACCGAGGTGATCGCGGCCATCGACGGCACTGCGCCCCAGCGCTGCTGCCACAACTCGTCGGCGCGGGCGATGGGATCAAAGGCAAGACTGAGCGGCTTCGACACGCAGCCGACCCTACCCGGCGGTCATATGGCGGTCAGCCACGTCTCGGAATCCGGGCAGGGGCGGCATCGCGCCCGGCGCGCGGACGGCGCCGGGCCCTGTGGTCAGCTCGTGGATTCGCCCGTGGACTCCCCCGCGGCGAGATACCGCTCCACGGTCTCCACCTTGGAGGTCAGGCCGTCGGTCACCCCCGGCCTGATGTCGGCCTTCAGAACCAGCGAGACCCGCCCCGCGCGTGCCTCGACGGCGGCCACCGCGCGCTTGACGACGTCCATCACCTCGTCCCACTCGCCCTCGATGGAGGTGAACATGGCGTCGGTGCGGTGCGGCAGGCCGGATGCGCGGACGACCCGTACGGCGTCGGCCACGTATTCCCCGACGTCCTCGCCGACACCCAGCGGACTCACCGAAAAGGCGACGATCATGCGTTGACCGTGCCTTCCCTGCGGGCGCGGGCGGCGATGACCGAGCTCTCGGCCTCCCGCTTGAGCTTGCGCTCGGCGAAGAAACCGCCGGTGGGCAGCACGGAGAGGATGAAGTAGAGGGCGGCGGTCTTCAGGTTCCACTTGGTGCGGTTCCAGGCGTCGAGCCAGAAGACGACGTACAGGACGAACAGCACGCCGTGCACCATGCCCATGACCATGACACCGTCGAAGCTGGTGGTGCGCTTGAGCACCGAGCAGCACAGCAGGAGGAGGAAGGAAATCGCCTCGGGGGCGGAGACCAGGCGGAGCCGGTGCAGGGCGGCGGCGGTCTTGATGTCCACGGGAACCTCGTTCGGGTGGCAGGGGGGAGTCAGCACAGCTTGTGCAAGAGTTCACAAGCTGTGGTCCATTGTTACAGCCGCCTCCGCGATCACCGCGTCGGGGGCGGGTCGGGGTGCGGTCCGGGACGGATCAGGGGCGGTGGGCCTCCCGCGGCGGGCCCTTCGCCGACTACGGTCACAGGCGTGGCTCAGTTTCGGCTCCAGGGGAGCAAGGTGCTCGCCGTCGATATGACGGGCGATGCCGTCAAGGCGAAGAACGGCGCGATGGTCGCGTACGACGGTCAGATGTCGTTCAAGAAGATGACGGGCGGCGGTGAGGGGCTGCGGGGCATGGTCACCCGGCGCCTGACCGGCGAACAGATGGCCGTGATGGAGGTGAAGGGACAGGGCACCTGCTATTTCGCCGACCGCGCGAGCGAGATCAACCTCGTGCAGCTGCACGGCGAGAAGCTGTTCGTCGAGGCGAGCAACCTGCTGTGCACGGACGCCGCGCTGCGCACCGGGACGACGTTCACCGGCCTGCGCGGCGCCTCGCAGGGCAACGGCCTGTTCACCACCACCGTCGAGGGCACCGGCCAGGCCGCGCTCACCTCCCACGGGCCCGCGGTGGTGCTGCGGGTCACCAAGGAGTACCCGCTCCAGGTCGACCCGGGCGCGTACATCGCGCACACCGGCAATCTCAAGCAGCACTTCCAGTCCGGGGTGAACTTCCGCACGTTCATGGGCGAGGGCTCGGGCGAGGCGTTCCAGATCCGTTTCGAGGGCGAGGGCCTGGTGTACGTACAGCCCAGCGAGCGCAACACCGTCGGCGGTGAGCTCTGATGCCGTTCACGGTGCTCAACTCGCGCATGGTGGAGGCCGGGATCGGGCCGGGCGAGCGGCTGTTCAGCCAGCGCGGCGCGATGCTCGCCTACCGCGGCGAGGTCTCCTTCACCCCCAACATCCAGGGCGGCCAGGGCGGCATCGGCTCGATGATCGGCCGCCGGATCGCGGGCGAGGCGACGCCCCTGATGACGGTAGAAGGCAGCGGCTCGGTGATGTTCGGCCACGGCGGGCATCACGTCCAGGTCATCGACCTGGCGGGCGAGACCCTGTACGTCGAGGCCGACCGGCTGCTGGCCTTCGACGGCACCCTCCAGCAGGGCACGATGTTCATGGGCTCGCAGGGCGGGGTGATGGGCATGGTCCGCGGCCAGGTCACCGGCCAGGGCCTGTTCACCACCACCCTCAAGGGCCACGGCTCGGCCGCGGTGATGGCCCACGGCGGCGTCATCGAGCTGCCGATCACCCCGCAGCGCCCGGTCCACGTCGACCCGCAGGCGTACGTCGCCCACCGCGGCGAGGTACGCAACAAGCTGTCCACCGCCCTCGGTTGGCGCGAGATGGTCGGCCGCGGCTCCGGCGAAGCCTTCCAGCTGGAACTGTCGGGCCAGGGCACCGTGTACGTACAGGCGTCGGAGGAAAAACTGTGACCGCTCCCGTCATCCACGACGTCCACACGCTCCCGGGCAACGACAACGTCAACCCGTATTCCTTCAGCGTGGATCTGCAGGGCCAGTGGTTCCTCCAGAAGGGGAAGATGATCGCCTACTACGGGCGGATCGAGTTCCACGGCATCGGGCACGGTCGCCTGGACCGGCTCATCTCCACGAGCTTCCATTCGCCGTTGCACGCCGCGGACTGGGTGGTGGCCGAGGGCCAGGGCAAGATGCTCCTCGCCGACCGGGCCTTCGACGTGAATTCCTACGACCTCGACGAGGGCAACCTCACGATTCGCTCCGGCAATCTGCTCGCGTTTCAGCCATCTCTGTCGCTGAAGCAGTCGATCATTCCGGGCTTCCTCACCCTGATCGGCACGGGCACGTTCGTGGCCGCGTCCAACGGTCCCGTGGTCTTCGCCGAGCCACCCATCCGGGTGGATCCGCAGGCCCTGGTCGGCTGGGCTGACTGCCCCTCCCCGTGCCACCACTACGACCACCGGTACCTGCGGGGATTCCTGGGCGAGCTGCGGGCGCGCACCGGCATCGGGGGCGCCTCGGGAGAGGAGCACCAATTCGAGTTCGTGGGGGCGGGCACGGTGCTGCTCCAGTCGACGGAGCAGCTCATGCCGGAGCTGGCGACGGGCGAGGTGCCGGCGGAACCGGGGGTTCCCGGCGGGGGAAACCCCGGCGGGCAAAGTGGCTCACATGTGCCGCAGTTGCCCGGCAACCTCGGTGGCCTCTCACGTCGCTTCGGGCTGTGAGCGGTAGTCTGCGCACGGTCGGCTCGAACGCCTGACCAACGCCGAGCCGGAATCCCTGTCGGGCCGGGACCGGCATCCGCCGCCCCGTCCGAATCCTTTCGCTCCCCCTCCGGCAGCCCCTCCCGATTAATTCACTATTCAACTTTTACGGGTAGAATTCCTCCATGACGACCGACAGCGACACCCCCTGGCTGACCGACCAGGAGCAGCGTGCCTGGCGCACTCATCTGGACGTCAGCAGGCTGCTGATGCACCAGCTGGAACGCGATCTCCAGCCGTTCGGCCTGACCAACAACGACTACGAGATCCTCGTCAACCTCTCCGAGGCCGAGGACCGACGGCTGCGGATGAGCGACCTCGCGACCAGCACCCTGCAGTCCAAAAGCCGTCTCTCGCACCAGATCACGCGCATGGAGAACGCCGGCCTCGTCCGCCGCGAAAGCTGCGAGTCCGACCGCCGAGGGCTCTACGCCGTACTGACCGACGAGGGCTGGGACACCATGCGCCGGGTCGCCCCGCACCACGTCGAGTCGGTGCGCAAGCACTTCATCGACCTCTTCACGCCGGAGGATCTCGCCGCGCTCCGCACCTCGCTCACGCCGGTCGCCGAGCATCTGCGGGAGCACCGCGGCAGCCTCTGACCGTCCGCCGCGGCCCGCCCGCCGGGCCGCGGCACCGTGCTCAGCGGGCCACCGGCAGCCGCAGTTCGAAGACCGAGCCCTCGCGTACGGCCAGCGAACCGCCGTGCCGCACCGCGACGTCCCTGGCGATGGCCAGGCCGAGTCCGGCGCCGCCGTCGTCCCGCGCCCGCGCGTCGTCGAGCCGTACGAACCGCTCGAAGATCCGCTCGCGTTCGGCCTCCGGCACGCCGGGCCCGTCGTCGTCGACCCGCAGCACCGCCCACTCCCCCTCGCGGACCAGCTCCGCCCGCACCGAGGCGGCGGCGTGCCGCTGCGCGTTGTCCAGCAGGTTGCCGAGCACCCGCCCCAACTGGCCGCGCGAACCGGACACTTCCGCGCCGTCCAGCCGCCCGACCCGCACCGGGATCCGGTCGTTCACCCGCTGCGAGGTGTCCTCCCGGACCATCGCGGCCAGGTCCACCCGGGATCCGGTCGGCTTCTCGCCCGCGTCGAGCCGTGCGAGCAGCAGCAGGTCGGCCGCCAGGTGCTGGAGCCGCACGGTGTCCTCGACCGCGCCCGGTACGTCCAGCAACTCCGGGTGCGCGACACCCACTTCGAGCTGCGTACGGAGGCTGGCGATCGGGCTGCGCAGCTCGTGGGAGGCGTCGGCGACGAACCGCCGCTGGCGCTCCACGGACGCCTCCAGCGCCGCCAGCGTCTCGTTGGTGGTCCGCGCCAGCCGCCCGATCTCGTCCTGCGCCGCGGGCACCGGCACCCGCCTGCTGAGGTCCGCACTGGCGGTGATCGCGGCCATCTCGCCGCGGATCCCCTCGACCGGCCGCAGCGCCCGCCGGGTGACCAGCCAGGTCACCCCCGCCACGACCAGGAGCAGCAGCGGCAGCCCGATGAGCATCGCGCCGCGCACCGTGCCCACGGCGTCCTGTTCGGGGGTGAGCGCCGAACCGGCCCGCACGGTGACCTTGCGGCCTCCGGTGTCCTTGGCCTCCACCGAGGCGAAGCGGTAGCCCTCGGTCCGGTCGCCCACGGTCGCCGTGCCGTCCCGGAAGTCCACGTCGTCGTCGACCTCGCCCGGCTTCGGCCCGTCGGCGTCCTCGTCGTCGTCCGCCTCGTCCTCGTCCCCCGACGCGTGTGCCGCCGCGCCGCCCGCCCCGTGGCCCGGCTTCGCGATCCGCTTCCCGTCGACCGCCCGCACGTCGTCGCCGACCGCGAGCACCCGGCCGTCCTCGTCGGTCACCACCACCGGGTGCTCGTCCCCGTCCGGCAGATCGAGATCGCCGTCCACGGACCCGGTGGCGATCCGCTCCGCGACGCCGCGCGCCGCGACCTCGGCCTCCAGGCCCGCCTGGTCGTGCAGATTGCCACGCAGCACCAGCAGCAGCGCCACCCCGGCCGCGACCAGCGCCAGCGCCACCACCAGCGTCGCGCCGGCCGTCGCCTTGGCGCGTACGGATCCCAGCCGGCTACGCACCGGTCACCAGCCGGTATCCCGCGCCGCGCACCGTGGCGATGTACCCGGCGCCGAGCTTGCGGCGCAGCGCGCTCACGTACACCTCGATGATGTTCAGGTCGCCCTCGTAGGCGAAGTCCCAGACGTGCTCCAGGATTTCCGGCTTGGAGACCACCTCGCCCGCCCGCAGCGCGAGCTGTTCGAGTACGGCGAACTCCTTGGCCGTCAGGGACACTTCGGCGCCGTCCAGCGTCACCTTGTGCGACCCCTGGTCGATGCTGAGCGCGCCGACCCGCAGCACCGGCGGCGCGCTCTGCCCGCGCCGCCGCAGCAGCGCCTTGACCCGGGCGACCAGCACCACGTACGAGAACGGCTTGGTCAGATAGTCGTCGGCGCCGGTGTCGAGGCCCTCGGCCTCGTCGTACTCGCCGTCCTTGGCGGTCAGCATCAGGACCGGTACGTCGTTGCCCGCGGCCCGCAGCGCCGCGCACACGCGGTAGCCGTTCAGGCCCGGCAGCATGATGTCCAGGACGATCAGGTCGTGGCCGCCCTCGCTCGCGCGCTGGAGCCCTTCCAGGCCGTCGTGGACGACGTCCACCGCGTATCCCTCGGCCATCAGCCCCTTGGCCAGCGACAGCGCGAGCCGCTTCTCGTCCTCCACGATCAGCAGGCGGGAGGGGCGGCGCGCGGCGCCCGCGGGGCGGTAGGAGGTGACCGGTGGCAGCATGCGCCCCAGCTTGCCACCCCGTTCCTGAAGCGTTCTTCAGGGACCTTCAGCTTGGCTTCAGCTTCGTTCAGCCACTGTGTGGTCACTGCCGAACACAGGGGAGAACACACCATGAAGCGCCACATCCTCATCGCCACCGCCGCCGCTGCCGCCCTCATCGCCGGAGGCACCGCGACCGCCGTCGCCGTCAACGGCTCCGAAGGTCCGGGCAGCCCGCAGTCCGGGGCGCAGACCTCGGCGCAGCTCGCGGCGACGGCCGGCGGCACGGGGGGCGACACCCAGCAGACCCGGGCCGCCGACGGCCGCTCCAGCATCCCGATGCGGGACCACGACGAGGACGGCCAGGAGGACGTCCGCGAGGCCGCCGCCGCCAAGGTGAGCGCCCCGCAGGCGGCAGCCGCCGCACTGAAGGCCGTCCCCGGCACGGTGACCGGCCTCGACCTGGACGCCGACCGTCCCGGCCTGGTCTGGGACGTGGACCTGCTCGGCAACGACGGCAAGTGGCACGAGCTGACCCTCGACGCGGGCAACGCCCGGGTACTCAACCAGCACATCGACCACGAGGACGACGACGACCACGGCCAGGGCCAGGTCAGGCGCCAGCTGAAGGGCGCGACGATGGACGCGGCCGGCGCCGCCCGTGCCGCCGCCGAGGACCACGGCACCGTGACGTCCGTGGACCTGGACGACGACCACCGCGCGAAGGCCGTCTGGGAGGTCGAGACCGTCACCAAGGACGGCAAGGAGCACAAGCTCCTGATCGACCCGCAGTCCGGTGCGCTGACCATCGCGCCCGCGCACGACGCGGACGACGACGACAACGACGGCCAGGACGACTGACCCGGCTCCGGCCACCACGGCCGCTCCGGGCCCCGAACCCGAAGCGGCCTGACCGCGAAACGGCGAACCCCGGGTGTGGGCCCCGGGGTTCGCCTCGTCGTCGTGGGCGGACCGGGCGATGGCCGTCCGCCGTCGCGGATCAGCCGGTGGTCAGCCCCTCGACCAGTTCGTCCGCCGCCCGGTAGGGATCCGTCTCGCCGGCCACGATCCGCTCCGCCAGCGCCTCCAGACGCCGGTCGCCGCTCAGGTCCCCGATCCGCTCGCGCAGCGCCGTGACGGCGATCGTCTCGACCTCGTGCGCCGCCCGGGACCGCCGCCGCTGCGCCAGGACCCCGTGCTCCTCGCTCCACGCCCGGTGCTTCTCCAGCGCCTCGACGACCTCGTCGATCCCCTCGGCCCGGGACGCGACGGTCTTCACGATCGGCGGGCGCCAGTCGCCGGCCGCCCGCGAGGCGCCGAGCCCCAGCATGTGGTTCAGCTCCCTGGCCGTGGCGTCGGCACCGTCCCGGTCCGCCTTGTTGACGACGTAGACGTCGCCGATCTCCAGGATTCCGGCCTTCGCCGCCTGGATGCCGTCGCCCATGCCAGGGGCCAGCAGGACCACGCTGGTGTCGGCCTGCGAGGCGATCTCGACCTCGGACTGGCCGACGCCGACCGTCTCGACCAGCACCACGTCGCAGCCGGCCGCGTCCAGCACCCGGATCGCCTGGGGCGCGGCCCAGGCGAGGCCGCCCAGGTGGCCGCGGGTGGCCATCGAGCGGATGTAGACGCCGGGGTCGGACGCGTGCTCGCTCATCCGGATCCGGTCGCCGAGCAGCGCGCCGCCGGAGAACGGCGAGGACGGGTCGACGGCCAGCACCCCGACGCGTTTGCCGGCCTTGCGGTAGGCGGTCACCAGGGCCGATGTGGTGGTGGACTTCCCGACACCGGGTGAGCCCGTCAGCCCGACGACATAGGCGCCGCCGGTGAGCGGTGCCAGCGCCGCCATCACTTCACGGAGCTGCGGCGATGCCCCCTCGACGAGGGAGATCAGCCGGGCCACCGCCCTCGGCCGGCCCTGCCGTGCCTGCTCCACCAGCTGCGGGACGTCCACCATCGCTGCTCGGCTCCTTCGGCTCGCTCGTTCGCGCTCGTCTACCCGGCCCGCCCGGTGCCGCTCACTTGCCCGGGACGCGGATGATCAGGGCGTCGCCCTGGCCGCCGCCGCCGCACAGCGCTGCCGCGCCGGTGCCGCCGCCGCGGCGCTTCAGCTCCAGCGCGAGGTGCAGCACGATGCGGGCGCCCGACATGCCGATCGGGTGGCCGAGAGCGATGGCACCACCGTTCACATTCACCTTTTCGAGGGAAACTCCGAGGTCCTTCACCGACTGCACGGCGACCGCGGCGAACGCCTCGTTGATCTCGATCAGGTCAAGATCGTCGACGGTCAGGCCGTCCTTGCCGAGTGCGTGCCTGATCGCGTTGGACGGCTGGGACTGGAGGGAGTTGTCCGGGCCCGCGACGTTGCCGTGCGCGCCGATCTCGGCGATCCACTCCAGGCCCAGCGCCTCGGCCTTGGCCTTGCTCATCACGACGACGGCGGCGGCACCGTCGGAGATCTGCGAGGAGGTGCCGGCGGTGATCGTGCCGTCCTTGGCGAAGGCCGGGCGCAGCTTGCCGAGCGACTCGGTGGTGGTCTCGCCGCGAATCCCCTCGTCCTGGCTGAAAACCACCGGTTCGCCCTTGCGCTGCGGGATCTCGACCGGGGTGATCTCGGCCTCGAAGAGCCCGTTCTTCTGGGCAGCCGCGGCCCGCTGGTGGGAGCGCGCGGCGATCTCGTCCTGCTCGGGGCGCGCGATACCGAGACGCGTGTTGTGCTTCTCGGTCGACTCCCCCATCGCGACGCCTTCGTACGCGTCGGTCAGGCCGTCGTGGGCCATCGCGTCGAGCATCTGCACCGCGCCGTACTTGTAGCCCTCGCGGGACTTCGGCAGCAGATGCGGGGCGTTGGTCATCGACTCCTGGCCGCCGGCCACCACGACGTCGAACTCGCCGGCGCGGATCAGCTGGTCGGCCAGGGCGATGGCGTCCAGGCCGGAGAGGCAGACCTTGTTGACGGTCAGCGCGGGGACGCTCATGGGGATGCCGGCCTTGACGGCCGCCTGGCGGGCCGGCATCTGCCCGGCGCCGGCCTGGAGGACCTGCCCCATGATCACGTAGTCCACCTGGTCGCCGCCGATGCCCGCGCGGTCCAGCGCCGCCTTGATGGCCACCCCGCCGAGGTCGGCGCCGGAGAAGGAACGCAGGGAGCCGAGCAGCCGGCCCATGGGGGTGCGCGCACCCGCCACGATCACTGAGGTGGTGCCGTTCGTGCCGTTCGATGCAGACATGCGGTGCGGCCTTCCTTTGCAGGGAAGTTAACGAGGGTTCCCGTCAATGTACTGAGGGGTACGCGCCGGGTCACCGGCAAGTGGGTGTGATCGCGCGCACGTTGCGTAACCGGCCGTGCGGGCGGTGCACTGGAGGCATGCTGACGCGAATCGACCACATCGGGATCGCCTGTTTCGACCTGGACAGGACCGTCGAGTTCTACCGTGCCACCTACGGCTTCGAGGTGTTCCATTCCGAGGTCAACGAAGAGCAGGGTGTCCGGGAAGCGATGCTCAAGATCAACGAAACGTCGGACGGCGGTGCCTCCTACCTCCAGCTGCTCGAACCCATCCGCGAGGACTCCGCGGTCGGCAAGTGGCTCGCCAAGAACGGCGAGGGTGTGCACCACATCGCGTTCGGCACCGCGGACGTGGACACCGACGCCGCGGACATCCGCGACAAGGGCGTCCGGGTGCTGTACGACGAGCCGCGGAAGGGCTCGATGGGCTCCCGGATCACCTTCCTGCACCCCAAGGACTGCCACGGCGTGCTGACCGAACTGGTCACCGCCGCGCCTTCCTCCGCGACGGACCACTGACCTTCACCTTCCTCGGCCGGTAGAGTGCTGCTTCGGCCGGGGTAAGAGGTGCTCGCATCGCGTGCGGGAGCCTTCTGGGGATGGGGCTCGGTCCATACTCCGCCGATGATCTGACACCATTTCTTCGGAAGGGTCAGCTCCGGGGGGCGTAGCTCCGTACGACGTGACGTGTACGGGACGATCGCCTGTACGTCCGGGGACGGCCGCCACCATGACCAGGGGACGGATGGGACCGCGCAGTGCGGGGCAACGAGCGCCACGAACGTGAGTGGGCTGAGGCCGACCACCTCTCGCAGTTCGAAGCCGAGATGGAACGGCTGAAGACCGAGCGGGACAAGGCCGTCCAGCACGCCGACGATCTCGGGTACCAGGTCGAGGTGCTGCGCGCCAAGCTCCACGAGGCGCGCCGCAACCTCGCGGCCCGCCCTGCCTACGACAACGTCAGCCACCAGGCCGAACAACTGCTGCGCAACGCGCAGATCCAGGCCGACCAGCTGCGCGCCGACTCCGAGCGCGAGCTGCGCGAGGCCCGCGCGCAGACCCAGCGGCTGCTCCAGGAGCAGGCCGAGCAGCAGGCCCGTCTGGAGGCCGAGCTGCACGCCGAGGCGGTGTCCCGCCGGCAGCGGCTCGACGAGGAACTCAACGAGCGCCGGCAGACCGTCGAGTCACACGTCAACGAAAACGTCGCGTGGGCCGAGCAGTTGCGGGCCCGCACCGAGGCCCAGTCCCGCCGGCTGATGGACGAGTCGCGGACCGAGGCCGAGCAGGCGCTGGCGGCGGCACGCGCCGAGGCGCACCGGCTCGCCGAGCGGGCCCGTGAACGCCTGGGCACCGAGGCCGAAGAGGCACGCGCCGAGGCGGAGAGCATCCTGCGCCGGGCGCGCACGGACGCCGAGCGGCTGCTGAACGCCGCGTCCTCCCAGGCCCAGGAGGCCACCGACCAGGCGGAGCAGCTGCGTTCGACCGTCGGCAGCGAGTCGGAAGAGGCCCGCAAGCAGGCCGCCGAGCTGACGCGGACCGCCGAGGCGCGCATCCAGGAGGCCGACACCGCGCTGCGCGAGGCGCGCGCCGAGGCCGAGAAGCTGGTGGAGGACGCGCAGCAGAGCGCCACCAAGCGGCTGTCCGCCACCGAGTCCGAGAACGAGCAGCGCACCCGCACCGCCAAGGCGGAGATCGCCCGGCTGGTCGCCGAGGCCACCAAGGAGGCCGAGGCGCTCAAGGCCGAGGCCGAGCAACTGCGGGCGGACGCGGGCACGGAAGCCGAGCGGCTGGTCACCGAGGCGCGGGAGGCCGCGCGTTCGCAGGCGGCCGAGGACTCCGCGGCGCAGCTGGCGAAGGCCGCGCGGACCGCCGAGGAGGTGCTGACCAAGGCGTCCGACGACGCCAAGGCCACCACCAAGGCCGCGGCCGAAGAGGCCGAACGGCTGCGCAGCGAGGCCGAGTCGGAGGCCGACCGGCTGCGTGAGCAGGCCCATGACACCGCCGAGCAGCTCAAGGGCGCGGCGAAGGACGACACCAAGGAGTACCGCGCCAAGACCGCCGAACTCCAGGAGGAGGCACGGCGGCTGCGCGGCGAGGCCGAGCAACTGCGCGCCGAGGCCGTCGCCGAGGGCGAGCGGATCCGCAGCGAGGCGCGGCGCGAGGCCGTCCAGCAGATCGAGGAGGCAGCAGGTTCCGCCGAGGAGCTGCTGACCAAGGCGAAGTCGGACGCCGACGAGACCCGCGCCGGGGCCGGCGCGGAGAGCGAGCGGGTACGCACCGAGGCCATCGAGCGGGCCACCGCCCTGCGCAAGCAGGCCGAAGAGGCGCTGGAGAAGGCCCGCGCGGAGGCCGAGGAGCTGCTCACCGAAGGCGCCCAGGCCGCCGAGCTGGTCACCACCGAGGCGGAGGAGTCCGCGGCGCGGCTGCGCGCCGAGGCCGAGCAGGCCGCCGATGAGCGCCGGGAAGAGGCGCAGGCCGAGCTGGACCGGCTGCGGACCGATGCCGAGGAGAAGGTCGCCGCCGCCGAGGAATCGCTGCACGAGGCGCGCACGGAAGCGGAGCGGCTGCGCCGCGAGACGCAGGAGGAGGCCGCCCGGCTCAAGGCGGAGGCGGCCGAGCGGCGCCGTCACCTCCAGCAGCAGGCCGAGGACGAGGCCGAGCGGCTGCGCGCGGAGGCCGCGTCGGACGCGTCGGCGGCCCGTACCGAGGGCGAGTCCGTCGCGGAACGGCTGCGCGCCGAGGCCGCGGCCGAGGCGGAGCGGCTGAAGACGGAGGCGCAGGAGAGCGCCGACCGGGTACGGGCGGAGGCCGCAGCCGCGGCCGAGCGGGCCGGGAGCGAGGCGGCGCAGGCGCTGTCCGCCGCCCAGGAGGAGGCCGCGCGGCGCCGCAAGGAGGCCGAGCAGCAGCTGGGCGAGGCCCGCGAGGAGGCGCACCAGGAGCGCACCGCGGCCCGCGAGCAGAGCGAGGAGTTGCTGGCGTCGGCCCGTACCCGGGTCAGCGAGGCGCAGGCCGAGGCGGAGCGGCTGGTCGAGGAGGCCGACCGGCGGGCAGCCGAGCTGGTGGCCACCGCGGAGACCACAGCCCAGCAGGTGCGGGACGCGGTCGCCGGGCTCCACGAGCAGGCCGACGAGGAGATCGCCGGGCTGCGGTCGGCGGCCGAGCACGCGGCGGAGCGGACGAGGACCGAGGCGCAGGAAGAGGCCGACCGGGTCCGCACGGACGCGTACGAGGAGCGCGAGCGCGCCTCGGAGGACGCGGCACGGGTGCGGCGGGACGCGCAGGAGGCGTCGGACGCCGCCAAGGCCCTCGCGGAGCGGACCGTCGCGGAGGCCATCGAGGAGGCCGAGCGGCTGCGCGCGGAGGCCACGGACGCGCTCGACGAGGCCCGCCGGGACGCGCACGCCGCGCGGACCGACGCGGCCGAGCAGGCGGACCGGCTGATCGCCGAGGCGACCGCGCAGGCCGAGAAGCTGGTCGCGGACGCCACCGCCAAGGCCCAGCAGCTGCGGACCGACGCGTCGGACGCGCTGGCGGCCGGCGAGCAGGACGCGGCACGGGCACGGGCGGAGGCACGGGACGACGCCAACCGGATGCGGTCGGACGCGGCCGGGCAGGCCGACCGGCTGATCGCCGAGGCCCGTACGGAAGCCGAACGGATCGTCACCGAGGCGACCGAGCTGACGTCTTCGGCGCAGGACGACGCCGACCGTACGGTCAAGGAGGCCCAGGAGGCCGCCGAGCAGCTGCGGACGGCGGGCGAGGAGCAGGCGCAGGCGCGCCTGGCCGAGGCGACCGCCGAGGCCGAGCGGCTGCGGGCCGAGGCGTCCCAGGCGCTGGAGAGCGCGCGGGCGGACGCCGAGTCGACCGGCGACGAGGCACGCAAGGCGGCCAACAAGACCCGGTCGGACGCCGCCGAGCAGGCCGACCAGCTGGTGTCCGAGGCCACCACCGAGGCCGAGCGGCTGCGCACCGAGGCGGCGGAGACCGGCGCGGAGGCGGAGCGGGACGCCGACCGTACCCGCGCCGACGCCCGCGAGCAGGCCGACCGGATGATCGCCACGGCGACGGCCGAGGCGGACCGGCTGCGGGCCGAAGCGGCCGAGACGGTCACCGCGGCCCAGGAGCACGCCAACCGCACCCGCAGCGAATCGGCCAAGGTCGAGCAGGACGCCGAGGCGGCGGCCGAGCGGCTGCGCGCGGAGACCGAGCAGGAGGCCGAGCGGCTGCTCGACGAGGCCCGCAAGGACGCGGCCAAGCGCCGTGGCGACGCGGCGGAGCAGGCCGACCAGCTGGTCGCGAAGGCCCAGGAGGAGGCGCTGCGGGCCGCCGCCGCGGCCGAGGAGCAGGCCGACACGATGGTCGGGGCGGCCCGCACGGAGGCCGACCGGATCGTCACGGAAGCGACGGCGGACGGCAACTCCCGGGTGGAGAAGGCCCGTACGGACGCGGACACCCTGCTCAGCGAGGCGCGCGGGGACGCCACGGCGATCCGGGAGCGCGCCGAGGAGCTGCGGGTGCGGATCGAGTCCGAGGTCGAGGAGCTGCACGAGCGGGCCCGTCGCGAGTCCGCGGAGACGATGAAGAACGCCGGCGAACGCGTCGACAAGCTCATCGCGCAGGCCACCACCCAGCAGGTGGAGGCCGAGGAGAAGGCCGAGCAACTGGTGTCGGACGCAAACAGCGAGGCGAGCAAGGTCCGGATCTCGGCGGTGAAGAAGGCCGAGGGCCTGATCAAGGAGGCCGAGAACAAGAAGGCCGAGGCGGTGCGCGACGCGGAGCGGATGCGCACCGAGGCCGAGGCGGAGGCCGCCCGGATCGTGGCGGACGGCCAGCACGAGCTGGAGGTCCTGGTGCGCCGCCGCGCGGATATCAACACGGAAATCTCCCGCGTCCAGGATGTCTTGGAAGCGCTGGAGTCGTTCGAGGCGCCGTCAGGTGCAGCGGACGGCAAGACCGCGGGGTCCAAGACCGCCGCGGGAGCGGGTGCAACTCGTTCGAGTGGCAAGCAGTCTGAGGGGTAGCCACTCAAATGAGGGGTCATTCTCCACTTCAAACGGGCATTGACTCGATGACACGCCGTTTGGGCCCCTAGGATTCTCCTTATCACCTCACCGGTCTCTTTCGACAGGAACCCCATGAGCGACACTTCCTCCCCCTTCGGCTTCGAGCTCGTGCGGCGTGGGTACGACCGCGGTCAGGTGGATGACCGCATTACGAAGCTCGTCGCGGACCGCGACGGCGCGCTGTCCCGTATCACCTCGCTGGAAAAGCGGATCGAGGAGCTGCACCTCGAAACGCAGAACGCCCAGGCCCAGGTCAATGACGCCGAGCCGTCCTACGCGGGCCTCGGTGCGCGCGTGGAGAAGATCCTCCGTCTCGCCGAGGAGGAGGCCAAGGACCTGCGCGAGGAGGCCAGGCGGGCCGCCGAGCAGCACCGCGAGCTGGCCGAGTCGGCCGCCCAGCAGGTCCGTAACGACGCCGAGCAGTTCGCCGCCGAGCGGAAGGCCAAGGCCGAGGACGAGGGCGCCCGGATCGTCGAGAAGGCCAAGGGCGAGGCGTCCACGCTGCGTGCCGATGCGCAGAAGGACGCGCAGTCCAAGCGTGAGGAGGCGGACTCCCTCTTCGAGGAGACCCGCGCCAAGGCCGCGCAGGCGGCGGCCGACTTCGAGACCAACCTCGCCAAGCGCCGCGAGCAGTCCGAGCGTGACCTGGCCTCGCGTCAGGCCAAGGCCGAGAAGCGTCTTGCGGAGATCGAGCACCGCGCCGAGCAGCTTCGCCTGGAGGCCGAGAAGCTGCGGACGGACGCCGAGCGCCGGGCCCGCCAGACGGTGGAGACCGCGCAGCGCCAGGCCGAGGACATCGTGGCCGACGCGAACGCCAAGGCCGACCGGATCCGCAGCGAATCGGAGCGCGAGCTGGCGGCGCTGACCAACCGCCGCGACTCGATCAACGCGCAGCTCACCAACGTCCGCGAGATGCTGGCGACGCTCACCGGTGCGGCCGTGGCCGCCGCCGGTGCCCCGGGCGACGAGGAGTCCGCCACCCGCGGCGTCCCCGCCCAGCAGACCCGCTGACGGTCCGTCCGTCCCCCACCCGCCCCCGCGCCGCCTCTCCGGTGGCCGGGGGCGCAGGCGTGTCCGGTGGCGGGCGGCATCGGGCGCCCTTAGCGTGCAAGACATGATCGAGCTGGCTGGGCTGACCAAGCACTACGGCGACAAGGTGGCGGTGGATCACCTGACGTTCGTGGTGCGGCCCGGGATCGTCACGGGCTTCCTCGGGCCCAACGGCGCGGGAAAGTCCACCACCATGCGGATGATGCTCGACCTGGACAACCCGACGGCCGGCTCGGTCCGCATCGACGGCAGGCACTACCGCCAGTTGAAGGACCCGCTGCGGTACATCGGCGCGCTGCTGGAGGCCAAGGCGATGCACGGCGGGCGCAGCGCCTTCAACCATCTGCTGTGCCTGGCGCAGAGCAACGGCATCCCGCGCCACCGGGTCGGCGAGGTGCTGGACACCGTCGGGCTGACGACGGTGGCCAAGAAGCGCTCGAAGGGCTTCTCGCTCGGCATGGGCCAGCGGCTCGGCATCGCCGCCGCGCTGCTCGGCGACCCGCAGGTGCTGCTCTTCGACGAGCCGGTCAACGGCCTCGACCCCGAGGGCATCCTGTGGGTGCGCACCACGATGAAGAACCTCGCGGCGCAGGGCCGTACCGTCTTCGTCTCCTCGCACCTGATGAGCGAAATGGCGCTGACCGCCGACCACTTGGTCGTCATCGGCCAGGGCCGGCTGCTCGCCGACACCTCGATGGCGCAGTTCATCCGGGAGAATTCACGGTCCTACGTGCGGCTGCGGTCGCCTGATCAGGAGCGGCTGCTCGACGTGCTGCACGCGGAGCGGATCACCGCGGTCCAGGCCGGCGGCGGCACGCTGGAGGTCGACGGCGAACCGGCCGAGCGGCTGGGCGAACTGGCCGCCGCCCATCAGCTCGTGCTGCACGAACTGAGCCCCCAACAGGCTTCTCTGGAAGAGGCGTTCATGCAGCTCACCGCGGAATCGGTGGAGTATCACGCACATGACGGCGAGCCGCCTGCCGGGGCGATGGACGGCCCGGCGGGGGCTCCGGCCGCGGCTCCGGCCCCGGCCGGAGGCTGGGGTGCCGACTGGCGGAAGAAGGGGGGCTGACGATGGCGGTCGTCGGGCAGGTGCTGCGCTCGGAGTGGACCAAGATCCGGTCGGTGCGGTCCACGGTGTGGACGCTGGGCGTCGCCGTGGTGGTCACCATCGGCATCGGTGTGCTGATCTGCGCCCTCGCCAAGAGCGACTTCGACGCGATGCCGGTGCGCGACCGGATCGGCTTCGACGCCACCAACATCAGCTTCGCGGGCATGGGCCTTGGCCAGCTCGCGATGATCGTGTTCGGGGTGCTGGTCGTCTCCAACGAGTACAGCACCGGCATGATCCGCAGTTCGCTGGCCGCCGTACCGCAGCGCGCCACCTTCCTGTTCTGCAAGCTCGCGGTGGCCACCGCGCTGGTCTTCCTCGTCGGGCTGGCCACGAGCTTCCTCGCGTTCTTCGCCGGGCAGGCGATGCTGGGCGGCCACGCGGCGCGGATCGGCGATCCCGGGGTGCTGCGCGCGGTGATCGGCGGCGGGCTCTACATGACGCTGATCGCGCTGTTCTCGATGGCCGTCGCCACGATGCTGCGCTCCCCGATGCTCTCGCTCGGCATCCTGATGCCGTTCTTCTTTCTGATCTCCAACATCCTCGGGAACGTCTCGGCGACGCGGAAGGTCGGCCACTACCTGCCCGACCAGGCGGGCCGGCGGATCATGCAGGTGGTCCCGACGGGCGACGAGGTCCCGTACGGGCCGTGGGGCGGTCTCGGCATCATGGCAGCCTGGACGGTGGCCGCGCTGATCTGCGGATGCGTCCTGCTGAAGCGGCGCGACGCGTGAGGAAGGCGCGGGCGGGACACCGCCGGGTGACGCCCGCCTCTTCCCTGTTTTGGCGGGAACCGTCAAGGGACCGATAGCCTCCTAACCCGCACGGGGGTACGAGGGCGCCTCTGCCCCGACGATCTCGCGAGGGGCGGAGAATGATCGAGGCAGTCGGCCTGACGAAGCGCTATGGCGCCAAGACGGCCGTGCACAACCTGTCGTTCCAGGTACGGCCGGGCACCGTGACCGGCTTCCTGGGGCCGAACGGCTCCGGCAAGTCGACCACGATGCGCATGATTCTGGGCCTGGACGCCCCCACTTCGGGACGCGCCACCATCGGTGGCCGCCCCTTCCGTGAACTCCCCAACGCTCCCCGCCAGGTGGGCGCGTTGCTCGACGCCAAGGCCGTGCACGGCGGACGCAGCGCCCGCCAGCACCTGCTGTCGCTCGCGCAGCTGTCCGGCATCCCGGCCCGCAGGGTCGACGAAGTGCTCGGCGTGGTGGGCCTCCAGGAAGTCGCCAATCGCCGTTCCAAGGGCTTCTCGCTCGGCATGGGCCAGCGGCTCGGCATCGCCGCCGCGCTGCTCGGCGACCCGCAGGTGCTGCTCTTCGACGAGCCGGTCAACGGCCTCGACCCCGAGGGCATCCTGTGGGTGCGCAACCTCATGAAGCAGCTGGCGTCCGAGGGCCGTACCGTCTTCGTCTCCTCGCACCTGATGAGCGAAATGGCGCTGACCGCCGAGCACTTGATAGTGATCGGCCGCGGCCAGCTGATGGCGGACATGGCGGTCAAGGACTTCATCTCCGCCAACTCCGCCGATTTCGCCCGGGTCCGTACCCCCGACACCACACCCGAACTGCGCGAGAAGCTGACCGCGACGCTCGGCGAGGCGGGCGGCCAGGTCACCCCTGAGCCGGACGGCGCGCTGCGGGTGACCGGCCTGCCGCTCCCCCGGATCAGCGACCTCGCGCACGAGGCGGACGTCCGCCTGTGGGAGCTGTCGCCGCACCAGGCGTCCCTGGAAGAGGCGTACATGCGACTCACCCAGGGCGCCGTGGACTACCGCTCGACGGCCGACCCGCGGGCCGGCCTCCAGCAGCAGCCCGCCGGGTACGCGTTCCAGGGCGGCGCACCGCAGGGCTACCCGCCCGTCCAGGGACAGCAGGGCATGCCCGGCGGCCCCGTCCAGGGACAGCCTCACCCGTACGCCCAGCCGGGGCCCTACGCCCCGCAGGCGCCGGGGGCGGTCCCCGGCCAGGGGTACCCGCCGCCCGTCCAGGGACAGCCCTACGGGGCACCCCACCCCTACGGGGCCCCGCAGCCGCAGCCCGCGGCGCCGATGCCGCCCGCCGCCCCCGCCGACCCGACCGTGCCCCACAACGAGGACGCCCGATGACCAGCCCTCAGCAGCCGCAGCCGCAGGCACAGCCTGAGCGCGGACCGAACGACCAGGCCGCGGCGCAGGGACAGACGCCGCCCGCGCCCCCGATGCCGCCCGCCGCACCGGCGCAGCAGCCGGCGCCCGAGCAGCCCGCGCCCGCCCGTGAGGCCGGGACGATGGTGCTCCAGGCCCAGCAGCAGCCGCAGCAGCAGCAGCAGCCCGCCAAGGAGGCGGGCACGATGATGCTCCAGGCCCAGGCGCCCCAGCAGGCCAGGGGCGAGGGCCCGGCGCCGCAGCCGCTCGCGGCCGGCGGCAGCCTGGCGAAGGACCCGGGCACGATGATGCTCCAGGCCCAGGCGCCCCAGCAGCAGCCCCCGGTACCCCCGCAGGGCCACCCCCAGCAGGGCCACGCGCCCCAGGGAATCCCGCAGGGGAACCCCCAGGGGAACCCGCCCGGCGGCCCCCAGGGCGCACCGCAGAACGGCGGCGCCAACTGGCAGGGCGGTCAGCCCGGTTATGTCTCGCCGATCCCGGTGCGGAGCACCCACATCGGGCACGCGCTGGCCTCCGAGTGGACGAAGATCCGCTCGGTGCGTTCGACGATCTGGACGCTGAGCGCGATGGTCGTGCTGATCGTCGGCATCGGCCTGCTGACGGCTCTGGCCCTGGGCTCGCAGCGGGAGGTCGACCCGAAGCTCGGATTCTCCTTCTTCGGCGTCCTGTTGGGCACGCTGTGCGTCATCCCGCTCGGCGTGCTGGTGATCTCGTCCGAGTACGGCACGGGCATGATCCGCACGACCATGACCGCCTGCCCCAGCCGGGCCCGGGTGCTCGCGGCCAAGGCGATCGTCTTCTTCGTGCTGGCCTTCGTCATCACGACGCTCGCCACCGCCGTCGTCTCGGTGCTCACCGCCGGGATGGTGAACGGCCCCGACCCGACGGCCGACGCGTGGCTCCGCGCCACCGTGGGCGCCGGCCTCTACGTGTCGGTGCTCGGCCTGCTGGCGCTGGCCGTCGGCTCGCTGCTGCGGCACTCGGCGGGCGCGATCAGCGCCATGCTCGGACTGGTGCTGCTGCCGATGCTGCTCGCGGTCTTCATGCTGGGCTCGGAGAGCCTGAAGTCGGTGAGCCAGGCGCTGATCGAGTACTCCGTGCCCAACTCGCTGGCGACGCTGTACGGCAACCCGTTCCTCGGCGCCGACACCGGCCCGCAGGGCTGGACCCCGCTGTGGGTGCTCGCCGGGGTGACCGCGCTCGTGCTGGGCGGGGCGTTCGCCGCCCAGTCGCAGCGCGACGTGTAGCGCTCAGTACCTGGGCGCGTTACGGGACCGCTGGAGCCGCGCGCTCCGGCGGTCCCGTGCGTTCCAGCACGCCTTGTGCCAGTGCCTGCGGTCGTCGACGTCGCCGCCCTGCGGCCAGGCCACGATGTGCCCGACGCCGGGCGGGATCTCCTGGTCGCAGCCGGGGCAGCGGTAGTGCTTGGCGGCCCCGGAGCCGCCGACCTGCCGCACGACCCAGTCCTCGCCGCGCCACTCCTCGGTCTTCTCCCAGCCGAAGCCGGACGTTCCGTAGCCGCCCGTGCCGGAGTGTTCGGCGGGCTTCGCACCGCCGCGCTGGCGGTTTCGACGCGGAGACACAAGGCACCTCGGGAGATCTACGGGGTCACGGGCTGTCACCAGCGTAGCGGCGCCGTCGACCCCGGTGGCGGCCCGGCCCTTTCCTGCGATGATCGGGAAATTCCGCTGTACGGACCGTGCCTTTGGCACGTGTCAGGCGTTAGTGCCGGTAGGGGGGGAAGCCGCGTCGGCTGCGAGGAGGCAGAGAGCGATGCGCGTTGGGGCTTTCATCCTGGCCGCTCAATTCCCCGGCCAGGGACAGGGGGAAGCACTGTATCGGGCGGTCCGTTCCGCGGAGATCGCGGAGACGGCCGGGCTCGATGACGTCTGGCTTGCGGAGCACCACTTCGTTCCGTACGGCGTCTGTCCTTCGGCGGTGACGCTCGCCGCCCTGCTGCTGGGGCGCACCCGCCGGATCGGGATCGGGACAGCGGTCAGCGTGCTGCCGACCCAGCATCCGGTGGCGCTCGGCGAACAGGCCGCGCTGCTGCATCTCACGTCCGGCGGGCGGTTCACGCTCGGCGTCGGCCGCGGCGGCCCGTGGGTGGACCTGGAGGTCTTCGGCTCCGGCCTCGCCGCGTACGAGCACGGCTTCCCCGAGGCGCTGGATCTGCTGCTGCGCTGGCTGCGGGAGCCGCGGGTCGGCGCCCGGGGCGAGCGGTACGCCTTCCGCGAGGTGGCGGTCGTCCCGAGCCCGGCGGAATCCCTGGTGCCGCTCGACGATCCCGCGTCCGGGCCTCCGGGACCTGGCGTGGTGGTGGCGTGTACGTCCCCCGCGTCGGTCCGGCTGGCGGCCGAGCGCGGGCTGCCGATGCTGCTCGGCATGCACTGCGGGGACGAGGAGAAGGCGGACATGATCGCGCTGTGGCGGTCCGCGGCCATCGAAGCCGGCCGGGACGGCGACGAAGTGGCCGCCGCCGGGCACGTATCGGCGGGTGTGGTGCAGATCGCCGACGACCGCACGGCCGCGGTGGAGTCGCTGACGAAGGCGATGCCCGGCTGGCTGCGGCAGGGACTCGGCGCGCATGTGACGGTCGACGGGCGCTACCGGTCGATGCGCGATCCCCTCGCGTACACGGAGCAGCTCTGCGGGCTGCATCCCGTCGGGCCGCCGCGGCTGTGCGCCGACCGGCTCGCGGCGACGGCGGAGCGTACGGGCATCACGAAGTACGCGCTGCTCGTCGAGGGATCGGGCGATCTGGCCGCGACCGAGGAGAACGTCCGCCGGCTGGGCACGGAGGTACTGCCGCAGCTCGGGTGACCCGGCCGGCTCGGCAGGGCGGCGTGCGGCGGTGCTTCCGTGGTGCGGTCATGCACTGTTCGTCGAAGGGCCTGTCGGGTGACCGGTGGTGCTGCCGCCGGCGCACCGGCACCGGACGGTGCCGTGATGAGCGCAGGACATGACGCGCGCAGCGGCAGCAACTCCGGTCAGCAGTCGCGGAGTTCGGGCGACTGGTTCAGCAACTGCCCGCGGATGGAGGTGAAGCGGGCCAGGCGGTCGTCGACCACCGGGTCGAGCGGGAAAACCGCGACGCGATGGCAGTTCTGAAAGGCGAGACGCACACCGAAGTGGCGCTCCAACGATCCGCGTATCGCGTCACTCGCCAGTGCGCGCAGCAGCTGGCCGCGCGCCTGCTCGTCCGGCGGCGGCGTCTGATTGTCGGCGAACTCTCCGCCGTCCACCTTCAGCTGGGCCACCAGAGAGCTGATCATCCCCCATGCATAGGGCAGGGAGGTCCGGACGCAGTCGACAAACGCGGCTTCGTCGACCTCGCCTCGCTCGGCCTGTTCGAGGAGGGCCGGTGAGACGTCGAGCGACATGAGGTTCTCCTCTCGCGGCCCCGCCGGGACGGGGCCTCAGGAATGGGACAGGGGTCATCGCGACGGAGCGTGTTCGCTTCACGACCCCCTGCATCAACGGTATGCCGCACAAGGGCCCCGCACCAGGAGATTGCACATACAACCGGCCAAGCGCAGGCGCCGGGGGTGCGGGGGTTTCCCCCGTAAACGCACGGCGGTCCCGGGCCGAATCGCGTCGGCGGCCCTCGGTCGAGTAGCGTGACGCCCCATGCGTCTCGTCATCGCCCGCTGCTCCGTGGACTACGCGGGCCGGCTCACCGCCCACCTGCCCTCCGCCCCCCGCCTCATCCTGGTGAAGGCCGACGGCTCCGTTTCCGTCCACGCGGACGACCGCGCCTACAAACCCCTCAACTGGATGTCCCCGCCGTGCTCCCTCAAGGAGGGCGACGGCGACGTGTGGACGGTGGAGAACAAGGGCGGCGAGAAACTCATCATCACCCTGGAGGAGGTCATCCACGACTCCTCGCACGAGCTGGGGGTCGACCCCGGACTCATCAAGGACGGTGTGGAGGCGCACCTCCAGGAGCTGCTCGCCGACCGGATCGAGACCCTGGGTACGGGCTATTCGCTGATTCGGCGTGAATACCCCACCGCCATCGGCCCGGTGGACATTCTGTGCCGGGATGCGGATGGCCAGACCGTCGCCGTCGAGATCAAGCGGCGGGGCGAGATCGACGGTGTCGAGCAGCTCACCCGCTACCTCGAACTCCTCAACCGCGACCCGCACTTGGCGCCGGTGAAGGGCATCTTCGCGGCGCAGGAGATCAAGCCGCAGGCCCGGGTCCTGGCCACCGACCGCGGGATCGGCTGCGTGGTGCTCGACTACGACGGCCTGCGCGGCATCGAGGACGACAAGCTGCGCCTGTTCTGAGCGCCGCGCACGCGCACGACGCGACGGCCCGGTACGTGACCTGCCGCCCCGAGGGGCGGCGTCCGTACCGGGCCGTCGTGCGCTGCGCCGGGGGCGGTCAGCCGGCCGGGGCGTCCTCGCTGTAGGTGGCGGGGGCACTGCCCTCAGGAGCCGTGTCCGACGGGGCGGTTTCCGGCGGGGCGGCCTGCTGCGGGGCGGTTTCCGCCGGGGTGGTGTAGCCGGCCGAGCTGCTGCTCATCGGGCCCGACGCGCTCTGCGACGGGCTCTGGGTGGTCGGCTTGCCGGTGGGCTCGCCAGTCGGCGTCGGGGTCGTCGGCTCGTCCGTCGGGTCGTCCGTCGGGGTGGGGTCGGTCGGCTTGCCGGTCGGCTTGTGCGTGGGGTCGGTGGGCCCGTCCGTGGGTTCGGTGGGCCTGCCGGTCGGGCCGGTCGTCGGGTCCGTCGGCGCCGTACTCGGGTCCGTGGGCGAGGCGCTGGTGGCGGGGGCGCTGGTGGACGGGGACGGGCTGGCTTCGGTGCTGGGTGCGCCGGACGGTGAGGCCGCCTCGACGGGAGGCAGGCCGGGCCCGGTGCCCGTGACATCGGCCGGGGGCTCCTGGCCCTGGTTGTCGGGCGCGGTGCTCTGCTCGGTGCTGACCTGGCCGCCGTGGCGGCCCTCGCCGCCCGAGGTGAAGCCGAGGGTGACGACGGTGCCGAGGACCGCGGCCAGCAGGACGCCGGCGCCGATGGCGACGAGGTTGCGCCGGGCCCGGCCGAGAACCGGCCGCTCACCGGCGGCGCCCTTGTGCCGGGCGGGTCCGACGGGTGCGGACGGCGCACCGGAACGGGCGGCCGGGCCGCGGACGACGACGGTCGGCGCGGTGGTGCCGGCCGCCGGTGTCGCAGGGCCCTGGCCGTCCGCTGCGGACAGCGGCGCGGCGGGCGTGACGATCCGTTCGCCCGGCACCGGCGGCGTGGGGATGACCGAGGGGAAGGCGCGGGTGCGGTCGGCGACGAGCGCCAGCGCCCGGCGTCCGGCGACCGCGCCGCTGCGGTCGGAGAGCACCCCGCGCAGCCCGATGGCGGCCTCCAGCTCGGCGCGCGCCCGGTCGAGGCTGTCGGTGCACAGGGCCAGCACGCCCAGCTCGTGGTGGAAGTACGCCTCTTCGGCGACCTCACCGGCCAGCCGTGCGGCCTCCTGCCCGTGCCGCAGGCTGCGCTCCCAGGCGCTCCAGTGCAGCGCGGCGGCGAACGCGGGTGCGGCGGTACGGGCGAGCAGCACGGCGGCGCTGGGGTGGCCGCTCTCGCGGCTGCCGGTCAGCACACCCATCGCGGCGAGTACGGCGTCGGACTCGGCGGCGGCCCGCTCGGGGGTGACCGAGGGATGGCCCGCCCACCAGGCGTAGTGCTGGGCCGCGGTGTGCGCGCGGGCAGCCGCGTCCTCGCCGTATCCGGCGGCCTCCAGCTGCTCCTGGACGGTCGCGGCGAGGCGGTAGTGGGTGCCTGCCGGGGTGATCAGGCCGCAGCCCAGCAGATCGCCGAGTGCGGCGTCGGCGTGGGTGTCCTGGGTGAGGGCCGGCAGGTGGGCCTGGTGCGGCAGTTCCCCGCCGAGCGCGACGGCGAAGCGGAGGGTCTCCCGGGCGGCCCGTCCGAGGTGGCCTGCCAGCAGGGGCGCGGGCGAGGCGGCCTCGGCGAGGGTCGGCAGCGGGATCTCGGCGGGCTCCGCCGCGTCGTCATCGTCGGCCGGCTCGGCGAACAGGCCGTAGCCGTCGTCGAGGGCGCCGGGCGCGCTGCGCTGCCGGTCGCGTCTGCGCAGCAGTGCCGCCGCCTGGACGAAGCGCAGCGGCAGCCCTTCGGACTCGAACCAGAGGTCACCGGCCCAGGCGCTCTCCTCGTCGGTGAGCGGGCGCTGCACGGCGCGCTCCAGCAGCCGCAGGCAGGCGGCGCGGCCGATGCCGCCGAGGAAGACCTCTTCGACGTGCGAGTCGGTGCTGGGGGCGGCGATGTCCGGGGTCGCGGAGAAGAGGAAGGCGCACTCGGGGGTGGCGTCGAGGAGTTCGTCGAGTGCCCGGCCGCCGAATTCGAGGTCGTCGACGACGACGATCGCGCCGATGCCGCCCAGCAGCCGCAGCAGCTCAGCGCGGTCGGGACGGTGCCTGGGCGCGCGGTGGACGGCGGCGAACAGCGCGTACAGGAGGTCGTTGGGGGTGCGGTGGTAGCCGGAGAGGCGGACGACGCCGTCGGGCGCGATGTCGGCGCAGGCGTGCGCGACGGCGGCGAGCAGCCGGGTGCGGCCCGCGCCCGAGGGGCCGGTGAGCCGTACGGAGCGCCCGCGGGAGAGCAGGCGCACCAGGCGTTCGGTCTCCTCGCCGCGTTCTTCGAGTGCGGCGGTGTGGCCGGCGTAGACGGGCGCTCCCGGCGGGACCGGGGGCGTGGCGGCCCGGACGACGTCGGCGCGCTCCTCGGGGCCGAGCTTCCCGGGGGCGGCCGGCAGCTCGCCGGGCGGACAGGGTTCCATCTCGCTGCCGTCAAGGGGGTTGACGGTGACGAGGTAGCTGCCGGAGATGAGCCGCACGACGCGGACCGGTTCGTCGGGGCCGGTCTGCTTGCCGCCGAAGGCCGGCACGGGCGGCTCGGCGGTGTGTGCCCGCTCGCCGTTCTCCTCAGGTCCCCGCTGGGTGTTCGGGTCCATGCTCACAACCCCCAGATGCCCTTCTTGTCGCTCCGGCTGCGCCGCGTGGGTCCGTCCGGGAGGGCGGGCGCGGGTACCGTCCGTCGCCCGGCCGGGGCGTGCCCCGCGTGGCTGCGGCCGGTGCCGCCGCGGCTGCTGGCGGACGGCGCGATGAACCCTAGCCGCGGGGGTGGTGCCGTCACACCGCCGGGGCCCTGACTTGTCCGGAAAGGACCACTCCGGTGCGGATGGCGCGGTTGGTGACGTACGGGGTGTTGCACACCGCATCGCTCCCCGGCGCCGTGCCCCGGCCGTCCGCACCGGACACCCACCGCCCCGCCGGGTGGATGCCGTGCCTCACACGCGAGGAAGCGATTCCGCTGCGAGCCCGCCCTCGATGGCGAGGATGCGGTGCAGGCGGGTGGCGACCAGCAGCCGCTGCATCTGGGGCGGGACGCCGCGCAGCACGAGCCGTCGGCCCACCCGGCCCGCGCGGCGGTGCGCCCCCATGATCACGCCGAGCCCGGTGGCGTCCCAGGAATCCAGCTCGGTCAGATCCAGCACGAGATCGCCGCGACCGGAGTCGACGGCGGTGTGCAGGGCCGTACGGGCGTCCGCCGCGCTGCGGACATCGAGGCGGCCCCCGACGACCAGCTCGGCGTGGTCGCCCCTGATATGCATATGTACTCCCCGGAATGGTGGTTCTCGTACGGTGAGGTCTACCGAACTGACGGCCTCTCACGCGGCGAAGTTTCCGCCTGTAAGCGAACCGATACCGAATTCACCCCACGGAGTGACGAATCGGGCCCGCCCGGCCCTGACGCGGTATCAGTGCGCGTAGAAGCCCTGCCCGCTCTTGCGGCCGATATCGCCCGCGTCGACCATCCGCCGCATGATCTCCGGCGGCGCGAACTTCTCGTCCTGGGACTCGGTGTAGATGTTGCCGGTGGCGTGCAGCAGGATGTCGACGCCGGTGAGGTCGGCGGTGGCCAGCGGCCCCACGGCGTGACCGAAGCCCAGCTTGCAGGCCACGTCGATGTCCTCGGCGCTCGCCACACCCGATTCGTAGAGCTTGGCGGCCTCGACGACCAGCGCCGAGATCAGCCGGGTGGTGACGAAGCCGGCCACGTCGCGGTTGACGACGATGCAGGTCTTGCCGACGGATTCGGCGAACTCCCGCGCGGTGGCGAGGGTTTCGTCGCTCGTCTTGTAGCCGCGCACCAGCTCGCACAGCTGCATCATCGGCACCGGCGAGAAGAAGTGCGTGCCGACCACACGCTCCGGGCGGGACGTGGCCGCGGCGATCTTGGTGATCGGGATGGCGGAGGTGTTGGAGGCCAGCACCGCCTCGTCCTTGGCGATCTTGTCGAGGGCCTGGAAGATCTCCCGCTTGACCTCGATCTTCTCGAAGACCGCCTCGACGACGACATCCGCGTCGGCCACCGCGTCCAGGTCGGTCGTGGTGGTGATCCTGGCCAGCGCCTGCTCGGCGGCGGCGGCTTCCAGCTTGCCCTTGGAGACGAACTTCTCGTACGAGGCCGCGATGCCGTCCTTGCCGCGGGCCAGCGCCTCGTCCGTCACATCCCGGAGGACGACATCCCATCCCGCCTGGGCGGAGACCTGCGCGATGCCGGACCCCATGAGTCCGGCTCCGATGACGGCGAGCTTCCTTGCCACTGCTGTCCCCTAACACGCTGTGCATTTGAGAGCCTGTGAAGGTGACGTTAGCGTCCGTGAGCGATCGTTTGGTAGGTAAGAGAGGCGCGTCACGTCTCACATGACGGACATCACACCGACCGGAGCCGTTCACCGTCCGGAAGGCCGTCAGCCGCCCGCCCGTACGGCGTAGTTGAGGACCCGCTCACTGAGCAGTTCCTCCATGTCGTCGAGCAGGACCAGCGCTTCACGGGAGACCTCGGCGGGCTTGCGGCCGGCCAGCATCTCGCGCGCGATGGCCGCCGTGAGCGACTGGTGCACCCAGGCGATCTGGCCCGCCATCAGGCCGGGCAGCGGGTCGTCAGCGGCGGCGCCGGTCTCCTCGCGGAGCGTCGCCTCCAGGTCGTCGAGGATCTCCTGCTGCAGGTACCAGAGGCGGGCCTTGAGGGTGGGGGCGCCGTGCACCACGCGCATGAAGCGGTCATAGCCCTCCATCAGGCCGACGCGCGGCGAGACCGCCTCGACCTCGTCGCGCAGTTCGCGCAGCACGGCGACGGCGGCGGACTCGCCGGCCGCCCGGCCCCGTACGAAGCGCGAGAGCCGGTCGAGCACACCCTTGCTCCGGTCGAAGAAGAGGTCTTCCTTGGCCGGGAAGTAGTTGTAGACGGTGTTGACGGAGACCTCCGCCGCCTCGGCGATCTCCGCGATGGTCACCGCGTCGAAGCCGCGCTCCAGGAAGAGGCCGGTGGCCACGTCCGAGAGGTACTGGCGGGTCTGCCGCTTCTTCCGCTCCCTGAGTCCCTCAGCCATGGCGCCATCCTACCTTTCACTGGGGACGGTTGATTTTTGGAGGCGTTGCAATTTTTCAGTCCCTCTGTTTTTCTGAGGCCATGCCCGTCCTCAGCACGTCCCAACTGGCCCGGACCTTCACCACCAAAAGCGGCACTGTCGAAGCGGTCCGCGGCATCGATCTCACCGTCGAGCGCGGCGAGATCCTCGGCTTCCTCGGCCCCAACGGCGCGGGCAAGACCACCACCCTGCGGATGCTCACCACCCTGCTGGCGCCCACCGGCGGCAGCGCGACCGTCGCCGGCTGCGACCTGGCGGGAGACCCGGCCGGGGTGCGGCGCGCGTCCGGTTACGTCGCCCAGTCCGGCGGCGTGGACCCGAACGTCTCGGTACGCGAGGAACTGGTCACCCAGGGCCGCCTCTACCGGCTCGGCAGGGCGCGGGCCACGGCTCGCGCCGCGGAGGTGGCCGGCGAACTCGGCCTGGGCGGGCTGCTCGACCGCAGGACCGCCACGCTCTCCGGCGGCCAGCGGCGCCGGCTGGACATCGCGCTGGGCCTGACCCACCGCCCCGAGATCCTCTTCCTCGACGAGCCGACCACAGGACTCGACCCCGGCAGCCGCGCCGACCTGTGGGACCTGATCCGCCGCATCCGCGCCGAGCACGGCACCACCGTCTTCCTGACCACCCACTACCTCGACGAGGCCGACGCGCTCGCCGACCGGCTGGTGATCGTCGACAAGGGCGTGGTCGCCGCCGACGGCACCCCCGCCGCGCTCAAGACGCGGTACGCGGGCTCGGCAGGCGCGACCCTCCAGGACGCGTTCCTCGCCGTCACCGGACGCGGCGCCGCGCCGCAGCCGCACACCCCCGTCACCGTCTGACCGGTCCGCCGCCCACACCACAGGAGTCCCCGTGCCGCCGCCCCCGTCCCCCGCCGCGTTCCTCTCCGACACCGCGCTGATCTTCGGCCGCTATGCCAGACAGACCCTGCGCTCCCGGATCCAGATGCTGTTCGGCGTTCTGATGCCGCTGCTGTACCTGCTCTTCTTCGGCCCGCTGCTGACCGGTCTGCCGCTGGCGTCGCAGGGCAGTTCCTGGCAGTTGCTGGTTCCCGGACTGCTGCTCCAACTCGCCCTGTTCGGGGCCTCGTTCTGCGGTTTCGGCATCGTCGTCGAGAAGCAGTACGGCGTGGTCGAGCGGATGCGGGTGACGCCGGTGAGCCGCCCGGCGCTGCTGCTGGGCCGGGTGCTGCGGGACGCCGCGCTGTTCGTCTTCCAGTCCGTGCTGCTGGTGCTGGCCGCGCTGGTCATGGGCCTGCGCGCGCCGCTGCCCGGCATCCTCATCGGCTTCGCCTTCGTCGCCGTCCTGACCGTGGCGCTCGGCTCGCTGTCGTACGCGCTGGCGCTGCGGGTCAGCACACCGCAGGAGTTCGGTCCTGTGGTCAACGCCCTCACGCTGCCCGCGATGCTGCTGTCCGGGCTGATGCTGCCGATGACGCTGGGGCCCAAGTGGCTCGACGTGCTCTCGCACTTCATGCCGTTCCGCTACCTCGTGGACGCCGTGCGGGCCGCCTTCGTCGGTGCGTACACCTCGCCGGACCTGCTCCGCGGCGTGCTGGTCGCGGCCGGCTTCGCCGTGCTGTCAGTGGTCCTGTGCGCCCGGACCTTCCGCGGATCCGCCGCGTAGGCTCGCCCGCATGGTGAATCTGACGCGCATCTACACCCGCACCGGCGACAAGGGCACCACCGCCCTGGGCGACATGAGCCGCACCGCCAAGACCGACAGCCGGATCTCGGCCTACGCGGACGCCAACGAGGCCAATGCCGCGATCGGCGTGGCGCTGGCGCTCGGTTCGCTGCCCGACGAGGTGGCGACGGTGCTGCTGCGGGTGCAGAACGACCTGTTCGACGTCGGCGCCGACCTGTCCACGCCGGTCGTCGAGAACCCCAAGTACCCGCCGCTACGCGTCGAGCAGGGCTACATCGACAAGCTGGAGGCGGACTGCGACCGCTTCCTGGAGCAGCTGGAGAAGCTGCGCAGCTTCATCCTCCCCGGCGGCACCGCGGGCGCGGCCCTGCTCCACCAGGCGTGCACGGTCGTCCGCCGCGCCGAGCGGTCGACGTGGGCGGCCTTCGACGAGCACGGCGACACCATGAACCCGCTCACCGCCACCTACCTCAACCGACTCTCCGACCTCCTGTTCATCCTGGCCCGCATGGCCAACAAGGAGGTCGGAGACGTGCTGTGGGTGCCGGGCGGCGAACGGTAGCCACCGCCCGCCGCCCGGCCCGGGGCGCTTGCTAACGCAGCGACTTCTGCGGCCGGGCGGCCCCGTCCCCTGCGGCCTCTCCCCCGCCCTTGCCCGCCGGGTCCTTCTTCGGCCAGATCAGGTACGTCAGCGCGATCACGCCGTGGATGGCCGCGAGGCGCGCCACGTTGACCTGCCAGCCGTGCAGGGACGCGGTGTCGCCGCCGTCGCCGACGTACCACGCGGCGAGCTGGAGCAGACCGGCGGCGACCGCGGCCATCAAGGCCGTACGCAGCCACAGTTTGCCCTCGTGGGCGGCGCGCGCCAGGCCGTAGCGCGGCGGCTTGGGAGGCGGCGGGGCGCCGCCGAAGCGGTGCGCGACGTGCCCGTCGACCCAGTTGATCGTGTAGTGACCGTAGGCGACGGTGTAGCCGATGTAGACGGCGGCCAGGCCGTGCTTCCAGTCCGCGCTCGCGCCGTTCTTCAGGTCGATCGCGGTGACGATCAGCAGGGTCAGCTCCAGCAGCGGCTCCATGAGCAGCACGGCGGCGCCGGTGCGGGGCATCCGCGCCAGGTAGCGCAGCGCCAGACCGCCGGCCAGCAGAACCCAGAAGCCGACCTCGCAGGCAATGATCAGCGTGACGACCATGACGGCCTCCTCTTCACTCGGGCACTCCCAGCCTGTCGCGTCCGCAGGCCCCGTTCGTCGTCGCCGGTGACGATCCCGGCTGCATCTTTCGATGTAGCGGACGCGCCGGGGGAAGCGCCGTCGTGTGGAGGCGGGGCGCCGCGGCGCCGTGTTGGATGGAGGGGTGAGAGCCCGCCTGCCCGCCGTACCCGCGAGGCCGCACCGCGACGATGTCCTCATCGCGGCGGCCGGGCTGCTCGGCGGCCTGCTGCTGTGGGTGCTGGGACTGCACGGCAGACCGCCGGTGCCCGGCCTGCCGGCATGGCTGACGCTGGTCGCGCTGGCCGCCATCAGCGGCGCCGAACTGCTGCGCCGTACCGCCCCGCTGACCGGTCTCGCCGTCGCCGTCGCCGCGCTCGCCCTGGACACCTGCACCGGGACGCTCATCGCCACCGTCGTGATGTTCACGGACCTGGTCTACGCCGCGGTGCTCTACGGAGGCCCCCGGACGGCCCGTCGGATCCCGCAGTGCGCCGTGCTGGTGACGGTCGTGACCACGGTGGTGCTGCTCGCCGTGCGGCGCGACCCGGAGATGCTGATGTTCGGCATCGTCATCGGCGTCCTCACCGCCACCCCCGCCTGGACCGGCCTGATCATCCGCAACCACCGCGACGCGGCCCAGGCCGCCAGACTGCGCGCCGAGCAGACCGCGCTGCTCGCCGAGATGGACAGGACCCAGGCGGTGGCGGGCGAGCGCGCACGGATGGCCCGCGAGCTGCACGACATGGTCGCCAACCACCTGTCGGCCATCGCCATCCACGCCACCGCGGCGCAGACCATCGACGACCCGGGCGCGACCCGTCAGGCGCTCGGCGTCATCCGCGAGAACAGCGTCCAGGGTCTGGCCGAAATGCGCCGTCTCATCGGGTTGCTGCGGGACACCGGCACCGCGGGCGGCGCGGACGAACCGGCCGCCGTCCCCACCCTCGACGGGCTGGAAGCCCTGCTCGGCCAGGCCAGGACGAACGGCGCGGGCAGCGGGCTCACCTTCACCCTGGACGACGCCCGGCACGCCGACGGCACCGGCCCGCGGACCGCGCTGCCCGCACCGGTGGAGCTGGCCGCCTACCGCATCGTCCAGGAGTCCCTGACCAACGCGCTCAAGCACGCCGAGCCCGGCGAGGTCGCCGTCCGCATCGAACAGACCCAGGACGGCCCGCTCGGCATCGCCGTGATCAGCCCGTTCGGCGACCGCTCTGGCCCCCGGGCACCCGGCTCCGGCGCCGGACTGGTCGGCATGCGGGAGCGCACCACCCTGCTGGGCGGCACCTTCGAAGCCGGCCCGGCACCGGGTCCTGACGGCACCGTATGGCAGGTACGGGCCCAGCTCCCGGCCACCGAGGAGGAAACACCGTCATGACAGGCGCGCCCACGCAGCCGATCCGGGTACTCGTCGCCGAGGACCAGTCCGCCGTCCGCGCCGGTCTGGTGCTCATCCTGCGCTCGGCCCCCGACATCGAGGTCGTCGGCGAGGCGGCGGACGGCGAGGAAGCCGTACGGCTGGCCCGCGAGCTGCGCCCCGCGCTCGTGCTCATGGACCTCCAGATGCCGCGGCTCGACGGGGTCTCGGCCACCCGCCAGGTTGTCTCCGATGGCCTCGCCGACGTGCTGGTGCTGACCACGTTCGACCTGGACGCGTACCTCTTCGGCGCGCTGCGGGCGGGCGCCGCCGGCTTCCTGCTCAAGGACAGCGACGCGACCGCGCTGCTGACCGCGGTGCGCACGGTGGCGTCGGGCGAGGGCCTGATCTCCCCCGCGGTGACCCGCAGGCTGCTCGCGGAGTTCGCCGCGCACTCGGTCCCGGCACGTCACGAGCGGCCCGGCGAGGCACCGGACCCGGCAGTCCTGGACGTGCTGACGCCGCGCGAGCGCGAGGTCCTGGGCGCGCTGGGCCGCGGTCTGTCGAACGCCGATGTGGCGGTACGTCTTGAGATGGCGGAGGCCACGGTGAAGACGCACGTCAGCAGGCTGCTCGCCAAGCTGGGACTGCGCAGCAGACTCCAAGCCGCGGTCCTGGCACAGGAGTTGGGAATCGACGCCCGGCCGTGATCCGAGAGCCCTACGCCACGTTCACCCTCTGGCCGGGCGGCGCCGCCTCCAGCCAGGCCAGGAAGCCGGTGAGTGCGTCCTCGCTCATCGCCAGCTCCAGGCGGACGCCGCGGTGGCGGCAGGCGAGCACGATCGAGTCGGAGAGCAGCGCCAGCTCTTCCTCGCCCTGCGGGGTCCTGCGCTCCAGGACCTCGATGGCGGAGCGCTCCAGAATGCGGCGGGGCCTGGGCGCGTAGGAGAAGACCCGGAACCACTCGATCCGGTCACCGTTGTAGCGCGCGACGCCGTAGATCCAGCCCTTGCCGCTTGGCTCGCGCTCGTCATCGGAAACGTTCCAGCGCAGGCTGCAGTCGAACGTGCCGCCGGACCGCTGGATGAGCCGCCGCCGCAGCCCGAAGACGAACAGTCCCAGCAGCACCAGCACCACGACCGCGCCGCTCACAAGCAGAGCGAGGACCATCTCGACCGACCTCCTCGCCTCGTATTCCGGAAACGCACCTGCATTGCCTCAGCCGCGGGCCGCTCCGGAGGTCTCCGGGCAGCCCGCGGCTGAGGATCGATCTCGTCGGTGCCGGGGCTCAGTGAACGCCCGTCACCGAGCGCAGCCGGACATCGGCGCGGCGTTCGGCAGCCGCGTCGGCCTCCGACTTCGCCCGCTCCAGTGCCCGCTCCGCGCGCTGGACATCGATCTCGTCCGACAGTTCCGCGATCTCCGCGAGCAGAGACAGCTTGTTGTCGGCGAAAGAGATGAAACCGCCGTGCACAGCGGCGACGACGGTGCCGTCCCCGCTCTCGCCGGTCGTACGAATCGTCACCGGGCCGGACTGCAGCACGCCGAGCAGCGGCTGGTGTCCGGGCATGACGCCGATGTCGCCCGACGAGGTGCGCGCGACAACCAGGCTGGCCTCGCCGGACCAGACCTGTCGGTCCGCTGCGACCAACTCGACGTGCAGCTCAGCCACGATGGCTCCTCGGGTCTCCACCTGCCAGGCTCGGCAGATGTTGGGTCAAATACTAGTGGTCGTACGGACCGGGGGCGGCCAGGGCCGCCCCCGGGACCGGGGCCGGGGTCAGGAGACGCCCAGCTCCTTGGCGTTCTTCTCCAGGTCCTCGATGCCGCCGCACATGAAGAAGGCCTGCTCGGGGAAGTGGTCGTACTCGCCGTCCGCGATCGCGTTGAAGGCGTGGATCGACTCGTCGAGCGAGACGTCCGAGCCGTCGACACCGGTGAACTGCTTCGCCACGTGGGTGTTCTGCGACAGGAACCGCTCGATCCGACGGGCGCGGTAGACGGTGAGCTTGTCTTCCTCGCCCAGCTCGTCGATACCCAGAATCGCGATGATGTCCTGGAGGTCCTTGAACTTCTGCAGGATCGTCTTGACGCGCGAGGCGCAGTCGTAGTGGTCCTGCGAGATGTAGCGGGGGTCCAGGATCCGGGACGTCGAGTCCAGCGGGTCAACCGCCGGGTAGATGCCCTTCTCCGAGATCGGGCGCGACAGCACGGTCGTCGCGTCCAGGTGGGCGAAGGTGGTCGCCGGCGCCGGGTCGGTCAGGTCGTCCGCGGGGACGTAGATCGCCTGCATCGAGGTGATCGAGTGACCACGGGTCGAGGTGATGCGCTCCTGGAGGAGGCCCATCTCGTCCGCCAGGTTCGGCTGGTAACCCACCGCGGACGGCATACGGCCGAGCAGCGTGGAGACCTCGGAACCCGCCTGGGTGTAGCGGAAGATGTTGTCGATGAAGAACAACACGTCCTGCTTCTGCACATCGCGGAAGTACTCCGCCATGGTCAGACCGGCGAGCGCGACGCGCAGACGGGTGCCCGGGGGCTCGTCCATCTGACCGAAGACCAGGGCGGTCTTGTCGATGACGCCGGACTCCGTCATTTCCTCGATCAGGTCGTTGCCCTCACGGGTGCGCTCGCCGACACCGGCGAACACCGACACACCGTCGTGGTTGTTGGCCACGCGGTAGATCATTTCCTGGATGAGGACGGTCTTGCCGACGCCCGCACCGCCGAACAGACCGATCTTGCCGCCCTTGACGTACGGGGTCAGCAGGTCGATGACCTTGACGCCGGTCTCGAACATCTCGGTCTTCGACTCGAGCTGGTCGAAGCTCGGGGCCTTGCGGTGGATCGGCCAGCGCTCGGTGATCTCCGACTCGGCCTCGGGCTTGTTCAGGATGTCGCCGAGGGTGTTGAACACCTTGCCCTTGGTGATGTCGCCGACCGGGACGGTGATCCCGGCGCCGGTGTCGGTCACCGGGGCCTGGCGGACCAGGCCGTCGGTGGGCTGCATCGAGATCGCACGGATGACGCCGTCACCCAGGTGCTGCGCGACCTCAAGGGTCAGCGTCTTGGTCTTGCCCTGCTCCGCCGGGTCGACGACGTCGACGTGCAGCGCGTTGTAGATCTCCGGCATCGCGTCGACGGGGAACTCCACGTCGACAACCGGGCCGATGACCCGCGCGACGCGGCCTGCGGCCACGCCCGACGCGGCGGTCGGCTCAACAGTGGTGGTCATAGTTGTCAGTCACTCCCCGCGGTCGCGTCGGCCAGGGCGCTGGCGCCACCGACGATCTCGCTGATTTCCTGGGTGATTTCGGCCTGGCGGGCCGCGTTGGCAAGCCGCGAGAGCGACTTGATGAGCTCTTCGGCGTTGTCGGTGGCCGACTTCATCGCACGCCGGGTGGCGGCGTGCTTCGAAGCGGCGGCCTGCAGCAGCGCGTTGTAGATCCGCGACTCGACGTACCGCGGCAGCAGGGCGTCGAGGACGTCCTCGGCCGACGGCTCGAACTCGAAGAGCGGCAGGATCTCGCCGTCCTTCCCCTCGTCGACGGCCGCGGCCGTCTCCGTGAGGCTGAGCGGCAGCAGCCGGTCGTCGAGCGCCGTCTGCGTCATCATCGAGATGAACTCGGTGAAGACGATGTGGAGTTCGTCCACGCCGCCCTCGGCCGTGTCCTGCTGTACGGCGGCGATCAGCGGCGCGGCGACCGCCTTGGCGTCGGCGTACGTCGGGCTGTCGGTGAAGCCGGTCCACGACTCCTGCACCGTCCGCTCGCGGAAGGCGTAGTACGACACGCCCTTGCGTCCGACGATGTAGGCGTCGACCTCCTTGCCCTCGGCCCGGAGCCGCTCGGTGAGCTGCTCCGCGGCCTTGATGACGTTGGAGGAGTAGCCGCCGGCCAGACCGCGGTCGCTCGTGATGAGCAGCAGCGCGGCACGGGTCGGCCGCTCCGCCTCGGTCGTGAGCGGGTGCTGCGTGTTCGAGCCGGTGGCAACCGCCGTCACCGCGCGGGTCAGTTCACTCGCGTACGGCGTCGATGCCGCCACCTGGCGCTGCGCCTTGACGACGCGCGAGGCGGCGATCATCTCCATCGCCTTGGTGATCTTCTTGGTCGCGGTGACGGAGCGGATGCGACGCTTGTAGACCCGGAGCGTGGCTCCCATGGATCAGGTCCCTTCCGTCGTCACTTGGCGGTGCTGACCGGAGCGTCCTCACCGAGAAGCTTGCCGTCCGAGGTCTCGAACTGCTGCTTGAAGGCGGCGACGGAATCGGTGAGCGCCTGGATGGTGTCGTCGGACATCTTGCCGCCCTCGACGATGCTGGTCAGCAGCTCCTTCTTCTCCCGGCCCAGGTAGTCGAGAAGCTCCCGCTCGAAGCGGCGGATGTCCTCGACCGGCACGTCGTCCATCTTGCCGGTGGTGCCGGCCCAGATGGAGACGACCTGGTCCTCGACCGGGTACGGCGCGTACTGGCTCTGCTTGAGCAGCTCGGTCATGCGCTTGCCGCGCTCCAGCTGAGCCTTGGAGGCCGCGTCCAGGTCGGAACCGAAGGCGGCGAACGCCTCCAGCTCGCGGTACTGGGCGAGGTCCACGCGCAGACGTCCGGAGACCTGCTTCATGGCCTTGTGCTGGGCCGAGCCACCGACACGGGAGACCGAGATACCGACGTTGATCGCCGGGCGCTGGTTCGCGTTGAAGAGGTCGGACTCCAGGAAGCACTGACCGTCGGTGATGGAGATGACGTTGGTCGGGATGAACGCCGACACGTCGTTCGCCTTGGTCTCGACGATCGGCAGGCCGGTCATCGAACCGCCACCCAGCTCGTCGGAGAGCTTCGCGCAGCGCTCCAGCAGACGCGAGTGCAGGTAGAAGACGTCACCCGGGTACGCCTCACGGCCCGGCGGGCGGCGCAGCAGCAGGGACACGGCGCGGTAGGCGTCGGCCTGCTTCGAGAGGTCATCGAAGATGATCAGGACGTGCTTGCCGGAGTACATCCAGTGCTGGCCGATGGCCGAACCCGTGTAGGGCGCCAGGTACTTGAAGCCCGCCGGGTCGGACGCCGGGGCGGCGACGATGGTCGTGTACTCCAGAGCGCCGGCCTCCTCCAGCGCACCGCGCACGGACGCGATGGTGGAGCCCTTCTGGCCGATGGCGACGTAGATGCAGCGGACCTGCTTCTTCGGGTCGCCCGAGCGCCAGTTGTCGCGCTGGTTGATGATCGTGTCGACGGCCAGGGCGGTCTTGCCGGTCTGACGGTCGCCGATGATCAGCTGACGCTGGCCACGGCCGATCGGCACCATCGAGTCGACGGCCTTGTAGCCGGTCTGCATCGGCTCGTGGACGGACTTACGGACCATGACGCCCGGAGCCTGCAGCTCCAGGGCGCGGCGGCCCTCGGACTCGATCTCGCCGAGGCCGTCGATCGGGTTGCCCAGCGGGTCGACGACGCGGCCGAGGTAGCCCTCGCCCACGGCGACCGAGAGCACCTCACCGGTGCGCTGCACCGGCTGGCCCTCCTCGATACCGCTGAACTCGCCGAGGACAACCGCACCGATCTCGCGCTCTTCGAGGTTCAGCGCAAGACCGAGCGTGCCGTCCTCGAACTTCAGCAGCTCGTTCGCCATCGCCGAGGGAAGGCCCTCGACCTTCGCGATGCCGTCTCCGGCCTCGCTTACCGTGCCGACCTCCTCGCGCGAGGCCGCGTCCGGCTTGTACGCCTGGACGAAGTTCTCCAGCGCGTCCCGGATCTCCTCCGGCCGGATCGTGAGCTCCGCCATCTGGGTTCCCTGCTCTCCTTGTTGGGCCCGAAGTTACTTGCGGGGGTCTGGGGGTTGTCCCCAGGGGGTTTCCGCCTACGGCCCAACTCGGGCCGCCGTCGTGCTTGTGCTGTCTTCCGGGGCCGACCGCGGGCCGCAGCCGGACCTCGTCGGTCCGGCCGTCCGGCCCGGCGTCCTGCCGCCGGTGGTGCAGCTCTTGAGTTGGTGGCTGGGTCAGCCGGCCATCCGCCGTGCCGCCTCGTCGAGACGGTCCGCGATGCTCCCGTTGATGACCTCGTCGCCGATCCGTACCTGGATGCCGCCGATGATCTCGGGGTCCACATCGAGGTTCAGGTGAACCTGCCGTCCGTAGACCTTGGCGAGCGAGGCACCGAGGCGCGCGCGCTGTCCTTCGCTGAGCGGCACCGCGGAGGTGACCACCGCGACCATCCGGCCCCGGCGGTGCGCGGCCAGCTTGGAGAGGGCGTCGAGCCCTGCTTCCAGGCTACGGCCTCGCGGGTTGCCGACGAGCCGGACCACGATGCGTCCGGTGACCGGGTTGGCCCGGCCGCCGAGCAGCGTGTTCAGCAGCTCCGTCTTGGCCGCCACGGAAGCACTCTGGTCGGTCAGCGCACGGCGCAGCTCACCGGTCGAGGTGACGATCCGGCCGAACCGGAACAGCTCGTCCTCGACGTCGTCCAGCTGACCGGCCCGCTGCGCCGCCGCGAGGTCGGCGCTGTAGGACAGCTCCTCCATCGCGTCGGCGAGGTCACGCGAGCCCGACCAGCGGGCGCGGACCATACCGGCGACCAGCTCGGCGGCCGGGCCGCCGATCTTGCCGCCGAGCAGCCGGTCGGCCAGCTCGGCACGTGCCTCGCCGGACTGCGCCGGGTCGGTCAGGACCCGACGCAGCGAGACCTCGCGGTCGAGCAGAGCGGTGACGGCAGCCAGCTCCTCGGCGAGCTTCGCCGCGTCGACGGAGGAATTGTCCGTCAGCGCGTCGAGCTGCTCACGTGCGGAGGCGAGTGCCTCGCGGCTCGCTCCGTTCATCGGCCGGCCTCAGCCTTCGTCGCGTCCGACGCCGCCTTGGCCTCGATGTCGTCGAGGAAGCGGTCGATGGTCCGGCTCTGCCGGGCGTGGTCCTCAAGGGACTCGCCGACGAGCTTGCCGGCCAGGTCGGTGGCGAGCTTGCCCACGTCCTGACGCAGCGACTGCGCGGCCTGCTTGCGGTCCGCCTCGATCTGGGCGTGACCGGCAGCGATGATTTCCTCACGCTGCCGCTGGCCCTCGGCGCGCATCTCGGCGATGAGCGTCGCGCCCTGCTCCTGCGCCTCCTGGCGCAGACGCGCGGCCTCGTGGCGGGCGTCGGCGAGCTGGGCCCGATAGTCCTCGAGCACCTGCTGAGCCTCGGCCTGGGCGGCCTCGGCCTTCTCCATGCCGCCCTCGATCGCCGCCCGGCGCTCGTCCAGAACCTTGTTGATGTTCGGGAGCAGCTTCTTGGCGAGGAAGCCGAAGACGATGAAGAAGGCGATCAGGCCGATGACCAGCTCTGGAATCGGCGGGACCAGGGGGTTCTCAGGAACCTCCGCCGCCAGGTTCAGGGCGTTCACATCAGTGCCTTCCGTCTGAATGGATAGTCGATGTGCTTCGTTTACTTGTAGACGAAGCCCATGACGATGCCGATCAGGGCGAGCGCCTCACAGAACGCGAAACCCATGATCTGGTTGGTGCGGATCAGGCCGGCGGCCTCGGGCTGACGGGCCAGAGCCTGGGTGCCGTTACCGAAGATGATGCCGACGCCGACGCCGGGGCCGATCGCGGCGAGGCCGTAACCGATCGAGGCGACGTTGCCGACCACGGTGCTCTTGGCGGTGTCGCCGGCGGCAGCGAGGTTGATCATTTCGAGAGCAGCGGACATGCCGTTACTTCCTTCTCATTTCACGGACCGGTGGGGGTTGGCCACCAGACAGCTGTTGGGCTGGGAGACGAGGGTGCTCAGTGGTGCTCGGCGAGCGCGCCCTGGACGTAGTTACAGGCCAGGAGCACGAAGACGTACGCCTGGACGGCCTGGATGAAGAGCTCGAAGGCAGTCATCACGATGGTCATCACGAAGGACGCACCGGCGTAGACGAAGCCGATGCCGTTCAGCATGTACCAGCTGGCGATGGTGAACAGCAGGATCAGCAGGTGGCCCGCGAACATGTTCGCGAAGAGCCGGACCGCGTGGGTGAACGGGCGGATGATCAGGTGCTGGAGAAGTTCGAGCACCATGATCAGCGGCAGCACCCAGCCGAGCGACTTGTCGTAGCCCGAGATGTTCTTCAGTCCGCCGACGAAGCCCTGCTTCTTGAACGTGAGGAACAGCCAGGTGACGTAGACGACCAGGGCGAGGGCCACCGGGAAGGCGATCACCGACGTCACGGGGAACGCCATCAGCGGGATGATGGACCAGAGGTTCATGATCCACACGAAGAAGAACAGCGAGACCATGAAGGGGACGTACTTGTCGCCCTCCTTCTTCCCCAGTGCGTCATAGACGAGCCCGCGGCGCACGAAGTCGTACCCCGCCTCGCCGACCATCTGGAGTTTTCCGGGAACGACCTTCGCCTTGCCGAACGCGACCCAGAAGAACCCCACCACCACGATCGTGCTGAGGAATGCCAGCAGCATCGGCTTGTTGAACTCGAAGCCGCCGACTGTGAAGAGGGGTTCGAAAACGAACGAATGAAGACCCGGGGCCTCGAAGCCACACCCCGGGATGAAGAGGTGGCACTCCGTGTCGAAGGCGAGCATCGTTTCAGCACTCACCGCGGGCTCCTTCAGCGTGGCGCATGGGTACGGCAACCTCGTTGTGTCGGCGCGGCGTTGAGCCACGGAGCGGCACTGGACTGGTCTTACGGATGTGGGGGCGGCGTCTCGGCGCTGGGCCGGGTCGGATCACAGGCATCGGCTGCGAGGGCTGCCGGTTCCAACTCGTGGAACTCGGGCGCTCAGCCGCCTGCGCCAACTGTGCCGCAGTTGGCACCGGACGATAGCAGGCCCGTGAGTGGGCTTTTATTCCGGCCCTACGTGTCACGTCGGCGACCCCGCCGTCTCCGCCTTCTTCGCTTCCGCGGAGTCGGGGTCGACGTACAGAATCTTGGCCTTCATATGACCGCGGGTCTGCGCGGCGATCCACACGAGAGTGGTGCCGAGCAAGGTGAAGGCAAATGCCTTCGTGTCAAAGAGCGTTGTGTCCTTGAACGCCATCAGGAAGACGGCCACCAGCAGGACCTGCACCGTGTACAGCAGCAGCCCCATCATCTGGAAAAGCTGCGGGTGATTTCGTGCGGTGCTCTGCAGGACGACGAGTCCTGCACCCATCACCAGCAACACGAGCGCGGTACCGATGACCGCGCCGATCGCTCCCGTTCCACCCGCGACCACGGCGCTCACGGCAACGGCGATGGCGCCGGTGGCGAGGGTGGGCACAACGGCGTGAAGGAGAAGTCGGGCGTCATTCGACTGCATGGCGGCGCTCCGGCAAGGGGTGGGGGTGTGTCGTCAAGGACGAGCGTAGACCCGGCCTGCAGGCAGAACCTGAGGCCAAAGGACCGTCGCACGAAGCCCCTTCGGCTCTATCGCCGGGTTTCGTGAACGGTATCACAAACTATTTGATGAGGTCTTTACCTCGATAGTGTGCCACCTGTCACACGTGAGCGTGAACCTGCGCGTTGGTGCACCGCACGACAGTCTTTTGCCTGCTATGGGGTCAACTTGTCCTGTTTCTGAGGCCGGTTGACCGGTTCGAACCTCTGCTTCAGGAGTGACTGTCCGCTTTTCTTCGCTCCACGAAGCGTGACCGGTCGCCGATCGCGGTGGCCCCGTGCAGCCCGGCGGGAAGAGGCTCGCGCTCCCCCTCGCGCCGCTCCTGTCCCTCGTGCCCCGGCAGCTCGCCGCCCTCGCCGGCCGCCGCCACAGCGCCGTCGGGCAGCGCCGTACGGACCACCCTGCGGTAACGCGGCGGCACCATCCGCTCGGCCCAGCGCGGCGCCCGCGGCGTGAACCGCGGCAGCAGGAGCAGCACCAGACCGACCGCGCTCAGCAGCACGATGCCCAGCACGATCCACATGCTCGCGTTGTTGACCGAATAGGCGACCGCGCCGAAGGCGATCAGCGCCGACCAGAAATACATGATCAGGACAGCGCGGCTGTGGGAATGGCCGATTTCCAGCAGCCGGTGGTGGAGATGGCCGCGGTCGGCGGCGAACGGCGACTGGCCGTGCCAGGTACGCCGGACGATCGCCAGGATGAGGTCGGCGACCGGCACCGCGATGATGGTCAGCGGCAGCAGCAGCGGGATGTAGACCGGCACCATCGCATGGGTCGCCTCCCGCAGGCCGCCCGCCTTGAGGTTGAGCAGATCCGGGTCGACCTGGCCGGTGACCGAGACCGCGCCGGCCGCCATCACCAGACCGATCAGCATCGAACCCGAGTCGCCCATGAAGATCCGGGCCGGATGCATGTTGTGCGGCAGGAAGCCCAGGCACATGCCCATCAGCACGACGGAGAACAGCGTGGCGGGCGCCGCCGCCTCGATGCCGTAGCCGAACCACATGCGGTACGCGTACATGAAGAAGGCCGCGGCGGCGATGCACACCATGCCCGATGCCAGGCCGTCGAGCCCGTCGACGAAGTTGACCGCGTTGATGGTGATCACGACGAGCGCGACGGTCAGCAGCGTGCCCTGCATCGGGGTCAGCGAGACGGTGCCGACGCCGGGGATCGGGATCCACAGGATCGTCAGCCCCTGGAGGACCATCACACCTGCGGCGATCATCTGGCCGCCGAGCTTGACCAGCGCGTCCACGCCCCACTTGTCGTCCAGGACGCCGAGCAGCCAGATCAGCGCGGCGCCGGAGAGCAGCGCCCGCGGCTCGTTGGAGTTGTCGAAGACGCTCCGGAGATTGGTCAGGTGCGAGGCGACCAGCAGCCCCGCGCACAACCCGCCGAACATCGCGATGCCGCCGAGCCTCGGTGTCGGCTCGCGGTGTACGTCCCGGGCGCGGATCTCCGGCATCGCCCCGGCCGCGATCGCGAACTTCCGCACCGGGCCGGTCAGCAGGTAGGTCACCGCGGCCGTGACGCACAGCGTCAGCAGGTATTCACGCACGGGCTGCCCCATAGATATAGCTGGCCATCACAGCCACACACCCTATGCGTGCCAGGACCCCGCCCGTGAACCCGTCCGGGACCTGGCAGCCCGCGGGCCTCCCCCGGCGTCAGTCCCGATCGGGATAAGGGGGATGCCGGCGGACCAAAGCGACGGTGCGCGCACGGGCCGTACCGTCCTCGCGCAGCGCGGCGCCGATCAGCTCGCCGATCTCCGCCATCTCGGCCTCGCCCATCCCCTGGGTCGTCACCGCCGCGGTGCCGAGGCGGATGCCGGTGCGGCGGGCGGGCGCCGCGTCCGGCGTCGCGGAGGTGGGCAGGGCGCAGATGTCCAGCACGATCCCGGCGGCGGCGAGCCGGCCGCGGGCGGTGCGTGCGTCGATGCCGAGCGGCGCGGTGTCGGCGCAGATCAGGTGGGTGTCGGTGCCGCCGGTGGCGATCCGCAGCCCCTGGCCTGCCAGCGCGTCGGCCAGCGCGCGGGCGTGGGCGACCACCTGGTGCGTGTACGCCCGGAAGGCCGGGGTGGCTGCCTCGCCGAAGGCGACGGCCTTGGCCGCGACGGAGTTCATCTGGGCGCCGCCCTGGCTGAAGGGGAACACCGCCCGGTCGATCCGCTCGGCCAGCCGCGCCCCGCACAGGATCAGCCCGCCGCGCGGCCCGCGGAGCACCTTGTGGGTGGTGCCGCACACCACGTCGGCGTACGGGACGGGGCTGGGCGCAGCTCCCCCGGCGATCAGCCCGAGTGGGTGGGCGACGTCGGCGATCAGATAGGCGCCCGTCTCGTCGGCGATGTCGCGGAAGGCGGCGTAGTCGATGCCCCGCGGGTAGGAGATCGAGCCGCAGACCAGGGCCTTGGGCCGGCGGGCGCGGGCCAGGTCGCGGATGGCGTCGTAGTCCAGCAGGCCGGTTTCCTCGTCGACGCCGTAGCCGGCGAAGTCGAACCAGCGGCCGGAGAAGTTGGCGGGCGATCCGTGGGTGAGGTGGCCGCCGTGCGGCAGCGACATGGCCAGGACGGTGTCTCCAGGGCGCAGCAGGGCGGCGTAGGCGGCCAGTACGGCCGAAGACCCGGAGTGGGCCTGGACGTTGGCGTGTTCGGCGCCGAACAGGGCCTTGGCGCGCTCCACGGCGATCCGCTCGGCGAGGTCGACGATCTCGCAGCCGCCGTGGTGCCGGGCGCCCGGGTAGCCCTCGGCGTACTTGTTGGCGAGGGGTGAGCCGAGGGCGGCGAGCACGGCGGGCGAGGTGAAGTTCTCGGCGGCGATCAGCTGGAGGCCGTCGGCCTGCCGGGCGCTCTCGCCGAGCAGCACGCCGGCGATCTCGGGGTCGGCGGCGAGCAGCGCGCCGAAGTCGGGCCCGCCGGCCGGTACGGCGTCCCCGTCGCGCGCGGCGTCCCGTACCCGGTCGGCGAGGGACGCGGCGGTGGCCTCGTCGTCTCCGGGAAGGCCGGCGGCCTCGGGACCTCCGGCGGGAACGCGGCCGGCCGGGTGCCGGCTGCGGGCTGACGCGGTGGTGGCGGACATCGCTGCTCCGGGCCTCGTGCGGGACGTAGTCCCAATGTAGGCGCGACGGGGCGAACGGGCGCGGCGGCCGGGTCCGGCCGCCCCGCGGGCAGGCGTCAGGCGCGGGCCGGGACTCCGGTGAGCGCGGTGACGACCGGATCGAGTGCCTGGTTGATCTCGTCGCCGATGGAGCGGAAGAAGGTGATGGGCGCGCCGTAGGGGTCGTGGACCTCGTCGGACTCCGGAGTGGGCGCCAGCAGCCAGCCGCGCAGCGCGGCGGCGGCACCGACCAGGGCGCGGGCGCGCTCGACCAGGCCGCCGTCCGGCAGCCGCGGGTCGGGCTCGGGCAGCGTGGCCGGGTCTATGGCGCGTACCAGCCGGTTGAACTCCTTGAGCGTGAAGGTGCGAAGACCCGCGGAGTGGCCCATGGAGATGACCTGGGCGCGGTGGTCGCGGGTGGCGGTCAGCACCAGGTCGGCGCGGATGACGTGCTCGTCGAGCAGTTCGCGGCCGGTGAAGCCCGCCGGGTCGGCGCCGTAGTCGGCGAGTACCGTCGCGGCGTGCGTCTCCATCGGGGCGCCTTCGTGGCCCCAGGTGCCGGCGCTCTCCACCAGCAGCCCGCCGCTGCCCTCGTCGCCCAGGCGCAGGTCCAGGGCGTGGCGGTGCAGCCGCTCGGTGATCGGCGAGCGGCAGACGTTGCCGGTGCTGACGTGCAGGATCCGGAAGCGGCCCGGCACGCCGTTCACCGGCGCGAAGGCGGTGTGGGGGGCAGGGGCGGAAAAACCGGAAGGGGCGGCCGGCGGGAAGGTCGCATCGCCGTGCCCCGCTATGCCACGCCCCAGGGGCGCCATCAATTGGCCACCTCGAGCTCGGGCACGACCTTGCGCAGTTCCTCCGCGCTGAGCGCGCCCTCGCGCAGCAGCACCGGGGTCTTTCCGGTGACGTCGACGATCGAGGACGGCACGGCGGCGGGTGTGGGGCCGCCGTCGAGGTAGACGGAGACGGAGTCGCCGAGCATTTCCTGGGCCGCGTCGCAGTCCTGCGGGGACGGGTGTCCTGTGAGGTTGGCGCTGGAGACGGCCATCGGGCCGAATTCGGTGAGCAGCTCGATCGCGACGGGGTGCAGCGGCATCCGGACCGCGACGGTGCCGCGGGTCTCGCCGAGGTCCCAGGTCAGCGACGGCTGGTGGGTGGCGACCAGGGTCAGCGCGCCGGGCCAGAAGGCGTCGACCAGTTCCCACGCCTGCTCGGAGAAGTCGGTGACCAGGCCGTGCAGGGTGTTCGGGGATCCGACGAGTACCGGGGACGGCATGCCGCGCCCGCGGCCCTTGGCCTCCAGCAGGTCGCCGACGGCCTCGGCGCTGAACGCGTCGGCGCCGATGCCGTAGACGGTGTCGGTCGGCAGCACGACCAGCTCGCCGCGGCGGACGGCCGACGCCGCTTCACGCAGACCGGTCGCGCGGTCGGTCGCGTCGCTGCAGTCGTATCGCCGTGCCATTTAACGGTCCTCCTCGTGCGGAACGGATACATCGGGCCTCGGGGCGGCCGTCATGGCGTCGCCCGGCGCGCGGTGGCGAAACGGGGCCTGTTGTTGAGGTCGGGATGGTCGGCCGCGTCAGCCCAGCCCCGTTCCTCGGTGAAGATCCACGGCACTTGGCCGCCCTGGGTGTCCGCGTGCTCGATGACGACGAGGCCGCCGGGCCGCAGCAGCCGGTGTGCGGTGCGCTCGATGCCCCGGATGGTGTCCAGGCCGTCCTCGCCGGAGAACAGCGCGAGTTCGGGGTCGTGGTCGCGGGCCTCGGGGGCGACGTACTCCCACTCGGTCAGCGGGATGTACGGCGGGTTGGAGACGACCAGGTCGACCTGTCCGTCCAGTTCGGGGAGCGCGGTCAGCGCGTCGCCCTGGTGGAGGTGGACGCGGGAGCCGTCGACGTTCTGCCGCGCGTACTTCAGTGCCTGGTCGGACAGCTCGACCGCGTGCACCTTGGAGCGCGGCACTTCCTGGGCCAGGGCGAGGGCGATGGCCCCCGAGCCGGTGCACAGGTCGACGATGAGGGGTTCGACGACGTCCATCGCACGGACCGCGTCTATGGCCCAGCCGACGACGGACTCGGTCTCCGGGCGGGGCACGAACACCCCGGGCCCGACGTGGAGTTCGAGGTACCGGAAGAAGGCGCGGCCGGTGATGTGCTGGAGCGGTTCACGCGCCTCGCGGCGGGCGACGGCCTCCCAGTAGCGGGCGTCGAAGTCCGCGTCGGGGACCGTGTGCAGCTGGCCGCGCTTGACGCCGTGCACGTGCGCGGCCAGCTCCTCGGCGTCGAAGCGCGGTGAGGGCACGCCGGCGTCGGCCAGCCGCTGGGTGGCCTGGGCCACCTCGGCGAGCAGCAAGGTGCGGGGATTTTGGGGTCGTCCCCCAGGGGACTGCTGCACGGGGGTCCTCCAGCCGGTGCGTACGGGTCTTACTGGGCGGCGGCGAGCTTGGCCGCCGAGTCGGCGTCCACGCATGCCTGGATGACCGGGTCAAGCTCGCCGTCGAGCACCTGGTCCAAGTTGTACGCCTTGAAGCCCACGCGGTGGTCCGAGATGCGGTTTTCCGGGAAGTTGTACGTCCGGATGCGCTCGGAGCGGTCGACGGTGCGGACCTGGCTGCGACGGGCGTCCGACGCTTCCTTCTCGGCTTCTTCCTGGGCGGCGGCCAGCAGCCGCGAGCGCAGGATGCGCAGGGCCTGCTCCTTGTTCTGGAGCTGGCTCTTCTCGTTCTGGCAGGAGACGACGATGCCGGTGGGCAGGTGGGTGATGCGCACCGCGGAGTCGGTGGTGTTGACGGACTGGCCGCCGGGGCCCGACGAGCGGTACACGTCGATCCGCAGGTCGTTGGGGCCGATCTCGACCTCGACCTCCTCGGCCTCCGGGGTGACCAGCACGCCGGCCGCCGAGGTGTGGATGCGGCCCTGCGACTCGGTGGCCGGCACCCGCTGCACGCGGTGCACACCGCCCTCGTACTTGAGCCGTGCCCAGACGCCCTGGCCCGGTTCGGTGGCCCCGCCGCCGCCCTTGGTCTTCACGGCGACCTGGACGTCCTTGTAACCGCCGAGGTCGGACTCGTTGGCTTCCAGGATCTCGGTCTTCCAGCCGGCCCGCTCGGCGTAGCGCAGGTACATCCGCAGCAGGTCGCCGGCGAACAGCGCGGATTCCTCGCCGCCCTCGCCGGCCTTGACCTCAAGGATGACGTCCTTGTCGTCGCTGGGGTCGCGGGGCACCAGCAGCAGTCGCAGCTTCTCGGTGAGTTCCTCGCGCCTGGCGTCGAGTTCCTTCACCTCGTCGGCGAAGTCCGGGTCGTCCGCGGCGAATTCGCGCGCGGTCTCCATGTCCTCGCCGGTCTGCTTCCAGGAACGGTACGTCGTGATGATCGGGGTCAGCTCGGAGTAGCGCTTGTTGAGCCGCATGGCCTCGCGCTGGTCGGCGTGGACCGCGGGGTCGGCCAGCCGCTTCTCGAGACCGGCGTGCTCGCCGATCAGTTCCTCGACCGCCTCGAACATCGTGGGGTTCCTTCTGACTGGTGGTTCCGGGGGCCGGTCACCTGGTGCGGCGGTGCCGCGGCGTTCGCGGACCCCCGGCCGGGTCCGCGGCCTGGACGACAAAGCGCCGGTCCGGTCACCCCTGCGAGGGGGCGACCGGAAACCGGCGCCTTGCGGGTCGCTACTTCTTGGCCGAACCGGCGGCCTTGCCGAAGCGGGCCTCGAAGCGGGCCACACGGCCACCGGTGTCCATGATCTTCTGCTTGCCCGTGTAGAACGGGTGGCACTCGGAGCAGACGTCGGCGCGGATGGCGCCGCCGTCGACGGTGCTACGGGTGGTGAACGACGCGCCACAGGTGCAGCTGACCTGGGTCTCGACGTATTCCGGGTGGATGTCGCGCTTCAAGGGGTTCTCCTAGGTTCGGGAGTGCTCCGGGTCGTGGTGCGGGTTGCGTCACGTGAACCGGGGCCGACGGTCCAGTCTGCCAGGACTTGCCGTATCTCCCAAAACCGGGGTAGGGCGTCAGGTATTCCCCCGAGACCGGCCTGGCGGCACAGGGTGGGCGGCCTGCTACAGCTGGTAGGCGCCCGCTACTTCACGTACGAGCTGGTGCCGCCCTTGTCGCCGGCCGAGTCCTTGATCGCGGACTTCGGGATGGGCCGGTCCCGGTGCAGCGCGTCCCAGACCTGCTGGGTCTGCCGGGGCAGCGGGAGCACCCGCGCGGGGTCGAGCTTGTCGTACGTCACGGGCAGCGTCACCATGTCGATGTGCTCTGAGCCGATGCCGCCCAAGCTCTTGGCCAGGCCGGTGAGTTCGCCGACCGAGTTGAGGTCGGTGTCGGTGGTGACGGCCTTGGTCGCGGTGTCCGCGATGTCGTAGAGCTTGCTCGGGTTGGTGAGCACGCCGACGTGCTCGACCTGATCCATCAGGGCCTTGATGAAGGTCTGCTGGAGCTGGATGCGGCCCAGGTCGCTGCCGTCGCCGCCGGGCACACCGTGCCGGGTGCGGACGAGGCCGAGCGACTGCTCGCCGCTGAGGGTGTGCTTGCCGGCCGGCAGATGCAGGTGGCTGCTGTCGTCGTCGATCGGCTTGCTGGTGGTGATGTCCACCCCGCCGAGCGCGTCGATGAGCTTCTTGAAGCCGGTGAAGTCCACCTCGACGAAGTGGTCCATCCGGATGCCGCTGAGCGATTCGACGGTCTTGACGGCGCAGGCGGGGCCGCCGACCTCGTACGCGGTATTGAACATCACCCGCTGCGCGCCGGGGACGTCCTTGCCGTCCTTGGTGCAGTCGGGGCGCTTGATGAGGGTGTCGCGCGGGATGCTGACGACGCTGGCCTTCTTGTGGCCCTTGTAGACGTGCATGACCATCGCGGTGTCGGAGCGGGCGCCGCCCTCGTCGGTGCCGTACTGCCCGTTCTTGCCGGCCCGCGAGTCCGAGCCCAGGACCAGGATGTCCATCGAGCCGTTGTCGACGTTCTGCGGCCGGTCCTTGCCGAGGGCGGCGTTGATGTCGACGCCCTTCAGGTTGCCGTTGAGCTTGAAGTAGACGAAGCCGAGACCGGCGCCGCCGAGCAGGGCGCAGCTGACCAGGGCGGACAGGGTGAGGGTCAGCGCGCGGCGGCGCCGGGTCGGGGCCTTGCGCCGACGGCCCGTGGCACGTATCCGGCGGGCGCGGCTTTCGGCCGTCTTCACGGTCCCCTTGCTGTCCGCCATCTGCTCCTCAGTCCTCGTTCGCTCGGCAAACCCCTCGTCATCACCGCGCAGGCACGCTGCGTTGCGCCCTGTGAGACGGGGGGACGACCGGAAGGGTTGCACAGCAACGTATGAGCCCTTTCTTAGAAAGCGCTGCGCGGATGTCCCGGGTGTGCCTGCGATCCGACGTCTCTCACCTGGGGTTTCGGGCCGCCGTCGACCCACGCGGCCGGCGGCGCCGGCGGCCGGTTCCTGTGCGGAAGGTCTCAGCCCCGCGCCCGCCAGGGCAGCACGAAGCCCTCCTCACCCGGCAGGGCGAGAAGGGCTTCGGTGTCGGCGCTGCGGCCAGGGGCGTCAGTCGTTGCCGTTGCCGCCCATGCCCGGCGTCGTCTTCTGGATCTGGAGCAGGAACTCCGCGTTGGACTTCGTCTGCTTCATCTTGTCCAGCAGCAGCTCGATGGCCTGCTGCTGGTCCAGCGCGTGCAGCACCCGACGCAGCTTCCAGACGACGGACAGCTCCTCGCTGCCCATCAGGATCTCTTCCTTACGGGTGCTGGACGCGTCGACGTCCACCGCCGGGAAGATGCGCTTGTCGGAGAGCTTGCGGTCGAGCTTCAGCTCGAGGTTGCCGGTGCCCTTGAACTCCTCGAAGATCACCTCGTCCATCCGCGAGCCGGTCTCGACCAGCGCGGTGGCCAGGATGGTCAGCGAACCGCCGTCCTCGATGTTGCGCGCGGCACCGAAGAAGCGCTTCGGCGGGTACAGCGCGGTCGAGTCGACACCACCGGACAGGATGCGTCCGGAGGCGGGCGCCGCGAGGTTGTACGCGCGGCCCAGGCGGGTGATGGAGTCCAGCAGGACGACCACGTCGTGACCCAGCTCGACGAGACGCTTGGCGCGCTCGATGGCCAGCTCGGCGACGGTGGTGTGGTCCTCGGCCGGGCGGTCGAAGGTCGAGGAGATGACCTCGCCCTTGACCGACCGCTGCATGTCGGTGACTTCTTCGGGCCGCTCGTCGACGAGGACGACCATCAGGTGGCACTCGGGGTTGTTGCGGGTGATCGAGTTGGCAATCGCCTGCATGATCATGGTCTTGCCGGTCTTCGGCGGGGCCACGATCAGGCCACGCTGGCCCTTGCCGATCGGCGTCACCAGGTCGATGATCCGGGTCGTCAGGCCGCCCGACTCACCTTCCAGGCGCAGCCGCTCCTGCGGGTAGAGGGGCGTCAGCTTCCCGAACTCGGCGCGCTGGCGGCCCTGTTCGGGCGCCACGCTGTTGACGGTGTCGAGGCGGACCAGCGCGTTGAACTTCTCGCGCCGCTCGCCGTCGCGCGGCTGGCGGACCGCGCCGGTGACGTGGTCACCCTTGCGCAGACCGTTCTTGCGGACCTGGGCCAGCGAGACGTACACGTCGTTCGGGCCCGGCAGGTAGCCGGAGGTCCGGATGAACGCGTAGTTGTCGAGGATGTCGAGGATGCCCGCGACGGGGATCAGGACGTCGTCGTCGGAGACCTGCGGCTCGTTGCCGAAGTCCTCGCGGCCACCGCGGCGGCCCCGGCGGTCGCGGTAGCGGCCCCGGCGACCGCGACGGCCGCCCTCGAAGTCGTCACCGTCGTCGTCGGGCCTGCGGTTGTCGCGCTGCTGACGGCGCTCGCCCTGCTGGCCGCCGCCGTCACCGCCGCCGTCGTTCTTGTTGCGGCGGTCGCGCTGGCCGCGCTCGCGGCGGTCGCCGCCCTTCTGGCCGCGGTCCTGACGGTCCCCGCGGTCCTGGCGGTCGCCGCCCTTGTTCGCCCGGCCCTCGCCGTCCTGCTGCGTGGCCGTCGACTCGCCCTTGGCGGGCTGCGTCTCGGTCTTCGTCTCGGCCTTGACCTTGGTCTCGGTCTTGACGTCGCCGGAGGCCGCGTCGGGGCTGCCCGCAGCGGCGGTGGCGCGGCGCCGGCGGCGCTCGCCGGCCGGCTGCTCGTCGCTGACGGGCTGGCCGGGGATGTCGATCTGCTGCTGGGCAGCCTTGCTGTCGGCGGCCTTCTCGGCCTTGCCCGCCTTGTCGGCGGCCTTCTCGGCGCCGTCCTCACCGGTACGGGCCTTGGAGGTCGTACGGCGCTTGGGCTTGGTCTCGGCGGGCGCGTCGGCCTTGGCCGCGGAGCCGCCGGCCTGCTTCTCCTTGATGACCTCGATCAGCTGGCTCTTGCGCATCCGCGCGGTGCCCTTGATGCCGAGGCCGGAGGCGACCTGCTGCAGCTCTGCCAGGACCATGCCGTCGAGGCCGGTACCGGAACGGCGACGCCGCGAGGTACCGGCAGCACCGGTGGCAGGCGCGGCGGGAGCGTCCGTGGCGGGCGCGGTGGCACTGCCATCGGTGCGCACGCCCATCAGATCGGTGGTGTCGCTCACGAAGGGTCCTTCCCTGGAGCGGGCGTCGGCCTGTCTGGCTCGGCGACCGGTTGTGCTGTCCGGCTGTGGTCCTGTGCTGCGTGGACCGGGCCGGGGCGGTGGTCCCGCCGGATACGGCGGAAAGATCAGTTCATTGGTTCCGGCGCAAAGGATGCTGTGTGACTCATGCCCGTCACGCCGATTCCGGAGCGTGCTCACTTCTGCTCAGGCCATTGCTCCAAGCAGTTTGGGAGGCTCCCGGAAGAAAGTGGTCCCGATGGGGGACACGAAGCACCGCGCCACTCAGGCGTCGAGTACTGACTTGAGGTTAACACTACCGGATCCAACAAACATTCCCCCTTCCCAAGACCGGTAATCGCCGATCACCCGCGTCGATCACCCGGCGAGCGGCAGGACACTCGCGCCCGCCGCATCGAGGGCCAGCCGGTTGGCCGCCCACCCCTCACCCGCCAGCGCCGCGACCTTGTCGGCCGCCGCGTCCTCGACCAGCGCGAGCACCGTCGGGCCCGCGCCGGAGATGACTGCGGGGACGCCGTCCGCACGCAGTCGGTTCACCAGTGCCACGCTCTCCGGCATCGCGGGGGCGCGGTATTCCTGGTGAAGTCGGTCCTCGGTCGCGGCGAGCAGCAGCTCCGGGCGCCTGGTCAGCGCCTCGACGAGCAGTGCGGCGCGACCGGCGTTGGCCGCGGCGTCCACGTGCGGGACGGTGCGCGGCAGCAGTCCGCGTGCGGTTTCGGTGAGCACCGGTTTCCCGGGCACGAAGACCACCGGAACGATGGACGCGGCGGGATCCATCCGGATCGCCCGAGCGGCACCGGTGTCCGTCCAGGCGAGGGTGAACCCGCCGAGCAGGCAGGCGGCGACGTTGTCGGGGTGGCCCTCGATCTCGGTGGCCAGCTCCAGCAGCGCGTCGTCGTCGAGCTTCTGCTCGCCGCCTATGGTCACGGCGCGGGCGGCGACGATTCCGGCGCAGATGGCGGCGGACGATGAGCCCAGACCACGGCCGTGCGGAATGCGGTTGGCGCAGACGATTTCCAGACCGCGCGGCTGTCCGCCGAGCAGGTCGAAGGCGGTGCGCAGGGAGCGCACGAGCAGATGACTCTCGTCGCGCGGGAGGGTGTCGGCGCCCTCACCTGCGATGTCGACGTGCAGACCGGAATCGGCCACCCGCACCACGACATCGTCGTAGAGCCCCAGGGACAGACCTAGTGCGTCGAAGCCAGGACCGAGATTGGCGCTGGTAGCGGGGGTGCGCACCCGGACGGCGGCGGCACGGAACGCGGGACCGGCCATCGCTCGATGACTCTCCTTGATTGATGCTGCGGTACTGCCCCACGGCACCGCGGCACCGGAGTGCCCGGTCGGCTCGTGGGGTCTGTTCTGACCTGCCCTGAACACCACTGCGTTATGCCGTGGGGAGGGGAGTTGGCTGCCAGCCTATCGAAGGAAGGTTCTGTGGCGACATAGGGCGCACAGGAGGCGCACGATGCGTGTCGCACGCCTTTCTGTGCCCCGAGGCGTCTTTGCAGCCTTTGCGCAATTTGCTGTACGGCGGGTTGTCCGGCACGGACGGCCGGATGCCCCCGCCGTACGGCGGGACGTACGGGAGCCCGGGCCCCGAAACTACGCGAGACCGAGGCGCTCGGCCGCGGCGTCCGCGTCGATCGGGATCGTGACCGGCTGCGGCGCTCCGGCCACCGCCCAGTCCGGGTCCTTGAGGCCGTTGCCGGTCACCGTGCAGACGATGCGCTGGCCCGGGTCGACCTTGCCCTCCTCGGCCGCCTTGAGCAGCCCGGCGACCGAAGCGGCCGAAGCGGGCTCCACGAAGACACCCTCCTGCGAGGCCAACAGGCGGTAGGCCGCCAGGATCTGACGGTCGGTCACCTCGTCGATGAAGCCGCCGGACTCGTCCCTCGCCTGCTCGGCGAAGGCCCACGAAGCGGGGTTGCCGATGCGGATCGCGGTGGCGATGGTGTGCGGGTCCTTGACGACCTCGCCGCGCACGATCGGTGCGCTGCCGGACGCCTGGAAGCCCCACATCCGCGGCGTGCGCGAGGAGATGCCGTCCGCCGCGTACTCCTGGTAGCCCTTCCAGTACGCGGTGATGTTGCCGGCGTTGCCGACGGGCAGCACGTGAATGTCGGGCGCGTCGTCGAGCATGTCGACGATTTCGAAGGCCGCGGTCTTCTGGCCCTCGATGCGCACCGGGTTGACGGAGTTCACAAGTGCGACCGGGTAGTTGTCCGAAAGTCGCCGTGCGAGGGTCAGGCAGTCGTCGAAATTTCCGTCGATCTGGAGGATCTTGGCGCCGTGGACCAGCGCCTGCCCCATCTTGCCGAGGGCGATCTTGCCCTGCGGGACGAGCACCGCGCAGACCATGCCGGCCCGCACCGCGTACGCGGCGGCCGACGCGGAGGTGTTGCCGGTGGACGCGCAGATGACGGCCTTGGCACCCTCCTCCTTCGCCCGGGTGATCGCCATCGTCATGCCGCGGTCCTTGAAGGACCCGGTGGGGTTGGCACCCTCGACCTTGAGGTGCACCTCGCAGCCGGTGCGCTCGGACAGCACCTGGGCCGGTACGAGGGGTGTGCCGCCCTCCCGGAGGGTGACCACCTCGGTCGTGTCGCTGACCGGCAGCCGGTCACGGTATTCCTCGATGATTCCGCGCCACTGGCGGCTAGCCGTGGACACAGTGGAATTGGCAGACATGGGTTCCTTTACTCCCCTTCGACCCGCATGATGCTGGCGACACCGCGGACGGTGTCCAGCTCGCGCAGTGCCCCGACGGTCGACGACAGGGCAGCGTCGGCCGCTCGGTGGGTGACGACGACGAGGGATGCCTCGCCGTCCTTGCCCTGCTGACGGACCGTATCGATCGATACGCCGTGCTCGGCGAAGACCGTGGCGACCTGCGCGAGGACGCCGGACTTGTCGGCAACGTCGAGACTGATGTGGTACCGCGTGACGACGTCGCCCATGGGGCTGACCGGCAGCCGCGTGTACGCCGACTCCCCGGGCCCGGTGGCGCCGGCGAGCTTGTTGCGGCAGACCGCGACGAGGTCGCCGAGCACCGCGGACGCGGTCGGCGAGCCGCCGGCGCCCGGCCCGTAGAACATCAGCTGGCCGGCCGCGTCGGACTCCACGAACACCGCGTTGTACGCCTCGCGGACGGAGGCCAGCGGGTGGCTGAGCGGGATCATCGCGGGGTGCACGCGCGCGGTGACGGACGCGCCGTCCGCGGCACGCTCGCAGATCGCGAGCAGCTTGACCGTGCAGCCCATCCGCTTCGCGGAGGCGATGTCGGCGGCGGTGACCTCGGTGAGGCCCTCGCGGTGCACATCGTCGATGGTCACGCGGGTGTGGAAGGCGATGCCCGCCAGGATCGCGGCCTTGGCCGCGGCGTCGAAGCCCTCGACGTCGGCGGTCGGGTCGGCCTCCGCGTAGCCGAGCGCGGTGGCCTCGTCCAGCGCCTCGCTGTACCCGGCGCCGCTGGAGTCCATCTTGTCGAGGATGAAGTTCGTGGTGCCGTTGACGATGCCGAGGACGCGGTTGACCTTGTCACCGGCCAGCGACTCGCGCAGCGGACGCACCAGCGGGATCGCGCCGGCCACCGCGGCTTCGTAGTACAGGTCGGCACCGTGCCGCTGCGCGGCGGCGTGCAGCGCGGCGCCGTCCGCGGCGACCAGCGCCTTGTTCGCGGAGACGACGCTCGCGCCGTGCTCGAACGCGGTGGTGATGAGCGTGCGGGCCGGCTCGATGCCGCCGATCACCTCGATCACCACGTCGATGTCGCCGCGTTTGACCAGCGCCGTCGCGTCGGTGGTGACCAGCTCGGCCGGGATGCCGTCGCGCACCCTGTCGGGGCGGCGGACGGCGATCCCGGCGAGCTCCACGGGTGCACCGATGCGGGCCGTGAGGTCGTCGGCGTGCGTCGTCATGATGCGCGCCACCTCTGAGCCGACAACACCACAGCCCAGGAGCGCCACCTTCAGCGGACGCGTACGCATCATTCGACCTCTGCTTTTCATCGATTCAGCCGTTTTCCTGCTTGTTGATCCACCAGTCTCACGCACCGGACGGCACTTTCCGTGCCTCGTCCGGATGCCGAGACATTTACGTCATCCGCGCCGGACGCGCGAACGAGCTTCCCTATCCGACATCCAACCGCAGGAGATCCTCTTCCGTCTCCCGGCGGACGATGACCCGACCCTCACCATTCTTGACGGCCACCACCGGCGGGCGCAGCGCATGGTTGTAATTGCTGGCCATCGAGCGGCAGTACGCGCCGGTCGCCGGCACCGCGAGCAGGTCACCGGGCGCCACGTCGGCCGGCAGGAACGCGTCCCGCACCACGATGTCCCCGCTCTCGCAGTGCTTGCCGACCACCCGCGACAGCATCGGCGCGGCATCCGACGTCCGCGACACCAGCGCCACGGTGTACTCCGCGTCGTAGAGGGCGGTGCGGATGTTGTCCGACATCCCGCCGTCCACGGACACATACGTCCGCAGCCCTTCCAGCTCCTTGACCGTGCCCACCTCGTACAGCGTGAACGCGGTGGGCCCGACGATCGCGCGCCCCGGTTCCACCGAGAGCCGCGGCACGCTCAGCCCGGCCGCCGCGCACTCCTTGGTGACGATCTCGCCCAGCGCCCTGGCGATCTCGTGCGGCTCGCGCGGGTCGTCGTCCGAGGTGTACGCGATGCCGAGTCCGCCGCCGAGGTCGATCTCCGGCAGCTCCACGCCATGCTCGTCGCGCACCTGGGTCAGCAGTTGCACGACCCGGCGGGCCGACACCTCGAAGCCCGCCATGTCGAAGATCTGCGACCCGATGTGGCTGTGGATCCCGATGAGTTCGAGACCGTCCAGCTTCAGCGCCCGCCGCACGGCCTCCGCGGCCTGCCCGTCGGCGAGCGCGATGCCGAACTTCTGGTCCTCGTGCGCGGTGGCGATGAACTCGTGCGTGTGCGCCTCGACGCCGACCGTGACCCGGATCTGCACCCGCTGCCGCTTGCCCAGCCGCTCGGCGATGTGCGCGACCCGCACGATCTCCTGGAACGAGTCGAGCACGATCCGTCCCACACCGGCCTCGACGGCGCGGGTGATCTCCCGCGTGCTCTTGTTGTTGCCGTGCAGCGCGATCCGCTCGGCGGGCATCCCGGCGGCCAGCGCGGTCGCCAGCTCACCCTCCGAACACACGTCGAGGTGCAGCCCCTCTTCGTTCAGCCACCGCACCACGGCGCGCGACAGGAACGCCTTGCCCGCGTAGAACACGTCGGCGCCCGCCCCGAACGCGTCCTTCCAGGCCCGGCAGCGCGCCCGGAAGTCGTCCTCGTCCAGGAAGAAGGCGGGCGTCCCGAACTCGTCGGCGAGCGCGTTGACGTCGATCCCGCCGACGGTCACCACGCCATCGGCGTTGCGCCGGACGGTACGGGACCAGACGCGCGGATCAAGGGTGTTGAGGTCGGCGGGCGGCCCTGCGTAGTGGCCCTCGGGCAGCACATCGGCATGGCGGGGCCCGGCGGGGTGGGCGGAACGGCTCATAACGGTGAAGATCCCCTCAAGTTCGTTCAGAGGTGTTCGGGCGCGGAGATGCCGAGCAGGCGCAGGCCGTTGGCGAGCACCGTTCCCGTGGCTTCGGCGACGGCCACCCGGGCGCGGTGAACGGCCGAGGGTTTCTCCTCGCCGACCGGCAACGGCTGACACCCGTCGTGCCACCGGAAGAACGCGTCGGCCACCGCCTCCAGATGCCGCACCAGCCGGTCCGGCGCCCGGTGCCGCGCGGCGGCTTCCACCACGTCGGGAAATCCGGCGAGCAACGCGTTCAGCGTGGGGCGCGCGGGCCGGGGGCCATGGGCGGGCGGCGCGCTCGCGACGGCGGGGGACGCGACGGCGGTAACGGGCCTTGCGGCTCCGGCCTCGCCCTCCGCTCCTTCCCCCGCACCCGGCTCGTCCCCGGGCTCACCCGCGAATCCCAGCTCCCGCGCGTTGCGCACCACCGCCAGGGCCCTCGCGTGCGCGTACTGCACCCGGAACCGGGGATTGCTCTCCCGCTGCTCGGGCCGCGCGGGCAACCGCACCGGATCGTGCGCCGCGGGACGCAGCAGCGCCCACCGCACCTCGTCGGCACCGAGCCGCGCCACCAGCCGTACGAGTGCGGCCCGCGCGGGGCCGGAGGCCGGTGCGCCGTCCCCGGGAGACGGGACGCGGAGCCCACCGGCCGCCGCGTCGATCCGCTCCAGCGCCTCGCCCACGACCACGCCCCGGGCGCCGTCCGGCAGCCTCGCCGGGCCGCCGGCGGTCCGCACCGGGCTGTCGGAGCCCGTGCCGTACCGTGCGCCCTGCGCCAGAATGCCGCGCACCAGCGCCGTCTGCGCGCCCTCGTCCAGCGTGAAATTCAAGAACCCAGGACCGGCGATCTCCACCCGGGCGATCCCGGCACACCCGGCCAGCCGCTTTTGCAGCACCTCGGCGACCTCACGAGCGGGCCGCCCCGCGGCCTGGGCGAGCTGGAGCGCCACATTGGACGCGTAGTCCCCACAGCCGGGCCGCGGCGGTCGCCGCACCACGACCCGTGCCGGCACCGGCACGGAAAGCTCCTGCTCATCCACGGCACCACGCACGGAGCGCAGGACGGTACGGGAGAGCTCAGCAGGGGTCACAGGACAAGCGTATGGGAGGAGTGGGGCAGTCACGCGACCAGGTTTCGCCCACTGGACACTTCAGCCCCGCAACTCACCCCGGGCCGACGGCCGCACACCCGCCCCTGGACCTTCCGCTACGCCCCCGAGCCGCTGCCGTCCGGCCCGATCCGGTCACTCCGCATGATCGTGGCAACCGGCCTGACCGTGCTGCCCCCGGCGACCGTGCCGATCCTGACGATCACGATGTTCCTGCTGGTCACGGGACTCACCACGGTCCGCATGACCATCGCGCTCGGCCGTCCCCTGCTGCCGCCGCACCAACTCGGCCCGCTCTGCCGCGACCCGCCCCTGGACACCGCCACCGGGCTCCGCCCGCCGCCCCTCCTGGACCAGCCGGCCCACCGTCCGCACCAGCTCCGTCGGCTCGAACGGCTTCGTCAGGAAGGCGTCCACCCCCATCGACTCACCGCTGTCCACCTCGCCCTGGGTGCAGGCGCTGACTATCGCGATGGGGATGTCCCACGTCCGCGGATCGGACCGGAGCCGGGCCGCGGTGTGCAGACCGTTGAGCCGCGGCATCACGACGTCAAGGGTCACGACATCAGGTCTCACGTGGTGCACGACATCCAAACACTCGGCACCATCAGCCGCGGTCACGACCTCGAAGCCCTCCAGCTCGAGATTGACCCTGATCAACTGCCGGATCACCTTGCTGTCGTCCACAACAAGGATCCGACCGGACAAGCCAGGCACACCATGAGACTAGGTGGCCACCTGCGACTGCGTCCCGGTTTTCCCCACTTCCGCCCCCGTGCGGGGGACCTTTCCCCGACCACCGCCGCCACCTCCCCGACATGCGCTAAGGACCGCCGCCCCGCCTCCCCCGCCCCCGCGAAACCCCGTTCATGAACACCCCATCAGAGCTGGTAGTGTTCTACCCGTCGCCGAGAAACACGGCGAAACGCCCCCGTAGCTCAGGGGATAGAGCAACGGCCTCCGGAGCCGTGTGCGCAGGTTCGAATCCTGCCGGGGGCACTTGCCTAGGCAACAGCGAAAACACGTCGCTGACCAGGGCAGATGCCGACATGAAAGAGCGGGAGTCAGTCTCACTGACTCCCGCTCTTTCTCGTTGCCTCTCACTGTTCGCGACACATGCGCGACACACTTTCAGGCGGTGTCGCCGTCCTCCGACAGAGCCTTTGCGATCTTCTCGTTGGCGGCTTGCTCATGACCGTCGATGCACCCGTGGTACCGGCGGTGGATGACCTCCGGGGAGTTCCCCACCCGCCGGGCCACTTCCGCGATCGGCACCCCCGCGTTCAACCACCGTGTGATGCACGCGTGCCGCAGGTCGTACGGCCGACCCGCCAGCGGGGAGTCAACGCGCTCCGGAGGAAGGGCAATCTCTCGCGCTTCCTCCCAGACGCGCCAGTACGAGGAGCTGCCCACCACGTCCCCACGCTCGTTGCTGAACAGGCGGCCGTCCTTGGCCGTGCCGTGCAGCCGGATGTGCTCCCGCAGGATCGACACCAGCACGGGCGGAATGGGGACCGGCCGATCCTCGGCGGCCTCACGGGCCTTGAGGCCGCGCCGGTCGTGACGCTCCCCTGAGTCCGTCCACTGCTTCCCGGACACCGGCCGCGTCTCCTGAAGCGTCAGGGTGCCCCAGGGCGCCGCAGAGCCGCCCGGCGGGCGCTCGGGCAGGTCGCAGTCGGACAGCCGGAGTCCGACCGCCTCAGCGGGCCTCAGCGCCGCGTAGTACATCACCGCGTAGAACGCCACCAGGCGGCGCCCCCGCTTGCGGTGCCACGACCCGATGTACGAGACAGCAGCCAGGAGTTGACGCCCCTGTACGGGGTTCACGAGGACGCGAGGGTCAACGCGGTCGTTGGATCCAAGCCGCTTCATGCTGGCGCTCTGCAGTGGGTTCTCGGTGAGGATCTGCGCGCCAACCGCGTACTCCAGCGCGGTATTGAGGGCCCGGCGGCGCCGCCGGAACGTGTCGCCCTTGGCAGGCACTCCGTCCAGGCGGAAGCTCAGCCGATACTGCACGTCTCGGAAGACCTCCGGCTTCAGGAGGTCCGTCACGGGCCGGTCCGCCGTGCTCAACCAGTCGTACGCAGCCTTGAGTTCGGCCGGCGCTTCCGCGCCCTGGTTCGCGGGCACGACCGCCCACCGCAGGGCAAGCCGCAGATCCTCGTCCGGCGGTACGCCGTCGCCACGCTCGACCATGGCAAGGGCGACGGCAGCAAGGCTGTCTGCCATGCTCTCCCGCGACTTGGCGGCGCTGGTCTGCCACCGTACGGCTACGTAGTCCCGGCAGAAGTCGAACCACCGGACCGGCGCCATGGCCACCGCGGCTTCATCGGCCGCGCGTACCTCGGACTCGGGGAGGCCGGTCTCAACGTGGAAGGCGTCCCCGCGCTTCATGGCCTGCCAGAGTTCAGACCGGCGACTTTCGGCAAGGCCGGAGGCCGAGTACGTGTCGCCGTGGACGCGACCACCAACGACCCAACGAAGCCTGTACGGGCGGGACTTACGGCCGGTCTTGGTCACCTTCCACAGCTTGACGTCCAGGGAGTACCCCGGACGGGCGGACCCTCGCGGGCGCCGGTCCGGGGTGTCGGTCGTGCCGGTCACGCGCACTCCTCCAGCTCTGACAGCCACCGGTCGAACTCCGACCGGCGGATGCGCACAGCACCGTTCGGCAGCTTGATCGAGCGCGGCCCTTTGCCCAACTGACGCCACCGGTAGAACGTCGACTGCGGTACGCCGAGTTCGGAGAGGACCTGCGAGATGGTCAGCATCTGCTCCTGAGTCGTGGCGCTCATGCCGCCGCCCCTTCCTCGGTAGACGGCTTGAGGCGACCCGACCGGTCGGGTGCGGAAGGGCGCCACACGGGCTTGGTCCCGTACGGGCCCCACCAGTCCGGTCGGTTGGGGTCGGGGATCGGGCATAGGGGAGTTCCGTCGGCGTGAGACCAGTCGGGACGCGGGTAGTCCACCGACCGCCATGCCTTCGGCGGTCGGTTGACTGCTTCGTCACCGCACCCCCGGCACACCGGGGTAGTCGGCTCCTTCGAGTTGGGCACGGCGTTGCCTTTCGGTCGATCGGGGGTGGACGTGAAGGGGATGGGCTGGTCAGGGGTAGACCGTTCGCCCCGTTCCGGTGCGCAGTCGGCCGACCGGTCGGCCGACTGACGGGCGTACGCGAGGCGGGCCAGCAACGGCCAGACGGGCGTGAACACCGCACCAGCGCGTTGCTCACGAGCCCGCGTCGGGTGTTCACGGTCGGCCGACTGAGCGCACAGCAGCAGGGCGAAGGACAGGGGCAGTCGGCTGCCCTTGGCCGTGTTGCAGGAGCGGCAGGCCAGCACCAGGTGCGCGGCGCTCCAGGTGCGGAACAGGGAGAGTGGCACGACGTGATCGAAGGTCGCGTTGCGCAGGTCGGCGGCGAACGGGGCCCGGCAGTAGGTGCAGCGGCGGCCGTCCCGCCGGGCGAGGACACGCTTCCGCGCCCGGCGACGAGCCGCGTTGAGATGCGGCGTGGCGTGCTGGCTCATGCGGGAGCTCCCAGAGTCCGGGAGAGCGCGTCGGTAAGCTGCATGACCATCGACTCCAAGGACTCCACCCGCGCACTGAGCGCGGTCTTGGTCGTGGCCTGCGGCGCGCTGACGGTGAAGCCCAGAGCCTGCGGTGTGGCCTGGAAGACCGCGCACAACAGGACCCGGTACGTCTCGCTGGGCCTGCTGTCCTGGTGCTCCCAGCGGTGGAGCTGCACGCGCATCGAGCCTTCCGTGGCGGTCTGCCAGCCCCACCGGTCCGCAAGCGCCATCAGCGCCCGCACGGTCCGCTCGCGCGACCATCCCCGGGCCAGCCGCGCACGCCCAAGCGGGGTGTCCGGCGCCCGCAGCGGTTGCGAGGGCGGCTGCACCGGCGCATCCCCGGAGAACGTGACCTCTGCCTTCGGGGCGGCAGCCTCACGGAGCCACCTGCGCTCAGGAACTACGGCAGTCATGCCGCCACCCCGAAGACGCGGGTGACGGCACGGCCGACTGCCGCCAGGTACTCGCTTTCGACGGCCGGGTACGCGCGCCGGGTGTCCAGCACCTCCGCACCCTGGTAGAGGGCCGTGGCGTACGCGGCCAGGTAGTGCAGGTCCGTGATGTCGACGGTCAGCGCGGCGAACTGCACTCCCCACTGAACCGCTTCGTCGTCGTCCAGTTCCTCCCACAGGAGGTTCAGAGCGGGCGTGAACACCAGCAGCGCGAGCAGTTCGCCGAACGAGAAGCAGGCGCGGACCTGCACCGTGACGCGAGTCGGTGCGCCCTGCTCAGGCTCACCGAACACGTCAAGGTTGTCGACGATCCGACCAGCGGTGGACGGGTGGCTGACGATTTCAGGCATCATGGAGATACCCCTTCGAGGGTCAGGGAGCGGCTATCTGCTTGGTGGTGGAGGCCGCTCCTTGCTGTTTCGGCGTGCACAGCCTAGCGGTGGCCTAGGCCACCGTCTACCTCTCGGGGCATGAAAAAAGGGGGCGGGTTGTCCCGCCCCCTTCCTCCCCCGTCAACGCCAGAAGCGCTACTGCGTGACGTCGTAGTCGTACGAAGCCCAGCGGCCGGCCTGAGACACGGACTCGCCGTACTCGATGACGCCTCCCTCTGTGTCGTAAAGCCAATTGCGGCTTACCCGCACGGGAGAACCCTCCTCGACCCCAAGACTTTCTGCGTCGGCAGCACTAGCAGCTCGCGCGGTCACCTGGTCTCGCCCTGTAGAGGCGATACGACCTGTCGTGGACTGGATATAGCCGGGCGTCCCTTCCGTGAGGCGCTCAGTCTCCAGCAGCTTCGGCGCGACTTCAGCGAGGGCACCATCGAAGTACGAGTGCGACGCAGAGACCGGAGCGTCACCCTGAAAGGTGACTCGCTCGCGCTTGATCACCTGCGCCCCGTGATCGACGCCCAAGGCTTCAGCGACGTCGTTCGAAGCGCTGACAAGTTCAGCAGCCGTGATCTTCGCGTGCTCACCAGAGCCGTAGATGCGCCCGGTGCGCCGCATAGTCATGAAGCGGTCCTGTGCCGAGTTGCCGACCGGACGCTGAGCACTCACGACCGTTCCCACGCCCTGGATCGACTCGACCAGACCCTCTGACCTCAATGCGGCGAGCACCTTCGTTGCGGTTGCGCGCGAGACGCCCCACTCAGAGGCGATGTGGCGCTCGGAGGGGATGGGAGCACCTTCCGCAAAGGCGCCATCCGCAATCTGCGAGCGGATCGATTGCAGAATTTGCAGGTACGGAGGCAGCGGCCTCTCTACCTTCGGAGACATGAAACAATCCTTTCAGGAGGCGGTGGCCTAGGCCACTCTCACTGTACAGCCGACCGCGCGAGAGGCGGGTGTGGGGCCCCTCACGTCCTTTCTTCCGGCGGCACACGAGGGGCGGGGCGCGCTTCAGAAGCGTTGAGGCTGCCCCCGACGCGCGTGCCCGGTTCCGAGCTGTGGGCTTTCTTGGGCAAGCGCCTGTCCGAGGTGCGGGATTCTGCGTCATTGCGTCATCTGCGTCATTCGAGCTTCTGACCTGGTGTTTTGTATGACGCAGAGGCACCGGGGTGCGTCATCGGTGCGTCATGGGCTGTGTCATCGCATGACGCAGATGACGCAGGATGACGCAGAGACCGTCGTCTGCGTCATGCCCATACCCGCAGGTCAGGTGCCGTTTTTTCGTCCGCATGACGCAGATGACGCAGCCCTCCCCTACTTAGGAAAAAAGAGGGGGCTTTTCTTGTTAGTCCGGTGCGCCTCACAGCGTGAAGAAGGACCGCCCTTCAGGGCGGACGACTCGTGGGCGCCCACGGTCCGTGGCGCCCACGGGAGAGCGTCGCCTAGCGGTGACCGGGCAGGGGACATCTCCAGCCCGGAGAGTTTTCGGGGTTGGCGCAGGTCGGGCGCTAGACGCTAGGTGCCTGATCACAGGCCGTTGTGGGTGCTAGCGGGGGTGCTAGACCTAGCAGCGGGGGGTGCTAGGTCTAGCAGGAGAGGGAACGGCTACCCCGTCGTGCCGCCGACTGCCGTAGGCGCCCACCCGGCGCCGGGGAGCCCCAGGGCCCGCGCCTGTCCTAGGTGCGGATTTCTGCGTCACCGCGTCATCTGCGTCACCCGAGCCTCTGACCTGCGGTTTTGGGTGACGCAGAGGATTTAGCGTGCGTCACCAGGTGACGCAGGATGCGTCACCAGGTGACGCAGGTGACGCAGGATGACGCAGCCGAAGCCGTCCTGCGTCACCGCTGTAACCGCAGGTCAGACACCGTTTTTCACCCTTGGGTGACGCAGGTGACGCAGCCGTCCCCTACTTAGGAAAAAAGAGGGGGCTTTCTCTTGTAGTCCGGTGCGCCTCACAGCTTGAAGAAGGAGCCGCTTCGCGGCGCGACCATCAGGCGGCGCGTGGCGCCGAACAGCAAGAGGAGCACCGCCCGCCCGGCGCCGGGGTGCTCCTCTTGTCTGTCAAGGCCGGGCCGCAAACCGGGCTTACGAGGCCCGTCAGAGAGCTGCCTCCACCAGGTCCATCAGGTCCACCAGAACGCCATTCCCCCAGATCAGGGCTGATGGAGGCGGGTGGTGGACCGTCTGATGGAGTTCTCCATCAGATTCCGGTGCCTCCACCACTCGCCTCCACCAGTCGCAGACGCCCACCAGGTACGCCCCAACACCCCGTAGGCGCCCGAAAGGCGCGCGGCCGAAGGCCGCTCCTCATTGCCCTTCCGTCCTGCTCCGTACGGAAGGGAGGGAGGCAGCGAGGGCGAGATCGAGCCCACGCTCGAACCGGCCGCATGGAGCATCTGGCAGAAGGCGCCCCGCCCCCTCTACCCCCACTACCTTGCAGGCCAGCACCCTCTACCCACCCCTCTACCGGGGTAGAGGCCCCCCGCTACCTACCGCCCGGCGAGAACGGCCGGCGCGGGCGCCCGAACCGGGCTCCGGTAGAGGCACCCCTCTGTACCCGAGCCCCCTACCCCTGGAACGCCCCCGGCCGGTCCATGGGCGGCGTAACACCTCGTGCGACGCGGTGGACACGCACGTCATCCCCGCTGTATCGGAGATCGAGCCGCTCGGCGTCACGGCCGTCACGACCCCTGCGTCACGGCCGTCACGGCAGGTGGTTCGGGGGTCGCGCGACACATGCCCGACACAGTCAGCATCGCGGTGATGCCGTCCACTGCTTCCGGTGCAGGTCAGAGGCCACGTGAGGCTTGATCAGTGAATTCACTCCGGAGCCGTGTGCGCAGGTTCGAATCCTGCCGGGGGCACCTTGTATGAGGTGCCAAAGGACCCCGCCATCAGCCTGGTTGCTGAGTGCGGGGTCTTTGCGTTGGGCGCTGTGAGGATGTGACTCCCCCGAGGCTTCCTGGTCCGGACGCGTCCGGTCACGTCCGGTCGTCGATACTTCCGGACGACGCCCTGGAGTCCATCGCGCAGCGTCGACGCGGCGGTGGGGGCCACCCGCGGGTCGGCCGGTCGTCCAGAAATGGCAATAGAAATTGATGCCACTTTCGAACGCTGCACCCCCCGTGCAGCTTTTCTGTACACCTTTTCCGTAGCGGGGTCGCTCGGCTGACTTTTGTACGTACCGCGGTGAATGGTTCCCCTGCCGGAAAGGGCCGCTTCGGATGCGTCGTCGACGCACTCGCTCGGGGGGCAAGGTTTCCGTGTGTCCTTCGCGCTGCGTAGGGTGCGTCTACGTCGGTGGGTGGATCAAGGGGACGGCATGGGGTGCGGAATGGCGCGAAGGTGTGCATGCGGCGTCCGGCGGGTACGCGGGTCCGCGGCGTGGCCTCAGCCTGTGGGGCGCGTGTGATATCCGGCCGCATCCACCCTGCCGCCCCTCGGATGCCGGACCGGTGGCGGACCGTTGCACCTCGCCGCACCGTGCTGGGCGTCATCCACAACGCCACCTCGGCGACCCGGCTTCTGGATCTTCTGAGTGCTTTCGAAGGTGATTCGCGGATACAGGTACTGTTCACCTGCACCGGGTCTTCCGCGTTCGAGCCGGGAATCCAGGAATTCATCTCCACTCATGAATTGCCGTACATTCCGTGGAGTGAGGCCGAAGAAAGCGAGTTCAGTCTTGCGGTGACCACAAGTCGGGGTGGCGATCTCCAGAATATCGCCGCTCCGATCATTGGTTCTCCCCACGGTGCGGGGTACAATAAAACGCTCAGCCGGGAGCCGGGAGCCGGGAGCCGGGAGCCGGGAGCCGGGAGCCGGGAGCCGGGAGCCGGGAGCCGGGAGCCGGGAGCCGGGAGCCGGGAGCCGG
>NZ_JBICVO010000004.1:232432-613991 GCF_043199105.1 Streptomyces sp. NPDC048644
CAGCCGGGAGCCGGGAGCCGGGAGCCGGGAGCCGGGAGCCGGGAGCCGGGAGCCGGGAGCCGGGAGCCGGGAGCCGGGAGCCGGGAGCCGGGAGCCTTTGGCCTGACGGCTGAATGGCTGGCGCACAAGGGGGAGTTGATCCCCTCGGCCATCGTGTTGTCCCACCGGGAGCAGCGGGAGCGTTTGCGGCGCGGGTTTCCTGCGGCGGTTCCCTTCGCGCATGTCGTGGGCGATCCGTGCATGGACCAGATCCAGTCGTCCTTGCCGTTCCGGGAGGCGTATCGGGAAGCTTTCGGCGTGCGTCCCGGGCAGAAAATGCTGCTGCTGACGTCGACGTGGGGGCAGGGATCCCTTCTCGGGCGTGGGACCGATGCCATCCGCCGCGCGCTGGCGGAGCTGCCGCGCGACGCGTACCGCGTGGTGGCCGCCATCCACCCCAACGCCTGGCACGGGCACGGTGGTTGGCAGATCCGCGCGTGGCTGGAACCGTTCCGGCGGTCGGGTCTGGTGCTGCCCGTTCCGACGACCGATACCTGGAAGGCCGCGGTGTGCGCTGCCGACGCGTTCATCGGCGACCACGGCTCGCTGACCCTGTACGCGGCCGGACGTGGCCTGACCGGGCTGCTCGCCTCCTTCGACGACAGCAGCGTCGCCCCCGGTTCACCGATGGCACGGCTCGGCGAACTGCTGCCGCGCATCGCGCCCGCCGAGCCGCTGACCGCTCAGCTCGACCGCGCCCGCCTCGCGCAGCAGGGAGATCCGCGCCTCGCCGAGGTCGGGCAGATGATCACCTCGTGCCCCGGGGAGGCCCTGCCGCGCTTCCGCAGACTCTGCTACCGGATGCTCGCCCTGGAAGAGCCGGCAGGCACCATTGCCGCGCGTCCCGTCGACATTCCGCTGGATCTTCCGGTGTCCCGCCGGGCGCCGCTGGAGCAGCCGCTGTTCGTCGACGCGCGGGTGGTGGAGCGGGGTCCGGGGCCGGCGGACGCGCCGGGTGGACCGGGTGAGCCAGGTGCCCCGGAGGCGCCGGACGCGCAGAAGGTGCCGGCTCCCGGCGGTGCGGCCACCGTCGTGCTCCGCCGCTACCCCGCCGGGCCTCAGCACGGCAGCGTCAGGGGGCACCTCCAGGACCCGCATGTCGTCACCGAGGAAGGCGAACCGGACCCGCGCTGGGCGAACGTGGCGGACGTCGTCGTGTCCCACGGGTCGGGGCCCGACGTGCTGTTCGCCCGCCACCCGGGGTGCTGGCTGATCGTCACGGCGGCGTCATCGGCGGGTGAGAGCTGCCGGCTGCGGCTGCGGGGCGGCGGCGGGTACGCGGCGTGCTGGAAGGTCCAGCCGTGGTGGGCCTCGTCGTCCCTCGCCGCGTCGGCGCTGCATGCCTGCTTGGCGCGGTACGACGAGGGGTGGGACGGAGTGGTCGAGGTCCGTGCCGGAGAGGGGCTGCCGCCCGCGCTACTCTCCCTGCGCAAGCTCGTCGAGCCGGCTGCGGGCGACGCCGGACCAGAGGCTGCCGAGCGCGTCGTAGGCGTCGAGCGCTGACTGCCAGTCGGTGCGCGCCCGTTCACTCACGCCCTTGGCCCGGTATGCGTCTCCGCGCACGAGTCGGGCATCGGCCTCTTCCTTCGGGGCGGTGCGTCCCGCGAAGAGTGGCAGGGCCTCGTCCAGCCGTCGCACCGCTTCGTCGGGGTCACCGGCCGCCAGGCGCGCCTGTGCGTACCGGGTCAGGGCACGGGCTTCGTTGTAGCGGTCGGGCAGGGCGGCGAACCGGCGGCGGGCGTCCAGCAGTTGCTCGGCCGCCTCGTCGTGGCGTTGGGCGGCGGATGCCGCTCGTCCCAGGTGGTAGTGCAGCAGTGCCCGGCCCCTGGGGTGGTCGATGTCGCCCAGGGCCTGGAGCGCCTGAAGGAACAACTCGCGGGCTTCCAGGGGATGTTTGCGCTCCAGGGCGACCATTCCCAGCCCTTCCAGGGCGGAGGACTGCGTCCGCGCGTGGCCCGCTTGCTTCGCGGCGTCCAGCGCGTCCGTGTAGTGACGGTGCGCCGCCGCCAGGCCGGGCTCCCCGCCACGGTCGTAATGGGCGAAGGCCAGCTCGAAGCGCATGCGGGCCAGCAACAGCCAGGCGCTCTGCCGGGCGGCCCTGTCCGTGGCCTCGTCCAGCAGCCGCTCGGCCGCCTCGGCACCCAGCCGCGCCGACTCGATCCACCGGGTGGGGTGCTTGCGGCGGAAGAAGGTCTCCCGCAGGGCTTCGGTCAGTTCGCAGACCTCGCCGTAGCGCTGTGCCTCGTGCAGGATCCGTGCCACGGCGACGGCGTTCTCCAGGTCCGCCTCCATCGCGTCGAGCGCCTGCTCTTCGGAGGCGAAGACGCCGTTCAGGAGGGCGGGATGCGCGAAGAGGCTCCCGATGCGCCAGCGCTTCGACACCAGATGGGCGGCGGCTGCGGCGCGGTGGAGGTACCAGCTCGCCTGCGTGGCCAGCAGTTCGGATTCCTCGGCGGGGTTCTCCGGTGCCAGGGTGCCGGCCCAGTCGTGGACGGCGCCGCCCATGCGGACCCGGCCGGGCGCCGGGCGCTCCAGGAGCTGGGCGGCCAGCAGTGCGCTTCTGACGGACGCGCCGGGCGCTGCTCCGCCGGCCAGGGCGTCGATCAGCTCGTCGGCGCATTCCCGTGCGGGGTGCCTGCCGAGGGCGCGTACGACGCGTTGCGCGGGAGCATCCAGCGCCGCGTACGACGCCGCGAAGTGCGGGTTCATGGCGGGTTCCTCCGGTGCGGAGTACGGCTGCGGGCCGGGGGGCTGCTCGGTGGGGGCGGGGAACAGCGTGCCGAGGTCGCCGTGGGCCGACAGCCGGGCGGCCTCCGCTCCGGCGACGCGTGCCGCGGCGGGCCGGCCGCGGAAGGTGGGGACCACCTCGCTCAGCCGGTCCGCGTCGTGGGCTGACAGGGCGCCGCTGTCCCTCTCTGCGTAGTACAGGAAGACCTGTGCGCAGGAGGCGTCGTCCAGTGCCCCGACCCGCAGGGACACAGGCCTTTCGACGGTGTGGCGCAGCCCGCCGAGTTCACTGCGGCTGGTGATCAGGACCAGGCTCGCCGGATGTCCCGGCAGCAGTTCCTTGACGGGGCCCGGGGTGACCACGCCGTCGAGAAACACCAGACAGGGCTCGGCGGATGTGCGCGTGCGGTAGTACGCGCTCAGGGCTGAGACGTCGCTCGGCAGCTCGTCCGGCCGGGTGTCGAGCTGTTTGTGGAGGGTTTCCAGTGCCCCGGCCGTGTCGCGCGGCTCGAACGCACCGGACGGGCTCATGTCGACGTAGAGCACCCCGCCGGGGAAGTCCTGAAGATGTCCCTTGGCCCAATGGAGAGCCAGGTCGGTCTTGCCGATTCCCGGCGGGCCGGTGAGGGCCACGACGAGCGGGGACGAACGGAGGCCGAGGCCGGCGACTTCTTCGTCCAGACGGGCGCGGATGCGGTCTCGGTCGGCGAGAAAGCCCGGCGGCGCGGGGGCCGCGTTCGGTGTGTACCGCGGCCGTGTGTCCAGCTGTTGGTACTGGTTGAGGGTCACGTGCTGGGCCTGGATGGTGTCCCCGATGAACTTCCCGCCCGTGATCAGGTTGCTGACCGGCGCCCCGCCGTCGGCCGAACCCATGCGACCGCCCCCGTCCGCTTCCGTTCCTCATGTCCGCGCGTCCACGCGCCCGCCCGCAGTCTTGCAGGTCCGCACGGGGACGCGGGTACGGATTCGGCCATCAGGCGAGGGAAGACCGTGCCGCACCGGGTGGGCCAGGTCCCGGCCCACCCGGTGCGGCCACGCGCGGCCGGGTTACGTCCTCCCCACCCGCTCCAGCTCGATGTCATGCCGCATCTCTCCCGGTCCCGGTCGTACCGACAGGAATTCGGCGCGGGGTGGGTGGGTCGAGCCGGAGGCGATGAGGGTGTAGCTGCCGGGGGGCAGGGCGGTGAGGCGGTAGCGGCCGTTGGTGGCGCGGCTGGCGGCGCGGCGCTTGCCGCGGGCGTTGACGAGGGTGATCCAGACGTCGCAGCCGCCGGGGTGGTCGGGGCAGCGGAGGGAGCCGGTGACGGTGACCGTGCCGGGGGTGGTGGCCTCGGTGGGGGTGGTCGCCTCGGCCGCCTTGGTGGGGGTGGTGGGGGGCGTGACCTCGGTGGAAGCGGCTGCCTCGGTGGGGGCCGGGGTGGGTGTGGGGGTCGGCCGGTGGGGGGTGAGGGTGGTTCGGGGGTGCTGGTTGCGGGCCGCCCAGGCGGCGAGGGCGGCCTGGGTGCGGCGGTCGGCCGGGGTGGTGGGGAGTGTGGGGGCCGCGGGGTGGTGGGGGGTGTTCGGGGTGGGGGTGGCGGTGGTGAGGGTGAGGCCGCGTTGTTCGGCGTAGCCGGCCAACGCCTCGTCCAGGGCGGCCAGTTCGCGCAGTGCGGTGTGCAGGCGGTGGGCGCGGGGTCCTGGCGGGGGCTGGAGGACGGTTTCGAGTTCGCGGATGAGGGGGCTGACGCGGGTCCAGGTGCCGGCCTGGTCGCCGCCCGCGGCGTGCCGGTCGAGGGCGTGCAGGGACTCCACGAAGGTGGTGGTGATGCGGCCGACGCGCTCGCCGAGGTGCGGGGCGAGGTCGATGTCGATGTCGGCCGCGGCGGCGAGGGCGCGGGCGTGGCCGGTGGCGTTGGCGAGCAGCGCGAGGCGGTTCTCGGCGCCTCGGCCGCGGATGCCCAGCGGCATCCGGACCAGCGGGCGGAGCACGCCGCGTACCTGGAAGAGTGCCGCGTCGACGCCGCGGGCCGCGCCGCGCAGCCGTACCGGCGCCTCCGGGTTCTCCCAGCGCAGCACGATCTGTGAGACCAGGTGTTCCAGGGCCGAGACGTAGCCGCGTTCGGCCTCCTGGGCGATCTTCCGGCTGGAGACGGGGAAGATCAGTGCGGCGCAGGCGGTGGCGATGAGGATGCCGAGTGCGTTGTCCAGCAGGCGTTCGGCGAGCAGGTGGTCCATGCCGCTGTACGGGGTGGTCATGCCGTAGAGCTGGGTGAGGGCGGTGACCAGGCCGACGACCCAGTAGGCGTACTGGCGTTGCATGCCCCAGGCGCCGATGGCCAGTCCGGCGACGATGACCGCCAGCGTCCAGTAGATGTGGCCGTGGCCGATGACGTGCAGCAGGACGATGCCGATCACGGCGCCTGCGATGGTGCCTGCCATGCGGTGGGCGAGTTTGCGCAGCCGTTCGTGGGTGGTGTTGGTGCCGAACAGGGTGATCATGACGCCGACCAGGCCCCAGTAGAAGCGCTGCGGGTCGATGGCGTCGGAGAGCGGGCAGACGAGGGCGGCGGCGACCCCGGCGTGCAGCGGGACGCGCAGGTAGGGGATGGCGCGTCGCCAGCCCTGGACGCTCTGGGCGGCGGCGACGCGCCGGGCGACGGCTCCGGTGCCGGCCGGGCGGTTCTGTTCCAGGGCGACGGTGGGCTGGAACGGCACCTTGGCGCGTGCGGTGGGCGCGTTCCAGCCGAGGTCGAGCCAGTGGGCGAGGGAGTCGGCGAGCGAGTCCAGGAGGTGGCCGACGCGGCGGGCGAGGGCGGCGGCCTCCGCTTCGGCCGGTCCTGCGTGCGTGTCCTGGAGGACGAATCCGGCCTGCTGCTGGATGAGTTGGGCGGCGGGGCGCAGCGCGTCGGCCCGGCCGAGCGGGGTGTCGCGGGCGATGACGAGGCCGACGACCATGGCCTCCCGCAGGTGTGCGGGCACCTGGAGGCGGGTGAGCTGCTGGACGGCCTGGCCGATGCCGCGGAGGGCGAGTTCGGCGTCGAAGAGGTGCTGGTGGAGCAGTTCGGCGGTGTCGGGGTCGGCGGCGACCTCGGGCTGGGCGAGCCGGCCGTCGATGGTGACGGTGGTGACGTTGAGCCGTCGCAGGCTGCGGCGCATGCGGGTGATGGCGATCTGGTGGTCGGCGTCCGGGTCCAGGGCCGCGGTGGCGGCGTCGGCGACCCGGCGTGCCTCGACGACGAAGGCCCGCTGGGTGCGCAGCAGGTCCTCGCGGGGCATCGGGTAGCAGAAGACCAGGCGGGCGGCGAGGACCGCGGCTGCGGACACCAGGGCGACGACGAAGAGTTCGCCGCAGAGGTTCAGCGGGATGTTCGCCATCATGCCGACCATGAAGGCGTTGAAGATCATCATGCCGGTGAGCAGGGCGAGGGCCCCGAAGCGCGCGAGGAAGAAGGCGACCGCCAACGCGACCACCATGAGGCCGAGTTCGAGTACCCGGTCGTGGTGCAGCCAGGCGGAGAGCGGCAGTACGGCGGAGTACGGGACCGGCATCCACAGGAGGGCGCGGGCCAGCCGGAACGGGGTGTTCTCGGCGACCATGAAGGCGCTCATCATGCCCATCATGCCGCCGACCATCATGCCGAGCATGGCGGGCAGGCCGAGCGCGACGGACATCCCGTAGCCGACCGCGAGCGCGGTGATCATCGAGACCAACGAGCGCCAGCCGGCCTGGAGTTGGCCGAGTCCGGGGTCGGCGGCGAGTACCCAGTCCCACCAGCGTCTCGGCCCGCCGACGCGGTGCGGGGCGACGGCGCCCGTGCGGGTCTGCTCGCCCGGTGCGGCGTGGGCGGCGGTGTCCTGGGCCTCGGTACTGGCTGGGGTGGTCAACTGACCTCCGGTTCGATGGCGTGCAGCAGGAGCGATACGGCGTCGCGGGCCTCGCCCGCGGCGCGTTGGGGATCGTCGACGTTCGCGCGGAGCCCTTCGAGGAGGGCCGCGGCCATCCGCTGCCTGGCCTGCTCCAGCAGGTCGCGGCCGTCGGGGGTGAGCGAGGTTTCGATGGCGCGCCGGTCGTGGGAGCAGCGGGCCCGCTCGACGAGGCCGCGCTCCTGGAGTTCCTGGAGCACGACGGTGACCCGGGGCTGGGTGAGGCCGGTGTACGCGGCGAGTTCGGTGACCCGGCGCGGGCCGTCGGCCAGCGCGTCCAGCACGGAGACGTGCCCGCGGGGCAGTCCGAAATCACCGACCCGGAAGAGCGCCTGGGAGAGCCTGCCGATGCCCCGGAGGAGTCCGCGGGCGGCGTGTTCGATGCGCTGCTCGTCGGACGTCGACGATAGATGCATATCGCAATTATATATGAGGCGGGGTCGGCGGCGGGGGCCGGGTCGGCGGGTGGGCGCGGGACGGGCGGGCGCCTGGTGCGGGCGCCCGCCCGGTGGTCCGTGGGGTGCGGCCGTCTCAGCCGGTGAGGTGCCAGGTCAGCGAGGTGGTCAGCCGCTGCCGCAGCGACGGGTCGCGGACCGCGGCCGTCGGGTCGGTGGCCCTGGCCGTGACGGTGTGGGTGCGGCCGTCGGCGGGGACGCCGAGCGTGTGCGGGCCGACGGTCGTCCTGCCGCGGGCGAGTGCCGCCTCGTGGCCGTCGACGTACCAGGTCAGCTTCGTGTGCGCGGCGGGTGTGACGTGCAGGGCCGTCCCGCGGGCCAGGGTGCGGCCGGTGGGGTCCTGGCTGGTCAGGGCGCTCGCGTGACGGTAGAAGCCGGCGATCATGGCCTCCCGCCCGGGGAGGTTGAACTCGCGGCCGAGCGTGCGCATGATCGAGTTCTCGGTGGGGCGGTTCAGGCCGAACTGGTAGTAGCCGCCGCCCTCGTACGCGCCGACCGTGCCGCCGTCGGGCGACTCCTGGCCGATCCAGCGGTACCACTTCTGCTGCCGGGCGGTCATGTCGTCGGCGGTCAGCGTGGTGAGGTTGGCGTCGGCCGGCTCGGGCCCGGTGTACGTCCCCGGCTGTCCGTAGTCGTACTCGTCGGCGAGCTTGCCGAGCGAGTGGCCGGTCTCGTGGACCGCGATCTGGTCGGACTGGTCGTTGTCGGCGGACGCGGTGGCGATGCCGTCGTAACCGACCTGCGAGGAGACGTTGTTGTAGCCGGCGCCGCCGTATTTGGCGGAGTGGGACAGCACGACGACGAGGTCGGCTGCCGGGGCCTTGGCGGCGTACGACTCGACCTTGTTGGTGTCGACGCAGAGCAGCCGCTCGGTGCCGTCACAGAAGAAGGCGGAGCCCAGCGCGGTGTCGCGGACCACGTCCTGGGTCGGGTCACCGGAGACGCCGGAGTCGCGGGAGACGGCGTCGACGGCCCAGACGTTGAACAGGCCGGTGTACGAGGCGTACGGCTCGACCGCGGTCATTTTGGCCCACTTGGCGCGGACGGCGGCGTGGAAGTCCTCCTGCTGCGCCGCGGTGTAGCCGTCGCCGACGAAGACCACGTCGAGCTTGGTGCCGACATCGCCGTTCTGCACGATCGGCGTGACGTCGCCGTCGGCGGCGATGGCGGCCCGGTCGGCTCCGGACAGCGGCGGCGGGGCGGGGACGGTGGTGTGCCGGGGGTGGCCGTCAGGTCCCGTGAAGTACTCGACGGGCTGCACGGACGGGCCGGGCGGGGCGGGGGCGGCGCCCTGTGCGGTGCCCGCGGTCGTCATGGCCAGGGCGGCGGTGAGTGCCGCGGCGGCGGTCGCGGCCCGCAGGGGTATGGAGGTACGGACGGGGTTGCGTCTGCGCATGTGGGGGTCCTCCCGAGGCCCGCCGCGACGGCGGCGGGTTGAGCGGTGCTCAGGGCCTGTGTCTCAGCCGGGATCGGCGCGGCTCAATGTAAGGGCTCGGGAGGCGCCGGGCAACGGTGTCGCCGCCCAAGTGGCGGGCGGTAAGGGCGACTTCACGGCAGATGCACCGTGCGTCCGGCATGCGAAGACCGGGCACGCGGCGGTCGGCCGGGTGCCCGGTCAGGGGTGGGGCGGGGACGGAGCGGCGCGGCGGGAGGCGCTGCCGCCGGTCTCCGTCAGGCGTCGATGTGGACCGGCAGGGAGTCGATGCCGTAAACGATGGACAGCTTGCGGAATGTCAGCTCCTCGGGTCCGGCGGCGAGCCGCATGGTGGGGAACCTGCGGACGAGCGCGGGGTAGGCGGCGCGCAGTTCCATGCGGGCCAGCTCCGCGCCGACACAGCGGTGGATTCCGTAGCCGAAGGCGAGGTGGGAGGGGACGTTGCGGGTGGGGTCGAACCGCTCCATCTCCGGGCCGAGCCCGCCGTCCCGGTCCGCGCCGCTCAGCGAGCACAGCACCACGTCGCCGGAGGCGATCTGCACGCCGCCGATCTCCAGGTCCTCGCGGGCGAAGCGGGGGAAGGCGACCTGCACCACGGTGAGGTAGCGCAGCAGTTCCTCCACATAGCGGTCGACGGATTCGTCGCCGTCCTTGAGGGCCGCGAAATGCTCCGGGTCCTGGAGAAGGACCAACGCGCCGAGCGCGAGCATGCTCGCGGTGGTTTCGAAGCCGCCGGTCAGCACGCCGTCGGCGAGCCCCGCCAGTTCTTCGTCGCTGACCGAGTCGCCGTGTTCCTTGACGATCATGCCGAGCAGTCCGTCACCGGGATCCTGACGCTGCTTCTTGACGACGTCCCGGAAATAGGAAAGTGATTCCGATATGGCGCCGAAGGAGGCATTCGCCCCGCTGAAAAGATCGAACCGGGCGGCGCTGAGCCGCTCGAAATCCGCGCGGTCCTCATAAGGCACACCGAGCAGTTCACAAATAACCAAGGACGGAATGGGCAGCGCGAAGTGGTGAACGATATCCACCGGTTCGCCGTTCTTGCCCGCCCGCTCCATGGCGTCCAGCCGCTCCTCCACGATCTCGTGGATACGCGGCGTCAGCCGGCCGAGGCGGCGCATGGTGAATTCCGGGGTGAGCAGCCGCCGGAGACGGGTGTGCACGGGCGGATCGGCGAATCCGAGACCGCCGGGATTCTGCTCGGCACCCGCGCCGGCCTTGCCGACGAGGTTGGTGAAGTCCGAACTGAAGGCGTTGGCCTTGCCGAGCACCGCCTTGACCTCGTCATAGCCGGTGACCAGCCAGACGTTCGCGGCTATCGGCACCGGCAGCTTCGTGACGGGCTCCTTCTCCCTGACGGCGGCCAGATCGTCCACGGGATCGAGTCCCTCACGCCGCAAGGGCATCAGGACAGACTCGGGCAAGAAAGACATTCGAGACAGGTCGAAGCCCTTCTTTCGCGTTCTCGCCAGATACAGGCGGCCGGCCCAGGCGATGATCCGGGAACGGAGAGTCGTCATGGCGCTAATACTGCCTTTCGTCGAGGGGGACGGTCATCCGCACTCGGCGGCCCGAAGGGGCCGAGGAAGCACGGGGCGTCCGCTCGGCGTGCACGGATGTGTTGTACGCCATAGCCCCTCGCTTGCGGTGGTCACGGGCCGGTCCGCGACCTCAACCGGTGTGCCCGGTCGCCCGCATCCAGCGTGACGAGCTCGGCCCCTGTCCTTTCCGACGAGTTTACAAACTGCCCTTGCCGACGCCGAGTGAACAACCCCGGAGAACGTCAGGGAAGTCCCTGGGATTTCCCTTACACGCCGCGGCACACACCCGAACTCCGGCCCCACCGGAGGTAATCGCCCACCGCGCCGTCCACACGCACACTTCCGCCACCACGGCATTCCCGTCCGGCGCCACGGACACCACAGAGCCAGCACTTCCGACATAACACGCATAAGCCTCGGCGCTTGCTACGTTGCGGAGCATGACGGCTACGGCACCGACTCCGGCCCCGGCACCCGCCGCCGGCACCCCGGCGGCTCCGGACACGCCCCCGCCCCTCCCGTTGCTCCCCCGGCGCCGCGGAACCGAACTGGTCCTCCTGCTGGCCGCCGTCGGCATCAGCGTCTGCGGCTACGCCGTCGTCGGGCTCGCCACCCGGCACGCCGTCCCCGCGGGCGCCGCACGCTACGGCGCCGGGCTCGGCGGCCTCGCCCTCCTGGCCCACCTGGCCGTCCGCCGCCGCGCCCCGCACGCCGACCCGCTGCTGCTGCCCATCGCCGTCCTGCTCAACGGGCTCGGCCTGGTCCTCATCTTCCGGCTCGACCTGGACACCCCGCACGACCGGGCGGCGCCCGCCCAACTGGTCTGGTCGACCGTCGGCGTCGCCCTCTTCACCCTCACCGTCCTGCTGCTGCCCGACCACCGCGCGCTCCGGCGCCACGCCCGCCCGTGCGCGGCGCTCGCCCTGCTGCTGATGATCGCGCCGATCCTGTTCCCCGCCGTCAACGGCGCCAGGATCTGGATCAGGGCCGCCGGGCTCTCGATCCAGCCGGGCGAGTTCGCCAAGGTGCTGATCACCGTGTTCTTCGCCGCCTATCTGGCCGCCCACCGCGGCGCGCTGGCCCGCGCCGGCCGCCCGGCGGGCGCCCTGCGCCTCCCCGCGGGCCGGGTGCTCGGGCCGATCGCGGCGATCTGGCTGGTCAGCGTCCTGGTGCTGATCCTGGAACGCGACCTGGGCACCTCGCTGCTCTTCTTCGGCGTCTTCATCGTGCTGCTGTACGTGGCCACCGGACGGACCGGCTGGATCGCGATCGGCCTGCTGCTGGCCGGGGCCGGGGCCGCCGCGGTGGGTGCCCTGGAACCGCACGTGCACGGCCGGGTCGAGGACTGGCTGCACCCGTTCGCCGGCATCGCCGCGGGCGAGGGCCCAGGGCAGCTCGCGCAGTCGCTCTTCGCGTTCGGCAACGGCGGTCTGCTCGGCACCGGCCTGGGCCGCGGCCACGCGTCCCTGATCGGCTTCGCCATGAAGTCCGACTTCATCCTGGCCACGTTCGGGGAGGAGTTGGGTCTTGCCGGACTGACCGCCCTGTTCCTGCTCTACGCGCTGTTCATCGCCCGCGGCTTCCGCGCCGGGATCGGCCTGCGCGACCCCTTCGGCGGGCTGCTGGCCGTCGGGCTCGCCGCGCTGCCCGCCCTCCAGGTCTTCATCATCACCGGCGGTGTGATGGGCCTGATCCCGCTCACCGGGATGGCCATGCCCTTCCTCGCGCAGGGCGGCTCGTCGGTCGTCACCAACTGGCTGATCGTCGCGCTGCTGATCCGGCTCAGCGACCGCGCCCGCACCCCGCGGCCCGACCCGGCCGACCCCGCCGACCCGGCCGGCCCGCCCGGCACGGCACCGGAGGCCCGCCGGTGATCCGCTGCACCCGGCACGCCGCCGCGTTCTGCCTCCTGCTGCTCGTCGCCCTGCTGGCCAACGCCACCCGGGTGCAGGTCTTCATGGCCGGCCACTACGCCACGAATCCGGCCAACCGCCGCGCGGAGATCGGCCGTTACGAGAAGCCACGGGGCGCCGTCCTGGTCGCAGGACGGCCCGTCACCGGTTCCCGGGACAGCGGCGGCCGGCTGCGCTACGAGCGCACCTACACCGAAGGGCCGCTGTACGCGCCGGTCACCGGCTACTCCTCGCAGACCTACGGCACCTCGCTCATCGAGCGCGCCGCGGACGGCGTCCTCTCCGGGGCCGACGAGCGGCTCGCCGCGTTCCCCTGGTGGGACGGCCTCAACCGCACCCGCAGGCGGGGCGGCGACGTCGTGACCACCATCGAACCCGCCGTGCAGCGCGCCGCGTTCAAGGGGCTCGGCCGCAAGAAGGGCGCGGTGGCCGCCGTCGAACCGCGCACCGGACGGATCCTCGCGCTGGCCAGCTCCCCCTCGTACGACCCGGCCCGGCTGTCGGGCAACGGCCGTGCGGTGGAGGCGGCGTGGCGGCGGCTGAACCGGGCACCGGACCGGCCGATGCTCAACCGCGCGATCCGCGAGACCTATCCGCCCGGTTCGGTCTTCAAGGTCGTCACCGCGGCGGCGGCGCTGGACAGCGGTCTTGTCACCGACATCGAGGCGCCCACGGACTCCCCCGACCCCTATCCGCTGCCCGGTACGGCCACACTGCTCGGCAACGAGTCCGACGACTGCGAGGACGCCACCCTCACGGACGCCTTCCGGGTCTCCTGCAACACGGTCTTCGCGCGGCTCGGCGTCACCGTCGGGCAGCGCGCGATGGCCGCCACGGCACGCGGGTTCGGCTTCAACGAGCGGGGGCTGCGCATCCCTTCGTCCGTGGCCGTGAGCACCTTCGACACCCGGATGGACACCGCGCAGCTCGCGCTCTCCGCCATCGGCCAGTACGACACCACGGCCACCCCGCTCCAGATGGCGACGGTCGCCGCGGCCGTCGCCAACGACGGCGAGCGGATGCCACCGCACCTCGTCGACAAGGTGACCGACGCGGCAGGACACCCCCTCGCCACCCGGTCGCGCGCCGCCCCGCGCCGCGCGATGAGCCCGGCCGCCGCGCAGCAGGTGCAGCAGATGATGGTGGACGTGGTCGAGCACGGCAGCGGCAGGAACGCCGCCATCGAGGGCGCCACGGTCGGTGGGAAGACCGGCACCGCGCAGCACGGAAGGCACAACGAAGGCGTCCCGTACGCCTGGTTCATCTCCTGGGCGAAGACCGACGCGACCGGTGAGCCCGAGGTGGCGGTCGCCGTGGTCGTCGAGGACGCGGCTGCCGACCGTGCGGAGATCAGCGGCGGCGGCAGCGCGGCGCCCATCGCCCGCGCGGTGATGCGCGCCGCGCTGCGCTGAGGGCCCGTCCGGTCCGCGACAATGGCCGCATGGTCGACTCCCGTACGGCACCAGGTACCGCGCCCCTGCTCTCCGTCGCCGAGGTCGAGGCGCTGGCCAGGCGCGCGCACGCCGGGCAGAAGGACAAGGCGGGCGCGCCGTACGCCGGGCATCTGGCCGCGGTGGCGGATGGAGTGCGGCGGCGCGGCGGCAGCCCGGAGCAGATCGCCGCGGCCTGGCTGCACGACGCCGTCGAGGACGGGGCGCTGTCCCGCTCGTGGCTGGCCGGTGCGGCGCTCTCCCCGGCGACCAAGGACATGATCATCGCCGTCACCAAGCGCCCCGGCGAGCCGGTGGAGGCGTACACCGCGCGGATCCTGGCGACACCGGGCGCGCTGCTGGTCAAGGAGTCCGACCTCGCGCACAACGCCGACCCGGCGCGGCTCGCGGTACTCGACGCGGCGACCCGTGAGCGGCTGACCGCCAAGTACGCGCGGGTGCGGGAGCTGTTGGGCCTGGCCTGAGCCGTCGTCCGGGTCCACACCCCGGACACCCGCGCCGAAACGTGCGGTCTACAGCTAGCCTGCGCCGCATGACCCTTTCGCAGCCTTCGGATCCGGGAGAAGCCCGCGTCATCGCCGCGCTGGACGGCGTCGGCGTCCGCCGCTACACCACCGGACAGGTCATCCTCGACGCCATCGACTGGACCGTACGCGCCGGGGAGCACTGGGCCCTGCTCGGTGCGAACGGTGCGGGCAAGACCACCATCCTGCGTCTGGTCGGCGCGCTGATGTTCCCCACCGTCGGCACGGTCGACGTGCTCGGCCACCGGCTCGGCGCGGTGGACGTCCGCGAGCTGCGCGCCGTGATCGGCCTGGTCTCCAGCGCCCAGAAGGTCCCGCAGGACGCCACCGGACACACGGTGGTCCTGACCGGCGCGACCGGCACCGTACAGCCGCTGTGGCGCCAGTACGACGACACCACCCGCGAGCGGGCCCACGAGCTGCTCGCCGAGCTGGACTGCAAGGAGCTGGCGGACCGGCCGTACGGGGTGTGCTCGGGCGGGCAGCGGGCCCGGATCCTGATCGCCCGCGCGCTGATGGCCGATCCGTCGCTGCTGCTGCTCGACGAGCCGTTCAACGCGCTCGACCTGCCGTCCCGCGAGGACCTGATCGACGCCGTGCACCGGCTCGCCCTGGGGCGGCCGGAGTTGGCGACCGTCACCGTCACCCACCACCTGGAGGAGCTGTCCCCCGCGATCGGGCACGCGCTGCTGCTGCGCGACGGCCGGGTGCAGGCGCGCGGGCCGGTCGGCGAGGTGCTGACCGACGACCGGATGACGGCCTGCTTCGGCCGCCCGATCGAGGTGTCACGGCACGCGGGGCGCTGGATGGCGCGGTCGGGCCGCCGCTGATCCCCGGCGGCACGGTGGCGGGCCGCCGCCGTGCCGCGGGTTGCCGGGATGGCGCACTCCCACGACCGGTGCCACCGTCGTTACCAGGGGGAGGTGCCGCCGCCCGTTGACCCCAGGAGAGCGCCATGCCGAAGATCACCCCGAATCTCTGGTTCGACACCCGGGCCGAAGAGGCCGCCGAGTTCTACGTCTCGGTCTTCCCGAACTCCTCGATCACCCATGTCTCCCACTTCGGCGAGGCGGGCCCGCGCCCGGCCGGCATGGTGCTGACCGTCGACTTCCTCCTCGACGGCCAGGCGTTCACCGCGATCAACGGCGGCCCCGAATTCACCTTCGACGAGGCGGTCTCGCTGCTGATCAGCTGCTCCGGCCAGGACGAGGTCGACCACTACTGGTCACGGCTGACGGACGGCGGCAAAGAGGTGCAGTGCGGCTGGCTGCGGGACCGCTACGGGCTGAGCTGGCAGGTCGTCCCCAACGAACTGGACACGCTCCTTGAGGATCCCGACCCGCAGCGCGCCGACCGTGCCATGCGGGCGATGCTCGGCATGAAGAAGCTGGACATCGCCGCGCTGCGCGCCGCCGCCGACGGGGCCTGACCCGACCCGGCCGGAACGACAGGCGCTACTCCCCGTCCTGCCCGCCCTCGGCGATGGCGTCGGCGACCTCGGCGGTGCGGGCCGCTTCCTCGGCGGCGAAGCGCTCCGCGTCCAGCTGCTCGGCCAGCTCCTCGTCCTGGGCCATCAGGAGGTCCAGGCTGGAGTCGCCCATCTCGAAGACCCCCATGTCGACGTAGGCGCGCTGCAACCGCTCGCCCCACAGGCCGATGTCCTTGACGCACGGCACGATGCGGCTGAAGAGCAACTTCCGGAACAGGTGCAGGAATTCGGAGTTCTCGGTGATCTCGGCCGCCTCGTCGTGCGGGATGCCGAAGTTCTCCAGTACCTCCAGACCGCGCAGCCGGTCGCGCATCAGGTAGCAGCCCTCGATGACGAAGTCCTCGCGCTCGCGCCGTTCGGCGTCGGTGAGCTGCCGGTAGTAGTCGCGCAGCGCCATCCGTCCGAAGGCGACGTGGCGGGCCTCGTCCTGCATGACGTAGGTGAGGATCTGCTTCGGCAGGGGCTTGGTGGTGGTGTCGCGGATCAGGCCGAAGGCGGCCAGCGCCAGGCCCTCGATCAGGACCTGCATGCCCAGGTAGGGCATGTCCCAGCGGGAGTCCTTGAGGGTGTCGCCGAGCAGCGCCTGGAGGCTGTCGTTGACCGGGTAGAGCATCCCGATCTTCTCCTGGAGGAAGCGGCTGTAGATCTCGGCGTGCCGGGCCTCGTCCATGGTCTGGGTGGCGGAGTAGAACTTCGCGTCGAGGTCGGGGACGGACTCGACGATCCGGGCGGCGCACACCATCGCGCCCTGCTCACCGTGCAGGAACTGGCTGAACTGCCAGGAGGTGTAGTGCTGCCGCAGCTCGCCGCGGTCCCTCTCGGTCATCTTGTCCCAGTACTTCGTGCCGTACAGGGCCATCGACTCGTCAGGGGTGCCGAGCGGGTTCTTCGGGTCCACCTCCAGGTCCCAGTCGATGCGCGAGGTGGCGTCCCACTGCTTGTCCTTGCCCTTCTGGTAGAGGGCGAGCAGCCGCTCACGCCCGTCGCCGTACTCCCAGCTGAAGCGGGCCGCGCCGGTGGCCGGCACCTTCCAGAGGGGGTCACCGGGGTCCTGTACGTACAGCTCTCGGGTCGACACGGGCGCCTCCTCGGATCACCGAACCCCCCGACGTACGGGGATCGTTGGCAGGCTCACACGCTCCTTACCGACGGGTCAATATCCCACGCGCAAGGGATTGACGAGCTTGCTGACAGGCAGTCTCATAAGACGTGACCGCTGGTAACCCATGAGCGAGGAAGCCACAGCCTTGACTCCTCCCCCGGCTAAGGCAGGGGGATTCCTGGCTCACGTTGCCTGCGGACCGGCGGCCCGTCAGGTCTTGCACGATCAGCACCAGCCGGGTTGAGACCAGCCCGGACCAGCATCACGTGGGCGGAGTTCTTGTCCCTGGGGGATACGGCTCCGCACGCGGTGCAGGTATACGTTCGCTCGGAAAGAGGTAGTGCGTGCTTGGTTCTCGCTCCGCACCGCGCACAGCCCATCGTGGTGTGCGCCGGGTGGACCAGGTACACGGCCCGGCCGTGCTTCCTGGCCATCTCGACCAGCGCCGCCTTGGTGGCTCCGATCGCGGCATCGGCGGCCTTGCGCGCCCTGGTCGACTTGGCAAGGAACCTCGGCTTGAAGTCCTCGACGGTCAACGCGTCGTGGCCGCGGACGACCTTCTTCGCCCACTTGCGGGCAGTGTACTGACGCTGCCGGGCGACCTTCTTGTGCAGCTTTGCGGTCTGCCGCTTCGCGGCCTTGTAGCCGTTCGAGGCGGCCTGCCCCTTTTTCGGCTTCCTGCGGGCCATCATCCGCTGATACTTAGCCAGGCGCTGGGCGGCGTTCTTCCCGTGCTGGGCGTGGGGGAGGTCGTGTTCGTCGGATGTGGTGGTCGCGGTTTCTTTGACACCCCAGTCGATCCCGATCACCACGCCGGTTTCCGGCAGGTGCTCGGTCACGGTGGGGACGACGAAGGACGCGTACCACGCCCCGGTGCTGTCCCGGTACACGCGAACACTGGACGGGGACTCGGGCAGCTCCCGCGACCACACCACCGTCACCACGATGCCGCCCGCAAGGTGCAGACGACCGTCCTTGAGACGGAAACCACGCCTGGTGTATTCAAGAGTCGGCAGCGCTTCGCGCTTCTTCTTCCACCTCGGCAACCCCGCCCGCTGCCGCAGATGAAGACGGGCCTTGATGTCCTTCAAAGCCTTGGCACGGGACTTACCGAAGTCGCGTATCAACTGCTGCTGAGGCACACACGCGCCCTCACGCAGCCACGGCGTACGCGAACGCGCCTCCGTCAGCATCGCGGCAAGCTGCACCGGCCCACACGTCAGCTTCTCGCCCGTCGCCTTGTTGCGCAGGTGCACAGCCTTCGACTTGGACACGCACTCATTCCACACCCACCGGCACCGGCCCCACTCCGCCTCCAGCGCCGCGCGGGCCGTCGACGACAAACGCAGACGGTAGCTGAACCGGGCATGCCCGGCCCCCTCGCCCGCCTTCGCTTCCCTCGCCATGAACAGCAACCTACCCGGGAGGTCTGACAGTTGAGGACGCTCACCCCATACGGACCCCCTCGCCGATACGGCCGGTACTGCGATCCGCCCTGGCAGCGCATCGCAGCCCTCTGCCCTGCTCCGCAGGAACTTCGTTCCCTCACCCGGCCGAAGCTGGGCATATCCACGAAGGAGATCTGATGACGACCCCAATGACCATGCCGGACACCGAAGTCCTGCGGGACGCCCTCGGGCTGCTCAAGGACCGTGAGCAGGTGGCCGAGCGCCTGCTCGACTCCTCCGCCAAGCACTCCTTCGACCCCGACACCGAACTCGACTGGGACGCACCGCTCGAAGACGGCAAGTGGTACTGGCCGCCGGAGCTGGTCTCGCTCTACGACACCCCCCTGTGGCACAAGATGCCGGTCGAGCAGCAGCAGGACCTCTCCCGGCACGAGGCCGCCTCGCTGGCCTCCCTGGGCATCTGGTTCGAGATCATCCTGATGCAGCTGCTGGTGCGGCACATCTACGACAAGTCGGTGACCAGCGCACACGTCCGCTACGCGCTCACCGAGATCGCGGACGAGTGCCGGCACTCCAAGATGTTTGCCCGCCTGATCCAGAAGTCCGACGCTCCCGCGTACCCGGTCTCCCGCCTCAACCACAACCTCGCCCGCATCCTCAAGACGGTCTCCACCACGCCGGGTTCGTTCGCCTGCACCCTGCTGGGCGAGGAGATCCTGGACTGGATGCAGCGGCTGACCTTCCCCGACGAGCGGGTGCAGACCCTCGTGCGCGGCGTGACCCGCATCCACGTCGTCGAGGAGGCGCGCCATGTCCGGTACGCACGCGAGGAGTTGCGCCGCCAGATGGTGACGGCACCGCGCTGGGAACAGGAGTTGACCCGGATCAGCTCGGGCGAGGCGGCGCGGGTCTTCTCCATCGCGTTCGTCAATCCGGAGGTCTACACCCGCGTCGGCCTGAACAGGCGCGAGGCTCTCGCCCAGGTGAAGGCGAGCGGCCACCGCCGCGAGGTGATGCAGTCCGGTGCCCAGCGGCTGACCGACTTCCTCGACGAAATCGGCGTACTCCGTGGCGCGGGACGGAAGTTGTGGAAGAGCTCCGGGCTGCTGGCCTGACCGCAGGGGCGCGACGGCCGGTTCAGGACACCGTCGGCCGAGCGCCTGTACGACCGCAAAGGCGGGGCGGTTACGCTGCTCTCCATGAACGGCAGCGGCACCGCCCCAGCAGTACCCCGGCCCGCCTACCGCAGGCTGAGCGTCGAGCAACGCCGCAGCCAGCTGCTCGCCGCCGCGCTCGGCCTCTTCGCCCAACGCGCCCCCGAGGACGTCTCGCTGGACGACGTGGCGAACGCGGCCCAGGTCTCCAGGCCGCTGGTCTACCGCTACTTCCCGGGCGGCAAACAGCAGTTGTACGAGTCCGCGCTGCGCAGCGCGGCCGACGTGCTCGAAGGGTGCTTCGACGAACCGCCCACCGGACCCCTCACCCGGCGCCTGGCCCGCGCCCTCGACCGCTACCTGGCGTTCGTCGACGAGCACGACGCGGGGTTCAGCGCCCTGCTCCAGGGCGGCAGCGTGGTGGAGACGACCCGCACCACCGCGATCGTCGACGAGGTGCGGCGCACCGCGGCGGAGCAGATCCTGCGCCATCTCGGCGAGCCCGAGCCCGGCCTGCGGCTGCGGATGACCGTCCGGATCTGGATCACCGCAGTCGAGGCCGCCTCGCTGATCTGGCTGGACGAGGACAAACAGCCCGCCCTTGACGAGCTGCGCGACTGGCTGGTCGACCACTTCATCGCCCTGCTGACCTCGACCGCGGCCCGCGACCCGCAGTCCGCACGGGTGATCAGGGCGGCCCTGGCCCTGGAGACGCCTGACGGGCAGGTCGGCGACCTGGCCCGGCGGATCCTGCCGGTGGCCGCCGACGCCGGCCACCTGCTCTGATCCCGCCCGCCGTCGCGCGAGGGCGCTCCTTCCTCCACGGAGATCCGTCAGAAGCGCCCTGGGGCCGCTCCCCCGCCCGGTGTGACACTGGGGGCGTGAGAAGCGAGAACACCCCCTTCACCGGCGGCCCCCTGGACGGCCGGGTGCTGCCGGTGCTCGTCGGCGCCACCGGCCGGCCGCCGAAGGTCTACCCGGTGCCGGTGCCAGGCCACGACGGCATCCCGCCGACGGTGCACGTCTACCGGCGCGAGCCGGGCCCGGCGGGCCGCCTGGGCCTGCCGCGCGGCTGGCGGTACACGTACGACCCGGAGGGCGGGACGGTACGTTCCCTCAAGTGGCCGTGGACGAAGGGGCGTTGACCCGCGCCACGGCGCCGCATCCGGTGACCTGCTGAGCTGCCTGCCGCCCGCCATCACCGCCACCCGCCCCGGCCCGCGCATGCCTCCCGGGCACCAACTCCCAGTCTGGTCCGGACCATTGACAGTAAGTGGTCTAGTCCTGTTTGCTGCCTGCGCAGGGGAGCCGTCCCGCCTCCCTGGCCGGCCCCACCGCCACAGGGGCGGCTCCCCCGCCACCCTCGACCCGCGCCGCCCACCCGCAAGCCCGCAGCGCCTTGCGGACCCCCCTCAGCGCCGTCGACCGAAGGAGCAGCCCCCATGCGTCTCCGTTCACCCCGACCCGACCGTCCCGGCCGCGCCCGCCGCGGAACGGGCCGGCGCCCCCGCGCCCTACCCGCCTCGCTCGCCGCCCTGGCCGCCACCGCGGTACTCGCGGCCCTCGCCCAGGCGAGCCCCGCGCACGCCACCGTGGCAGCGGACGGCGGGCAGCGGACCGCCGCACTTCCCTCGCACGCCCTCGTCGGCTACCTCCACACCAGCTTCGCCAACGGCTCCGGCTACACCAAGCTCGCCGATGTGCCCGACAGTTGGGACATCATCGACCTGGCCTTCGGTGAACCCACCTCGTCCACGTCGGGCGACATCCGCTTCTCGCTCTGCCCGCAGACCGAGTGTCCCGGTGTGGAGAGCGAGGACGAGTTCAAGGCCGCGGTCAAGGCGAAGCAGGCGGCCGGCAAGAAGGTACTGATCTCCATCGGCGGGCAGAACGGCCAGGTCCAGCTGACGACGACCGGCGCCCGCGACGCGTTCGTGAAGTCGGTAGGCGAGATCATCGACCGCTACGGCCTCGACGGCCTGGACATCGACTTCGAGGGCCACTCCCTCTCCCTGGACGACGGCGACACCGACTTCACCAAGCCCACCACCCCCTCGATCGTGAACCTCATCTCGGCGGTGAAGAGCCTCAAGGCGAAGTACGGCGAGAAGTTCACGCTGACCATGGCGCCGGAGACCTTCTTCGTCCAGTTGGGCCACCAGTTCTACGGCTCGGGCCCGTTCGGCGGCCAGGACCCGCGGGCCGGCGCGTACCTCCCGGTGATCCACGCGCTGCGCGACGACCTGACCCTGCTGCACGTCCAGGACTACAACTCGGGGCCGATCATGGGCCTCGACGAGCAGTACCACACCATGGGCAGCGCGGACTTCCACATCGCGATGACGGACATGCTGCTGGCCGGCTTCCCGGTGGCGGGCGACAAGGACCACGTCTTCCCCCCGCTCAAGCCCTCCCAGGTCGCCATCGGGCTGCCCGCCTCACCGAACGCGGGCAACGGCCACACCTCACCCGCCGACGTGACCAAGGCACTCAACTGCCTGACCAGGAACACCGACTGCGGCGGCTACACGCCGCACGGCGCCTGGCCCGACCTGCGCGGCCTGATGACCTGGTCCGTCAACTGGGACCGCTACAACAAGTGGGAGTTCCAGAAGAACTTCGACGCCTACTTCGGCGGCTGATCGAGTGGCCTGATTGACCGTTACCTCCCCCTTCGCTCCGAAGATACGACCGGCGTGGCACCATCCGAACGGTTCGTACCCCGGTGGATGGGCCGCGCGCGGGCGGCGGAGGAGGAGACGTGTCCGGACGGATTCTGCGGACGGCCTGCGCCGCGGCACTCATCGGCGCCGCGGCGCTGGCCCTGCCCACCCCACCGGTCCTGGCCGACCCGGGAGCGGCGGGCGCGGCACGCCCCAACTCACATGACAGCGGCCCGGGTTCGGACTCCGTATCCGGTTCATCCGACGGCGGTTCTGACGTCCACTCGTCCGATACGGGCGAAGGCGGCCTCGGCACCGTCACCGAAGGCGCCACCGGATCGGACGACGGCACGGAGGAAGCCGGGACGGAGGCCGGAACCGGCACGGACGCCAACACCGAGCCCGCCGCTCCCGCCGTCCCCGCCGTCCCCACGATCCCCGCCGCCCCCGGCACCCCCACAGCCCTCCTCCGTCAGCTCCAGACGCTCTACCGCACCGCCGAGGCGTCCACCGAGGCGTTCAACGCGACGCAGGAGGGGCTCGCCAAGGCGCAGCGGCGGGCCGCGCTGCTCAACTCCCGTCTACGGCAGGCCCGTTCGGAGCTGGCCGAGGGGCGTGCCGACGCCGGACGGCTGGCGCGGATGCAGTACCAGGGGTCGGGTCCTGCCGCGGTCTCGTCGTATCTGCGGGTGCTGCTGTCGAAGGACCCGGAGCGGGCTATGGACGAGGGGCATCTGCTCCGGGAGGCGGCCAGTGGCCAGGCCGCGGCCGTCGCCCGGCTGACCGCGAGCGAGAAGCGGGCCGCGACGCTGGCCCGGCAGGCGGGTGCCGCGCTCGGACGGCAGCGTTCCCTGGCCGAGCGGCGCAGGGTGCAGCGGGACACGGTGCGGCGGCGGCTGGGGGACGTGGAGCGGATGCTCGCCTCGCTCTCCGGTGACCAGCTCGCCGAGGTGGGGCGGCTGGAGAACCGCAACGTCGACACCGCACAGCGCGCGCTGCTCGCCGACGGCAAGGTCGGCCGGGGCGGCGCGCCCTCGCAGGTCGGCGAGCGGGCACTCGCGTACGGCCTCAGCCAGGTCGGCAAGCCGTACGTCTGGGGCGCGGCGGGTCCTGACGCCTTCGACTGCTCGGGGCTGACGTCCAGGGCCTGGTCGCAGGCGGGCCGGGCGATCCCGCGTACAAGCCAGGAGCAGTGGAAGCGGCTGCCGCACGTACCGCTGCGGCAGCTGCGCCCGGGTGACCTGGTGCTCTACTTCCCCGGTGCGACGCACGTGGCGCTGTACGCAGGTGACGGCAAGGTGGTCCAGGCGCCGCGGCCCGGCGCGGCCGTGAAGATCTCGCCGCTGGCGTCCAACCCGCTGCTGGGCGCGGTACGGCCGGACGCGGGCAGCGCGCCGTTGACGACGTACGCGCCGCCGCGGCAGGTCACCGCCGCGGCGTCGAACGCGGGCTCGTCGGACGCGGGATACCGCGCGGCCTCGGCTCCTGGCGCCTGATCCACCCCGGCCGGTGCACCGCGCCCGCGGGCGCCCGGCCGGGGATCGCGCGGGTGTCAGGCGGCCGGGCCGCCGGTCAGCGACGCGAGGTAGGCGTTGGCCTTGTCCGGCTCGAAGAAGAAGTTCTCGAAGTCGGACGGGTCGTCGAAGCCGTTGGCGAAGCGGTCGGCGACCGGCTGGAGCTGGCCTGCCGCGCCGATGACGTTCAGCACGTGCTCGGGCGGCGGCGCCAGCATCGCGTTGGTCCACTTCGTGACGTGCTGGGCGGTCTGCCAGTAGCGGTCGAAGGTGGCCTGCATCCACGCGGCGTCGAACGGTGCGTCCCCGTGCTCGACGATGGAGGCGAGGTAGGCGGCGGCGCACTTGGACGCGGAGTTGGAGCCCTGTCCCGTGATCGGGTCGTTGGCGACGACGACGTCGGCGACGCCGAGCACCAGGCCGCCGGACGGCAGCCGGCCGATCGGGTTGCGGACCGTCGGGGCGTAGCGCCCGGCCAGCGTGCCCTGGGCGTCGGTCAGTTCCACCTTGGTGGAGCGCGCGTACTCCCAGGGGAGGAACTTCTCCAGCAGCTCAAGGGTGAGCGCGAGGTGCTCGTTGGGGTCCTTGACGCCCTGGAAGGCGTCCAGCGGGCCGCCGGGTATGCCCTCCCAGAAGAGGATGTCGGCGCGGCCCGAGTTGGTGAACGTCGGCATGACGAAGAGTTCGCCGACACCGGGGACGAGGTTGCAGCGGACCGCGTCGAACTCGGGGTGCTCGGGGCGCGGGCCCATGCCGTGGACGTACGCGACGGCGAGCGCGCGCTGCGGGGCGTCGTACGGGGAGCGGGTGGCGTCCCTGCCGAACATGGAGACCAGCTCGCCCTTGCCTGCCGAGACCAGCGTCAGGTCGTAGCGGCTGGCGAAGAAGTCCAGGTCGGAGACTGCCGCGCCGTGGATGACGAGCTGGCCGCCGCGCTGCGCGAAGGTCTCCATCCAGCCGGCCATCTTGACCCGCTGGTCGACGGACTGGGCGTAGCCGTCCAGCTTGCCGACCCAGTCGATGGCGCGCTGCGAGCCGCCCGGCTCGGCGTGGCTGCCGGGGGCGGCGACCGAGACGCCCAGGCCCTCGATACGCGGGGCCTGGCTCTCCCAGAAGTTGATCTGGAGGTCACGCTCGTGCTGGAGGGCGGTGTGGAACATGCACTGCGTCGACATGACCCGGCCGGAGCGGATCTCGTCGGCGGTGCGGTTGGACATCAGGGTGACCTCGTACCCCTGGGACTGGAGCCCGAGGGCGAGTTGGAGACCGGACTGGCCGGCTCCCACGATGAGTATCTTCCGCATGGCGGCGCTCTTCTCTGCTTACTGCTGCTGCTTGGGGAGGGGGGTGGTTCTGGGGCGGCAGACAGCCTGATCGGACGTCCTGTTCGGACGTGTTATTCGGGGGTGGTCTCCAGTGCGTGGGCGACGAGCGCCAGCAGCGACTCGATCACCGTGAACCGCTTGCGCGCGTCCATGATCACGATGGGGACGTGCGGCGGTACGGTCAGCGCCTCGCGCACGTCCTCCACGGCGTAGGTGGCGGTCCCCTCGAAGTGGTTGACCGCGACGACGTACGGCAGCCCGCAGCTCTCGAAGTAGTCGAGCGCGGGGAAGCAGTCCTCCAGGCGCCTGGTGTCGGCCATCACGATCGCGCCGATCGCGCCGCGCACCAGGTCGTCCCACATGAACCAGAAGCGCTGCTGTCCTGGCGTGCCGAACAGGTAGAGCACCAGGTCCTGGTCGAGGGTGATCCGCCCGAAGTCCATCGCGACCGTGGTCGTGGTCTTCTCGGGGGTGGCGCTCAGGTCGTCCGTCTCCGCGCTGGCCTGCGTCATCACCGCTTCCGTCTGGAGCGGGGTGATCTCCGAGACCGAGCCGACGAACGTCGTCTTGCCGACGCCGAAGCCGCCGGCCACCACGATCTTGGTGGCGATCGGCGCCCGCGACCTGTCCGTCTGCCAGCTCTGCAGCCCCGCGTCGGCGGGGGTGGCCGCGCTGCCGAACGCGTCCACGGAGCCGGCGGCGGCCGTCGGCGCGGCCGGTATCGTGTCAGAGCCTGTGAAGTCCACTCAGCACCCTTTCGAGCAGCGCGCGGTCGGGCCTGCCGGTGCCGTGCCCGGTGCCGTAGACGCGAATCTTTCCCTGGTCGGCGAGGTCGCTCAGCAGCACGCGCACCACGCCCAGCGGCATCTTGAGCAGCGCCGAGATCTCCGCGACGGAGCGCATCCGGCGGCAGAGTTCGACGATGGCGCGCATCTCCGGCATGACCCGGTCGCCCCAGCCGCCCGACGTCAGCTCACGCCGCTCGTCGGGGGCTTCGAGCGCGGCCACGAACGTCTCGACGAGCAGCACGTGGCCGAACCGGGTGCGTCCGCCGGTCAGCGAATAGGGCCTGACCCGCGCGGGTTTGCGTTCCCCGCCGCGCACGGGGAGTTGAGGGGCACTGCTCACTGGCTCTCCATCGACTTGCGCAGCTCGCTGCGGAGTTCGGGGGTGAGGACGTGTCCGGCCCGGCCGACGAAGAGCGCCATGTGGTAGGCGATGACGCTCATGTCGCAGTCCGGGGTGGCGTGGACGCCGAGCAGCGAACCGTCGCTGATCGACATGACGAAAAGGCTGCCCTCGTCCATCGTGACCATGGTCTGCTTGACGAGCCCGCCCGCCATCAGCTTGGCGGCCCCTGACGTGAGGCTGCCGAGGCCGGAGACGATGGTGGCCAGGTCCGCGCTGGAGCCACGGGGCCCGCCGCCCGCTCCGGTCTGCGCCGCCTCGTCCGCCCGTGCCGGGTCGGAGGAGAGCAGCAGCAGTCCGTCGGATGACACGACGGCGACCGAGCGGATGCCCGGGACCTCATCGACCAGGTTGGTCAACAGCCAGTGCAGGTTCCGGGCCTGGCTACTGGGGCCCTGCCCGTAAGCAGTGGGCGCTTGCGCCTTCAATCGCGTGCCTCCTCGACAACGTGGCTCTCTCCCGGGGCCCCCGCTCCGTCGGTGTCCTTCTGTGGGATGGTCTGCTCCGCTGTACGCTCCGCGATTTCGGCCTCGACGTCGCGTCGGCCGCTTCGCGCCCCCTGCTGGAAGCCGCCGAGCCTGCGACGCAGCGCCTCGGCGTTGGCCGACCCGCTCTTGCGCGGGGCGGCGGGCGCCTGCTGCTGCGCCACGATCTTGGGCGTGCGCTTGGGCAGGCCCATGTCGGTCCGCCGTACCTCGCCCGCCGGTGCCGGGCCCGGGTCGGGCGCCGTGGTCTGCGCCGCGGCCGGGTCCGGCGCCGTGGTCTGCGGGGCGCTCGGCGCCTCGTCGGCTGCCGGGGTGGCGGGCGCGGTCCTGTGGTCCTGGCCGGGTGCGGCGGCCGACGGGACGTCGTCTGGCCTGCTGTGTTCGGTCGCGCCGGTCGCGTAGGGGCCGCTGGACAGCGGTCCGTACGCGCTGGGTTCGGGCGCGGACGAGGCGGCGGGGGCGGGCGGCGCGGCCGGGCCAGGGGCGCCGGCGGGCGCCGCGTCCCCGTACGGCGCGGCGGTGCCCGCGCCCTCGGGCGTGCCGTGCTGCGGGTGCGGGCGCGGCTGAATGCCGGCCGCGTCGATCGCCCGCTCCGCCGCGGCGACCAGCGGGTCGGCCTGCTGGGCCGGGATCTGCTGGGCCGGGACAGGCGCCGGTGCGGCGGGCGCCTGCGGGGCGGGTGCCGGGGCCGCGGGTGCGGCGGGCGCCGCCGGGGTGCCGGCCGCCGGGTCGAGCCGGGGCAGCCGGGTCTGGAGGGTGTTGGAGTTCGCCTCGGCGACCGAGCCGGGCAGGGTCGGGCCCGCCAGGTGCGCGTCGGTGCCCGGGGGCCGCGTGCCCGCGGGTCCTGGCCGGGTCGGCAGGATCGATCCGGGCAGCACCACGACCGCGGTCACGCCGCCCTGGTTCTGGGCGCGCAGCTGGATCCGGACGCCGTGCCGGGCGGCCAGCCGCACCACGACGTACAGGCCGAGGCCCAGCGCCTCGTCGACGGTCTCGGACGTCGATGCCGCCTCCGCGTCCGCCAGCCGGTCGTTCAGCTCGGCCAGCCGGTCGGCGGTCATGCCGATGCCCTCGTCCTGGACGGAGAGCATCACCTCGCCGCTCTCCAGCAGCCAGCCGGACAGCTCGACGTGCGCGTCCGGCGGCGAGAACGCGGTGGCGTTCTCCAGGAGTTCGGCGACGAGGTGGCTGATGTCGTCGGCGGCGAACCCGGCGACCTGGGAGTGCGGCGGCAGGGACTGGATGCGGACCCGGTCGTAGCGCTCGATCTCGCTGACCGAGGCCCGCAGCACGTCCAGCAGCGGCACCGGCCCCGGGTGTCCGGTGCCGTGCTGCTCGGCACCCGCCAGGACCAGCAGATTCTCGCTGTTGCGGCGCATCCGTGCGGCGAAGTGGTCGAGCTTGAAGAGGGTTTCCAGGCGCTCGGGGTCCTGTTCGCTCTCCTCCAGCGACTCGATGACGCCGAGCTGGCGCTCCACCAGGCCGACGGTGCGCAGCGAGAGGTTGACGAACCGGCCGTGCACGCCGGTGCGCAGCGCGGCGAGCCGCTCGGTGAGGGCCGCCACCTCCTGCTTCAGCGCCGCCCGCTCGTCGTTGAGCACCTCGCGCTCGTCGGCGAGACGCTGCCGCCCGGTGATCAGCCGGCCGCGCTCGCCCTCCAGTTCCGCGGTCCGCCTGGCCACCTCGCCGACCTGGGCGTGCAGCGCGTTGACGGCGCGCACGGTGTCGGCGAACTCGTCGTTCTTGCCCTTGAAGGTGACCGGGCCCTCGTGCGCGGGGTCGGCGGCGACCCGCTTGGCACCGAGCCGCAGCGCGGCCAGCGGGCGCGTCATGGAGCGCGCGGCGGAGATGCTCATGCCTACGGCGAGCAGCAGGCAGAGCCCGACGAGACCGATCCGGATCTCCAGCGCGGTCACGTCGTCGTCGCGCAGCGCGGCGAGCCGCTGGATGTCCTGGGTGGCCATGGCGGACTCGACGCCGCGCATCAGGCCGATGCGGGCGGTGAGGGTGGACTGCACCCGCTCGCGGCTCAGGGCCAGATCGGCCGCGTCCAGGTGCGGCTGGTCGGTGAGCCGGGTGAGGTAGCGCTCGGCGGTGGTGACGTCCGCGCCGTTGACGGTGCTGTCGTAGCTGTCCTGGGACTTCTCGCCGGCCAGTTGGGCGAAGTCGGCGAGCGCGCCCTGCTCGCGCAGGTGCGTCAGCTGGGCGGCGCCGGTCAGCTTGGCCTGCGGTCCGCCGGCGTGCAGCGCGGCGAGCAGCAGGGCGCGGGTGGCGGCTGCCTGGTCGACGGCGCGGCCGAGCGAGGGCAGTGCGCGGGTGTCGGCGTCGGCCCCGTCGTCGCGGGCGGGCAGCGCGCGGGCGATGTCCTCGGAGATGGCGCCGAGCGCCTGGACGACCCTGGTGTACGCCGCGAAGGTGTCATCGGCGGACCCGGAGCCGGACAGCGCTTCCTGGCGGGTCTGCGGCAGCGCGGCGAGCAGCTTCTCGGCGGCGACGTAGCCGGGGGTGTCACCGGACGCGTCCTGGGCCTCGGCGCGCAGGTCGCGGAGTTGCCGGTCCACGCGGGAGCGCTGCGCCTCGGACGCGCCGGCGCCGGACTGTGCGCTGCGGCCGGTGGCGACGTACTCGGTCATGCCGTCGCGTTCGTCGGCCAGGGAGTGCGCCAGCGCGATCGCGCGGGAGTCCAGCTCGGCGAGGTCCACCAGGCGCTGCCCGGCCTGTGCCTGATCGGCCGCGGCGACCAGGGCGGGGGCGCCGGCGCCCAGGACGGCGGCGGCCACCACGGCCACCGCGCCCACGAGACGGTTACGCACCCGCGCGGGGCGTCTGCGCGCGGGGTCGCCACCGGACGTCGTGTCCGAACCGGGGTCCGCTCCCGTACCCGGTCCTGAGACCGAACGGGCCGGTGTTCCCGGCTTTCCTGCGCTGCCCCGAAGCCGCTTCTTCCGCACCGCTGCTCGCATTCCTGTCTCGCCTGCCCACGCCGTGTGGCGCGCGGGTCCGGCTCGGTTTCCGCTCGCGGGGCGGACCTGCGCGAAAACCGCAGCAGTGCACACTTCCGCGAAGGGAAACAGCCCGGCTTTGCGCGGCGCTACGAATGTCCTGGCCCGCCCCCATGATCCGGGAATTGACCCTTCCACCGGCTCCGCGCAGTGGCTCGGCAACGCTTGCCCGGCCACGCGAATGAGTGAACATCAATCAGAAGTTGACCATCAACTTCCGCGCACGGGCAATGCCCGTTGCAACCCCTCGCAACCCCGGTACAGGTTTGGAGAACCGGTCGGCTCCTGAAAAGATGCGCGCCCGCACCGCGCCGCCCCGCACCCCGGCCCGCCCCGGCCCGCGCACTCCCCCGCCCCGCCCACCGGGCGACCCGCACACGTCCGGCCACCGGCGGGCCCGCCGCGCTCCGGCAGACTTGCGGCCATGCGCATCGAACTCGCCACCGAGCCCGGCGATCCCCAACTCCCGAACGAGGACTACGCGTCCGTCGCCCTTCCCGCCTCCGGCCAGGGCGGAGTCCTGGTGCTCCTGGACGGCGTGACGCCGCCCGCGGACGACTACGGCTGCGTGCACGCGGTGTCCTGGTTCACCGCCCGGCTCGGCGGCGCGCTGCTCGAACTGTCGGTTTCACGCCGGGATATGACGCTCCCTGAGGTACTGGCCGCGGCCATCTCCCGTACGGCTGACATTCACCGGTCGACCTGTGACCTTTCTCACGTACGCACGCCGCAGGCAACCGTGGTGCTGGCGCGCTGGTCAGGGGAGGACGTCGAGCACCTCGTGCTGTCCGATTCGGTGCTGCTCCTGGAGCGCGCGGACGGCAGCGTGCACCCGGTGCTCGACCCCCGCCTCGACGAACTGCCGCCCGCCGTCCGCGCGCAGCGCGACGCCGTGCGGGCCCTGCCGCGCGGCTCGGCCGAACGTGCCGCGGCGGGCCGGGAGTACGGCCGCGCCGTCGAGGCGCTGCGCAACGCCGACGGCGGCTTCTTCACCGCGGCGGCCGATCCTTCGGTGGCGGCCCGCGCGGTCACCGGCCGCACGCCACGCGCCGGCGTCCGTTCGCTGACCGCGCTGAGCGACGGCGCCGGCCGCTGGGTCGAGGTCTTCCGTAAGGGCTCCTGGGCGCACTGCGCGGCCCTGGTGGCGGAGCGGGGGCCGCAGGCCCTGATCGACGAGGTGCGGGCGGCGGAGGCGGCGGACCCGGACGGCGCCACCCACCCGCGCAGCAAGCCGCGGGACGACGCGGCGGTGGTCTTCGTACAGCCGTGACGCATCGGGCCGCGCCGTAGAGGGTGCGGGCGCCCCGGGCAAGGGCCAGTTCCGGACGGGCTCGGGAAAGCGGGTTTACCGAGCCATCGGACGTCCTACGAGGCGTCGTCGCCGTCCTGTTCGGCGTTGAGGCGGTGCAGCAGGCGGCCGAGTTCGGCGACTTCCTCGCGGTCCCAGGCGGCCAGGCTGCGGGCGTAGCGGGCCCGGCGGGCGTTGCGCACCCGGTTGAAGCGGTCGCGGCCCTCGTCGGTGATGCGCACCAGGACCGCCCGCCCGTCGGCCGGATCGGGCTCCCTGGCGACGAGACCCAGCTGTTCCAGGGCGTGCAGCTGGCGGCTCATCGTCGCCTTGCCGACGCCGAAGTACCCGGCCAGTCCGGTGGCCCGCTGGGCTCCTGCGTCCGCGAGGCGGACGAGCAGGCCGTAGGCGGCCGATTCCAGATCGGGGTGGACTTCCCTGGCCAATTCACCGGACGAGGCACGGGCCCGGCGCAGGAATACCGCCAACTCGCGTTCCAGTGACAGGAATACGTGGTCCACACCACTCGGTTCGCCGTCCGCCGTCGTTCCGTCGGCTCCGGTGTTGTGCACGTCAGCGCCCTTTCCGGCTTTCCCCGTCGTGAAAGTTTCCTCCGGCTGCCGCCGAAGCCGCAGCTTGGCCAGTATTTCGCAGGATTAGACCAACGGCAGCCCCGCGCCCCCCTTTTATCGCCACGGTCTACGCGCGTATCGTCTTTCTGGCATGGCCACACCAAAAGTCGTGCTGCCTGCGGCTGCCGGTCACCGCTCTTCACGTCCGCGTCCCACGTCCCGCGTCCCCGTACGTCGTCGCCACGCTCCACGCGCTCGTATCCCCCGCAGGTCACGCTCGTTCCCGTACTGCGCACCCGCGTCACCGCACCCCGGTGGCGGTGCCGCCGGACCGCGGCCCGCCGCGGGTCCGTACCCCCCTCAGGTCACCCACCACCGTTTCGGAGGCACGCATGACCGTGCACAGGTCCGGCTCCCCCCACCGCTCGCGCACACTGGCGAGCGCGGCCGGGATCCTCTTCACCGCCCTCTCCCTGCTCATCGGGGTGTCCGCCACCGCGTCCGCGCAGGCCGGCGCGGGCAAGGACGCGCCGGAGCCCACCCACCCCGGGCAGGACTGGGCCGGCTCCCAGATCGCCGCCCACGAAGGCACCGCGACCGACGGCGCACCGGCCCGCGGCCTGCTCGCCGGCGTCGAGGGCGTGGACGTCAGCGGCCACCAGGGCAACGTCGCCTGGGCGACGCTGTGGAGCAGCGGCGTGAAGTTCGCCTACGTCAAGGCGACCGAGTCCACCAGCTACGTCAATCCGTACTTCGCCCAGCAGTACAACGGCTCCTACGACACCGGGATGATCCGCGGCGCGTACCACTTCGCCACACCCGACACCTCCAGCGGCGCCGCCCAGGCCAACTACTTTGTCGACCACGGCGGCGGCTGGTCCAAGGACGGCAAGACCCTGCCGGGCGCGCTGGACATGGAGTACAACCCCTACGGGTCGACCTGTTACGGGCTCAGCGCGAGCGGGCTCGTCAACTGGATGAAGGACTGGTTTTCGACCTACAAGGCGCGCACCGGGCGGGACGCCGTCATCTACACCTCCACCGACTGGTGGAAGCAGTGCACGGGCAACTACGCCGGGTTCGGCAGCGTCAACCCGCTGTGGGTGCCGCGCTACGGCTCGTCGGTCGGTGAACTCCCGGCCGGCTGGGGCTTCCACACCATCTGGCAGTACACCTCGACCGGACCGACCGTCGGCGATCACAACAAGTTCAACGGCGCCTACGACCGGCTCCAGGCGCTCGCCAACGGCTGACGGCGACGGCGACCGGTCCCGCCGGACCTGATCCGGCCGGGCACCGGGCAGCACCGCGGCCCCTCCCGCGTGTTCGTGCGGGAGGGGCCTGCTCCTGCCGCGTCCGTCACGCCGCGGCAGGGATCTCCCTGGCCGGCGCCCCGGGTGCGCGCACCGGGGCCGCCGCGTCGGTCAGCGCCAGCTCCAGCACCCGGCGGACGTCCGAGACCGGATGGACGTCGAGCGCGTCCAGGATCTCGGCCGGCACCTCGTCCAGGTCCGGTTCGTTGCGCTGCGGGATGATCACCGTCGTGATCCCCGCACGGTGCGCGGCGAGCAGCTTCTGCTTGACGCCGCCGACCGGCAGCACCCGCCCGGTCAGCGAGACCTCACCGGTCATCGCCACATCGGGCCGCACCTGCCGCCCCGACAGCAGCGAGGCCAGTGCGGTGGTCATCGTCACGCCGGCGCTCGGCCCGTCCTTGGGGACGGCGCCCGCCGGGACGTGCAGATGCACGCCGCGCTCCTTGAGATCGCCCACCGGAAGCTCCAGTTCCGCGCCGTGTGAGCGCAGGAACGACAGCGCGATGTGGGCCGATTCCTTCATCACGTCGCCGAGCTGACCGGTCAACTGGAGCCCCGATGCGCCGGTTTCCGGATCGGCGAGCGACGCCTCGACGTACAGCACGTCGCCGCCCGCTCCGGTGACGGCCAGGCCGGTGACCACGCCGGGCACCGCGGTCCGCCGCTCGGCCGGGTCCTGCGCCGACTCGGGTGTGTGGTGCGGTCGCCCGATCAGCGGGCGCAGCTGCCCGGCGCCGACCGCGAACGGCAGCTCCCGCTCGCCCAGTTCGTGCTGGGCCGCCACCTTGCGCAGCAGCCTGGACACCGCGCGCTCCAGATTCCGCACGCCGGCCTCGCGGGTGTACTCGCCCGCCAGCTTGCGCAGCGCGTCGTCCCCGACGGTCACCTCGCCCGGTTCGAGACCGGCCCGCTCCAGCTGGCGCGGCAGGAGGTGGTCCCGGGCGATGACGACCTTCTCGTCCTCGGTGTAGCCGTCGAGACGCACCAGCTCCATCCGGTCGAGCAGCGGCTCGGGGATGGCCTCCAGGACGTTGGCGGTGGCCAGGAACACCACGTCGCTGAGGTCGAGTTCGACCTCCAGGTAGTGGTCGCGGAAGGTGTGGTTCTGCGCCGGGTCCAGGACCTCCAGGAGGGCGGCTGCCGGGTCGCCGCGGTAGTCGGAGCCCACCTTGTCGATCTCGTCGAGCAGCACCACCGGGTTCATCGAACCGGCTTCCTTGACCGCCCGCACGATCCGCCCCGGCAGCGCGCCGACGTACGTGCGCCGGTGCCCGCGGATCTCCGCCTCGTCCCGCACCCCGCCGAGCGCGACCCGGACGAACCTGCGGCCCATGGCCCGCGCGACGGACTCGCCCAGCGAGGTCTTGCCGACCCCGGGCGGTCCGATCAGCGCGAGCACCGCGCCACCCGACCGGCGCCCACCGCCCTGACCTGCGCTTCCCTCATCCGCTGCGGCGCCGTCACCGGCCCGGCCCAGCAGGCCCGTGCCGCGCTCGGCCCGCCGCTTGCGGACGGCCAGGTACTCGGTGATGCGCTCCTTGACGTCCTCCAGGCCCGCGTGGTCGGCGTCCAGCACCTGCCGGGCGCCCGGGATGTCGTACGCGTCCTCGGTCCGCTCGTTCCACGGCAGTTCCAGAACGGTGTCCAGCCAGTTGCGGATCCAGGAACCCTCCGGGCTCTGGTCACTGGACCGCTCCAGCTTGTCGACCTCCTTGAGGGCGGCCTTGCGGACGTCCGCGGGCAGGCCGGCCGCCTCCACCCGGGCGCGGTAGTCCCCGCCCTCGTCCTCCGCGTCGCCGTTGATCTCCGCCAGCTCCTTGCGGACCGCCTCCATCTGCCGCCGCAGCAGGAATTCCCGCTGCTGCTTGTCGACACCCTCCTGGACGTCCTTGGCGATGGACTCGGCGACGTCCTGCTCGGCGAGGTGCTCGCGCAGCACTTCGGTGGCGTACTTCAGCCGGGCGACCGGATCGACGGTCTCCAGCAGGCGCACCTTCTGTTCGATGGTCAGGAACGGCGAGTAGCCCGAGTTGTCGGCGAGCGCCGCCACGTCCTCGATCTGCTGCACCCGGTCCACGACCTGCCAGGCACCGCGCTTGCGGAGCCAGCTGGTGGCCAGCGCCTTGTACTCGGTGACCAGTTCGGTGACGGCGCCGGGCAGCGCGCCCTCCCGGCCGGACTCGTCCGGTCCCGAACCCGGCACCGCCTCCTCGATGGCGCTGCCCTCCACCCACAGCGCGGCACCGGGTCCGGTCGTGCCGACCCCGATACGGACCCGGCGAAGGCCACGGATCAGCGCGCCGGGATCGCCGTCGGACAGCCGTCCGACCTGCTCGATCCGTCCGAGCGTGCCGATCGCCGTGTAGGTGCCGGTCCCGGACGCCGCCCGGGACGCGCCCCCGATCCGGGGCACAAGCAGCACCTCCGGCTTGTTACCCGGTACGGCGGCAGCCTGCGCGGCCTCCACCGCGGCCCGGACGTCGATGTCGGACAGATCCAGCGGCACCACCATGCCGGGCAGCACCACCTCGTCATCGAGGGGCAGCACGGGCAGAGTGAGCGAGGCGGACGACGAAGCCATGATCTCCCCTTCGGCAGGCAAGTTGAGCTTTACCCACTCAATGCAGAGCGCCCGGCAGATGTTCCCCGGTCCGTGTTCGCCGTGAGCGATCAGAGCCCGGACACCCCGGTCGCCCCGGCCGGCCGGACGCATCCCCGCCCCTCCGCGCCCCCAACTCCCCGGTACAGTGCGGCCCATGGGCGTTTTTTCCTGAGTACGCGCGCACGGTCCGCGACCTCGAGATCCACCACCCGGCAGCCGCCGGGACCGTCCGCATGCCATGCCGCACGGGCACCGCCCGGCGCATGCCGCCCGCACCACTCAGGAGACCCATGCCGCACCGCACCCCCACCCCCGCGCTCGACCGCCGCATCGAGCGGCTGCGCGAGGCCGCCCGCACCGAGCCCCGGCTGGACGGCGTCCTGCTGTACGGCTCCTGGACGCTCGGCGAGGCCGACGCGTACTCGGACATCGAGGCGTACCTCTACGTACGCGACCAGGACGCCGACGCCTTCGACGGACGGGAGTTCATCGAGCGGCTGGCCCCGCTGAAGCTGGCGTACACCAATATGTACGGGATCCTCGCCGTCGTCTTCGACGATCTGATGCGCGGGGAGTTCCACGTCGAGGCGGCAGGCACCGGCATCGATGAAGTCCCCTCCTGGCGCGGCATGGTGCAGCTGCCCGACCCTGAGGCCGCGGTCCTGCTCGACCGCAGCGGACGGCTGACCGCAGCGGCCCGCGGGCTCGCCGGCTTCGTCCCGCCCGAGCCGGTCGGCACGGCCCGGCAGCTCACCGCCGAGCTGGCCAACTGGACCCTGATGCTCGCCCAGGTGCTGGCCCGCGGCGAGACCGCCCGCGCCCACGCCCTGCTGCACACCGTCGTCGCCCCGTTGCAGCTCCAGCTGTGCCGCCTGCTGCGCGAATCCACCGCGCACTGGCTCACCCCGAGCCGCAACCTGGAGCACGACCTGCCGGCCGCCGACCGCGCCCGCTACGCCGCGACCACGGCCGCCGCGGAGCCTGCGGCGGTCCGCGCCGCGGCCCGGCACAGCTGGCGGTGGAGCCGCGATCTCGCCACGGAGGCCGCCGCCCGATGGGACCTCACCCTCCCCGTCTCCCTCCACCAGGAGATCGCGGGCCTCCTGGCCGCCTGAACTCCGTTGTCAGGACGCCCCGTCGGCGCCCCGGGCCTCTGCGCCGACCGCAAGGGTCCGGGGGGGGGCGGCTACTGCCCCATATGAACGAGCTCCCACACATGCCCGTCCGGGTCCTGGAAGCTGGCGCCGTACATCGGGCCCTCCTCCATCACCGGCTTCCAGGGGCTGCCGCCGGCCGCGAGTGCCTTGGCGAGGAGGTCGTCGACCTCCCGGCGGCTGTCGGCCGAGAGGCAGTTCAGGACCTCGGTGCCGGTGGCGGTGTCGCTGATCTCGTCGTTGATGAAGTCCTTGAAGCGGGCCTCGGCGAGCAGCATCACGTAGATGTTCTCGTCGATGACCACGCAGGTGCAGCTCTCGTCGGAGAAGGTGGGATTCGCCTCGAAGCCGAGCGCCGCGAAGAAGCGGGTCGACCTGGCGACGTCCTTGACCGGCAGGTTTACGAAGATCATGCGCATGTGCTGGCCCCTTCCTGGTGCACGGCGGGGACGCGGGCCAAGGCCGGCGCCGGGTGCCCGGGGCCGACGGCCGGCCCGGGTGCACACCACCGAGTACAGCGCGCCCGCCACCGGGCCGCCACCGCGTGCCCGGCCTCCCGTCAGCCCGCGCGTTCCGTCCGCAGGGCCGGGTGGCCGAGGTCGCCGCGCAGCGGTTCCGGGCGGGCCCGCCGGGCGCGACGGCGGCGGAGCAGCGGCCAGCTCACCACCCCGAGGGCGAGCGCGAGGAGGTGCCCCCAGGCCGCCATCGGATCGACGAAGGCCACCACGTCGCCGACGGCCAGGTAGCCGACGCCGGCCAGCAGCGGCCACCTCAGCCGTCCCGGCAGCAGCCCTGCGAGCGCGCCGGTGCAGGTCATCACGCCGAAGCTGATGCCGTAGTCGAGGCGGTGCAGCGAGCTGACCGGCAGCTGACCTGCGGCGACGGCGAAGCCGACCGGCAGTTCCGTGGCGAGGGTGGCCAGTACGTGGCCGCCCGCGAACACCGCGGCGGCGCCCAGGCTCCCGATGCGGCGCTCCAGGGCCGTCAGCACGAACAGGAAGGCGACGGCGAACCCCGAGGTCACCCCGCCGGCTATCCACAGGGCGCTGGCGACGAGTACCAGCAGCGGGGTGTGGGTGAGGTGCGCGACGTCGGTGCTGGAGCCGCGCAGCAGCTCGCCGACGAACGCGGGGGCGGCGTGGGCGGCGATGAAGGAGGTCACCAGGAGGACGAGCGTGTAGCCGAAGGTGAAGGGGGTGCCGGTGGGGCTGGGCAGCAGCAGCCGGAGCCGGCTCAGCGCGGCCACCACGCGCGCCCGCCCCGCCGCGGGGACGGCGCCCGCGTCCGCGGTGTCAGGCGCGGGCCCGGTGGGCGGCGCCACCTCATCGACGCGTACGGACGGCGGTCCGGCGGGCTGCCGGGGCAGCTTCCCGAAGCCGGCCGGTCCGGTGCCCGCCCGCGCGGTGTCCGCGGTGTCCGCGGTGTCCACCAAGCTCACCGTTCCGGGCTCCTTCCGTTCAGGCACTCGCGTCGGCCGTCTCCCCGGCCGCGCTCCGCTGTGCACAACGTGCGGGACAGCGTGCCTGTTCAACCCATGAGCGAGCTGTGTAAGTGAAGTGCGTCACAAGCACTTCGCCGCGGGCAACCCGTTCGGGGCGCACCACGTCCGCTCCGGCGCCGCGCCCCCAGAAGGTGGACCGGCGTGGACCGGGCCCGCCAGGATGGCCGGATGGCTCCCGTTCCCCCTTCTCCCTCGACGGCCGGCCTCCCCGAAGGCCCGCGCACCCTCGACCGCCGCGAGGGCCCGTACGGCGAAGTGGTCCTGCGGCGGCGGCGCGCAGGTGACGCGGCGGTCTACGAGATCATCGCCAACGGCTGCTTCCTGATGGACACGTCCGACGGCAGGTCCGAGCGGCTGCTGATCGATGCCGCACTGGCCGAGCTGCCGCAGGACCGGCAGCGCCCCGCCCTGCTGATCGGCGGCCTGGGCGTCGGGTTTTCCCTGGTCAGAGCGGTGCGGGAGGAGCGCTGGGGCAGGATCACGGTCGTCGAGCGGGAGGCCGCGGTGATCGGCTGGCACCGCCATGGGCCACTGGCGGAACTCTCCGGCGGCGCCCTGGCGGACCCGCGGACGCGGATCGTGCACGCGGATCTGGTCGCCCATCTGCACGACGGTGCGGGCCGGGAGACCTTCGACGCGCTGTGCCTGGACATCGACAACGGGCCCGACTGGACGGTCACCGAGGACAACGGCGGCCTCTACACGCCGGCCGGTCTCGCGGCCTGCCGGGACCGGCTCGCACCGGGCGGCGTGCTCGCCGTCTGGTCGGCCCAGCCGTCGCCCGCCTTCGACCTCGCCCTCCGGAATGCCGGATTCCAGGGGGTACGTACGGAAGAGATCCCTGTTGCCCGAGGCGTCCCCGACGTGGTGCATCTCGCGCGCAAGGGCGCGTAGCCGACAGTCACACCGTGCCCTTACGCTGCTCCCCTGGACAGGAGTCCGGCGCGACACCGCCCGCCCCCACCGGCGGGCTGCGCGCTGCCGGGCCGCCTCGTCCAGCACTACGCGACCACGCACACGGGGACATGCAGGGGCGGGCGATGGACCAGACTCAGACCAGCCAGGGCGGTACCGCCGCGGCCACGCCGGGCGCCCAGCGCCGGGTGCTGGTCGTCGAGGACGACCCGACGATCGTGGATGCCATCGCGGCCCGGCTGCGCGCCGAGGGCTTCCAGGTGCAGACCGCCACCGACGGCCCGGCCGCGGTGGACACCGCCGAGGCGTGGCAGCCCGATCTGCTGGTCCTGGACGTGATGCTGCCGGGCTTCGACGGCCTGGAGGTGTGCCGCCGGGTCCAGGCCCAGCGCCCGGTACCGGTGATGATGCTGACCGCGCGCGACGACGAGACCGACATGCTGGTCGGGCTCGGGGTCGGCGCCGACGACTACATGACCAAGCCGTTCTCGATGCGGGAGCTGGCCGCGCGGGTGCACGTCCTGCTGCGCCGCGTCGAGCGCGCCGCGCTGGCCGCGCACACCCCGCGCAGCGGCATCCTGCGCCTGGGCGAGCTGGAGATCGACCACGCGCAGCGCCGGGTGCGGGTGCGCGGCGCCGATGTGCACCTGACGCCCACCGAGTTCGACCTGCTGGTCTGCCTGGCGAACACCCCGCGCGCGGTGCTCTCCCGTGAGCAGCTGCTGGCCGAGGTGTGGGACTGGGCGGACGCCTCCGGGACGCGCACGGTCGACAGCCACATCAAGGCACTGCGCCGCAAGATCGGCGCCGAGCGCATCCGCACGGTCCACGGCGTCGGCTACGCCCTGGAGACCCCGCCCGCATGACGCGGTGGTGGCAGGCCCGCGCCCGCGGGCTGGGTGAGCGGCTCTGGGACGGGCTGCGACCGCTGGATCCCTACCGTTCGGTGAAGGCCGCGCTCGGTGCGCTGGTCATCGTCTCGGTGATCATCACGACGCTGCTGGTGTTCGTGGCGATGCACTCGGCGACCGAGCTGCGGGTGATCACCGTCTTCTCGATCATCGCCTCGCTGCTGATCACCCAGTTCGTGGCGAACAGCCTGACCGCGCCGCTCGGCGAGATGACCGACGTGACGCGGTCGATGGCACAGGGCGACTACACGCGCAGGGTGCGCTCGGAGCGCCGGGACGAGTTCGGCGACCTGGCGGACGCGTTCAACCGCATGGCCGCCGACCTGGAGGCGGTGGACACCCACCGCAAGGAACTGGTCGCGAACGTCTCGCACGAGCTGCGGACGCCGATCGCCGCGTTGCGTGCGGTGCTGGAGAACGTCGTGGACGGGGTCTCCGAGCCCGATCCGGAGACGATGCGGACGGCGCTGAAGCAGACCGAGCGTCTTGGCAGGCTGGTCGAGCACCTGCTGGACCTCTCCCGCCTGGACAACGGCGTGGTGCCGCTGCACAGCCGCCGCTTCGAGGTGTGGCCCTACCTGTCGGGCGTGCTCAAGGAAGCCAACATGAGCCGCGGCGCCTCGACCCTTGCCGGGCTCGCCGGATCCGGCACCCACACCCGGACGGACGTCCATCTGCACCTCGACGTCTCGCCCCCGGAGCTGACCGCGTACGCGGACGCCGAGCGGCTGCACCAGGTCGTGGCCAATCTGATCGACAACGCGATCAAGCACAGCCCGCGGCACGGGCGGGTCACCGTGCACGCCCGGCGGGGCGAGGGGCCCGAGAGCCTGGAGCTGGACGTGCAGGACGAGGGGCCCGGCATTCCCGAGTCGGAGCGCTACCGCGTCTTCGAACGGTTCAACCGCGGCGGTCCCGCGGCATCGGGACCGGGGGCCGACGGGGGCACCGGACTCGGCCTGGCGATCGCACGCTGGGCGGTGGATCTGCACGGCGGCCGGATCGGGGTGGCCGAATCCACCCGTGGGTGTCGCATCCGGGTCGCCCTTCCGGGAACGGAGTCAAGTCGAGGTTGACGGCCCGTGGCGTAGGGTCGGTGGCGGAAGCACGCATCAGGTGGCGCCTCGCGCCCGCCTGACGGGGTGCCGCGGCGCTGAGTCCTACCCTCACGCAGGCAAACCCCGTGTGTTTCCCGCCAAGTCATGCCTTGAAACCCATCGGTGAATGTGACGTGCGCGACGAGTGGCCCTCCCGGACTGCACCAATGGTCACAAGAGGCGTAGCCTTTATTCCCGCTGTCCACCACCTTAGGAAGCGGAAGAGGGCGGTTGCCGCCGTGTCGCCACAGTCCCCCAACAGCTCGAGCATCTCGACCGACCAAGACGGGCAGGGAAAGTCCCCTGCCGCTGCGTTCGGTGCAAATGAGTGGCTCGTCGACGAGATCTACCAGCAGTACCTCCAGGACCCGAACTCGGTAGACCGAGCCTGGTGGGACTTCTTCGCCGACTACAAGCCGGGCGGCGCCACCGCGCCCAGCCAGCCGGCGGAGGGCTCTGCCCCCGCTCCGGCCGCACCGGCGCAGTCCCCGGCCCAGCCGAAGCCCGCCACCCCGGCCGCTCCGGCCGCACCGGCGAAGCCCGCGGCGAGCGCTCCGGCGCCCGCCCAGGCGGCTGTGGCCAAGGCCGCTCCGGCGAAGGCTCCGGCCGCGAAGCCCGCGGCCAAGCCCGCCGCGGCCGACGCCAAGGAGGCTCCGGCAGGTCCGGAGCTGGTCACCCTGCGCGGCCCGTCCGCCGCGGTCGCGAAGAACATGAACGCCTCGCTGGAGCTGCCGACGGCCACGTCCGTGCGCGCGGTGCCGGTGAAGCTGCTCTTCGACAACCGCATCGTCATCAACAACCACCTCAAGCGCGCCCGCGGTGGGAAGGTCTCCTTCACCCACCTCATCGGGTACGCGATGGTGCAGGCCCTCAAGGCCATGCCGTCGATGAACCACTCCTTCGCGGAGAAGGACGGCAAGCCGACGCTGGTCAAGCCCGAGCACGTCAACCTCGGTCTTGCCATCGACCTGGTGAAGCCGAACGGCGACCGCCAGCTCGTCGTCGCCGCCATCAAGAAGGCCGAGACGCTGACCTTCTTCGAGTTCTGGCAGGCCTACGAGGACATCGTCCGCCGGGCCCGCACCAACAAGCTGACGATGGAGGACTTCACCGGAGTCACCGCGTCGCTGACGAACCCGGGCGGCATCGGCACCGTCCACTCCGTGCCCCGCCTGATGCCCGGACAGGGCCTCATCATCGGCGTCGGCGCGATGGACTACCCCGCGGAGTTCCAGGGCACGTCGCAGGACGCCCTGAACAAGCTCGGTGTCTCCAAGGTCATGACGCTGACCAGCACGTACGACCACCGCGTGATCCAGGGCGCCGCCTCCGGCGAGTTCCTGCGCATCATGAGCCAGCTGCTGCTCGGCGAGAACGACTTCTTCGACGACATCTTCAAGTCGCTGCGGATTCCGTACGAGCCGGTCCGCTGGCTGCGGGACATCGACGTCTCCCACGACGACGACGTCACCAAGGCCGCGCGGGTCTTCGACCTGATCCACTCCTACCGGGTCCGCGGCCACGTCATGGCCGACACCGACCCGCTGGAGTACCACCAGCGCAAGCACCCCGACCTCGACATCATCGAGCACGGCCTCACCCTGTGGGACCTGGAGCGCGAGTTCGCGGTCGGCGGCTTCTCCGGCAAGACCATGATGAAGCTGCGCGACATCCTGGGCGTGCTGCGCGACTCGTACTGCCGCACCACCGGCATCGAGTTCATGCACATCCAGGACCCCAAGCAGCGCAAGTGGATCCAGGACCGGGTCGAGCGGACGCACAACTCCCCCGAGCGTGAGGAGCAGTTGCGCATCCTGCGCCGGCTGAACTCCGCCGAGGCGTTCGAGACCTTCCTGCAGACGAAGTACGTCGGCCAGAAGCGCTTCTCGCTGGAGGGCGGCGAGTCCGTCATCCCGCTGCTGGACGCGGTCATCGACTCCGCGGCCGAGTCGCGCCTCGACGAGGTCGTCATCGGCATGGCCCACCGCGGCCGGCTGAACGTCCTGGCGAACATCGTCGGCAAGTCGTACGCGCAGATCTTCCGGGAGTTCGAGGGCAACCTCGACCCGAAGTCGATGCACGGCTCCGGCGACGTGAAGTACCACCTGGGCCAGGAGGGCGTCTTCACCGGCCTGGACGGCGAGCAGATCAAGGTCTCGCTGGCCGCCAACCCCTCCCACCTGGAGGCCGTCGACCCGATCGTCGAGGGCATCGCGCGCGCCAAGCAGGACATCATCAACAAGGGCGGCACGGACTTCACGGTCCTGCCGGTCCAGCTGCACGGCGACGCGGCCTTCGCGGGCCAGGGCGTGGTCGCGGAGACGCTGAACATGTCGCAGCTGCGCGGCTACCGCTGCGGCGGCACCGTGCACATCGTCATCAACAACCAGGTCGGCTTCACCGCCGCACCGGAGTCGGCCCGCTCCTCCATGTACGCCACCGACGTGGCCCGCATGATCGAGGCGCCGATCTTCCACGTGAACGGTGACGACCCGGAGGCCGTGGTGCGCGTCGCGCGTCTCGCCTTCGAGTTCCGCCAGGCGTTCAACAAGGACGTCGTCATCGACCTGATCTGCTACCGCCGCCGCGGCCACAACGAGTCGGACAACCCGGCGTTCACGCAGCCGCTGATGTACGACCTGATCGACAAGAAGCGTTCGGTGCGCAAGCTCTACACCGAGTCGCTCATCGGCCGTGGCGACATCACGCTGGAAGAGGCCGAGCAGGCGCTGCAGGACTTCCAGGGCCAGCTGGAGAAGGTCTTCACGGAGGTCCGCGAGGCCACCACGGCTCCGGCCACCCCCGAGGTGCCGCAGCCGCAGGCCGAGTTCCCGGTGTTCGTGGACACCGCGATCTCCCAGGAGGTCGTCAAGCGGATCGCCGAGTCGCAGGTCAACATCCCCGAGCGGGTCACCGTCCACCCGCGCCTGCTGCCCCAGCTGCAGCGCCGCGCGGCCCAGGTGGAGGACGGCACGATCGACTGGGGCATGGGCGAGACCCTGGCCATCGGTTCGCTGCTGATGGAGGGCACCCCGGTCCGGCTCGCCGGACAGGACTCCCGCCGCGGCACCTTCGGCCAGCGTCACGCGGTCCTCATCGACCGTGAGACCGGCGACGACTACACCCCGCTGCTCTACCTCTCCGATGACCAGGCACGCTTCAACGTCTACGACTCGCTGCTCAGCGAGTACGCGGCGATGGGCTTCGAGTACGGCTACTCGCTGGCCCGCCCGGAGTCGCTGGTCATGTGGGAGGCGCAGTTCGGTGACTTCGCCAACGGCGCGCAGACCGTCATCGACGAGTTCATCTCGTCCGCCGAGCAGAAGTGGGGCCAGACCTCAGGCGTCACCCTGCTGCTGCCGCACGGCTACGAGGGCCAGGGCCCGGACCACTCATCGGCCCGGATCGAGCGCTTCCTCCAGCTGTGCGCGCAGAACAACATGACGGTCGCCATGCCCACCCTGCCGTCGAACTACTTCCACCTGCTGCGCTGGCAGGTCCACAACCCGCACCACAAGCCGCTGGTCGTCTTCACCCCGAAGTCGATGCTGCGTCTGAAGGCCGCGGCGTCGAAGGCGGAAGAGTTCACCACCGGCGGCTTCCGCCCGGTGATCGCCGACAGCACGGTCGACGCGAGCGCCGTCCGCAAGGTGATCTTCTGCTCCGGCAAGGTCTACTACGACCTGGAGGCGGAGCGGGAGAAGCGCGGCGCGAACGACGTCGCCATCGTCCGTATCGAGCGGCTGTACCCGCTGCCCGGCAAGGAACTCCAGGCGGAGATCGCCAAGTTCCCGAACGCCGGTAAGTACCTGTGGGTCCAGGAGGAGCCGGCCAACCAGGGCGCCTGGCCGTTCCTCGGTCTGAACCTCATCGACCACCTCGACCTGGCCGTCGGTGCCGATGTCCCGCACAACGAGCGTCTGCGCCGCATCTCGCGTCCGCACGGCTCGTCCCCGGCCGTCGGTTCCGCCAAGCGTCACCAGGCGGAGCAGGCCCAGCTCATCGCCGAGGCGTTCGACGCGTAGCCGAACGCTCCGGTAGTTCCGGGCACCCGGCAAGGGCCCGCCCCCGCGGTTGCGGGGGCGGGCCCTTCGCCGTGCCCCCGCAGCCCTGCCTATCCTGGCCGGGAACGTCCCATGACCCCTGGTGGAGAGCACGTGTATTTCACTGACCGCGGCATCGAAGAGCTGGAGAGCCGGCGTGGCGAGGAGGAGGTCACCCTCGGGTGGCTGTCCGAGCAGCTGCGCACCTTCGTGGACCTGAACCCGGACTTCGAGGTGCCGGTGGAGCGGCTGGCCACCTGGCTGGCACGGCTCGACGACGAGGACGACGAGTAGGAGGACGCACGGCAGCGCCGTCCGCCTCCTGGCCGACCGGGACGGAGCGGACGGCTTCCGTCAGCCGCTTGACTTCCCCGATCCGCGATATATCGTGTCGCGTGAGACGCGATATGTTGCGTTGCCATGTCCAGTCAGGGGAGGCCCGGAATGTCCAGGAACGAGCGATCGCGATATCCGATCCAGGTGGACGGGCCACGCACCCTGGAGATCGAGGAACCCGTCGGCGCGCTCAACGTCCGGGTGTACGGCGGCACGGTCAACGTCGTCGGCACGTCCGACGGCAGCCCGGCCCGCCTGGAGGTCGGCGAACTGCACGGCACGCCCCTGACGGTCTCGTACGAGGACGGCGCCCTCACCGTCGCCTACGAAGACCTGCCGTGGAAGGGCTTCCTGAAGCTCTTCGACCGCAAGGCGTGGAACCGCAGCGCGGTGATCTCGGTGACGGTGCCGGCGGCCACCCGCGTCGAGGTGGGTGTCGTCGGCGCGAGCGCGGTGGTCTCCGGCATCGCGGGACGCACCGACGTCCGCGGGGTGACGGGCGACAGCACCCTGGTCGGGCTGACCGGCGAGGTGCGCGCGGAGACCGTGTCGGGCAACGTCGAGGCCCAGGCGGTCACCGGTGACCTGCGGTTCCACTCCGTCTCGGGGGATCTGACCGTCATCGACGGCGCAGGCGGTGCGGTGCATGCCGGCTCCGTCAGCGGCGACATGGTGCTCGACCTCGACCCGTCGGCCAAGGGCACCGACATCCAACTGACCAGCGTCTCCGGCGAGGTGGCCATCCGGCTGCCGGACCCGGCCGACGCGACGGTGGAGGCCAACACCACCAGCGGCACGGTCTCCAACGCCTTCGACAGCCTGCGGGTCGGCAGCCAGTGGGGCGCGAAGAGCATCACCGGAGCGCTCGGTGCCGGCACCGGCACGCTGAAGGTCACCACCGTCTCCGGCGGCCTCGCGCTGCTGCGCCGCCCGTCGTTCGACGGCCCGCGTCCCGGCGCCACCGAGGCCCCGGGACCGTACGCCGCCCCCGGTCCGCGCGGCGCTGCCCCCGCGGACCGGCCTGAAGAGAAGAAGGTGCTCTGAGCATGCCCCCCGTCTTCGCCCACGGCCGCCTCCGCCTCTATCTCCTCAAGCTGCTCGACGAGGCCCCCCGGCACGGCTACGAAATCATCCGCCTCCTGGAGGAACGCTTCCAGGGCCTCTACGCGCCCTCGGCCGGCACCGTCTACCCGCGGCTGGCCAAGCTGGAGACCGAGGGTCTGGTCACCCACGCCACCGAAGGCGGGCGCAAGGTCTACTCGATCACCGAGGCGGGCCGGGCCGAACTCGCCGACCGCAGCGGCGAACTGACCGAACTCGAACGGGAGATAGGCGAGTCGGTGGCCGCACTGGCCTCCGACATCCGCGAGGACGTCAGCGGCTCGGCCCGCGATCTGCGCCGCGAGATCCGGGAGGCGGCGCAGCAGGCCAGAGCCGCATCGGGCCGCAGCCGCCGGGCATCGGAAGGCGCGGCGGGGGACGGCGCGCGGGCGGACGCCGGTGCCGACGAGGGCGAGGGCGCGCCGCCGTACCCCGGCCTTTCCTCCTTCTTCGACGGCACGTACGGCGACAAGGAAGCCTGGCGGCAGGCGAAGGAGGAGTTCCGGCGCGCCAAGGAGGAGTGGAAGGAACAGGCGCGGCGGGCGAAGGACGAGAGCCGGCGGGCCAAGCAGGACGCCCAGCGGGCCCGTAAGCAGGCCAAGGACGCGCAGGCATACGCCCGCGATGAGGTGCAGCGGGTCATCAAGCGGGTCCAGGAGCAGACGCAGGACCATGTCCGCTCAGGCGACTGGTCCGGCGCGGTCCGCGAGGCGCTGTCCGAGGTCTCCCGCGAGGTCGGCCGCTTCACCAACGGCGCGGCCGGCGGCGACCGCGAGGAGGGCGCGTCCGGGGCGGCGAACGGCGACACCCGGGTGACGGTCGAGCGCATCGATCTGGCCAAGGAGGCGCAGGACCAGGAAGCCGGGTCACCGGCCGCCCCGCCGGCGCCGGAGTGGGCCGATGAACCCCTCGGCGCCGATCCGGCCCGCGACTTCGACCGGCTGCTCGACCGCTTCCGCGACGACCTGCGGGACGCCGCGCGCGATCACGGCGTCACCGGCGAGCAGGTGCGGGAGGCCCGCCGCCGCCTGTCGACGGCCGCCGCCCATATCGGCGCCCTGCTGCGGGATCCGGAACGGTACGCCTCGGCGGCGGAGCCGGGCCAGGAGGCGGGGGCGGGCCAGGAGGCGGGCTCGGGCTCGGGCTCGGGCTCGAAGGAGTAGCGGGGGCGCGGAGCGGCGGGCTCCAGGGGCAAGTGGCGGCAATGGCGGGGTGGCTCGCGGGGGCCGCTCCGCCGCTGCCTGGCGGTTCCGGGGGGGGCCGCCCCGACCCTCCGGTGCCCGCCCGCCGGAGCCAACCGCTCACCGATTACGGAGAGTTGCTTACGGCAGGCAGGATTCACGGCGCGTAATCGGGGAACGTCATCAATCGCACGGCTTTTCGTCCGGCACCGGTCCCGAGGGCATCCCCCGGCCACCCGGCATCCGGGTCGGCGGCCGTGTGCCGGGCCCGGACGAGCCGCGAGGCTCGCCCCCGCCCGGACCCGTACGGCACGCCCCGGCACAGGGGACCGGCCCAGGCCCCTCGGGCGCGCCTCACCGCCAACTGCCCCTGTCTGCACGCACCGTGAAGGCCATGAGGTACAGCGATGTCGGATTACCTTTCGGTCGCCCGCCGGATGTGGCATCAGCTCGAACCGCTGCACGCCACCCTCTACTCCGCCCCCGAGGCCCTCAGGGTCGCGGCGGGCATCGGCTTCGACACCATGTCACGCTGGCCCCGCTATTTCGCCTGGCGCACAGCCCCCTTGGGCGCCGCGGGCCCCGGGTTGGTGGCCGCGACGTACTACACGTTCAGCCCGCGTCTGATCGCCCAGCACATTCCGCGGATCTGGTCGACGGCCGGTCCCGCCGAGGTGTTGGACGCGCGGCTGCGGGCGGTCGACCAGGTGCTGTCCCGGCTGCTCGGCGACCGGCTGAGCTGCGGCCAGCTCGCCGAGGCCGCGGGTCTCGCCCGCCGGGCCGCCGAGAACGCCGGCACGACGGCCCGCCCGCTGGCCGCCGCCAACCTCGATCTGCCCTGGCCCGAGGCTCCGCACCTGATGCTGTGGCAGTCCGCCACGGTCTTGCGCGAGCACCGCGGCGACGGCCATCTGGCGGCGCTGCTGACCTGCGGCCTCGACCCGTGCGAGGCGCTGGTCTCGCACGCCGCGACGGGCAACGGGGCCGACCGCGGCTGGGCCGCCCCGGAGTCCGCCGCCGCCCGCGGCTGGAGTGCCCAGGAGTGGAGCGACGCCCACGACCGGCTCGCCGCCCGCGGCTGGATCGCCCCGGACGGCAGCGCGACCCTCCGTGGCCGCAGGGAACGCGCGGCCCTGGAGCAGCTGACGGACCAACTGGCGGCGGGCCCTTGGCGTGCCCTGGGCCGCGCCCGCGCCGAACGGCTGGCGCACCTGCTCCGCCCACTGGCCGACGCGGTCTTCGCCGCAGGCATCCTGACTCCGGACAGCGCCCCGCCGAAAGGCACGGCACCGGGACGTACGACACCGGAAGACCCGCCACCGGGAGGCGCGCTGCCAGGAGACACACCACCGGGAGGCACACCACAAGGCGGCATCCCCGCGGGCTTGCTGCCCGGCGATGTCCCCGGCGCCAGGGCCTCCCGTGACATGCTCGCCCGCGCGACGCCCCCAGGCCGAACGACGGCGGACGGCCCGGTCCCGGGCTGCTTCCTCCCGCACGTACCGACACCGAACGCACCGACACCGCACACACCGATGCCGAACGAGCCGATGCCGAACGCGCCGGCGCCGCACGATCCAGCGTCCGACGAGCCAATACCGGCCGGGGCCGCCCCGGCCGGAACAGCACCCGCGGGCCCCGCTCGGGCGTCGAGCCCATAGACGCCACACCCGCCCGGCCTTCCGCGAAGGGCGCCCGGCACCGCCCGGCCCGCACACCGCCGGCCGGGCAGTCACAGCCGCGACCACACGAAACGTGACGTCCCCGCACCCGTCCCCCCAACCCCCTTGACCTCAAGCGCACTTCAGGGACGAAGCTCCGAAGCGACCCCGCACCGCAGAACGGAGCACCCCATGACCCGCACCACCGCCTTCCCCGACGTACGGCGTGCCGACGCGGGCACCGCCCTGATCAGCTCCTGGATCGTTCCCGACCCGGCCGTGCAGACCGCCGCGGCCGACGCGGTCATCGCCGCCTGGGACGGCCAGGAGCGGCCCGACGCGATGCTCTCGCTCACCGCGTTCCTGAGCGCGGACGGCAGCCACGTACTCCATTACGCGCAGTGGACCGACGACGAGGCGCATCTGGCCTGGGCGCGCGCCCGGCGGGCGGCGGCCATCAGCCCGATCGACGAGGCGATCCCCGGCATCCGGCGCCCCGGCCTGGTGCGCTACCGGCGCCACCGCAGCCACCTGCCCGCCGTGGCGTCGGGCGGGGCGCCGACCCTGCTGGTCACCCCCACGTTCGGCACGTCGGGGCCCGACACCCAGCGGGCCCTGGCCGACACCGTGCTGGACGTACTGGCCGACGCGCAGGTGCCGGGCCTGCTGGGCGCGCACTTCCATCTGAGCCAGGACGGCAGCCGGGTGCTCAACTACGCGGAGTGGGAGAGCAGTTCGGCGTGGCGCGCATTCGCCGACGGCAGGGTGTCGGCGCGGCTCGCCGGGATCATCGCGGGGCTGCCGGGCGTGACGATCGCGGACGCGTCCTCGGGCCCGCCGCACTACCGCCTGCACCACAGTCTGGTGAATGTGGCCCCGCCCACGCGTGCCACGGCCTGACGGGACTCACCCTGACGGTCAGCAGTCCGTCCCGCCCGCCTCATCCACCTCATCCGCCCCGTCCACCGCGAGCGTGATCACCGCGGCTACGCCCTCCGTCCGCAGCGCCGCCGACCAGCCACCGGGGAGCAACGCGGCGTCGAAGCGGCCGAGTTGTGCCAGGACCTCGCCGTCCGCCGCGGGGGCCGCGGGCCCGGCCCTCACCGCGGTGCCGCCCACCAGGGCCACCACCAGCACCTCCCGCCCCTCCCCCGGCGGCACCTCCCCCGCCCCCCGTACGATCTCGACGCTCGCCCGCGCGCGTCCCTCCCGCAGCATCACGTTGAGGTTCACGATCGGGCCGTCCAGAAGGCGGCAGCCGGTGGGTGCGGCGCCGGGGAAGGCGAACGGGTGGAAGCGGCCGGGCAGTTGGTGCGGGCTGCCGTCGACCGTCAGCTCCGCGCCCGCGCCCTCGACGACGGTCAGGATCCGGCGGACGCCGGGCAGCGGCGAGTACGGGCCGTCCCGGGTGACGTCGGCCAGGCTGACCCGCCAGTCGAAGGCGTCCCAGCCCGCGCCCTGCGGGCGGACGGCGACCTCGCGGGTCACCCCGCCGCCGTTGCTCCAGGGCGCGGCGGCCCGCCCGTCGGCCCGCAACACCCGCATCCCACCGTCCACTTCGCTCTCCTCCGCCCGCCGCATCAGACCGTCAGCACGACCTTGCCGAACAGCTCGCCGTCGGCCATCTTGGCGAAGCCCTCGCGCGCCCGGTCCAGCGGCAGCGTCGAGTCGATCACCGGGCGGACGCCCTTGGCGGCGCAGAAGCTGAGCAGCGAGGCCAGTTCGTCCTTGCTGCCCATGGTGGAGCCGACGACCTTCAGCTCCAGGAAGAAGATCCGGTTGAGTTCGGTGCGGTCGGGGTTGAATCCGCTGGTGGCGCCGGAGATGACCAGGGTGCCGCCGGGGCGCAGCGACCGGATCGAGTGCGACCAGGTGGCGGCGCCGACCGTCTCGATCACCGCGTCCATCTTCTGCGGCAGCCGCTCACCGCTGCCGAACGCCGCCTCGGCGCCCAGCTGTTCGGCCCGCTTCCGCTTGCCCTCGTCGCGGCTGGTGGCGAACACCCGGAGCCCGGCCGCGGCGCCCAGCACGATGGCCGCGGTCGCCACGCCGCCGCCCGCGCCCTGGACGAGGACACTGTCGCCCGGCCGCACCCCGGCGTTGGTGAAGAGCATGCGGTACGCGGTGAGCCAGGCCGTGGGCAGGCAGGCGGCCTCTTCGAAGGTCAGCTCCGGCGGCTTGGGCAGCACGTTCCAGGTGGGCACGGCGACCTGTTCGGCGAAGGTGCCCTGGTAGCGCTCGGTGAGGATGGAGCGCTGCTCTCCGGGGCCGACGCCGTGGCCGGTCTGCCCGATGACGGAGTGCAGGACGACGTCGTTGCCGTCCGCGTCGGTGCCGGCGGCGTCGCAGCCGAGGATCATCGGCAGCGCTTCCTCGCCGAGCCCCACGCCGCGCAGCGACCAGAGGTCGTGGTGGTTGAGGGAGGCGGCCTTGACGTTGACGGTGGTCCAGCCGGGGCGTGCCTCGGGGGCCGGGCGCTCGCCCAGTTCGAGGCCGTTCAGGGGCTGGTCGCGGTCGATGCGGGCGGCGTAGGCAGCAAACATGATCCCAAAGTAGGCCGCCGGTGCGCACCGCGGTACCGGGCGCGGGTGTGACGCGCGCCGCGCCCTTGCCGCCCCTGACCGCGTACGGCAGCGGGCCGGGCCCGCACCCTTCACAGGTGCGGGCCCGGCCCGTCGTGTCACGGCGGATGGTCCGCCGGGCGCCGCGGTCAGCGCCGGGCGACGCCTTCGGCGCGGGCGGCTGCCGCGACGGCGGAGGTGACGGCCGGGGCGACCCGCTCGTCGAACGGCGAGGGGATGACGCAGTCGGCGCTCAGCTCGTCGGCGACGACGGCGGCCAGCGCCTCGGCGGCGGCGAGCTTCATGCCTTCGGTGATCCGCGAGGCCCGCACCTGGAGGGCGCCGGCGAAGATGCCGGGGAAGGCCAGCACGTTGTTGATCTGGTTGGGGTAGTCGCTGCGGCCGGTGGCGACGACGGCCGCGTACTTCTGGGCGACGTCCGGGTGGATCTCCGGGTTGGGGTTGGCCATCGCGAAGATCAGCGAGTTCTCCGCCATCTTCGCCACCGCCGCCTCGGGGACCGTGCCGCCGGAGACGCCGATGAAGACGTCGGCGCCGTCCAGGGCGTCCTCCAGGGAGCCGGTGAGCTTGCCCTTGTTCGTGAAGCCTGCCACCTCGCGCTTGACGACGGTGAGGTCGGTCCGGTCCGCCGAGACCACGCCCTTGCGGTCGCAGACCGCGACGTCGCCGATGCCCGCCTCGATGAGGATCTTGGCGATGGCGACACCGGCCGCGCCGGCGCCCGAGATGACGGCACGCAACTGGCCGAGCGAACGGCCGGTGAGCGTGGCGGAGTTGCGCAGGGCGGCCAGCGTGACGACGGCGGTGCCGTGCTGATCGTCGTGGAAGACCGGGATGTCCAGCCGTTCCTGGAGCTTGCGCTCGATCTCGAAGCACCGGGGAGCGGAGATGTCCTCCAGGTTGACGCCGCCGAAGGAGGGCGCCAGCCGGACGACGGTCTCGACGATCTCGTCGGCGTCGGTGGTGGCGAGCGCGATCGGCACCGCGTCCACACCGCCGAACTGCTTGAAGAGGATGGCCTTGCCCTCCATCACGGGGAGGGATGCCTCCGGGCCGATGTCGCCCAGGCCCAGCACCGCGGTGCCGTCCGTGACGACCGCGACGACCTGGGACTTCCACGTGTAGTCGTGGACCAGCTCGGGCTGCTCGGCGATGGCGCTGCACACCTTGGCGACGCCCGGTGTGTAGGCGAGGGACAGGTCGTCCCTGTCGCGGACCGGGACGGTGGCCGCAATGGCCATCTTGCCGCCGCGATGCAGCGCGAAGGCCGGGTCGAAGAAGGTGTCGGAAGCACTGTCCGCACTCTCGTCCGCGCCGGTATTGCTGTCGCTGCGAGGATTGACGATCTCCGCTGCCACTTGGTGAACCCCTTTATTCGTAAATCAATTGAGGGTGACCACTCCCTGGTTAAGGGGTGGGCGGGCACCGCGCCCGTGCCCTGCGTGGCGGATGGCCGCCGCGCGGGGGGAGGTACGGACGCCGGGCGCGCCGCACACGCGCCCTGAGCCCCGGATGAGGGGTGTAGCGCACCTTTCTACCGGACGGGCGCTGGCCTCGACGAGTCGGATTCGTTACCTCGCCCCCGGACGCTCCGACAATAGGGCTGAAAGGGATGAAAAGGCGGAAGGTTGTCGCATGGTGTCCACATCCCGAGACGTCGTGCGGCGGTCCCCCAGCGCCCCTCCGTGCCCGCATCCGGGCAGCGTCACGGCGGTTCGACGGCGCGGCCGGCGGCACCCCCGTCCGTTATCTGATTTTGACCTGAACGGCAGTCCGAATACCGGATCCCTGGTGGCAGGATTCCGTCATCAACCGAGGTCGTGGCGCCCCCAACGCCTCCCCCGGACGCTGCCCATCGGTTTTCTCCCCATTCGCAGGAGGATCAGCATGACCGCACGCACCACCCGTCGCACGGCCTCCGGCAGGTCTCGTTCAGCCGTGGCCGGCGCGACCGCGGTCGCGGCCTCGCTGCTGCTGCTCACGGCCTGCGGCGACCAGACCGACGCGGCCATCGCCAAGCGCGACGCGAAGAAGAACCGCGACACCAGCGCCCCTCTCTACAAGCTGCTCCCCAAGGACATCCAGGAGAAGGGCCTGATACAGGTCGGCTCGGACATCACCTACAAGCCGGTGGAGTTCCGCAGCAACGGCGCGATCGAGGGCATCGACCCCGATCTGGGCGCGGCGCTCGGCAAGGAGCTGGGGGTCAAGCTCAACTTCAACAACGCCACCTTCGACACCCTCATGGGCGGCATGAAGTCCCGCCGCTACGACATCGCGATGTCGGCGATGACCGACACCCGCGAGCGCCAGCAGGGCATCGACAGCACCACGGGCAAGAAGATCGGTGAGGGTGTCGACTTCATCGACTACCTCGACGTCGGCGTCTCGATCTACACCCGTAAGGGCAAGCCCCAGGGCATCGACGGCTGGGACGCGCTGTGCGGCAAGAAGATCGCGGTGCAGCGCGGCACCGTCTCGCACGACCTGGCCAAGGACCAGTCGAAGAAGTGCGAGAAGAACGGCGAATCGCCCATCGCGATGGAGGCGTTCGACAACGACTCCGAGGCCCAGACCCGGCTGCGTACCGGCGGCGTGGACGCCGTGTCCAGCGACTATCCGGTCGCCGCGTACGCGGTGAAGGTCTCCGGGCACGGCAACGACTTCCAGATGGTCGGCGGCGCGCCGGTCAAGGCCGCGCCGTACGGCATCGCCGTGCCCAAGGGCCACGAGAAGCTGCGCGACGCCCTCAAGGCGGCGCTGGAGAAGACTCTCCAGGACGGCACATACGCCAAGGTCCTCCACAAGTGGGACGTCAAGGACGCGGCGGTCAAGGACGTGAAGCTCAACGGCGGCTCCTGAGCCGCCGCCGCACTCCCCCGCGCCACTCCCGCCGAACGCTGAAAGGCAGCACCCGTGTCAGTTGACGTCGACAAGTCAGACCGGTCACCGGCCGGCGCACCGCCCCCACCCCCGTCCATCAAAGCGATACCCGTGCGCCATTACGGGCGCTGGGTTGCCGCGGTCCTCGTCATCGCCGTGCTCGCGCTGCTCGGCCGGGCCTTCGCCACCGGGAACGTCAACTGGGACGCCATCCCGGAGTACCTCTTCAACGCGGACATCCTCAAGGGCCTGCGCAACACCCTGCTGATCACCGTGCTCTCGATGATCATCGGCATCGTGCTCGGCGTGATCCTCGCGGTGATGCGCCAGTCCAAGAACCCGGTGACCTCGACCGTCGCGTGGTTCTACGTCTGGTTCTTCCGCGGGACACCGGTCTACGTCCAGCTGTTCCTGTGGTTCAACCTCGGCCTGGTCTTCCAGTACATCGACATCATGCCGATCTACAAGGACGAGTGGTCGGACTTCATGACCCCGTTCCTGTGCGCGCTGCTGGGCCTCGGGCTCAACGAGGCCGCGTACATGGCGGAGATCTGCCGGGCCGGCCTGAACGCGGTCGACGAGGGCCAGACCGAGGCGGCGCACGCGCTGGGCATGAGCCACGGCAAGACGCTGCGCCGGATCATCGTGCCGCAGGCCATGCGGGTGATCGTGCCGCCGACCGGCAACGAGGTCATCAACATGCTCAAGACCTCGTCGCTGGTCATCGCCGTCCAGTACTACGACCTGCTGCAGGCCGCGCAGAACGTCGGCCGTGACTCCGGCGTCGTCGTCGAGATGCTGATCCTGGCCGCCGCCTGGTACCTCATCGCGACGACCGTCCTGAGCATCGGCCAGTACTACCTGGAGCGCTACTACGCCCGCGGCTCCAGCCGCCAGCTGCCGCCCACTCCGCTCCAGCGCGCCAAGGCGAAGCTGTCCGGCGGCTTCCACCGCGCCGGAGGTGCCGCATGACCACCACGAAGTCCACCAGCAAGACGGCCGGGGCGTCCGGCGGCCCGATGGTCAAGGCCGAGAACGTCCACAAGTCCTTCGGCGCGGCCCACATCCTCAAGGGCATCGACCTCGAAGTGGCGCCCAAGGAGGTCTTCTGCCTGATCGGCCCGTCCGGCTCCGGCAAGTCGACGTTCCTGCGCTGCATCAACCACCTGGAGAAGGTCAACGCGGGGCGCCTGTCGGTCGACGGCGAGCTGGTCGGCTACCGCGAGCACAACGGCAAGCTCTACGAGCTGCGCGACCGCGAAGTGGCCGCCCGCAGGCGGGACATCGGCATGGTCTTCCAGCGCTTCAACCTCTTCCCGCACATGACCGCGGTGGAGAACATCATGGAGGCGCCGATCCAGGTCAAGGGCGAGTCCAAGGCCGCGGCCCGGGAGCGCGCGACCAAGCTGCTGGACCGCGTCGGCCTGTCCGACAAGGCGGCCAACTACCCCTCGCAGCTCTCCGGCGGCCAGCAGCAGCGGGTCGCCATCGCCCGCGCGCTGGCGATGGAACCGAAGCTGATGCTCTTCGACGAGCCGACGTCGGCGCTCGACCCCGAGCTGGTCGGCGACGTCCTGGACGTCATGAAGGACCTGGCGGCCGACGGCATGACGATGGTCGTCGTCACGCACGAGATGGGCTTCGCCCGCGAGGTCGGCGATTCGCTGGTCTTCATGGACGACGGCGTGGTCGTCGAGTCGGGCCACCCGCGCGACGTCCTGGGCGACCCACAGCACGAGCGCACCAAGTCGTTCCTGTCCAAGGTGCTCTGAGCCCGGCGCGGACGGCACACGACGAAGGCGGTACGCGCCCGCACGGGGCCGTACCGCCTTCGTCGTTCAGGGCCGGCCGCGCGCTACTTCAGGCCCAGCACCAGCGCGTCCGACGGCGAGCGCCACACGGTCCGCGCCTCGCCGAACCCGGAGTCGCGCAGCACCTGGGCGTGCCACTGCGCCGAGGGGGTGTCACCGTCCGCGTGCTCGCCGTAGATCTCGAACCGCTCGGCGGTCGGCGCGGCCAGCTGCGGGTCGGCAGCCGCCAGTTGCCACCAGTCCGCCCAGTCGGCCGCGCCGGCTTCCCTGGCCCGGTCCATCCGCGCGTGGCGCTGCGCCCGGTCCGCCGCGTTGATCCGCGGAGTGCTCTCCTCCGGCATGTGGTCGGCGTTCATGAACACGCCGCCGTCCCGCACCAGGCGGCCCACCTGCCCGTAGAGACCGCGCAGGTCCTCGGTGTGCAGCCAGTGCAGCGCGGTGGCGGTGAGCACCGCGTCATAGGAGTCGTGCGGCAACGTGTCCGTCCAGGCCGGGTCCTTGAGATCGGCTCGTACGAAGCGGACCCGGGACTCGCCGGCGAAGTACCCTTCCGCGATGGCCAGCAGCGCGGGATCCAGATCGACACCCACGCTCTCGGCGTCCGGGAACCGCTTGAGCAGCCGGTCGGAGATACTGCCCGTGCCGCAAGCGAGGTCGAGGACGCGGGGCGCGGTGCCCACCAGGGCTTCGACCATGTCGAGCATGACCCGGAACCGCTCCTCGCGGTCGGGCATGTACCACTCCTGCTGGCGGTCCCAGCTGTCCTGCCATCCCTGCCAGTCGGCGCCCGCGATGGTCTCGGTCATCACAACCCCTTCAGCTTGTAATACCCTCGTAGCCATAACGCCTATTACGGCTGCCTGCTCACCCTAGACCGCGCACGGTAAGGACTACAAGTGGAACTGGCCTATTACTCGGATTATGCCGTGCGGCTCGTCAACACCGAGGAGCCCGAGCGCGGCGGCGACTCCCTCACCTCCGTCGAGGCCGTACGGGATCTCTTCGGCGCGGCCCAGGGCGCCGCCCGCCGCGCCACCGACAGCGACGTCACCCGGCTGCGGGCGGTCCGCGCCCGGCTGCGCGCCGTCTTCGAGGCGGCCGACTCCGGGGACGAAGTGCTGGCCGTGGACCTGCTCAACGCCCTGATGATGGAATTCCCGGTCAGCCCGCAGATCTCAGGACACGAGTACCGGGACGAGGACGGCCGCCCCGACTGGCACATGCACATCGCCGACCAGGCCGCCAACGCCACCGCCGGCTTCACCGCGACCGCCTGCATGGGCCTGGCCTTCCACCTCACCGAACTCGGCGTCGACCGGCTCGGCATCTGCGAGGCGCGGCCCTGCCGCAACGTCTACCTCGACACCTCGACCAACCGCTCCCGGCGCTACTGCTCCGACCGCTGCGCGACCCGCGCCAACGTCGCCGCCTACCGCGCCCGCAAGCGCCTGGAGACCGAACGGTCCGCCCGCAGCGGTCGCACCGCCGACAGCGCCCAGGCGACCACGCCGAGCGGCGAGCGCTGAATCCCGCGCGGTGACCGCACCCGCACCCGGGCGCGCGCGATGACCAGCTCGTCAGGCACCGCGCCGAACTCCCGGCTGTCGTTGACGACATACGGGTTGTCGCCCCGCACCCACCAGCCGCCGTCGCGACGCTCCACGGCCCGCTTCACGATCAGCAGGTCCTGCCGGAACGGGTGCCGCACCACCACCACGTCACCCGGCCGCACCGCGGCGCCGTACTGCACCACCAGGTGGTCACCCGGCCGGAGGGTCGGCACCATCGACGGGTTGTAGACCTCGGCGAGCCCGAACTTTCCCACCGGCCCGCGGCGCCCGCGCCCCGCCCCGCGCTCCCGCACCGCTTCCGGCACCCGTGCCTCCCGCCCCGGCCCGTTCACGGGCCCGTCGTTCCGCCAGCTCACCGTTCCATCCTCCATCAGTCCCGGCCGCGTACCGGACTTTCGCCCTAAGCCCCCCGGGCCGCCCGAGAAATCCCTTCCCGCACCGAGTAATCTCGCACCTGAGAAGACGATCACGAGGAAGGACTGAACATGCTTTCCCGCCTGTTCGCCCCCAAGGTGAAGGTCAGCGCCCACTGCGACCTGCCCTGCGGCGTGTACGACCCCGCCCAGGCCCGCATCGAGGCCGAGTCCGTCAAGGCTGTCCAGGAGAAGTACCAGGGCAACGAGGACGCGGACTTCCGCACCCGCGCCGTCCTGATCAAGGAGCAGCGCGCCGAGCTGGCCAAGCACCACGTTTCGGTGCTGTGGAGCGACTACTTCAAGCCGCCGCACTTCGAGAAGTACCCGGAGCTGCACCAGCTGGTCAACGACACCCTCAAGGCCCTCAGCGCCGCCAAGGGTTCGAACGACCCGGCCACCGGCCAGAAGGCCCTGGACTACATCGCCCAGATCGACAAGATCTTCTGGGAGACCAAGAAGGCCTGATCTCCGGCCAGGCCGTCCGCCCGCGGTTTCGCGGGCCGGATCGCCTCCCTGTCCGCACCCGGTCCACCGGTCGCCGAGCACGGCGTCCGTCGTGGACCGGGTGCGGTCGTCTCCGCCGCCTGTAGCACCCGGCAAGCGCATTCCACTCACCCTTCCAGCGACGGCAGTTGAGGGTCTCGCCCTCCTCCCTCGTGAAGAGCCACTCCTTCCCCTCTCTCCGGGTGCCTGAAGTTGCGCCCCGTGATAGGGGGTGCAGACTGGATAGGGGAAATACTTCGGAACATGGCACGAAGACCGAGCCGAAATGCAAAGAAGCGTGCGTCATGTCAGATGTCTACCGCGTCAGCTACCCGAACCTCTTTCTCGCCAACAACGCTACGAGTTGGTTCATCTACGAATGGAAGGACGCCGGTGCCCAGCCCAGCCATTGGGCGCGCCCTTCCGTCGGCCACACTCCGTTCAGCTCACGGCAGGCGCAACTGCGGGTCGTGGAAGAACGCTACTTCTGGGACTGGGATGCGGCCAGGCCACCGGCGTGGGGCCTCTTGCTCCAGTCTCTCGGGGATTCGCAATTCGCCTTCACCATAACCTTGGTGACGAACTGACAGAAAGGCAAGCACGTGCGAGTCTATGCAGCATACGAGCCGGACGGCCGCATTGTGGCCTTGGCGGAGATATCCGAGTCCAGCGCCGACGGTGAACCCACGATGCGCATCCTTCCCTACGAGCAGCAAAAGGTGGCCGAACTCGAAGTTCCGCAGGGTTTCGAGGAAAGGCCACTCGCCGAAATTGCGGCGCAATATACCGTGGACAGCAGTTCGGGGGAGGCTCGGCTCGTCCCGTCTTCGTGATTCCTGGCCGCATCCGGAGGTGGAGCGAAACGTTTCGGCCAAGTGCCGTTCCCACGGCGGCCGTTCGCGCGTTGCCCCCTTAAAGTCACGTTATGGAAACATGTGGTGACGCGCCTTCTCGTCCAGGGGCGGACGCGGAGCCGGTCCGCCGATGGCAGGACGCGGGCCACGGCGCGCTGCGGGCCGACGGGCGCCGCACCACGGGGGCCGCGCCGGGGGACGGCGAAAGCCGGGTGCTGGTGACCGACCTGGACGGCACGCTGCTGGGCGGCACCGCGGCGGACCGCCGTCGGCTGCGTGAGGCGCTGGAGCGGCATCCCGAGATCACCCTCGTCTTCGCGACCGGCCGCGGCCTGCCGTCCGTCCAGCAACTCCTGGCGGACGACCCGTTGGTCCCCGCGCCGCGGTGGATCATCTCCGACGTCGGGGCGAGCGTGGTGGACGCCACCGACCTGGCCCACGTCGACGCGCTGGAGAGCCGGCTGCGCAACGGCTGGCCGGGGGCGGCGCGCGTCCGGGCGGCCCTGGCCCGTTTTCCCGGCCTCGTCCACCAGAGCGAGGTGGTCCAGAGCGGTCGCTGCTCGTTCTACCTCAGGCCCCAGGACCTCACGCGGGACCTCACCGACGCGGTGACCGAACTCGGCTGCGCCTGGGGGTACTCGGCCGACCGCTACTTCGATGTGCTGCCGCCCGCCGCGGACAAGGGCAACGCCGTGCGGCTGCTGGCCGACGCACTCCGGTGGCCGATGGCCTCGATCCTGGTGGCGGGCGACTCGCTGAACGACCTCTCGCTCTTCGGGATCGGCGCCCACGGTGTGGTGATGGGCAACGCAGAACCGGCGCTGGAGGCGCAGGTCGCGCACCGTCCCGGCGTCCACGCGCCCCGCCTGGAGGGGGCGGCGGCGATCCTGGACGCGCTGCACCGCCTGGGCTGGGTGATGCGCCGCTCCCCGGTCGTGATCGGCTATCACCGCCCGCCCGTGCGCTGGGCCGACGGGCGGTGGCAGCAGCCGCTGAGCCCCAACGGGATACTGCCCACCCTGTGCGGCCTGTTCGCCGCTGACACCGATCCGCTGGATGCCGTCTGGGCCACCGCGCTCGTCGGCGACGAGGGCAGCGGACCCCGTCCCACGGCGCAGCCGTCCGCGGTCCCGCTGGCGTTCCTGCCCGTCCCGCCCGACCGGTGGGCCCGCTATTTCCACTCCGCCTGCAAGGAAACCCTGTGGCCCGTGCTGATGTCCCAGCCAGGACGGATGCGCGACGATCCGGGGGCCTGGGCCGACTACGAGGCGGTCAACGCGGCGTTCGCGCAGCACATCGGCGTCCACGCGGAGCAGGGGGCGACGGTCTGGCTGCACGACTACAACCTGTGGCTCGTCCCCGGCATCCTGCGCGCCGTGCGGCCCGACCTGCGCGTGGGCCTCTTCCACCACACGCCCTTCCCGCCGCCCGCCACGTTCGCCCTCCTCCCCCACGCCGCGCAGCTGCGCGCCTCGCTCGCCTGCCTGGACTGGGCCGGCTTCCACACCGCCGAGTTCGCCCGGCACTTCGAGCAGACCCTCGCCCCCGGCGGACGCGTCCCCCGCACCGGCGTCCACCCGCTGGGCGTCGACCGCCGCGCCATCGCGGACCTCGCCCGCTCCCGTCCCCGGCCGGCCCCGCGCGACGACGGATCGCTGCTGGTGCTGTCCGTGGAACGGCTCGACTACGCCAAGGCACCGCTCCAGAAGATCCACGCCCTGAACGCCCTGTTCGCCGGCCATCCCGGCATGCGGGGGCGGGTGCGCTTCCGTCTCGTGTGCCCGGCGCCCGAACCGGGGCTCCGCGCCCACGACGGCACCCGCGCCCGCCTCGAAGACGCCGTCGCCGAGCTGAACCACGCCTGGCGCACGCCCGGTTGGGAACCCGTCGAATTCCTTCCCCGGTGCCTCCCGTTCCCCGACGTCGTCGACCACTACCTGGCGGCCGACGTGTTCTGGGTGACCTCACTGGCCGACGGCATGAACCTCACCGCCAAGGAATTCATCGCCGCCCAGGACGCCACCGGGCGGCACGGCGTCCTGGTCCTGTCCCGGCACGCCGGGGCCGCCCGCCAACTCGGCCCCGCCGCCCTGCTCACCGACCCCCGCTCCCCTCAGGACCTCACCCGCACGCTCCACCGGGCGCTCACCATGACGGCGGAGCAGCGCGCGTCCCACATGGCGCGGCTCGCCGGTCTCCTCGACCCGGAGGAGCCCGACCGGTGGGCCCGGCGGATCATCACCGCCATCCATGCCGCCGCCGTCCGGGAGCCGTCGCCGGGCGACGCCCGCTGAGCCGACGTGGCTCGCCCGGCGCGGCGCGGTGGCTCCAACAGGGGTGATCCGGCGGGGAGTTGACGCCCCGCGTCAGGTGGCGACCGGCAGCGGCCCGTCGTGCCGGCCGAGCCAGGCGCGGTAGGCCGCGCTCGCCCAGGCGATCTCCATGTACGAGGCGGTGAGGTCGGCGAAGAGGGCTTCGGCGGGGGCGGCGAGCACGGCGTCCCGGCGGCAGGCCATGAACAGCCGGACGGCCAGCGGGTCGCCGCGCAGCGGGCGGATGTCCATGCCGTGCCGGGGGCGGGAGGTCGGCTGGCAGGGGGTGACCACCTCGCCGGCGGCGACCAGGTCGGCCGCGGTGAGGTAATCGCCGTGCACCACCCGGGGGTTGACGCCGGCCGCCGCCCAGATGCGGCGCAGTCCGGCCCATTCACCGTCCACGGTCGGGTCGACCATCCACGGGTCGCCGGCCAGATCGGTCAGCTCGACGATCTGCTTCGCGGTGGCCGGATGAGTCTCCGGCAGGGCGATGAACTGCGGTTCCCTGGCGATCAGTTCGTGTTCGACCAGGTTCGGCGGGACGCGCAGCGGGGCGCCCTCGACCTCGTGGACGAAGGCGACGTCGAGCTGCCCCGCCGCGACCATCTGCAGCAGCGCGTTGGCCGAGACGTCGGTCCGTATGGTGGGTTCGGTGCCGGGCAGCCGCAGCCGCAGGCGGCGCAGCCAGCCGGCCACCGCGCGGCTGCTGGTGCTGCCGATGTGCAGCCGGGCGCCGCGGTCGCTGACGGATGCCGAGGCGATCTCGTCGACCAGGGCCCGCATGTCGGCCACTATCGGGCGCGCCCTGGAGAGCACCACGTGCCCCAGCGGCGTCGGCCTGCTGCCGGTCGACTCGCGGAAGAACAGCTGGCCGCCCAGGGCCTTTTCGATCCGGTGGAGCTGGGTGGTCAGGGAAGGCTGGGTCATGCCCAGCTGCCGGGCGGCTTTCCGTACGCTGCCGTGGTCGGCGACGGCGCACACTGCGCGAAGGTGCCTCACCTCAAGCTCCACGCCGGGAGCATAACGATGCATGGACGCGTCACACCAGCCTTCCAAAACGGCAGGAACTCCCCTATTCCCCAGGGGTATTGACCGGCGCTATCGCCACCTGGCATCTCCGCCCCGTGGGTGAACTGCCCCCAGACTCAGCGGCACCAAGAAATCCGGGGCCCCGGCCGCCGCCCCACACGGCGGCCGTAGCCCTCGGAAATTAAGGAGCCCCCACATGAGATCTCCCAAGACGGCGCTGTCGGCAGCGCTCGGCCTGGGCCTCGCCGCCGCACTCACCGCCGCGGTGCCGGCAGCGGCGACCACCGCCTCCCCCTCCTCCCACAGCACCCGCGCCTCGATCGCGGCCTACACCGGCTCGGCCGCGGAGAAGGCCGACACCAAGGCGTTCTTCGATGCCGTCATGAAGTCGGCCAAGGCCAAGATGAAGGCGCACCCGAACGCGGCGTCGGTGACCGTCACTTATGACGCGAGCGCCGCCCCGACGTTCAAGGGCCAGATAGGCGAGGCCGCGCAGATCTGGAACAGCGCGGTGAGCAACGTGAAGCTCCAGGAAGGCAGCGGCGGCGACTTCCAGTACAAGGAGGGCAACGACCCGCGCGGCTCGTACGCCAGCACCGACGGCCACGGCAGCGGCTTCGTCTTCCTGGACTACCAGCAGAACCAGGAGTACAACTCCACCCGCGTCGTGGCGCACGAGACCGGCCACGTGCTGGGCCTGCCGGACCACTACGAGGGTCCGTGCAGCGAGCTGATGTCCGGCGGCGGCCCCGGCCCGTCCTGCACGAACACCCAGCCGGACGAGAACGAGCGCGCCCAGGTGAACCAGCTCTGGGCGAACGGCCTGGCCGGCCTGCACTTCGGCAAGGCCGCCTGACCTACCGCGCAGAAGCACGCGGCGGGGCGCTTCCCGGGCCCCGCCGCGTACGCGTGCGCCGAGTTCCGGGGCAGGTCGCGGGAGCCCGGGTCGTTTGACAGCCGCAAACATGGGATGTTCCCATCTTCGGGAGAATTCGGTGAGCGTCCGCTGATCCGTGGGGCGCCGTGACACGGAGGACGGCGATCCATGCCCCTGCGCAGCACCGCCAGGACCAACCTGGTGGATCTCGTCATCGAGCAGATGGAGACGCTGATCGCCGACGGCGAATGGCAGGTCGGGACGAAGATCCCGCCGGAGCCCGCCCTGGTCGAGCAGCTCGACGTCGGCCGCAACACCGTCCGCGAGGCGGTCCGCGCGCTGGTCCACACCGGGATGCTGGAGCCGCGCCAGGGCGACGGGACCTACGTCCGCGCCAGCAGCGACTTCGGCGCCGCCGTCCAGCGCAGGCTGCGCAGGGCGGAGAGCCTGGAGGCGTACGAGGTGCGCGCCAGCCTGGAGCGGGACGCGGCGCGGCATGCCGCCCGGCGCCGCACGGACGAGGATCTCGCCGCGCTGCGCGCCGTGCTGGACGAGCGCCTGGTGGCCTGGCGCGGCGGCGACACCGCCGCCTTCATCGACGCCGATGTCCGCTTCCACCAGACGATCGCGCAGGCCGCGCACAACACCGTGCTGGCCGAGCTGTACGCCCATCTCACCGATGCGCTGCGCGGCACGCTGGAGGCGGTGCTCGGCGCGCATCTGCCCGACGCGGTGCACTACCAACTCGACGCGCACACCGCCCTCGTCGACGCGATCGAGGCGGGCGACGCCGAGGCCGCCGAGCGGGTGGCGCTGGCGCATCTCACCGAAGCGATGGACGCGCTGCGGGGCGCGGCGGGCGGCGCCGATGCCGCGCCCGGCGCCCCGCGGACACCGCACGACACAGGAGACGACGACCATGCCTGATCCGGGCCCGACGGCCACCGAAGGACCGATAGCCACCGCCGCGGAAGCACCCGCGGCGCCTGCCACGCCCGCGCCCGGCGTCACCGGCAGGCGCGCCCTGTACGTCGCCGTCGGCGTCGTGCTGCTGGCGCTCAACCTCCGCCCGGCGCTGGTGGCGGTCTCCCCGCTGGCCGGGACGATCCGCGAGGACAGCGGGATGTCGGCCGCGGCCACCAGCCTGCTCACCGCGCTCCCGCTGCTGTGCTTCGGCCTGCTGGCGCCCGTCGCGCCGCGGCTGGGCCGCAGGTTCGGCATGGAGCGTTCGCTGCTCGGCACGATGGTGCTGATCTGCGCCGGTACCGCGCTGCGGCTGGTGGACTCGGTCGTGGCGCTGTTCGCGGGGACGGTGGTGATCGGCGCCGGCATCGCGGTCGCCAACGTGCTGCTGCCCGGCCTGATCAAGCGGGACTTCCCCACCCGTTCCGGGCTGATGACCGGCCTCTACTCCATGTCGTTGTTCGGCGGCGCCGCGCTCGCCGCAGGTGTCACGGTCCCGGTCCAGCAGGCCGCCGGGCTCAGCTGGCAGGCCACGCTGGCCTGCTGGGGCTCGCTCGCGGTCCTGGCGATCGTCTTCTGGCTGCCGCAGCTGCGCTCCCGTACCCGCGTTTCCGCCGCGGCGGCCCGGCAGGCGGCGCACCCGGTGCGCGGTCTGTGGCGTGACCCGCTGGCCTGGCAGGTCACCGGCTACATGGGCCTCCAGTCGCTGAGCTACTACGCGGCGGCTGCCTGGCTGCCGACCGTCCTGGAGGACGCGGGGATGTCGGCGGGCGACGCCGGCTGGATGCTGTCCTTCTCGTCCCTGCTGGGCATCGCGGGCTCGTTCCTCGGCCCCGTCATCGTCGGGCGGCGGCTGCGCGCCGGCGTGCTGGCGGGCATCGGCGCGCTGCTGTGCGCGGCCGGTTTCGTGGGGCTCCTGGCCGCGCCGGTCGGCGGGGCGTACGTCTGGATGACGCTGCTGGGGCTCGGCCAGGGTGCCGCGATCAGCCTGGCGCTGCTGTTCATCGTCCAGCGCGCGCCGGATGCCCGGCACACCGCGCAGCTGTCGAGCATGGCGCAGTGCTTCGGCTATGTCCTCGCGGCCACCGGACCCGCCGTCCTGGGCGCCGTGCACGACGCGTCGGGGAGCTGGACGGTGCCGATCGTGGTGCTGCTGGTGCTGCTGGTGCCGCAGATCGTGGTCGGCTGGGGCGCGGCACGGCCGCGGCACGTCGCGGGGCGGTAGCGCCCGGAGCCGGGGGGGGCGGCGGCTGCGGCCGTCGCTCCCTACAGCCAGCCGTTGCGCTTGAAGCCGCGGTGGATGGCCCAGCAGAGCAGCAGGGTCACGCCCACGACCAGCGGGTATCCGAAGGTCCAGTTCTTTTCCGGCATGTAGGTGAAGTTCATGCCGTAGATGCCGCAGACCATGGTCGGCACCGCGAGGATCGCGACCCAGGCGCTGATCCGGCGCATGTCCTCGTTCTGCGCCACGGTGACCTGCGCGAGGTGCGCCTGGAGTATGGAGTTGAGCAGTTCGTCGAAGGACGTGATCTGCTCGACGACCCGGTCGAGGTGGTCGGCGACGTCCCGGAAGTACGTGGTGATCCGCAGGTCGACGAAGGGTGTCGACCGGGTGGCCAGCGACTGGAGCGGCCGGTCCAACGGGGCGACCGCGTGCTTGAGTTCGAGCAGCTCGCGCTTGAGCTGGTAGATCCGCCCGGCCCCGCGACCGCCCCGCACGGCGGCGAAGACCTCGCTCTCGACGTCGTCGATGTCGTCCTGGACCGCGGCGACGGCGTCGAGGTAGTCGTCCACCACGAGGTCGGCGATGGCGTGCAGCACGGCCGACGGGCCGATCGCCAACTGCTCGGGCTCGCTCTCCAGTTGCTCGCGCAGCGGCCCGAGCGAACCGTGCCCGCCGTGCCGGACGGTGATCACGAAGTCGGCGCCGGTGAAGACCATGATCTCGCCGGTGTCCACCACCTCGCTGGTGTCGGTGAGCTGGTCGTGCTCGACGTAGCGGACGGTCTTGAAGACGGTGAACAGCGAGCCGTCGTACTGCTCCAGCTTGGGCCGCTGGCGGGCGTACACCGCGTCCTCTACGGCCAGCGGGTGCAGCCCGAACAGCTCGACGATCCCGGCGAATTCGCTCTCCGACGGCTCGTGCAGGCCGATCCACACGAAGCCGGAGCCGGATTCCCGCACCCGCCGGATCGCCACGTCGGCCGGGTGGTCGCCGCGCTGGCGCACGCCGTCCTCGTACACCACGCAGTTGACGACGGCGGAGCCGAGCGGCGAGCGGGCGGGGTGGCTGAGGTCGACTCCGCGGGTGCGCGGCTGCGGCAGCCGGACGGCCCGGCGGAGGTTGCTGATCATCGACACCGGGACAGTATGGCGCGCGGCGCCTGCCGTGGGTACGGCGCAGCCCGGGATTCCCCGGCCCGCCCGGGGCGCCCGCGACGGCGTGGGACGCCCGGTCCTGACCCCCGCGCCCCACGCGCATCATGGACGCCATGAGTGAGACTTCGGCACGGCTGCTGCGGCTGCTGTCCCTGCTCCAGACCCCCCGCGAATGGCCGGGCAGCGAGCTGGCCGCCCGGCTCGGCGTGACCGCGCGGACCATCCGCCGCGACATCGAGCGGCTGCGCGATCTCGGCTATCCCGTGCATGCGACGCGGGGCGCGGTGGGCGGCTACCGGCTGGCGGCCGGCCGCGCCATGCCGCCGCTCCTGCTGGACGACGAGGAAGCGGTGGCCATCGCCGTCGGGCTGCGCTCGGCGGCCACGCACACCGTGACGGGGATGGCAGAGGCGTCGGTACGGGCGCTGGCCAAGCTCGAACAGGTGCTGCCCGCCCGGCTGCGGCGGCGGGTGGGCACGCTCGGCACCGCGACCGTCCCGATGCCGGCGGACGGCGCCCCGACCGTCGCCCCCGGCCACCTGACCGCCCTGGCCGCCGCCATCACCAACCGGGAGCGGCTGCGCTTCCGCTACCGGACCGGCACCGGCGAGGCCACCGCCCGCCTCGTCGAACCGCACCGGCTGGTCGCCGCCGGCCGGCGCTGGTACCTCGTGGCGTACGACAACGACCGCGAGGACTGGCGGATCTTCCGGGTGGACCGGCTGGCCGAGCCCTTCCCCACCGGGGTGCGCGTCCCACCGCGCGAGCTGCCGGCCGCCGACGCGGTCGCCTACCTCCAGGAGCGAATGCGGGGGCCGGCGTCGGGCCACCGGGCGGTGGCGACGGTGTACGCACCGGCCGACGAGGTCACCGCGCGTCTTGGCGGCCCGGCGGCGGGCGACGTCGAGCCGCTCGGCCCCGGTTCCTGCCGGGTGCGCCTGACGCCCGACACGCTGGAGTGGCTGGCGCTCCGGCTGGCCCTGCTGGGCTGCGAGTTCACCGTGCACGAGCCGCCGGAGCTGGCGGCGTACCTGCGCGAGATGGGCGCTCGGGTGACCCGGGCCGCGGGGGCGGACGGGGCGGCGGGGACGGAGCCGGACGGGCCAGGCGAGGTGGCGCGGGGCGACGGATGAGGGCCGTGCGGGAATACCCCTAGGGGGTATAAGGTTGTCCCTGATGGACGCCGGACACCGCCGTCGTCCCCGCCTTCCGGGAACCCCCGATGAGGAGAACGCCATGACGCCCCCGACCACACCGGTCACGCTCGGCGGCTACGCGCTGGTCCTGCTCGTCGTCCTCGCCGCCGGCTTCGGCATCGGCCGCGCGGCCGGCACCGGCCCCGCCCCGCAGCGGGCACCCGCGCCGCACTCGCAGACATCCCCGCAGCACGCCCCGCACGCGCACCCCGAGGAGCAGTCATGACCACCGCGGTCGGAGAGCAGCACATCGAGCTGGAGATCGGCGGCATGACCTGCGCCTCGTGCGCGGCCCGCGTCGAGAAGAAGCTCAACCGCATGGAAGGCGTCACCGCCACCGTCAACTACGCCACCGAGAAGGCGAAGGTGGAGATCGCCGACGGCAGCGAGCTCGACACCGCCGACCTGATCGCCACCGTCGAGAAGACCGGCTACAGCGCCGCCCTGCCCGAACCCCCGGCCCCCGCGCCGTCCGCCCCCGGCGACGACACCCACACGCCGGGCCAGGAGGCCGACGCGCTCGCCCCGCTGCGGCAGCGGCTGCTCACCTCGCTGGTGCTGTCCGTCCCTGTGGTGCTGATGGCGATGGTGCCGGCCCTCCAGTTCACCAACTGGCAGTGGCTGTCCCTGACCCTGGCCGCCCCGGTGGTGGCGTACGGGGCCTGGCCGTTCCACCGCGCCGCGTGGACCAACCTCCGCCACGGCGCGGCCACCATGGACACCCTCATCTCGATGGGCACCCTCGCCGCGCTCGGCTGGTCGCTGTGGGCCCTGTTCTTCGGCACCGCGGGCATGCCCGGCATGACGCACCCCTTCGAGCTGACCATCGCCCGCACCGACGGCAGCGGCAGCATCTACCTGGAGGCCGCGGCCGGCGTCACCACCTTCATCCTGGCCGGACGCTACTTCGAGGCCCGCTCGAAGCGGAAGGCGGGCGCCGCGCTGCGCAGCCTGCTGGAACTGGGCGCCCGGGACGTCGCGGTGCTGCGCGAAGGACGGGAAGTCCGCATCCCCACCGCACAGTTGGCCGTGGGCGACCACTTCGTCGTACGCCCCGGGGAGAAGATCGCCACCGACGGCCGGGTCCTGGAGGGCTCGTCCGCCGTGGACGCGTCCATGCTCACCGGCGAGTCCGTCCCCGTGGAGGTCTCCCCCGGCGACACCGTCACCGGCGCCACCGTCAACGCCGGCGGCCGGCTGGTCGTCGAGGCCACCCGGGTCGGCGCCGACACCCAACTCGCCCGGATGGCGCGGCTCGTGGAGGACGCGCAGAACGGCAAGGCCGCGGCCCAGCGGCTCGCCGACAAGATCTCCGCGGTCTTCGTGCCGGTGGTCATCGCCCTGGCCGTCGGCACCCTCGGCTACTGGCTCGGCAGCGGCGCCGGCGCGTCGGCTGCCTTCACCGCGGCGGTCGCGGTGCTGATCATCGCCTGCCCGTGCGCCCTGGGCCTGGCCACCCCGACCGCCCTGATGGTCGGCACCGGACGCGGCGCCCAGCTCGGCATCCTGCTCAAGGGCCCCGAGGTCCTGGAGAGCACCCGCGCCGTCGACACCATCGTCCTGGACAAGACCGGCACGGTCACCACCGGCGTGATGACGCTGACCGGCGTCCACCTCGCCGACGGCGTGACGCGGGACGAGGCGCTGCGGCTGGCCGGCGCGCTGGAGCACGCGTCGGAGCACCCGATCGCCCGCGCCATCGCCACCGCCGCCGAAGAGGCAGGCCAGGGCCGCCCGCTGCCGGTCCCCGAGAACTTCGCGAACGTACCGGGCCTCGGCGTCCAGGGCGTCGTCGACGGCCGGGCCGTCCTGGTGGGCCGCGAGCGCCTGCTCGACGACTGGAGCCTGCCGCTGCCGCAGGAGCTGGCCGCGGCCAAGGCGGAAGCCGAGGCGGCGGGGTCCACCGCGGTCGCCGTGGCCTGGGACGGCGCGGCGCGTGCCGTGCTCGTCGTCGCCGACGCGGTCAAGCCCACCAGCGCCGAAGCGGTCCGCAGGCTGCGCGCGCTGGGCCTGACCCCGGTGCTGCTGACCGGCGACAACCGGGCGGTCGCCGAAGCGGTCGCCGCCGAGGTCGGCATCGACGAGGTCATCGCCGAGGTGCTGCCGCAGGACAAGGTGGCCGTCGTCGAGAGGCTGCGCGCCGATGGCCGCTCGGTCGCCATGGTCGGCGACGGCGTCAACGACGCCGCGGCCCTCGCCACCGCCGATCTGGGCCTGGCCATGGGCACCGGCACGGACGCCGCCATCGAGGCAGGCGACCTGACCCTGGTACGCGGCGACCTGCGCACCGCCGCGGACGCCATCCGGCTCGCCCGCGCCACCCTCGGCACCATCCGCACCAACCTCTTCTGGGCCTTCGGCTACAACGTCGCCGCCCTGCCGCTGGCCGCCGCCGGTCTGCTCAACCCGATGATCGCGGGCGCCGCGATGGCCTTCTCCTCGGTCTTCGTCGTCGGCAACAGCCTGCGCCTGCGCCGCTTCCGGCCGCTGGCGGAAGGCCACAGCGTACCCGCGGAGCCCGCCCGCCGGACGGCACGGACCGACCGGATGACCGCCGAGACCCCCCGGTAGGGTGTGGCGTCCCTCCGGCCGGGGAGTTAAAGGATCACAGTGCGGCGGTCGGATGTCTCCAGTAATGCGGCCAGAAGATTGGCAGATCACGCAACCACCGGCCGCCCGCCAGGGGTGAGACTTGTCGGATACCCATCGACCACGTACAGATCGGGAATTCATGACCGGGTCACGTGTCCTGGCTCTCGGCCATTACCAGCCATCGGGCGTGCTCACCAACGAGGATCTCGCCAAGATCGTCGACACCGACGACGCCTGGATCCGCAGCCGGGTCGGCATCCGCACCCGCCATGTGGCCGCACCCGACGAGAGCGTCGACGCGATGGCGAGCGAGGCCGCCGCCAAGGCGCTCGCCGCCGGCGGTCTGGCCGCGGACGACATCGACCTGGTCCTGGTCGCCACCTGCACGGCCACCGACCGCAGCCCGAACACCGCGGCCCGGGTCGCCGCCAAGCTGGGCCTGCGGGCCCCCGCGGCGATGGACATCAACGTCGTCTGCTCCGGCTTCACCCACGCGCTGGCCACCGCCGACCACGCCATCCGCGCGGGGTCGGCGACCCACGCCCTGGTCATCGGGGCCGAGAAGTTCACCGACGTCGTCGACTGGACGGACCGTTCGACCTGCGTGCTGGTCGGCGACGGCGCGGGCGCGGCCGTCGTCTCCGCGTCCGACGAGCCGCTGATCGGCCCCGTCGTGTGGGGCTCGGTCCCGCAGATGGGCAACGCCATCCGCATCGAAGGGGAGCCCACCCGCTTCGCCCAGGAAGGCCAGACGGTCTACCGCTGGGCCACCACCCAGCTGCCCGCCATCGCCCGCACGGTGTGCGAACGCTCCGGCATCCTCCCCGCCGACCTGGCAGGGGTCGTCCTGCACCAGGCGAACCTGCGGATCATCGAACCGGTCGCCGAACGCATCGGCGCGGTCAACGCGGTCGTCGCACGCGATGTCATCGACTCCGGCAACACCTCGGCAGCCTCGGTGCCGCTGGCCCTGTCGAAGCTGGTCGAACGGCGCGAGATCCCCTCCGGCGCCCCGGTCCTGCTCTTCGCCTTCGGCGGCAACCTCTCGTACGCGGGCCAGGTCATCCGCTGCCCGTGAGCCGCCCGGCCCTCGGGCGGCACGGAGGGCAGGCGGGCCCGCGATGTCCGAAACGTTCAATACCCCGGCGGGGCACCCTGCCTACGCTTCCCGTATGAGCACTTCGACACCGCACCTGGCAGCCATCGGCATGACCGTCGCCGACATGGCCGCATCCCTCGCCTTCTACCGCCGCCTCGGCCTGGACGTCCCCGCCGCCGCGGACACCGCCCCGCACGCCGAGGCCACGCTGCCCGGCGGGCTGCGGCTCATGTGGGACACCTACGAGACCGCGCGCGCCATCGACCCGGTCGGGGCGCCGCCGCAGGGCGGCACCCCGACCGGGCTCGCCTTCGCCTGCGAAGGACCGGCCGGCGTCGACCGCACCTACGCCGAGCTGACCGCCGCAGGGCACACCGGCGAGAAGGCCCCCTGGAACGCCTTCTGGGGCCAGCGCTACGCCGTCGTCGCGGACCCGGACGGGCACGGCGTGGACCTGTTCGCACCGCTCGACGGCTGACCGGGCGCGGGCGGGCCGGGGCGGACGGGAGTCCGGCGACCGGACCTACGGCACCTCACGCAGGTAGACCGCGCCGCACAGGAAGCAGAACGGCTCCCCTTCCGGAGAGCCCCAGACGTCGGACGGCTGGGTGGCGGCGGACTGCTCCAGCATGCGCCCGCACATCGCCTTCACCCCGTCCCGCCGGACCATGTGCCAGACCTTGACCGGGGCGCCCGCCTCCGGCGTCACGCCTTCCTCGTACTCCGCGCGCATCTCGTGCTCCATGGCACTGCACCTCCCCTCCCACGATGCGCCCAGCGGATCGCCGCCACAACGTGGCAGGTCGGGGAGAGGTGCCCCGCGGCGCGCCGTCTCAGAACACCGACCAGCCGGTCAGCGTCGTGAAGTGGTCCAGCGCGGCGGCACCCGCGACGGAGTTGCCCCGGCGGTCCAGACCCGGACTCCACACGCACAGCGTGCATCGGCCCGGCACCACGGCGATGATCCCGCCGCCGACGCCGCTCTTGGCCGGCAGCCCGACGCGGTAGGCGAACTCCCCCGCCGCGTCGTAGGTGCCGCAGGTCAGCATCACCGCGTTGATCCGTTTCGCCTCGCGCGCCTGGAGCAGCCTGGTGCCGTCGGCGCGCACGCCGTGCCGGGCGAGGAAGCCGCCTGCCGTCGCCAGATCCCGGCAGCTCATCTCGATCGAGCACTGCCAGAAGTAGTGCTCGATGACGCTGGGAACCGGATTCTCCAGGTTCCCGAAGGACGCCATGAAGTGCGCGAGCGCCGCGTTCCGGTCACCGTGGTCGGCCTCGGAACCGGCCACGGCCTGGTCGAACGCGAGATCCGGGTTGCCGCTCTCCTCCCGCAGGAAGTGCAGCATCGTGGTACTGGCGTCGCCGGTGAGGGACTGCAGCCGGTCGGTGACGACCAGCGCGCCCGCGTTGATGAACGGGTTGCGCGGGATGCCGTTCTCCCACTCCAGCTGGACCAGCGAGTTGAACGGCGTCCCGGAGGGCTCGCGGCCCACCCGCTTCCAGATGTCGTCTTCGCCGTGCGCGTGGGCCATCACCAGCGCCAGCGAGAAGGTCTTGGAGATCGACTGGACGGAGAACGGCACCTCCCAGTCGCCCACACCGTGGACCGCGCCGTTGATGTCCGCCACCGCGATCCCGAAACGGTCGGCGGAGACCCGTTCGAGCGCCGGAATGTAGTCGGCGACCTGTCCTTGTCCCGCGAACGGCCGCGCGAAGGCCGCTACCTCCTCGAGAACGGCCTGGTAGTCCATGGTCCACACGCTAACCCGGCCCCGGCAGGCTCCCCAGGGGAACCCCCGCGAGCGACCGCACCTCGCGTGCCAGGTGCGCCTGATCCGCGTATCCGGCACGGGCCGCCACCTCCGCGTACGGGACGCCGGCCCGTGCCAGTTCGAGCGCCCGCACCAGCCTGAGCACCCGGGCCAGCGTCTTGGGACCGTAGCCGAACGCGTCCAGGCAGTACCGGTGCAGCTGCCGGACCCCGAGCTGCACACCGTCGGCGGTCTCGGCCACGGAGCGGCCCTGCGCCAGGGCGCGGGTGATGGCGGCGCTGCGGGCGGACCGTCCCGCCCGTCCCGGGGGCAGGCGGTCCGACGCCTCCCGGACGCGGGCCGCCGCGATCTCCTCCAGGAGGCGGCCCGGCGCGCCGGTCGCCGCCAGCCGCCCGGTCAGCTCCCGCACCCGCGCCTCGGGCCACAGATCCGCCGGCGGGACGCGGCGGTCACGCAGGTCACGGGCGGGTACGCCGAAGACGGCCGGGCCTTGTCCCGGCGCGAAGCGCAGCCCGGTGAAGCGGGTACCCGGCCCGCCTTCCGCCATGTGCGGGCGGGTGTCGGGTCCTGCCACCAGCAGCCGCCCCGCGCCCCAGATCACGTCCATGCAGCCGTCCGGCAGCACCGCACCGCCGACCGGGCGCCGGCCGCTCGTCCACAGCACCGCGCCGTGCAGCCGGGACGCCCGCTCGCGGTACGCACCGGAAGGACCACCCGTCTCGCGCTCCGCGTCCACGTCCTCCAGCCTGGCACGGGAACCCGACGGCCGGGTGCGCCGTTGACCTTTATGACACCGATCTTCACGGAGGCAGCGATGGCAGGGTTTCTCGACCGCGCCAAGGAGCAGGCACAGAGTGCCTTCGACCAGGGCAAGCAGAAGGTCGACGAAGTACAGCAACAGCGAGCGGGCAACGACCTGCTGAAGAAGCTGGGCGCGGCGTACTACGCCGAGCGCAGCGGCAGCGGTTCCCCGGAGGCGACGCGGAACGCACTGAGCGCTCTGGAGGCGCACATCAGCGCCCATGGAGACGGCTTCCTGCGGTCCTAGATCCGACAGGGCCTGGGGCGGGGCCGCCGGGCCGCGGCCCGGCGGCCGGAAACGCTCGCACAGGAGACGAACGACCGGTCCGTTAAATACCGTTCCGGCCCGTCGAATGCCGGTCATCCCGTAGAAGCGAGGGATGAGGCGGTGCGCGGTCGGCGACCGCCGCGCACCGATCGGAGTCGGCCATGTCCGCACCGCTGTTCGCATCCCGTCTCCTCGCCGCCCTCAAGGACGAAGGGCTCGACGTCGTCGAGGTCGGCGACTGGCGGCACCACGACCGCAACGACAAGGGACCGTGGGGCCCGGTGCACGGCGTGGTCATCCACCACACCGCGACGTCCGGGGCGAAGTCGACCGTCCGGACCTGCTACGACGGCCACCCGGACCTGCCGGGACCGCTGTGCCACGGTGTGATCACCAAGGACGGCAGGGTTCATCTGGTCGGCGCCGGGCGCGCCAACCACGCGGGTCTGGGCGACGCCGATGTGCTGCGCGCGGTCATCGCGGAGAAGCTGCTGCCGCACGACGACGCGTCCGACGCAGACGGCAACCGCGCCTTCTACGGCTTCGAGTGCGAGAACCGCGGCGACGGCCACGACCCGTGGCCCGCGGTGCAGCTGACGGCGATCACGAAGGCCGCGGCGGCGGTGTGCCGGGCGCACGGCTGGAGCGAGCGCTCGGTGATCGGCCACCTGGAGTGGCAGCCGGGCAAGGTCGACCCGCGCGGCTTCCCCATGGGCCGGCTCCGCGAGCTGGTCGCCGAGCGCCTGAAGTGACCTCAGGCTGACCGGGCCGGGCGCGGCGCGCCCCGGTGGCGGTCGCGACAATGGACGGTGTGACCAGCCCCGTTTCCGGCCCCGACGCTCTGCGCCCGCTGCTGCCCTCACCGCTTCGTGAGGTCGAGGACCCGGCGTTCGCCCGGCACGGCATACGGCTGCTGCTCAAGCGGGACGATCTGATCCACACCGCGCTGCCCGGCAACAAATGGCGCAAGCTGGCGCCCAACCTGCGTGCCGCGGCGGACGCCGGCGAGCGGACCCTGCTCACGTTCGGCGGCGCGTACTCCAACCATCTGCGCGCCACCGCGGCGGCCGGCCGGCTCCTGGGCTTTGCCACCATCGGCGTCGTACGGGGCGAGGAGCTGGCCCACGCGCCGCTCAACCGGTCGCTGGCCCGCTGCGCGGCCGACGGTATGCGGCTGCACTTCATCGACCGTGCCACCTACCGCCGCTCCGGTGACCCGGAGGTGCTGGCCGCGCTGCACGACCGGTTCGGCGCGTTCCGCGTCATACCGGAGGGCGGCAGCAACGCGCTCGCCGCGCAGGGCGCCGCGGAGCTGGGCCGGGAGCTGCGCGGGGCGGCCGGCACGGCGGCGGTGCCGTGCGGGACGGGCGGCACCCTGGCGGGCCTGGCCGCGGGGCTCGGGCCGGGTCAGCGGGCCATCGGCTTCGCCGTACTCAAGGGCGGCAGCCCGCACTTCCTCCAGGGGACGGTCGAGGGGCTCCAGCGCGCGGCGTTCGGCGGGCCGCGCGGCGACTGGCGGCTGGAGGACCGGTTCTGCTGCGGCGGCTACGCCCGGCGCACCCCCGAGCTTGATGCCTTCGCCGACGCGTTCGAGGAGCGGCACGGGCTGCCGCTGGAGCGGATCTACGTCGCCAAGATGCTGCTGGGCCTGGCGGCCCTGGCCGGTGAGGGCGCCTTCGCCCCCGGCAGCGCGGTGGCCGCAGTGATCACCGGCACGCCCTGAGCCACCTGCCGGGCCGCTTCTCCTGGTGGACCCGCACAATCAGGCGCCCTCCCGATAGGCGGCGGCCTCCTCCAGGTCGAGCCGGCGCAGCAGCGTCCGCAGCATCTCGTCGTCGATCCGCCGGCTGTCGCGCAGCCGGACGAAGACCCGCCGCTCGGCGTCGATCATTTCCCTGGCCAGCCGCCGGTAGGTCTCGTCGGCCGATTCACCGGTCTCCTCGTTCACCGCGCCGAGCCGCTCCCAGACGGCGTTGCGGCGCCGTTCCATGACCGTACGCAGCCGGTCGGAGAGGGGTCCTGGCAGGGCGTTGCGCCGGTCGGCCAGCAGCTCGTCCAAGCGCGCTTCGGCGGCCCCGGATGCCTCGTTCTGCGCCTGGGCCTCGGCGAGCGTCTCGGCCTGCACGTCCCTGGCGGGGAGTTTCAGGGCACGGATCAGCGGCGGCAGCGTCAGACCCTGGACGACCAGCGTGGCGATGACGGTGGTGAAGGTCAGGAAGAGCACGAGGTTGCGGGCGGGAAACGGGCCGCCGTCGTGCACGGTGGCGGGGATGGAGAAGGCGATGGCCAACGACACCACGCCGCGCATCCCCGCCCAGCCGACGATGAGGGGCGCCGCCCAGGTCGTGTCGGGCTCCCGGTCGCGGATGCGGGACGACAGAACGCGCGGCAGGTACGTCGCGGGATAGACCCAGACGAACCGCGCCAGCACCACCACGGCGAAGACGGCGAGCGCGTACCAAGTGGCCTCGACGCCGCCGAACTCACCGAGTCCGCGCAGCACGACGGGCAGTTGGAGGCCGATCAGCGCGAAGACCGCGCACTCCAGGATGAAGGAGACGACGTTCCAGACGGCCGCCTCCTGGAGCCGGGTCTCGAAGTCGACCTGCCAGGAACGGTGCCCCAGGTAGAGGGCGACCACGACGACGGCGAGCACTCCGGAGGCGCCGACCTGCTCGGCGGCGGCGTACGCCACGAACGGGATGAGCAGCGTCAGGGTGTTCTCCAGGAGCGCCGACGCCCGCAGCCGGCGGCGCAGCCAGTGCAGCGGCACCATCAGGACGAGGCCGATCCCGATGCCTCCCAGGGCGGCGATCGCGAACTCCTCGATCCCGCGGCCCCAGGTGATGCCCACCCCGACCGCAGCGCCGAGCGCCACCTTGTAGGCGGTGATGGCGGTGGCGTCGTTCACCAGGGATTCGCCCTGGAGGATGGTGGTGATCCGGTGCGGCAGGCCGAGTTTGCGGGCGATGGCGGTGGCCGCGACGGCATCGGGCGGCGCGACGACGGCACCCAGCACCAGGGCCGCGGCCGGCGGCAGGCCGGGGATGAGGAGGTAGGCGGCGGCGCCGACGGCGACGGTCGCGAAGAGGACGTAGCCGACCGACAGCAGCGCCACGGGGCGCCAGTTGGCGCGCAGGTCGAGGTAGGAGCTTTCGAGCGCGGCGGTGTGCAGCAGCGGGGGCAGCACCAGCGGCAGCACGATGTGCGGGTCGAGGGTGTAGTCGGGGACGCCGGGGATGAAGCCGGCGGCGAGCCCCGCCGCGACCAGCATCAGGGGCGCCGGTACGGGCGTACGCCGCGCGAGCGCCGCGACCGCCGCGCTCCCCGCGATCAGCAACAGCAGCGGCATCACATCCATCGGGCCGCACCCTCCGCACCTCGTCCGTCGGCGCCGGCACACCCCGCCGCCCGTTCCGGCGATCTAACCTGGCCATCATGAGCGAGTGCACGCATGTCCTTGAGCTGCCGCGCGCCGAGCCCGCCCCGCGCAGCGCCACCTGCCTGGAGTGCCTGGCGGCTGGCAGCCACCCGGTACAGCTGCGGCTGTGCCTGGTGTGCGGGCACGTCGGCTGCTGCGACTCCTCGCCGTTCCGGCACGCCACGGAGCACTTCGAGGAAACCGGCCATCCCGTGATGCGTTCGTTCGAGCCGGGTGAGACCTGGCGGTGGTGTTTCACCGACCAGCTCCTGGTGTGAGGCTGCCGCACGGCTCCCGGCGGGCACCTCTTAGCCTGGCGGCATGATCCGCGATGCGACCCCCGCCGACGTCCCCGTCATCCTCACCATGATCCGCGAACTGGCCGCCTACGAACGGGAACCCGAGGCCGCGCGGGCCACCGAGCCGCAGTTGGCCGAGGCCCTTTTCGGCGACCGGCCCGCGGCCTTCGCGCTGATCGCGGAGACCGCCGAAGGGCCGGTGGGCTTTGCCCTGTGGTTCCAGAACTTCTCGACGTGGACGGGCACGCACGGTGTCTACCTGGAGGACCTGTACGTCCGCCCCGAGGCGCGCGGCGGCGGGCACGGCAAGGCGTTGCTGGCGGCGCTCGCCGAGCTGTGCGTGGCCCGCGGGTACGCGCGTTTCGAGTGGTCAGTCCTGGATTGGAACGAACCGTCCATCGGCTTTTACCGGTCGATCGGTGCGCAGCCCATGGACGGATGGACGGTCTTCCGGCTCACTGGAGATGCGCTGCACAACCTCGCGAAGACCTCGTGAGTCAACGGAGCGTAATCGGGAATGATTTGACTGTGCAGACCCCTAGCCACTGTGCGTACCCGTGGCCTTACAATAAGTGACAACGTCGGCCATGGGTGACCACGGGCCGGATCGTTGCCCGGACGGCAACCGTGCTCCCTCCTGGCGACACCGGCCCGGAGATCGCGATAGCGTCGCAGCCGAACCATGTGCTGCGCCGCGTCGTTCTCCTTTCACCTGACAGGAGAGACGGCCGGTACAGATGCGCCGAAACCGCACAAAAGTCACGCATACCAGCTCAACCATCTTGTGCCACCTTGGAGGTGAGGGTGTCCCAGATCGCAGGCGAGCCCGGGAATCAGGACTTCGTGGAAGTCCGTCTGCCCGCTGCGGGTGCCTACCTGTCTGTGCTGCGTACGGCCACGGCCGGACTCGCAGCCCGTTTGGACTTCACCCTCGACGAGATCGAGGATCTGCGCATCGCGGTCGACGAGGCGTGCGCCATCCTGCTCCAACAAGCCGTCCCCGGCTCCGTGCTGAGCTGCGTCTTCCGCCTCATCGACGACGCGCTACAGGTGACCGTCTCGGCGCCCACCACCGACGGGCGCGCACCCGAGCGCGACACCTTCGCCTGGACGGTGCTCTCCGCACTGGCCGGCAAGGTCGACTCCACCGTCGCCGAGGACCGTACGGTCACCATCAGCCTGTACAAGGAGCGCGGCGCCGGTCCCGGACCGTCATGACCGAACAGGGGGCCCCGTGAAAGATCTCGAACGCGGTACGGGGATGGCGCCCGGTGCGACCATCCCCGACCAGCATTCCCGGCCGCGTCCGACGGGCGCAGACGACCACGGCGGCCGGTTGGACGCGGCGGAGCAGGCGGATCACATGGACCACAGCGAGCAGCAGGGGCAGCAGCACGACCCGCGCCCACCTCAGGCACAGGACCCCCAGGGGCCGCAGGACGCCCAAGAGCCCCAGCACGCCGTGGAACCCGCGCACACCCACGATCCGCACGACCGCAACGGCGCGCGGGCGCTCTTCCTCGAGCTGCGCAAGCTCCCCGACGGCTCCGCCGAGCGCGCGGAACTCCGCAACACCCTGGTGCGGATGCATCTCCCGCTGGTCGAACACCTGGCCCGCAGGTTCCGCAACCGCGGTGAGCCCCTGGACGACCTCACCCAGGTCGCCACGATCGGTCTGATCAAGTCCGTCGACCGCTTCGACCCGGAGCGGGGCGTGGAGTTCTCCACCTACGCCACCCCGACCGTCGTCGGCGAGATCAAGCGGCACTTCCGTGACAAGGGCTGGGCGGTCCGCGTCCCGCGCCGCCTCCAGGAACTGCGCCTGTCCCTGACCACCGCGACCGCCGAGCTGTCCCAGCGCCACGGCCGTGCCCCCACGGTCCACGAACTGGCCGAGCACCTCGGGATCTCCGAGGAGGAGGTCCTGGAGGGCCTGGAGTCGGCGAACGCCTACAGCACCCTCTCCCTGGACGTCCCGGACACCGACGACGAGTCCCCCGCGGTCGCCGACACCCTCGGCGCCGAGGACGAGGCGCTGGAGGGTGTGGAGTACCGCGAATCCCTCAAGCCGCTGCTGGAGGACCTTCCGCCGCGCGAGAAGAAGATCCTGCTGCTGCGGTTCTTCGGCAACATGACCCAGTCCCAGATCGCCCAGGAGGTCGGCATCTCCCAGATGCACGTCTCGCGCCTCCTGGCCCGCACCCTGGCCCAGCTGCGCGAGAAGCTCCTCGTCGAGGAGTGAGCGCCGGCCAACGGCAGAACAGGAGGGGCGGGGCCCGCACGGACCCCGCCCCTCCCGCACGTCTCTCCTAGGAGCGCTGTTCCCGGGGGCCGATGCCGAGCGCCTCGGTGGCCGTCGGGTTGACCAGCAGGCCGAGTACCACCAGCGCCGCCACGGCGAGCACGACACCGGCCGCGATGAGGACGCCACCGCCGTTGACGAGCGTCCAGGCGACCGGCAGCGCGACGATCTGCGTGATCAGCGAAGGCCCCCGGCTCCAGCGGCGCAGCAGCCACAGGCCGCGGGCGGCGAGCAGCGGCAGCACGGCGAGCACGATCACCGTCAACGCGCCCGTCACCGCCTGCTGCGGGCTGTCGGGCGAGCCGACCAGCCCCTCGACCAGCATGAAGATGCCGAGCGCGGCCAGGGCCACCCCTTCGACCGCGGTGAGCGCGGCGGCGGCGGTCAGCCGGGCCGGCCGCGGCCCGGTCGGCTCGGGCGCCGCGGCGGCGCCGGCGGCTCGGTTCGCGGACTGTTTCTGCTGACTGCTCACCCCAGCAGGGTAGCGCCGCCGCGACGGCCGGCCCGCTCCCCGGCCCACACCCCCGTCGGCGGCCCGTTGCGGAGGTGGGCGTGCGGGCGAGTACCCGCAGGTAGGTACGCTGGCGCACATGCGCGCACTTCTCGTGGTCAATCCCGCAGCTACCACCACCAGTGCCCGCACCCGTGACGTACTGACCCACGCGCTCGCCAGCGACCTCGATCTGGAGGTCGCCGAGACCCGTTACCGCGGCCACGCCCGGGACCTCGCCCGGCAGGCCGCCGAGGACGGCAGAACCGAGCTGGTGGTGGCGCTCGGCGGCGACGGCACGGTCAACGAAGTCGTGAACGGCCTGCTGACCCACGGACCCGACCCCCAGTCCCACCCCCGCCTGGCCGTCGTACCCGGCGGCTCCACCAACGTCTTCGCCCGTGCGCTCGGCCTGCCGAACGACGTCGTGGAGGCCACCGGCGCCCTGCTGGACGCCGTGCGGGACGGCAGCGAGCGCACGGTCAGCCTGGGGCTCGCCTCGGGGACACCCGGAAGTGAGGACGAGGGCGTCCCGGCCCGCTGGTTCACCTTCTGTGCCGGCTTCGGCTTCGACGCCGGCGTCGTCGGCCGGGTCGAGCAGCAGCGCGAACGCGGCAAGCGTTCGACCCACGCCCTGTACGTGCGACAGGTCGTACGGCAGTTCCTGGGGGAGCCGAACCGCCGGCAGGGCACCATCACGCTCGAACGGCCGGGCGAGGAAGCGGGCTCGACCGAGATCGTCGAGCATCTGGCGATGTCGATAATCTGCAACACCTCTCCCTGGAGCTACCTGGGCAATCGCCCGCTGTACCCCTCCCCGGAAGCGTCGTTCGACACCGCCCTGGATCTGTTCGCACTGAGCAAGCTCTCGCCCCCCGCGGTGACCCGGTATGCCACCCAGCTGCTGACGTCAACACCGGAACGCGGCCCCCGCGGCAAGCACGCGGTGTCCCTGCACGACCTGACGGCCTTCACCTTGCATTCCCAGGTGCCTTTGCCCTTCCAGATGGACGGCGACCATCTGGGACTGCGCACGAGTGTGACGTTCACAGGCGTACGCCGTGCACTGCGTGTGATTGTGTGAGCAGTAGGGCCTAAAGTCCTTCCACTCGAACGTTTAGGCTGACTCCCACCCCCTAGAAGTACGGCTGTGACCTAGGCGACACCAAGGAATCAAAAAAAAGTTTCCAGTAGGGGTTGTATCCGTCGCCGAGGTTTGCGAGTCTCTTCATGGCGATCGGGACGGCCACTTCACCGGCCCCCTTGAGAGCCCGAATCCTTCTCCTCATCCCACAGGTCCGCACCAGTTTGCGAACTGGCACTCGGCCCTTCCCGTGCGGAGGGATTCGTGAAAGCGTTCACATTCACAAGCAACGTTCCCGTCATACGAGGAGATGGAGCAGCCATGGACTGGCGTCACCGCGCCGTTTGCCGCGAGGAAGACCCCGAGCTCTTCTTCCCCATCGGCAACACCGGTCCTGCGCTCCTGCAGATCGAGGAAGCCAAGGCCGTCTGCCGCCGCTGCCCCGTCATGGAGCAGTGCCTGCAGTGGGCGCTCGAGTCCGGTCAGGACTCCGGCGTCTGGGGTGGTCTGAGTGAGGACGAGCGCCGCGCAATGAAGCGCCGTGCAGCTCGCAACCGGGCGCGCAACGCCAGCGCCTGACACAGACTCCCCGTGGCCCCCGAGCCGCAGCGCGCAGTACCCCCGATGCGCAGAGCAACGTGAGCTTTGAGCCCCGGACCTGATGGGTCCGGGGCTTACTGCTGTCCAGGGGCGCCGCCCCTGGCGCCCTAGTTCTTCTCGGCGCGGACCGGCACGTCAAGGATCACCTGCGTGCCCCCTTCCGGCGCCGGCACCATGTCGAACGCGCCGCCCAACTCCCCCTCCACCAGGGTCCTTACGATCTGCAGCCCCAGGTTTCCGGCGCGCTGCGGGTCGAATCCGTCGGGCAGCCCCCGGCCGTTGTCCTGGACGGTGACCAGCAGTCGCGGTTCCGTACGGCTGCCGCCGCGTACCGCGCCGACCTCGACCGTGCCGTGTTCACTCTGGTCGAAGGCGTGCTCCAGGGCGTTCTGCAGCACCTCGGTCAGCACCATCGACAACGGGGTGGCGACCTCGGCGTCCAGGATGCCGAAGCGTCCGGTGCGGCGGGCGGTCACCTTGCCGGGCGAGATCTCGGCGACCATGGCGAGGACCCGGTCGGCGATCTCGTCGAACTCGACCCGTTCGTCCAGCGTCTGGGACAGCGTCTCGTGCACGATCGCGATCGAACCGACCCTGCGTACCGCCTCGTTGAGTGCCTCGCGGCCCTGCTCGGAATCCATCCGGCGCGACTGGAGGCGCAACAGCGCGGCGACGGTCTGCAGATTGTTCTTCACCCGGTGGTGGATCTCCCGGATGGTGGCGTCCTTGGTGATCAATTCGCGCTCGCGGCGGCGGAGTTCGGTGACGTCCCGCAGCAGGACCAGCGAACCGATGTGCGTGCCCTTGGGCTTGAGCGGGATGGCGCGCAACTGGATCACGCCCTCCTCGCCCTCCACCTCGAACTCCCTGGGCGCCCAGCCGCTGGCGAGTTTGACCAGCGCCTCGTCCACCGGGCCCCGGGCCGGGGCGAGTTCGGCGGTCGCCTGGCCGAGGTGGTGTCCTACGAGGTCGGCGGCGAGGCCGAGCCGGTGGTAGGCGGAGAGCGCGTTGGGGCTGGCGTACTGGACGACGCCGTCCGCGTCGAGGCGGATCAGGCCGTCGCCCGCGCGCGGGGACGCGTCCATGTCGACCTGCTGCCCGGGGAAGGGAAACGTTCCAGCAGCGATCATCTGGGCCAGGTCGGACGCGCTCTGCAGGTAGGTGAGCTCCAGCCGGCTGGGGGTGCGCACCGTGAGCAGATTGGTGTTGCGGGCGATCACTCCGAGTACCCGGCCCTCGCGGCGGACCGGGATGGACTCGACGCGGACCGGCACCTCCTCGCGCCATTCCGGGTCGCCCTCGCGCACGATCCGGCCCTCGTCCAGCGCGGAGTCCAGCATCGGACGGCGGCCACGGGGCACCAGGTGGCCCACCATGTCGTCCTGGTAGGAGGTGGGCCCGGTGTTCGGGCGCATCTGGGCCACCGATACGTACCGCGTGCCGTCGAGAGTGGGAACCCACAGCACGAGGTCGGCGAAGGACAGATCGGACAGCAGCTGCCATTCCGAGACCAGCAGGTGCAACCATTCAAGGTCGGAATCGCTCAGAGCGGTGTGCTGGCGTACGAGATCGTTCATGGAGGGCACACAGGGGAGCCTACCGGCGTACGGTGTATCTGTTCTCCTGCACGGGCATGGACAGATCAGAATGGTCTAGTCCACAATATCTCTGGTAAAGACCTCCGTTCTCCCCGCACAGGAGAGCGGATCGAGGCCGACGCGCTCTCTGCCCTGACTGCGCCGAGGTCTCCGATCGACCGGTTCCCGGACGGGCGCTCCCCTACCGCACTTGGGGTGCGCACTCCGCCCTACGGAACCGGCCGATGAAGCTCCGGGCTGCGGTGCCGGACAGGTTGAGGGTCCTGTCCCGGCGCCGCGGCCCGCGGGTGTTTCGGGGCCCGGCCCGCCCTTCGGCCCGCGCCCGGCTCAGGGGCCGTCCGGCCAGACCTTCATCGCCAGCCCGGCGATCGCCTCCAGCGCCGTACGCTCGGCGCCGTCCCTCGCCTGCTGTGACATTCCCTGGATCACCGCGCCCACGTAATGGGCCAGCGCGGGCGCGTCCGTGTCCACGGGGAGCGCGCCGGACGCCATGTCCGCGCGGATGCGGCTCTCGATCCCGTCGATGTTCGCCAGCCGCATCGCGCGCAGCTCGTCGGCCACATCGGCGGACGCCGGTGCGGTGTTCTGGGCGGCACTGATCACCAGGCAGCCGCGCGGGCGGCCGGGCAGGGTGTATTCGACCGCCGCCTCGCGCAGCGCCCGCTCGACACCCCGGCGGGCGGTCGGCTCCTCGGTCATCGCACGGTCGAGGAAGCCGCCGTGGAGCCGGCCGTACTCGGCCACCACCTCGCGGAAGAGCGCCTGCTTGTCGCCGAAGGCGGCGTACAGGCTGGGGGCGCTGATCCCCATCGTGCGGGTCAGATCGGAGATCGAGGTCGCTTCGTAGCCCTGCTCCCAGAAGGACCGCACCGCTTTCTCCAGCGCCGTCTCCCGGTCGAAGGACCGGGGCCGGCCGCGCTGCTTCGTTTCCTTGGTCGCCATGCCTTGAATTCTATAGCGGACGGTACGGAAGCGTGCTACGGTTTTTCTGTAGCGGGCGATACATAAAGTATGGCACGGCGCTCGCTGCAGTGATCGACGCTGACCGAGGGGCCGGGCGCGCGAGCGAACGGTCGCGACGACGAGGGGGCAGGAGCGATGAGCGCACGGAACGGCAGGACCGCGCTGGTGACAGGCGGCAGCAGGGGGATCGGCCGGGCCGTATCGGAACGACTGGCGCGGGACGGCGCGCGGGTCGCCGTGCACTACGGACACGACGCGACCGCGGCGAAGGAGACCGTGACGGCCATCGAGGCCGCGGGCGGCCAAGCCTTCGCCGTACACGCCGAGTTGGGCGTACCGGGCGGCGCCGAGGCATTGTGGGAAGCGTTCGACGCCCAGGCGGACGGCCTGGACATCCTGGTCAACAACGCCGGGGCCAACAGCAGGGCGGACGGCATCACGCGGGTCTCCGAAGCGGAATTCGACCGGCTCTTCGCGCTCAACACCAAGGCACCGTTCTTCCTCACCCGGCTCGGCCTGCCGCGGCTGCGGGACGGCGGCCGGATCATCAACACCTCCACGAGCCTGACGCGCGGCACGGCCAAGCCCGAGCTGATCGCGTATGCCATGAGCAAGGGCGCCCTCGACGTCTTCACCTCGACGCTGGCCAAGGAGCTGGGCCCGCGCGGGATCACGGTCAACGCCGTGGCGCCGGGCGCCGTCGACACGGAGATGAATGCCCACTGGCTGCGCGGGGAGGCGAATTCCGGGGCGCGGACGGCGACGCGGGCGATATCCCCGCTCGGCCGGGTCGCGGAGGCCGGCGATGTCGCGGACATCGTGGCATTCCTGGCCTCGGACGACAGCCGCTGGGTGACGGGCCAGTGGATCGACGCCACCGGTGGCGCCCAACTGTAGGGGCGGGAAGCCGGATGGCAGCGGGCGGGACGGGAGTCACCTCACGCCTCCGCAGGGGCAGGACGACTTCCATCGGGCCGCCTCACCACCGGGCCTGGCGGGCCTCCCTCTGATAGATTGGTCTATACCACATGAGTCCATTCTCCAGAACGGCAGGCCAAGCGTGGAAGTTGTCATCGTCCCGGACGCCAAGGCAGGCGGCGAACTCATCGCGGAGGCCATCGCCACCCTGGTGCGCCGCAAGCCCGACGCTCTGCTCGGCGTGGCCACCGGCTCGACCCCGTTGCCCATCTACGAAGCGCTCGCGGCGAAGGTCAAGACCGGTGCCGTGGACGCCTCGCGGACCCGTATCTGCCAGCTCGACGAGTACGTCGGCCTGCCCGCGGGGCACCCCGAGTCCTACCGTTCGGTGGTGCTGCGCGAGGTCGTCGAGCCGCTCGGCCTCGGCCAGGAGTCCTTCATGGGCCCCGACGGCTCGGCCGATGACGTCCAGGGCGCCTGCGAGGCGTACGACCGCGCGCTGCGGGAAGCCGGCGGAGTGGACCTTCAGCTCCTCGGCATCGGCACGGACGGCCACATCGGCTTCAACGAGCCGTGCTCCTCGCTCGCTTCGCGTACCCGCATCAAGACCCTGACCCAGCAGACCCGGGAGGACAACGCCCGGTTCTTCGACCGCCTCGACGAGGTGCCGCACCACGTCATCACGCAGGGCATCGGCACCATTCTGGAGGCCCGTCACCTGGTGCTGCTGGCCACGGGCGCGGGCAAGGCGGACGCCGTGGCGCAGTCCGTCGAAGGTCCGGTCGCCGCGCTGGTGCCGGCCTCGGCGCTCCAGTTGCACCCGCACGCCACGGTCGTCGTCGACGAGGCCGCGGCGTCGAAGCTGAAGCTCGCCGGGTACTTCCGTGCCACCTACGCGGCCAAGCCGGACTGGCAGGGCATCTAGGCACATCGGCAGAAAAACGCCGAAGCGGCCGGGTGCTCCTGGGAGGGGCACCCGGCCGCTGTGTGTGCGGTGGCGGGGCGGGCCGAGGCGGGCGAACGAGGAGGCTCGGCCTGTTCGGGCCGGGGCGGTGCGGTCGGCCCGCTCGGCGCGGGTCGACCGGCCCGGTCAGCCCGCCGGTTCGGCCGGGTGGGACGGGGCCGATTCCGTGAGGGCTTCGACGGCGGCCTGGGCGCAGACGCGGGCGGCGCCGTGGGTGGCGAGGTGGAGCGCACCGCACGGGGGTGCCTGCGGGACGCCCATCTCGACGACGACGGTGTCGGGGCGGGCAGCGATGAGGGCGTCGAGGGCGTCGGCCATCCAGGGATGGCGGTGGACGTCGCGGACGACGGCGACGATCCGGCGTCGGCCGGCGGCCGTGACCAGGCCGGCGACCAGGCTGCCGGTGCCGTCGGCGGCGGCAGCCTCGGCGGTGTAGGAGGCGGTGTCGGTGCCGGGCAGGAGGCGGGCCAGTTCGGCGGCGACGCCCCAGGGGGTTTCGTGACCCACCGCGATGTTCGCGAGGGGGGTGAAGGCGGCGACGTAGGCGGGGGAGGTGAGCGGGGTGAAGGGTTCCCTGGCGGTGCGGCGCAGTGCGCGGCGCGCGGCGGCCAGCCCGGCCTCGGGTGCGGGCGCGGTCCCCTCCCCCGCGCCCGCACGCCGGGTCCAGCGCGCCAGAGCGCGCACCCGTGCTGCGGCGTCGGCGAGCCGCTTCTCCGACAGCTCGCCGTCACGCACCGCCCTCACCAACGCGTCGCGCAGCCGCAGCACGGTGTCTTCGTCGGCCAGGCCGCCGCCGACACAGATCGCGTCGGCGCCGGCCGCGATGGCCAGTACGCTGCCGCGTTCGATGCCGTAGGTGGCCGCGATGGCCCGCATCTCCATTCCGTCGGTGACGATCAGCCCGTCGAAGCCGAGTCCGCCGTCGGCCGCCGGGGCGCGCAGCAGTCCGTGCAGGGCGGCGGCGCTGAGTGTGGCGGGGCGGGTGCCGTCCAGGGCGGGCAGCAGGATGTGCGCGCTCATGACGGCCTTGGTACCGGCTGCGATGGCGGCGCGGAACGGCACCAGTTCGCGTCCCTGGAGGGTGGTCAGGTCGGCGGCGATCCGCGGCAGGTCGTGGTGCGAGTCGACGGAGGTATCGCCGTGGCCGGGGAAGTGCTTGGTGCAGGCGGCGACCCCGGCGGACTGCATGCCGTCCACGTACGCGGCGGTGTGCCGGGCGACGAGTGCCGGGTCCGCGCCGAAGGAGCGGACGCCGATGACGGGATTGGAGGGGTTGGAGTTGACGTCGGCGGCGGGCGCCCAGTTGAGGTTGACGCCGCAGGCGGCCAGGCGGCGGCCGAGTTCGCGGGCGACCTGGCGGGTCAGCGCGGTGTCGTCGACGGCGCCGAGTGCGAGGTTGCCGGGGAAGGAGGAGCCGCCGCGGACTTCCAGGCGGGTGACGTCGCCGCCCTCTTCGTCGATGGCGACGAGGACGTCCTCGCGTTCCGCGCGCAACTGCGCCGTGAGCGCGGCGAGTTGTCCGGGGTCCGCGACATTGCGGCCGAAGACACCGACGGACGCCAGGCCCTCGTCGAGCCGGCGGAGCAGCCAGTCGGGGGCGCTGGTGCCGGTGAAGCCGGGCTGGAGGACGGCGAGTGCGTCCCGGGTCAGGGTGTCAGCGGAGGATACGAGGGTGGTCATGGGCTGCGTCATCCCTTCACTGCGCCGGAGGTGAGACCGCCGACCGCCTTGCGTTGGAGGAACAGGAAGAGGATCAGGATGGGGATGGCGAAGATGGACGCGGCGGCCATGGTGGCACCCCAGTCGTCACCGAACTGGCTCTGGAACTGCGAGAGCCACAGCGGCAGGGTGCCCTTGGCGGGTTCCTTGTTGAGGACGAGCACGAGCGGGAACTCGTTCCATGCCGTGATGAAGCCGAAGAGGGAGGTGGCCATCAGCCCGGGGGCGAGCAGCGGGAAGACGACCTTGACGAACGCCTGGCGCCGCGTGCAGCCGTCGACCATCGCCGATTCCTCCAGCTCCTTGGGGACGGCTGCGACGTAGCCGCGCAGGGTCAGGAGGGTGAAGGGAAGGACCATCAGCATGTAAAAGCAGGTGAGCGGTACGAGGCTGTTGAGCATGTCCGCGTCCCTGACGATCATGTAGATCGAGATGACCATGACCTCCCAGGGCGCCATCTGGGCGACCATGAAGGTCAGCAGGATGCCCTTGCGGCCCTTGAAGCGCATGCGGGTGATGGCGAAGGAGCCGCAGAGCGCGATCAGCAGGGAGAGGCCGACGGCGAGCACGGTCACCACGACGGAATTCCCGGCGAGGGTCCAGAAGTTGGGCGCGGAGACGGCTGTGACGAAGTGCTCGAAGGTGCCGTTGACGGGGAACCACACGGGTTCGTCGCTGATGATGTCGCCGGTCGGCTTGAACGCCGTGTTGAACATCCAGTAGACGGGGAAGACGAATCCGATGGCGAGCACGATCGCCGTCGCGTTGGGCCAGATACGGCCGGCGAGCGAGCGCTTCACAGCTCGTCCTCCTCTTGCTTGAGGGTCAGGCGCAGGTAGTAGGCGGTCATGCCGAGCAGCACGAGGATCGTCAGCAGCGAGATCGCGGCGCCCATGCCGAAGTGGAGGTTGCCGACACCCTCGGTGAAGGCGTAGATCGGCAGCGTCTCGGTGAGGCGGTCGGGGCCGCCCTTGTTGATCGCGAAGATCTGCGGGAACGCCTTGAAGACCCAGATGATTTCGAGGAACGTCGTGGCGAGGAAGAAGGGCTTGAGGAAGGGGAAGGTCACCGAGGTGAAGACCTTCCAGGTGCCGGCGCCGTCCATGCGTGCGGCTTCGTACAGCTCCTTGGGGATCGTGGTGGTGGCGGCGTAGAGGTTCAGTGCCACGAAGGGCAGGGACATCCACACGATCAGGAGGGTGATGACGAAGAAGGTGGAGAGCTGGGTGCCGACCCAGTCGTAGTGGGCCATGGAGTGCCAGCCGAGCTTGTCCAGCACCCAGTTGGCGACGCCGTAGCGGGAGTCGAAGAGCCACTGGAAGACGGTGGTGGCGGCGACGACGGGCATCGCCCAGGCGAGCACCAGCGCGACGGACAGGGTCAGCCGCATCTTCTTGCCGAGGCGGGCGAGGAGCAGCCCGATCAGCACGCCGATGACCATGATCAGGACGACGTTGACGGCGGTGAAGACGATGGTCCTGAGGGTGACCCGCCAGAACTCCTCGTTGCCCAGGACCTGTTGGAAGTTGTCGGTGCCGTTCCAGACCGTGAGGTGCTGGATCAGCTCCTTCATGTTGAGGGTCTGGAAGGAGAGCAGGACGTTGCGCACCATCGGCCAGCCCAGGAAGGCCGCGGTGGCGAGCAGAGCGGGGAGCAACAGCAGGTAGGGCGCGCCGCGGGCGACCCGCGAACGTCGGCTGCCGGTACTGCGGCCGGCCGGCGGGGCGCCGCCCTTGCCGATCCGCGGCGCGGTCTTCTCCACCGCGTCGTCGAGCTGCACTGCCATGGCCCTCTGCTCCCCTTTTCCCCGTAGGTACCGGTGTCGCACACGCTGCGGTACGGGCCGGGGACGACCGGCCCGTACCTGGCAGGGTGGTTACTGCTGGGCCAGCCGCTTGTTGATCTCCCCGTCGACGGCCTTGGCCGCGTCGGACGGCGTCTTACCGCTGAGGACCGCGGTCATGTAGTTCTTGATCGGGTTCGGCACGTTCTCCACGGCGGCCCACTGCGGGATCAGCGGCGTGGTGCCGCCGGCCTTCGCCGCCGCGGGGGCAGCCGCCTCGGCCGCCGGGTTGCCCTTCGCCGCGTCCGCCAGGTCGGGCGACTTGGGGGTCCAGCCGACCTCCTTGACCATCTGGGCGTCGGCCTTCTTCGAGAGGGCGACCTTGAGGAACGCCTTGGCGAGTTCCTGCTTCTGACTGCCGCCCGCGACCGCGAAGTTGGAGCCGCCGAGGAAGACGCCCTCGGGCTTGTCCTCGGTCTCACCGGGGATGGTGAAGAAGCCGATGTCGTCCTTGATCTTCGGGTTGGCCTTGACGGCGGTCGCGGCCTCGTAGCCCATGGCGATGACGGCGCCGGTCTTGCCCTTGGCGAAGACCTCGGCCTGCTGGGGCGTGGCCTCGTCCTTGTTCTTGGGGGCGGAGCTGAAGGACTGGTACGTCTTGTAGATGTCCATGGCCTTGGCGACCTTGGGGTCACCGAGGTTGGAGACCCACTTGCCGCCCTCCTGCTTCACCAGCTTCGCGCCGGTGCCGATGGTCAGGCCGTCGAAGAAGTACCAGTTCTGGCCGGGCAGATAGAGCGGCTCGGCCTGGGTCTTCTTCTTGATGGTGTCGAGGTCCTTGAAGAACGCGCTGCGCGTCTTGGGGGTTCCCTCGATGCCCGCGTCGGCCCAGACCTTCTTGTTGTACATGACGACGCGGTTGCCCGCGTACCACGGAAGGGCGTACTGCTTCCCGTCCGCCATCGCGGCCTTGTTGAAGGTGTCGCTCCAGTCGGAGCCGATCTCCTTCTTGAGGTCGCCGAGGTCGAGCAGGGCGCCGGCCTTGGCGTACGCGGCGGTCTGGGTGTTGCCGATCTCCACCACGTCCGGCGGGGTGTCCTCGGAGAGGGCGGTGGTCAGCTTCTGCTGGATTCCCTCCCACTGCTGGACCTTGAAGTCGACGGTGGCGCCGGTCTTCTTCTTGAATTCCTTGGAGACCTGCTCGGTCCACTGCGCCGGGTTGGATCCGTCCATCACCCAAACGGTGAGCTTCTGCCCCTTGAAGCCATCGGCTCCGTCCGTGCTGTTGCCGCTGGACCCACAGGCAGCGACACTCACCAGCATTCCCGCGACCGCCGTCGCTGCTATGAGCCCACGCTTCATTGCGCTCTCCCCTAAAGGCCGGGTGTGGTCTTTAATGGTTTAGACCAGTGCCCGCAGCTTGGCCTAGACCTTTTGGGGTGTCAAGGGTGTATAAGAGTCGCTGTCGGCTCCGTTACCGGACCGACATCTGCCGGGCGGGGACCTGCGAGAGAGCACGCGGATCCCACCCGTGCCACGATGTGAGCCGCAATGTACGGAGGAGCCGGTGACGGCAGCGCGACAGGGGTCGGAAGGGCGGGTCATGGAGACCGACGGGGGCAGCGCGGAGAGCAGTGGAAGCGCCACGCGCACCGCTCGTGTACCCAAGTACTACCGCCTCAAGCGGCACTTGCTGGAGATCACCGAGACCCTGCCGCCCGGCACCCCGGTCCCGCCCGAGCGTGCGCTCGCCGCGGAGTTCGACACCTCCCGCACGACCGTCCGCCAGGCACTCCAGGAACTGGTCGTCGAGGGCCGCCTGGAGCGTATCCAGGGCAAGGGCACCTTCGTCGCCAAACCGAAGGTTTCGCAGGCGCTGCAACTGACCTCCTACACCGAGGACATGCGCGCCCAGGGTCTCGAACCGGCCTCGCAGCTCCTCGACATCGGCTATGTCACCGCCGACGACCGGCTGGCCGGGCTGCTGGACATCGCCGCGGGCGGCCGGGTGCTGCGCATCGAACGGCTGCGGCTGGCCAGCGGCGAACCGATGGCCATCGAGATCACCCACCTGTCGGCCAAGCGGTTCCCCGCGCTGCGCCGCAACCTCGTCAAGTACACGTCCCTCTACACCGCGCTGGCCGAGGTCTACGACGTGCGCCTCGCGGAGGCGGAGGAGACCATCGAGACCTCGCTGGCCACGCCCCGCGAGGCGGGTCTGCTGGGCACCGACGTCGGCCTGCCGATGCTGATGCTGTCCCGGCATTCCCGTGACGCCCAGGGGCAGCCGGTGGAGTGGGTGCGCTCGGTCTACCGCGGCGACCGCTACAAGTTCGTCGCCAGGCTGCGCCGCCCGGCCGACTGAAACCCCGCGGTACGGCGGGGTTTCGGCCACCGCCGTACCGCCAGGGCCGCACGGAATCCGGACGGGCCGCCGCGCGGGTCCATGACCTCCGGCTTCCCGTACGCGCGGGCCCGCGGGCCGGCCGCGCGCGCACCCGTCGCCCAAGTCCCTTTCACCCGGCGGAAGATGTCGTTGCCGTACCGATATGCGGACAGCTAGTGACGCCTGCCACGGCGCTGCCATAGATTTCCAGCCTCGTACAGGAGATCGCCAGGGACGGAGCCACGGTCATGACAGAGCAAGCCGAAACGCCGGATTCCAGACAGGTCGTCACACCGACGCGTGTGGTGGCCGGGCTCTGCCTGATCGCTCCGTTCGTGGCGATGCTGTGGGTGAGTTCGTACGCCAAGGTCGAGCCGAGGCTCATCGGGATCCCGTTCTTCTACTGGTACCAGATGCTGTGGGTGCTGATCTCGACCGTGCTCACGATGACCGCGTACAAGCTGGTCCAGCGTGAGCAGCGGATCCGCAAGGGCGGTGCGGCGACATGACCACCACCCCATCCGCCGCCCTGGCCGCGGCCGGCACGGACGGCGTCAACGGCATCGCGCTGGCCGTCTTCATCTTCTTCTTCGTGGCCGTCACGGTCATGGGCTTCCTCGCCGCCCGCTGGCGCAAGGCCGAGCAGTCAGCCAACCTCGACGAGTGGGGCCTGGGCGGCCGGAGTTTCGGCACCTGGGTGACGTGGTTCCTGCTCGGCGGCGACCTCTACACCGCTTACACCTTCGTGGCCGTCCCGGCGGCCATCTACGCCGCGGGCGCGGCCGGCTTCTTCGCCGTCCCCTACACGATCCTCGTGTACCCGCTGATCTTCACCTTCCTGCCCCGTCTCTGGTCGGTCTCGCACAAGCACGGCTACGTCACCACCTCCGACTTCGTGCGCGGCCGGTTCGGCTCGAAGGGCCTGTCGCTGGCCATCGCGCTCACCGGCATCCTGGCGACGATGCCGTACATCGCACTCCAACTGGTCGGCATCCAGGCCGTCCTGGACGTGATGGGCGTCGGCGGCGGCGAGAACACCAACTGGTTCGTCAAGGACCTGCCGCTGCTGATCGCGTTCGCGGTGCTGGCCGCGTACACCTACTCATCGGGCCTGCGGGCGCCGGCGCTGATCGCGTTCGTCAAGGACGGGCTGATCTACCTGGTCATCGCCGTCGCCATCATCTACATCCCGATCAAACTCGGCGGTTTCGACGCCATCTTCGACGCGGCGGGCAAGGCGTTCGCCGAGCCGGGGCCGACCGGCAAGCCGCGCGGTGAGCTGGCCAGCGGCCCCCATAACCAGTGGGCGTACGCCACTCTGGCGCTCGGCTCGGCGCTCGCGCTGTTCATGTATCCGCACTCGATCACCGCGACGCTGTCGTCCCGCAGCCGTAACGTGATCCGCCGCAACACCACCATCCTGCCGCTGTACTCGCTCATGCTGGGCTTCCTCGCGCTGCTCGGCTTCATGGCGATCAAGGCGGGCACGGACACCCACGGCAACGCGCAGCTGGCGATCCCGCAGCTGTTCGAGGACATGTTCCCGAGCTGGTTCTCCGGCGTGGCGTTCGCCGCTATCGGGATCGGCGCGCTGGTGCCCGCCGCCATCATGTCCATCGCGGCGGCCAACCTCTTCACCCGCAACGTCTACAAGGACTTCATCAAGCCGCACGCCACCCCGGCGCAGGAGCACAAGGTCGCCAAGCTCGTCTCGCTGCTCGTGAAGGTCGGCGCGCTGATCTTCGTCCTGGGCATGGACAAGACCGTGGCGATCAACTTCCAGCTGCTGGGCGGCATCTGGATCCTGCAGACCATGCCGTCGCTGGTCGGCGGCCTGTTCACCCGCTGGTTCCACCGCTGGGCGCTGCTGGCCGGCTGGGCGGTCGGCATGGTCTACGGCACGCTCGCGGCATACGGCGTGGCCAGCCCGACGCAGGCGCACTTCGGCGGCTCCAACGCCGAGATCCCCGGCATCGGCCAGATCGGCTACATCGGCCTGACCGCGATCGTGCTCAACGTCCTGGTGACGGTCGTGCTGACCTTCGTCCTGCGGGCCCTGAAGGCACCTGACGGCGTCGACGAGACCAGCCCCGGGGACTACACCGCGGACGTCGGCGACAAGGCCGTCAGCCCCGAACTGCCGCCCGCAGCAGTGGGTTCGGCGAGCGGCCACTGACCCCGGCCCCTCCGGCACCCGCACGGGCCGTCACGTCCCTCCGGACGCGGCGGCCCGTCGCCGTACCGGGGCGGACGCGACGGGCCGTCCGCCCGAGGTCAGCTCTATCCCGCCGATGAGTTCCAGCCGCACGCCCTCCTCCGCCCGCTCGACTATCCGGGCGGCCTCTTCGAAATGCTCAGGGAGCGTGATGTGCGGCCGGTCGGCGAGCGCGGCCATGGGGCCTCCTCCTGCTGTCGTCGCAGTGCGGGGAACGTGGGAACGACGATAGCGGGGGCCACTGACAGACACCGCGCGATCACACACGACTCACTAGATGTGGGGGTGCGCACGAGGTGGCACCCCCACATGTATGCTCGTGCTCGCTGTCGCCGCAGGGGAATCCGGTGTGAGTCCGGAACTGTCCCGCAACGGTGTACGTATGCGCAGACATCGCTTCACCGCCTGTCGTGCGCACCTGTGAGTCCGAAGACCTGCCGACAGTACGCCCGCGCCGCCATCGGCGCGGACGTCGATACGTCCGGGCCCCGAGGGATGGGCCGGTGGACGCCGCGCGGTGTGCCCGCGCCCCGTGTGTCCGGGGTGCCGCATGCCCGCGTGCGGCCGTCGCGCACCGCCCCTCCCGGCCCCCGCCGAGTGAGGGAGAGCACCACGTGACCATCGCGCCAACGGAGTCCGCGACAGCCGCCGAGGCCGGATCGCCCGAGGCGGCCACGCTCCCCACCGCGGACGGCCGCCCCCAACACGCCGACGACGCCCCTGGCACCGCCCTGCTGCGCACCCTGACCGAGCTGACCGCCGACCTCACCGCGACCGACCCCGGCAAGGTGGCCGCCGCCGCGCTCCGCGGCCGGCACCCCGGCTCCGACGAGGCCGAGCTGCGCACCCTGGCCATCGACGCGGCGGCCGGCCTGATCGGCGACGAGCCGCAGTACTCCAAGCTCGCCGCGCGGCTGCTCACCCTCGCCATCGCCGAAGAGGCCGCGGGCCAGGGCTCCGTGGCGTTCTCCGCCTCCGTCGAGGTCGGCCACCGCGAGGGCCTGATCGCCGACCGGACCGCCGCGTTCGTCCGCAGCCACGCGGCCCGCCTGGACGCGCTGGTCGAGAAGGCGCTCGCGGACGGTGCCGACGACCGCTTCGGCTACTTCGGTCTGCGCACCCTGCACTCGCGCTATCTGCTGCGGCACCCCACCACCCGCCAGGTCATCGAGACCCCGCAGCACTTCCTGCTGCGGGTGGCCTGCGGTCTCGCCGAGAACGACTCGGTGGCGGCGCTCGACGACGTCGCCGAGCTGTACCGGCTGACCAGCTCGCTGTCCTACCTCCCCTCCTCCCCCACCCTCTTCAACTCCGGCACCCGCCACCCGCAGATGTCCTCCTGCTACCTGCTGGACTCCCCGCTGGACGAGCTGGACTCGATCTACGACCGCTACCACCAGGTCGCCAGGCTCTCCAAGCACGCCGGCGGCATCGGCCTCTCCTACTCCCGTATCCGGGCGCGCGGTTCGCTGATCCGGGGCACCAACGGCCACTCCAACGGCATCGTGCCGTTCCTGCGGACCCTGGACGCCTCGGTGGCCGCCGTGAACCAGGGCGGCCGGCGCAAGGGCGCGGCCTGCGTCTACCTGGAGACGTGGCACGCGGACATCGAGGAATTCCTGGAGCTGCGCGACAACACCGGCGAGGAGGCCAGGCGCACCCACAACCTGAACATCGCGCACTGGATCCCGGACGAGTTCATGCGCCGGGTGGAGGCGGACGCCGACTGGTCGCTGTTCTCGCCGTCCGACGCGCCGGAGCTGGTCGACCTGTGGGGCGACGCGTTCGACGCCGCGTACCGCAAGGCGGAGGCCGACGGCCGCGCCCTGAAGCAGATCCCGGCGCGGGTGCTCTACGCCCGGATGATGCGGACCCTCGCGCAGACCGGCAACGGCTGGATGACGTTCAAGGACGCCGCCAACCGCACCGCCAACCAGACCGCCGAGCCCGGCAAGGTCGTGCACTCGTCCAACCTGTGCACCGAGATCCTGGAGGTGACGGACGACGGGGAGACCGCGGTCTGCAACCTCGGGTCGGTCAACCTCGCGGCTCACCTGGGTGAGAACGGCGAGATGGACTGGGAGCGGCTGGACGCCACCGTCCGCACCGCCGTCGCCTTCCTCGACCGGGTCGTGGACATCAACTTCTACCCGACCGAGCAGGCCGGCGCCTCCAACTCCCGCTGGCGGCCGGTCGGTCTGGGCCTGATGGGCCTCCAGGACGTCTTCTTCCGGCTGCGGCTGCCCTTCGACTCCGCCGAGGCGACGGAGCTGTCCACCCGGATCTCCGAGCGCATCATGCTCGCCGCCTACGAGGCGTCCGCCGATCTCGCCGAGCGGCACGGCCCGCACCCGGCGTGGTCCGCGACGCGTACCGCCCGCGGAGTGCTGCACCCCGACCACTACCCGAACGCCGAGCCCCGCTGGGCGGACCGCTGGGAGGCGCTGCGCGCCCGGATCGCCACGACCGGCATGCGCAACTCGCTCCTCCTGGCCATCGCGCCGACCGCGACCATCGCCTCCATCGCCGGCGTCTACGAGTGCATCGAGCCGCAGGTCTCCAACCTCTTCAAGCGCGAGACCCTGTCGGGCGAGTTCCTCCAGGTGAACGCCTACCTGATCGAGGAGTTGAAGGCGCTGGGCCTGTGGGACGCGCGGACCCGTGACGCGCTGCGCGAGGCCAACGGCTCGGTGCAGGACGTCGCGTGGATCCCCGAGGAGATCCGCGCGCTGTACCGCACCGCCTGGGAGGTCCCGCAGCGCGCGCTGATCGACATGGCCGCGGCCCGTACGCCCTACCTCGACCAGAGCCAGTCGCTGAACCTCTTCATGGCGTCGCCGACCATCGGCAAGCTCAGCTCGATGTACGCCTACGCCTGGAAGCGCGGCATCAAGACCACGTACTACCTGCGCTCCCGTCCGGCGACCCGGATCGCGCAGTCGGCCCGCGGCACCGCCGCCGTCACCCCCGTCCCCGTACCGCAGCAGGCCACCGACCCCGACGCGGTCGCCTGCTCCCTGGAAAACCCCGAGTCCTGCGAGGCCTGCCAGTAATGCCCAACCCGTCGCCCGACCACCGCCCCTCAACGACGGCGCTGCGCGCCGAAAGCCCCACCACCCCCGAAACCACCGCTCCGGAAACCACCGCCAACGGCAACGGCCCCGCCACCGGCACCAAGAACCTCCTCGACCCGGGCTTCGAGCTGACGCTGCGGCCCATGCGGTACCCGGACTTCTACGACCGCTACCGCGACGCGATCAAGAACACCTGGACCGTGGAGGAGGTCGACCTCCACTCCGACGTCGCCGACCTGGCGAAGCTCTCGCCGGGCGAGCAGCACATGATCGGCCGGCTGGTGGCGTTCTTCGCGACCGGCGACTCGATCGTCGCCAACAACCTGGTGCTGACGCTCTACAAGCACATCAACTCCCCCGAAGCGCGGCTGTACTTGTCGCGGCAGCTCTTCGAGGAGGCCGTGCACGTCCAGTTCTATCTGACGCTGCTGGACACCTACCTCCCCGACCCGGAGGACCGCGCCGCCGCCTTCGCGGCCGTGGAGAACATCCCGTCCATCCGGGAGAAGGCGCAGTTCTGCTTCAAGTGGATGGACTCGGTCGAGAAGATCGACCAGTTGGAGAGCAAGGCCGACCGCCGCCGCTTCCTGCTGAACCTCATCTGCTTCGCCGCCTGCATCGAGGGGCTGTTCTTCTACGGGGCGTTCGCCTACGTCTACTGGTTCCGCTCGCGCGGCCTGCTGCACGGCCTGGCGACCGGCACCAACTGGGTGTTCCGTGACGAGACCATGCACATGAACTTCGCGTTCGAGGTCGTCGACACGGTCCGCGCCGAGGAGCCCGACCTCTTCGACGACGCGCTGGAGCAGCAGGTCACCGACATGCTCAAGGAAGCCGTCGAGGCGGAGCTCCAGTTCGGCCGCGACCTGTGCGGCGACGGGCTGCCCGGCATGAACACCGAGTCGATGCGCGAGTACCTCCAGTGCGTCGCCGACCAGCGCCTCCAGCGGCTCGGCTTCCCGCCCGTCTACGGCTCGGAGAACCCGTTCTCCTTCATGGAGCTCCAGAACGTCCAGGAGCTGACGAACTTCTTCGAGCGCCGGGCGTCGGCCTACCAGGTCGCCGTCGAGGGCTCGGTCTCCTTCGACGACGAGTTCTAGGAGTCCGCAGACACCGATGCCCTCCTGCCGCGGCCGTGCGGCAGGAGGGCATCGCGCTGCTGGGCGCGGGGCTCAGTCGTTGGCGACGACGGGGTAGCGCGGCTCCTGCTCGGCCATCTGCTTGAGCGCGTCCTTGCGGTCCCGCTTGGACAGCCGGTCGATGTAGAGGTAGCCGTAGAGGTGGTCGGTCTCGTGCTGGAGGCAGCGCGCGAAGTAGCCGGTGCCCTGGACCGCGATCGGGTTGCCCTGGGCGTCCTGGCCGCGCACCACGGCGTAGTCGGGGCGGGCCAGCTCGGCGTAGGCGCCGGGCACGGACAGGCAGCCCTCGTTGGAGTCGTCCAGCACCCGGCGCGGGGCAGGCAGCTCGTCCAGGACGGGGTTGCAGACCGCGCCGACGTGCCGGACGCCGCTGTCGTCGAGGCAGTCGTAGACGAAGACCTTCAGGTCCACGCCGATCTGGTTGGCGGCCAGGCCGACGCCCTCGGCGGTGCGCTGGCTGGCGAACATGTCGTCGATCAGCTGTGCCAGCTCGTCACCGAACTCCGTGACGTCCTTGCACTCCTTGTGGAGCACCGGATTGCCGACGACCGTGATCGGCCGCGAGGTGCCACGCTCGCGGTGGGCGCTCTCCCGCTGCTCCGCATCCGTCGTGTCATCGATGAACTCGTCGTCCACGCGCTGCTCACCGTCTTGATCAAACACAGGCTGCTGGGCCATCTCCGCCGTACGCCTTCCCTAAAACCTTGACTGGTCGCCCTGAGGCAGGGCCGCGAGCCCGGCAGGACGTCGCGACACGCCCTACAGCCTACGGGGAGGCGCCCTGTGCCCTCAGCAGACCTCTTCGAGATCCCGCCACTCCCGGCTGTCCGGGCTGTCCGCGACCCAGCCGTCCAGCAGCCCGCGCACCAGCGCGGCGGGCGCCGCTATGCCGCATTCACGCTCCGGTACCCACAGCGAACCGGAGCCCGCGGTCCGGTGCCCCAGCGGCCCGGGATGCCCCGGTTCGCTGTGGTCGTGCGGATCGAGGTGCTCGCCGTCGCCCTCGTCGCTCGGCATCCGGCTCTCCGAGCAGGTACGGCACAGCAGCCGCACCGACGACGACCAGTCCTCGGCGGCGAACCCCGCGTCGGCGGCAAGCCGCTCCAGGGCGTCCCGGTCCGCCTCGGTGGCCGCCTCCAGGAGGACGACCCAGGTGGGCACCGGCGACGGCGCCCACAGCTCGATCTCGTCGAACACCGGGTAGGAAGGCCCGGCCGCGGTCGTCCGCTCGCCGTGCGGGACGCCGTCGTGCAGCACGACCTCGCCCCAGCGCCGCCCGGAGGACGGCAGCGGGATCGACAGCACCTCGATGCGCGCCGGATCCAGCCGGCGGCCCCAGACCACCTCGGCCTCGCCCTCGGGCGAGAGGCGGACGGCTGCGCTGCCCAGGGCCATACCGACCGGTTCGCCGGACGGTGAGCCGTCGGCGGGCACCCGCAGGCCGTACGCCTGCCAGGCGCGGCGGGCCAGCGGCCAGTCCTGGAGTGCGGTGGCGGCGATGCCGACGTTCCACCAGTCGGGCGCCCCGGTGCCGCGGTCGAGCAGCGCGACGGCGCGCAGCCCGGCGGCCCTGGCGCCTTCCCAGTCGTGCCGGAACTTGTGCAGCAGGGCGAGGTTGAACCAGGACTCCGACAGCCAGGGCTCCATGTCGGCGGCGCGGGTCAGCAGGGCGCCCGCGTCCTCGTAACGGCCGTCACCGATCAGCGTGAAAGCGCGGTCGGTCGCCTGCCGCCACGAGGCGGATGGGCGGTGCCGTACCTTGCCGAAGATCCTCACGATTCCCGCCTGCTGGTTGCTCTTGATGCCGCTTTCGGATGTGTCCCGAGCGGCGCCCGGGGCCGTCTGGGGGCCCACTCGACAACCTGCCACAGTTTGCCGTCGGGCTCAGCCTGATCTGCTGTGCCCCCTGCGGCTCCTTGCCCTGCACGTTCCCCCTGAACCCCTTTCGGGGTTCCCTTCGCATCCAACCATGCCCATCTCGGCGGGCGCTCATTACCCATGGGTTCCACGGACTGCCGGGCGGGCCGGGGCCGCCCGGCGCGTTCCGCGTCCGGCGAACAGCCACCCGCGCGCGCCCTCCCTCCGCAAGGGCGCGCCCTCACGCCGTCCTGCCGCCCCTCGCCAGGACCCGGGCGAGTGCCTCCACCACCCGCGGTTCGTGGTCCTGCGCTCCGGACAGCCGCAGCCGCTCCAGGGCGCGCAGCGGCCCTCCGGGGTCCTCGGCGCCGCCCGACCAGTCGTCGTAGGCGTTGACCGTGCGCACGATGCGCGCGGTGACCGGCTGGTCGCGGTACGGATCCGCCTGCCGTTCGACGATCACGGCGACCTCGGCGGGCACCCCGGTACTGCGCACCACGGCGCCGCCCAGCAGGGCGATCCGGCGCTGTTCGCCGGACGGCAGCAGGGCGGTGGCACCGGCGGGCACCGGGTCGAGCAGCGAGAGCTGGCCGATGTCGTGCATCAGCGCGGCGTACTCCAGGACGTCCAAGTCCGGTGCGGTGAGCCCGAGTTCCCTGCCGACCGCCCGGCTGAGCGCGGCGACCCGGCGGGCGTGGCCGTGCGGGGTGTAGCCGGCGATCTCGGTGGACCGGGCGAGTGAGGCGATGGTCTGCCGGTAGGTGGCCCGTACGGCGGCGAACCTGCGGAACGCGTACTGGGTCAGCAGCAGCGGCAGGCAGAACACCGGCAGCGCCCAGAGCCCGGCGACCGCGGTGGCCAGCGACATCACCACGCCGGTCGCGCAGATCGCCGAGCCGATGCCGGGCAGCGCCCGCAACTCGTCGCGCAGCAGCGGCCCGTACGGCCAGCCGGTGCGGCCCCGGGCGAGCGCGGCGGCCAGGACGGCGTCGCACAGCGCGGTGAGCGCCAGGACCGCGAGCATGACCAGCGGATGGCCCGGACCGTCGCCCGTCCACGCGCGCAGCGTGCCCGTGGTGTAGAGGGGCTGGAAGCAGGTGGCGGCGAAGCCGGTGGTCAGCAGGCCGCGCGCCAGGTGGTCGAGCGCGGGTCCGCGGCCACGCGCGAGGTGCGGGACGAGTCCCACCAGACCGGCCGCGGCGACGACCGCCAGGGTCTGCGCCACTCCGTGCGTGGTCGGCCGCCCGCCGACGTCACCGAGCAGCGCGTACGCCAGCGCGCCCGCGGCGCCGAGCGGCGCGCACTCCCGCTCACCTGGCGCCCGGCCCGCCACGCAGGTCCTGGTGGGACCGAGCCGCACCAGTTCGCCCACGACGATCAGCAGTCCGAAGGCCAGCACGACGCGGGGCTCCGCCACGCCGTTCCGGAGAGTGCTCCCGAGCGCCCAGACCGCCGACGCCGCGGCGGCCACGCAGACCGCCACGACGAGCGCTCCGGACCGCAGGCCCCGCGGCGCGGACTGCGGGCCCGCCCCCGGCGCCCGGCGGCCCTCGCCGTTCACCGCTCTCCTGACCTTCGCGCGGGGCCCGCCGGGCCGCACCACCGCTTCGCCGCGGCCTGCACGCGGCCGATTCCGGGCGCCGCGCGGTGGCCGCCCGAGCCGCGCCCGGCCCGGGGCGCGGCGGCCCCGGCACCGGCCGCCTGCTCCGGCCCGCCCGCGTCGGCAGCAGGGACGTTTCCGCTACCCGGGGCCGCCGACGCGGAGACGAACGGCGGCAGGGTCTGCGTACGCGCCGGCGCAGGCCCGCCGGGGCCTTCGCCCGCCTGCGTCCGGCACCGCGCGGCGGCCGGATCCGTCCCGTCCGCCCCGTCATCGACCGTCACCGCCGCCACCGGATCCGCGTCGGCCGCCATGATGAGCCCGGGATGCCAGCCGTGCCGTTCGAGCGAGGCCGCCAGGGCCCGCACCATCCGGGGGTCGAACTGCGCCCCGGCGCAGTTGCGCAGCTCCGCCACGGCGGCGGCCACCGGACGGGCCCTGCGGTAGGAACGGGTGGAGGTCATCGCGTCGAAGGCGTCGGCCACCGCCACCACCCGGGCACACTCCGGGATTTGACGCCCTGTCAGCCCGTACGGGTAGCCGCGGCCGTCCAGCCGCTCGTGGTGGTGCAGGATCGCCGCCCGCGCCTCCCCCAGGAAGCCGATGCCCCGCACGATCTCGTGGCCGTACTCGGGATGCAGTTCGATGACGCGGCGCTCCTCGGGTGTCAGCGGCCCGTCCTTGCGCAACAGCCGGGTGGGCACGCCGAGTTTGCCGACGTCGTGGAGGATGCCGGCGAACCGCAGCACCTCGACCCGGTCCTCCGCCATGCCCAGTTCCCGCGCGATCATCACCGAGGCCCGGCCGACCCGTTCGCTGTGCCCGCGGGTGTAGCGGTCCTTGATGTCCACGGCCTGCACCAGCGCCCGGATCGTCGCCCGATGGGCGGCCCGCTCCCGGTGGTACTGGGCGAGGACCCAGCAGGAGAGGTACATCGGCAGCAGCACCAGCAGCGCGGCGGGCGGCCCGTACGGACTGCGCCACAGGACCGCCATCATCAGCCCGGCCAGACCGTGCACCAGGTACGGCGGCAGGGAACGGACCGGTCCGCCGCGCCAGGCGGTGCGCGGCGGGTGCCGTTCGGCGGCGACCAGCACCCCGCCGTCCAGCACGGCGATCACTCCGCAGAACGCGGCTGCGGTGGCCGCGGCGGGCAGCAGCAGGGCGGGGAACTGCGGTACGGACAGCGGGTGATGGCCCGTCGCCTGGCAGACGTGTGCGGAAACCCAGCAGGCCAGGGCCAGTTCGGCGGCGTGCCAGAGCCTGCGGGCGGCGGCGGACCGCGCCTCGGCGGGGGCGGTCAGCCCGCCCGGTACGGCGGCCAGCGCGGCGAGCGGTGGCGGCAGCAGGAAGACCCCGGCCAGCAACACGGGGAAGAACGCGGTGCCGCCGATCGGCTCGCGGCGGCCCTGCACCGGGCAGTGGCGCGCCCGCTCGCACACCGCGTAGAGGGTGGCGAGGGCGGCGGCGTCGCCCCAGGGCGCGTCGGCGCCGAGTCCCGCGGCGGGGGCCGCGCACAGCGCCGCGGCGAGCACGGCGCAGCCGATGAACCCCTGCGCGGTCACCGGCAGTTCCCGCATCGCGCCCTCCTCCCCGAAGCCACAGCGTGTCCCCGCACAGGGGTGTCCCGTGCGCGGGGATTCGGTGAGGATAAAGGGGCCGAGAGGCGCGCGACGGCGCATCGGCGGATCGGGCGGGACGAATCGCCCCGTCCCTCACCCCTTAGGGTGACGCGGTGCCTTATTCGGCGCGTGCGGCCTCGGTACGTGCTGCGGCGGAGTCGTCCTGGCCGGCGGCGGCCGGTGCGTCCGCGTCGCCGCAGGCAGCCGGGGTGTCGCCGCTGTCCGCGCCCGGGGCGGCGGCGCGGTTCCGCTGTGCCTGTTCGTGCTTGGCCTGGTCGAGGACGCTGACCTCGGGGACGGTCTCGCCCGCCCTGATCAGGTCGATCCGGCCCATGACCTTCGAGCGCAGGTCGGTGGGCACGTCGTCGTGACCGCAGCAGCGCTTGACCAGCTTCTTGACGGCCTGTTCGAGTCCGTACTTCTCCAGGCACGGCGAGCACTCGTCGATGTGCACCTGGAATTTCTCGCACTCGCCCGCGGGCATCTCACGGTCGAGATACTCGTAGAGGTGGTCGAGAACCTCGGAGCAGTCCTTGTCGTGCGGATCTCCGCAGCTCATGATCCCGAGCCTTTCCGGTCGTGCGGCTGCGGTGCCTCCGCCGCAGCCCCTGCCCCGGCCGGGACCAGCCCGCGCTCACGGGCGTAATCCTCCAGCATGCCGCGCAGTTGGCGTCGGCCTCGGTGCAGGCGGGACATCACCGTGCCGATGGGTGTCCCCATGATGTCGGCGATCTCCTTGTACGCAAACCCCTCGACGTCCGCGAGATACACCGCGATACGGAATTCCTCGGGAATGGCCTGGAGCGCGGCCTTCACATCCGAATCGGGCAGGTGGTCGAGCGCCTGCGACTCGGCGGAGCGCAGCCCCGTCGACATGTGCGACTCGGCGCGCGCGAGCTGCCAGTCCTCGATCTCCTCGGCGGCACTGCGCTGCGGCTCCCGCTGCTTCTTGCGGTAGGAGTTGATGAAGGTGTTGGTGAGGATGCGGTACAGCCACGCCTTGAGGTTGGTGCCCTCCCGGAACTGGTGGAAGGACGCATACGCCTTTGCGTACGTCTCCTGCACCAGGTCCTCCGCGTCGGCCGGATTGCGCGTCATGCGCAGCGCGGCGGAGTACATCTGGTCCAGGAAGGTGAGGGCGTCACGCTCGAAGCGGGCGTTGCGCTCGGCGTCGCTCTCCTTCCGGGCCCCGGCGTGCTCCTCAGCCGTGCCGTCGGTCCCTGCGTCGGTCCCAGTGACCGGACCCACCTCCTCCACCACCGTGACGGATCCGGATGCGGACCCACTCGATTCGGAGAATAGACGACGATCCGGTGCCACCGCCGCTCCAGCCAGAGCGGGCTGCGATACCTGCACCTGCGACCACTGTAGATCGGCGGCCGGACGGGCCGGGCAAGCGATTCCCATGCGGCGGGCTCCCATTCCTCACGATGCGCTGGATGTACTCGGGCGTCGTACGCCTTGGTCAACAGCCGGACCGCCGCGGCCATTCCCGCCCCGCCGCCCCCGTTCCGCCGGGGCCGGACAGCGGGCGCACCGGCCATCGGAACCGCCGCGTACGCCCTCTCGACAACTGCCGCACCCGGCCCTTCATTCCCGCCCCGCCCTCCGCTCCCCCAGGGCTTGACAAAACACATTGCCGCTTCAGCAATGGAGGGGTGACGGACAACGCGTACGAACAGGTGCTCTCCGAGGTCGGACCGCGGCTGCGCCGCCTGCGCCAGGAACGGTCGGTGACCCTGGCCTCGCTCTCGGAGGCCACCGGCATCTCGGTCAGCACCCTCTCCCGGCTGGAATCCGGCGGGCGCCGGGCCACCCTCGAACTGCTGCTGCCGCTGGCACAGGCCCATCAGGTGCCGCTGGACGAGCTGGTGGGCGCGCCGGAGGTCGGCGACCCGCGGGTGCGCGCGGTGGCACAGCGGCGCGAGCACATGACGTTCGTGCCGCTGACCCGCCAGCCGGGTGCCCTCCAGGCGTTCAAGCTCGTCATCGACCCGGTCAAGGGCCCGCCCGAGCAGCGCACCCACGAGGGCTACGAGTGGCTCTACGTACTGTCCGGCCGGCTGCGGCTGCTGCTGGCCGACCGCGATGTCCTGCTGAAGGCGGGCGAGGCGGCGGAGTTCGACACCCGGCTGCCGCACTGGTTCGGCCCGGCGGACGACGAGCCGGTGGAGCTGCTCAGCCTCTTCGGCAGGCAGGGCGAGCGGATGCACGTACGCGCCCGGCCACACGGCCGGACGGAGTGAGGCCCGCCGGGGATCAGCCGAAGAGCCCGTCCAGCCACTCCACCACCGCGGCGGTGAGCCGGTCCATCGACTCCGCCTCCGTCACCCCCGCCTTCTTGGGCACCGCGAATCCGTGATCCCCGTGTGCCACCTCGCGCAGTTCCGTGCCGTCCGGGAACTCGCCAGGCCCGCCGAACGGATCCCGGCCGCCCTGGACGACCAGCGTCGGCACCCCCGCACCGGCCAGTTCGTCGGCCCGTGACTTCTCGGGCCTGCCCGGCGGGTGCAGCGGGAAGCTGAGGGCGAGGACGGCGTGCGCGCCCAGTTCACGTGCGGTGCGGCAGGCCACCCTGGCGCCCGCGCTGCGGCCACCCGCGACGACCGGCAGCCCCGGCTTCTCCAGCGCGGGCCACAGCGCCGTCCATGCCACGTCCAGGGTCTTGGGCGCGGGCGCCACCTTCTTGCCCGCGACCCGCCACGGCTGCTCGACCAGTGCCACGGTGTAGCCACGGCCCGGCAGCGCGGCGGCCAGGGCCCGCAGGTCGCGCGCCTCGATCCCGCCGCCTGCGCCGTGCCCGACGGCCACCACGGCCCGCGCCGGCACCGGCGCCCGGTACCAGCTGATCCGCGCGTCCCCTGCCGGTGTCGCCACCGTCTCGCTCTCGTTCGCCCCTGTGCTCATACCCCCATCCTGCCGGGCGTGCGCGCGGGGAGCGGGTGCGCCGCTTCAGAAGAGGGTGGCGGCCTCGGGCCCTTCGAGTTCGGTGAGCAGCTCGGGTCCGTTGTTGCGGACGTTGCTGACGTCCGTCGGGACGGGGTAGGCGCGCATCAGCCCCGGGGGCGGCGGCGCGAGGAGTCCGCGCAGCCGGTCGAGTCCTGTGGGTGCCGGGTCGAGCCAGGCGTCCCAGCGGTCCGGGGGCATGACCAGCGGCATCCGGGGGTGGATGTCGGACAGCGACTGCGGACCTTCGCCGCCTTCGGCTCCGGCCAGCGGCGTGGTCTCGGCCTCGGTCGTGAGGACCGTGCAGGTCACCCACCACGCCTGCGGGTGGTCGCCGGGCAGGGTGGTGTCCCGCCAGAACTCGTAGAGCCCGGCCATCGCCATCACGGAGCCGTCGGCCGGCGTCACGAAGTACGGCTGTTTCCGCGCCCGCTTCTTCCTGCCGCGCTCCTCCAGCTCCCGCTCCTCCGGTGCGGTCACCCACTCGTAATAGCCGTCCCCGGGGAGCAGGCAGCGGCGGGCGGCGAACGCCTGCTTGAAGGACGGCTTCTCGTGCACCGTCTCAGACCGCGCGTTGATCATCTTCGCGGCGCCTTCGGGTGACTTCGACCACGACGGCACCAGGCCCCACTTCAGCGTCCGCAACTGGCGCACCGGCGCTCCCGGGGGGAACGCGGCAGCCGCCTCGCCCTTCAGGGGACGTTCGAGCACCGCGTGCACGTTGACCGTCGGGGCGATGTTGAAGTCGGGCGCCAGGGTCTCCTCCGGATCCCAGCGCCGGACGCCGAAAACTCCCACCAGGTCCTCGGGCTTGCGACTCGCTGCATACCTTCCGCACATGCGTGCCACACTGCCATGCCACACGAAGGGACGACATGGACACCGATCACCTCACGGACGTATGGAGCCGCGTCTTCGGGATCCAGCCCGATCCACCGGCCTGGCTGGTGATCGTCACGGCGGTCGTCGCGCTGGCCGCGGTCGCCCCGCACCCCGCCTGGCGACTGTCCCGCAACGCCGTCACCATCGCGCACGAGGGCGGCCACGGCCTGCTCGCGCTGGTCACCGGGCGCCGCCTGGAGGGCATCCGGCTGCACTCGGACACCTCCGGGCTGACCGTCTCGCGCGGCAAGCCGACCGGCATCGGCATGATCCTCACCGCGGCGGCCGGCTACATCACGCCGTCCCTGCTGGGGCTCGCGGGCGCCGCACTGCTGGCGGCCGGGCACATCACGGCCCTGCTGTGGGGCGCGACGGTGCTGCTGATCGCGATGCTGGTGATGATCCGCAACGCCTACGGCGTGCTCACCGTCGTCCTGGCGGGCGCCGCGTTCGTCCTCGTCTCCTGGCTGACCACACCGGACGTCCAGGCCGCGTTCGCGTACGTGGTGGTGTGGTTCCTGCTGCTGGGCGGCGTACGGCCGCCGTTCGAGCTGCAGCGCAAGCGGCGGCGGATGGCCCGCCCCGCCTTCGTGAGCCCCTCCGGGATGATGGCCGAGCGGCGGGAGGGCGACTCCGACCCCGACCAGCTGGCGCGGCTGACGCACGTCCCCGCGGTCGTCTGGCTCGGCCTGTTCCACGTCGTGACGCTCTGCTCGCTGATCGGCGGCGGACGCTGGCTGCTGGGGATCTGACGGGCGGGGCGGCCCGCCTCCGGGAGGCCCGGAACACCGGCCCGCCCCTTGGCCCTGTCCCCCGAACGGGCAAGCCACGAACCGGATTCGGGCCCACACGCCCTACCAGCGTCATGTTTCGTGAGAGTTGCACCGTTTTTGATCAAGATCGGCACCCTTGCCCAGCGATTAAAGTGAGGGGCATGACCGAGCGCCCAGCACTTCCCGCCCTCTGGCCCGCCCCCGTCGCCTCCGGGGCGGTCGATGCGACCGTCACCGTGCCAGGCTCCAAATCGGTCACCAACCGCGGACTGGTGCTGGCCGCCCTCTCGTCCGAGCCGGGCTGGCTCCGCCGCCCGCTGCGCTCCCGGGACACCCTGCTGATGGCCGAGGCGCTGCGCACCCTGGGCGTCGGCATCGAGGAGACCGCGTCCTCCAGCTCCGCGGGCGGGCAGCCGCCGGGCGGCGGCGGCGAGGCATGGCGGATCATCCCGGCCGGACTGCGCGGCCCGGCCACCGTCGACGTCGGCAACGCCGGCACGGTCATGCGCTTCCTCCCCCCGGTCGCTGCCCTCGCCGACGGCCCGATCCGCTTCGACGGCGACCCGCGCTCCTACGAACGTCCGCTGGGCGGCGTGATCGAGGGGCTGCGCGCCCTCGGCGCCAGGATCGAGGACGACGGCCGCGGCGCCCTCCCGATGACGGTGCACGGCAGCGGCGCCCTGGACGGCGGCCCGGTCGAGATCGACGCCTCCTCGTCCTCCCAGTTCGTCAGCGCCCTGCTGCTGTCCGCCCCGCGCTTCAACCAGGGTGTCGAGGTCCGGCACATCGGCTCGGCGCTGCCGTCCATGCCGCACATCCGGATGACCGTCGACATGCTGCGCAGCGCCGGCGCCCAGGTGGACACCCCCGAGTCGGGCGGCGAGCCGAACGTCTGGCGGGTCACCCCTGGCGCCCTGCTCGGCCGCGACCTGGTCGTCGAACCCGACCTCTCCAACGCCCAGCCGTTCCTGGCCGCCGCCCTGGTGACCGGCGGCCGGGTCACCATCCCTGACTGGCCCGAGCACACCACCCAGCCCGGTGACGCGCTGCGCGAGATCTTCACCGCCATGGGCGGCTCCTGCGAGCTGACCGACAGCGGCCTGACCTTCACCGGCGGCGGCGCGGTGCACGGCATCGACGTCGACCTCAGCGAGGTCGGCGAGCTGACCCCCGGCATCGCCGCCGTCGCGGCGCTCGCCGACTCGCCTTCCACCCTGCGCGGCGTCGCCCACCTGCGGCTGCACGAAACGGACCGGCTGGCCGCGCTCACCAAGGAGCTGAACGGCCTGGGCGGCGACGTCACCGAGACCGCCGACGGCCTGCACATCCGGCCGCGCCCGCTGCACGGCGGCGTCTTCCACACGTACGAGGACCACCGCCTGGCGACCGCCGCCGCCCTCATCGGTCTGGCCGTCCAGGGCGTCGAGGTGGAGAACGTCGCCACCACCGCCAAGACGCTCCCCGACTTCCCCGCGATGTGGACGGACATGCTCACCCCCGCGTCCGGCCCCGCCGCCCGGAGAGCCTGAGGGTTTCCGCCGCCATGCGCCGCTACGGCAAGAACCCCGACGAGGACGACATCCGTGTCCGCCCCAACCGCAAGGGCAACCGTCCCCGCACCAACATCCGCCCCAAGCACGAGGACGCGTCCGAGGGCCTGGTCCTGACCGTCGACCGGGGCCGTCTCACCGTCCTCATCGACGACCGCACGGTCACCGCGATGAAGGCCCGCGAACTGGGCCGCAAGAGCGCGGTCGTCGGCGACCGCGTCGCCGTGGTCGGCGATCTGAGCGGCGCCAAGGACACCCTGGCGCGCATCGTCCGGGTCGAGCCGCGCACCTCCACGCTGCGCCGTACGGCCGATGACGACGACCCGTACGAGCGGGTCGTCGTCGCCAACGCCGACCAGCTCGCCATCGTCACCGCACTCGCCGACCCCGAGCCGCGCCCCCGGCTGATCGACCGCTGCCTGGTCGCCGCCTACGACGCGGGCCTCGACCCGCTGCTGGTGCTGACCAAGTCCGACCTGGCGTCGGCCGACAGCCTCCTGGAGTCCTACGGCGCGCTGGGCGTCCCCTACCTGGTCACCAACCGCGACGAACTCGCCGACGGCGCCGCCGCCGACCGGGTGCGCGAGCGGCTGACGGGACGCATGACGGCCTTCGTCGGCCACTCGGGCGTCGGCAAGACCACCCTGGTCAACTCCCTGGTGCCGAACCGCCGTCGGGCGACAGGGCATGTCAACGCGCACACCGGCCGCGGCCGGCACACCACCACATCCGCGCTGGCCCTGCCACTGCCCGGCGACTCGGGCTGGGTCATCGACACCCCTGGCGTACGGTCCTTCGGGCTGCACCACGTCGATCCGTCGCGGGTCATCCTGGCCTTCCCCGACCTGGTGCCCGGCACCACCGAGTGCCCGCGCGCGTGCAGCCACGACGAGCAGGACTGCGCGCTGGACGCCTGGGTCGCCGGTGGCCACGCCGACCCCGCCAGGCTGTATTCACTGCGGCGCCTCCTGTCGACCCGTGAGCGACGCGAGGGCGACTGATCACCGGAGTTCGCCCGCCGCCGCCCGAGGTAAAGGCATAATCACACCAAGGCAGGCGGAGCGGTCAGGATCTGACGGAGGCATGGGATATGGCGTGGCTGCTCGTCGTGGTGGCAGGTCTCCTGGAGACCGGCTTCGCGGTCTGCCTCAAGCTGTCGCACGGCTTCACCCGCCTGTTCCCGACCGTCGCCTTCGCCGCCTTCGCACTGGCCAGCTTCGGCCTGCTGACGCTGTCCCTGCGCAAGCTCGACGTCGGCCCCGCGTACGCGGTCTGGACCGGCATCGGCGCGGCCGGCACGGCGATCTACGGCATGGTCTTCCTCGGCGACGTGGTCTCCACGCTGAAGCTCGTGTCCATCACCCTCGTGATCATCGGTGTCGTCGGGCTGCAGCTGTCGGGATCGGCCCACTGACCGACCGGCCCCGGGAGACCGCGGGCACCCGCAGCCCCGCGGCGAACACGTCCCGCCGCACCCAGCCGTGACCCTCGCTCAGCCCGCGGCCCGGCCCCCGTCGGACACCGCGCTGCCGGACGTTCCACGGGCCTCGGGAAGGCGGGCGAACGCCCCGCGCACCAGCCGCGCCACCGCCTCGGTCTCCGCTTCCCGCCTGCCTCCGGCGCCGGAAGGTGCCGCGCCGGGTCTCTGCGCTCCCCGCCGCCCCGGGGCCCGCACGGGCGGGCCGGTCTCGGGGGCGACGACACAGGACAGGGTCAGCCGGGCGGCGGCCTCGCAGGCGGTGCCCAGGGCGGGCAGTTCCTCGGCGGGCCAGTCCGGCTCCAGGGCGGCCACCGCGCGGTCGCAGAACCTGCCGACCCATTCGGCGGGCCCCGGCAGCGGCGCGTCACCGGCCGGCCGACGCGGCGCGGGGACACCGGACCGCGCGCCACGGACCGGCGGCGGGGCCGGCAGCCGGTCGCTCCAGCAGCCCGTCAGCGCGGCCCGCACCAGGGGGTTGGCGCGGGCGGTGCGCAGCGTCCAGGCGGCAGCCGCGACGACCCGGCCCGCCGCGTCGTCCCCGGTGCGCGCGGGCCGGCCGTCGGCCAGGGCCCTTTCGACACCCGCGAGATAGCTGTCGGTCTCGCGGCGCACGAGCGCGCGGGCGAGCCCTTCCTTGCTGCCGAACTCGTTGTAGAGGGTCTGCCGCGAGACCCCGGCGCGGGCCGCCACGTCCACCATCCTGACCGCCGTCCAGGGGCGGCTCGCCAGCGCCGTGTACGCGGCATCGAGCAAGGAATCACGCGCTGCAGGCATCGTCGCCTCCCCGGCCCACCGGCCCAAATGACCGGCGTGCGGACAGAATTGACGTGGCGCCAGGGACTGTCAAGGGTCGCCGCACAGCGGGCCCGAACCGTCGTACACGCCCGGCGGACCATGGCCGTGTGGCTCCTGCGTATACCAGTCGATACTGTTCGCACATGCCCGACTATCACGATGATCTCCGTCTCGGCCACGTCCTGGCGGATGCCGCTGACGCCGCCACCATGGACCGGTTCAAGGCACTCGACCTGAAGGTCGAGACCAAACCGGACATGACCCCGGTGAGCGAGGCGGACAAGGCCGCCGAGGAGCTGATCCGCGGCCATCTCCAGCGGGCACGGCCACGCGACTCGGTGCTCGGCGAGGAGTTCGGCAGCACCGAGGGCGCCGGACCGCGCCGCTGGATCATCGACCCGATCGACGGCACGAAGAACTACGTCCGCGGGGTGCCGGTCTGGGCCACCCTGATCGCACTGATGGAGCGCGGCGAGGGCGGCGACCGCCCGGTGGTCGGCATCGTCTCGGCCCCCGCGCTCAACCGCAGGTGGTGGGCGGCCGAGGGCCTCGGCGCCTTCACGGGGCGGAGCCTGACCTCCGCCAGCCGGCTGCACGTCTCGGAGGTCGGCAGCATCCGGGACGCCTCGTTCGCGTACTCGTCGCTGGCCGGCTGGGAGGAGCGCGACAAGCTGTCCGGCTTCCTGGAGCTGGGCCGGGACTGCTGGCGCACCCGGGCCTACGGCGACTTCTGGCCGTACATGATGGTCGCCGAGGGCTCGGTGGACATCTGCGCGGAGCCGGAACTCTCCCTGTGGGACATGGCGGCCTGCGCCGTCGTGGTGCAGGAGGCCGGTGGCCGGTTCACCGGCCTGGACGGCAAGCCGGGCCCGCACAGCGGAAACGCCGCGGCCTCCAACGGCCTGCTCCACGACGACCTGCTGGCCTACGTCGGCGACGCACGGCACTGACCTGCGTGGTGACGGGGGCCGGGCAGACGTCCGGCCCCTGCCCCTTGTGACCCCGCCGGAGCGCATGTGAACATGAGAATCCCCACGTTTGTGAACTTGTGAATTCCTTCTCGAGTTCACATCCGCCAAGGAGGTGGCTCTCTTCCATGCCCCTGCTCGTCAAGGACGCCATGAGCACGCTGGTCCTCACCATCGGGCCCGCGCACACCCTCCGTCAGGCCGCCCAGCTGATGGCGGCCCGCCGCGTCGGCGCGGCGGTCGTACTCGACACCGACACCAGCGGCCTCGGGATCCTCACCGAGCGCGACATCCTCAACTCCCTGGGAGCGGGCGAGAATCCGGACCGGGAGACCGCCCAGACCCACACCACGTCCGATGTGGTCTTCGCCGCGCCGGACTGGACCCTGGACGACGCCGCGGACGCCATGGTGCGCGGCGGCTTCCGGCATCTGATCGTCCTCGACGACCGCGAGCCGGTCGGCGTCGTATCGGTCCGTGACATCATCCGCTGCCGCTCGGCCGCCATCGTGAGGACCGACGCGGTACCCGCCTGAGGCCGCGGGCACGAAGAGGCCGGAGCCCCATGGCATCCGGCCTCTTCGGCTGGTACGGCAAGCAGCCGTCGCGCGCCGCCCCCGGCCGGGCCACCGCTGCCGCGTGGGCAGTGGCGGCCCGGCCGGGGGAAACCGCTCGTCAGCCGCGCAGGGCCTGGACCGCGGCTTCCAGCCGCTTGCCGTAGTCCGCGTCCGCCTTGCGGAAGTTCTCGATCGCCCGCTGGCGGATGTCCTCGCGGGACACCTCGGAGATGGTGCCCGCCAGGTTGTTGATCAGACGCTCCTTCGCGTCCTCCGGCATCAGCCGGTAGAGGTTCCCCGCCTGCACGAAGTCGTCGTCCTCAGTGTGCGAGGGCGCCGCGCTCTCGCCGCTGGCGCCGGACACCTCGACCGACTGCCACAGCGCCCGGCCGGTCTCGACCGGACCGCCGAAGCTGTTCGGCTCGTAGTTCTTCCGGCCCGCGTGCCGGCCGTCGTAGAGGAAGCCGTCCCGCCCGTAGGTGCGGGCCTCGGTGGCCCGGGGGCGGTTGACCGGCAGGTGGTCGGCGTTGATGCCGACGCGGTAGCGGTGCGCGTCCGCGTAGGCGAAGAGCCGGCCCTGGAGCATCTTGTCGGGGGACGGGCCGATGCCCGGCACGAAGTGGTGCGGGGAGAAGGCCGACTGCTCGACCTCGGCGAAGATGTCCTGCGGGTTGCGGTTCAGCTCCAGCTTGCCGATCTCGATCGGCGGGTAGTCCTCGTGCGGCCAGACCTTGGTCAGGTCGAACGGGTTGAAGCGGTAGTTCGCCGCCTCGGCCGCGGGCATGATCTGCACCTGCACGGTCCAGCTGGGGAAGTCGCCCCGCTCGATGGCCGTCCGCAGGTCACGCTGGTGACTGTCGGCGTCCTCGCCGGCGACCTTGTCCGCCTCGGCCTGGGTGAGGGTCTTGATGCCCTGGTCGGTCTTGAAGTGGTACTTGACCCAGAAGACCTCGCCGGCCGCGTTGTTCCACTGGAAGGTGTGCGAGCCGAAGCCGTCCATGTGGCGCCACGAGGCCGGGATGCCACGGTCGCCGAACAGCCAGGTCACCTGGTGAGTGGTCTCCGGCGAGAGGCCGAAGAAGTCCCAGACGTTCTCCGCCTCCTGCGAGCCGGTGTACGGGTCGCGCTTCTGGGTGTGGATGAAGTCGGGGAACTTCATGGCGTCCTTGATGAAGAACACCGGGGTGTTGTTGCCGACGAGGTCGTAGTTGCCCTCTTCGGTGTAGAACTTCAGCGCGAAGCCCCGGGGGTCACGCACCGCGTCCGCCGAACCGAGGCTGCCCGCGACCGTCGAGAAGCGCAGGAACGTCTCGGTCTGCTTGCCGATCTCCGAGAGGAACTTCGCCCGCGTGTACTTGGTCACATCGGCGGTGACGGTGAAGGTGCCGTACGCACCGCCGCCCCGCGCGTGAACGATGCGCTCGGGAATGCGCTCGCGGTTGAAGTGCGCGAGCTTTTCGATCAGGAGCTGGTCCTGGATCAGACCCGGTCCGCCGACGCCGGCCGTCTCGCTGTTCTGGTTGTCCGCAACCGGAGCCCCGGACTCCGTGGTCAGCGGTCCCGTAGTGCTCTCTACCGACACGTGCGCCTCCTGATGTCTCTACACCTGCCCTTGGCTTGTGCCGTTGCCGATCCTACATTGGACATTGTCTAAGTCAAGAAGCACCCGAAAGCCATACCCGATCCGGTGATGGACCGGCCGCTGCTACCCTGGCTTTATCTGACTGATAGGTGAATGGCATGAGTGACCTGCTGGAACGACTCCGGGAACGCGGCTGGCGTCTGACCGCACAGCGGCGCGTGGTCGCCGAGGTGCTCGACGGCGACCACGTCCACTACACCGCCGACGAAGTGCACGCACGCGCGAGCGACCGGCTCCCCGAGATCTCCCGCGCCACGGTCTACAACACGCTCGGCGAGCTGGTCTCGCTCGGCGAGGTGCTGGAGGTCAGCACGGACGGCCGGGCCAAGCGCTACGACCCGAACGCCCACCACGACCACCAGCACCTGGTCTGCTCCCGCTGCGGCACGATCCGGGACGTCCACGTCCAGGGCGACCCGCTCACCGCGCTCCCCGAGCCCGAGCGGTACGGCTTCCAGGTCTCCGAGGTAACGGTCACCTACCGGGGCATCTGCCCCACCTGCAACGCCGCCACCTGACACCCCGGGCGCGCCCCGTCCGGGCCGCTCGCATCCCCTTGCCGACCCGCGCCCCTGACGGACGCGGGTCCGTTCGCATGCCTGGACGCAACGACCCCACGCCCCACCAGAGGGCACAGCGGCACCGGGCAGAGAAAGCCAGGGGAAGGGCACGCACCGGCCCGAGGATCGCACCGACCCGAAGAACCCCGAGGAACGAAGACCGGCCGCGCATACGACGAAGGCCCGGATCCTCAAGGAATCCGGGCCTTCGTCTTGCAGTAGCGGGGACAGGATTTGAACCTGCGACCTCTGGGTTATGAGCCCAGCGAGCTACCGAGCTGCTCCACCCCGCGCCGTTGTGTCTTTACTCTAACCCCAGGCCGACGACCAGCGCAAATCCCTTCCGCAGGCCCCGGGCCCCGCCTCAGGGACCGGCCTCGGGGACCGGGCCCCCGAAGCCGCCCCGGGGCTCAGGCGCTGAGTTCCTCCTGGAGGGCCGCCCGCAGCCGCGCCGCCCGCTCGGCGACCTCAGGCGGCCCCAGCTCCACGGCCCGCGCGCACCAGGTCTGGGCCTCGGCCAGCGCGCCGCGGCGGGCGGCCAGCAGCGCCAGCCGCAGCGCCGCCCGTCCGTGCCCTTCCGCGGCGGCCCGCTGCCACCACAGGGCGGCCTCGGGCAGGCTGCCCTCGCGGGCCAGCAACAGGCCGAGGTTGAAGGCGCCGTTGCGGCTGCCGGCTTCGGCGGCGGCCCGGTACCACTTCGCGGCCTCGACCACCTCACCCCGAGCCGCCGCGAACATGCCAACCCGGACCTGGGCGCGACGGTGCCCCTCGCGCGCGGCCTTCTCGTACCAGCGGGTGCTCTCGTCGTCCGGCGTCCGCGCCTCGTCGGGCAGCCGGCCGCGGCCCGATTCCACCGCCCTGCGGTCCAGCAGGTCGGCGAGCCGGAACGCCGCCTCGGCGCTGCCGCCCTCCGCGGCGCAGCGCAGATTCCGCTCCGCGGCGGCGTCCTCGCCACCGCGCTGCTGGACGATCGCGACCTGGAGAGCCGCCTCGGTGTGCCCGGCGGCGGCGGCCCGCTCGTACCAGGTGTGCGCGATGCGCTCCTCGCCGCGTCCGGCGAACAGGATGCCGAGGTTGAACGCCGCGTCCACGCTGCCGGCCTCGGCCGCCTTGGAAAACCACGGTTCGGCACCCGACGCGTCGCCGCGCTGGAGCAGCAGGATGGCGAGCGCGTTGGCGGCCTCGCGGTGCCCGGCGTACGCGGCCCTGCGGTACCACTGCTCACCGCGCCCGGCCCGGCCCTGCTCGGCGCAGAGCAGCCCGAGGTTGTAGGCGCCGTTGACGTCGCCCGCGTCCAGCGCGGCGCGGTACCAGCGCTCGGCGGTCTGCAGCTCGCCGCGGTCGGCGTGCAGCGCGCCGAGGGCGTTGGCGGCGTTGCCGTCGCCGTCCTGGGCGGCACGCCGCCACCACTCGGCCGCGCTTTCCACGTCGCCCGCGTCGCGCAGCAGGAAGCCCAGCGCGCAGGCGGCCTTCGCCTCGCCGTCCTTGGCCGCGGAGAGGTACCAGCGGCCCGCCTCCTGGACGTCGCCGCGCTCCTCCAGCAGCGTGCCCAACTGGAGGGCCGCACGCCGGTGTCCGCGCGCGGCGGCCTGGCGGTACCACTGCTCCGCCTCGGCTTCCTGGGTCAGTTCACCGTAGGCAGGTGCCGTGCGGCGGTCCGCGCCGCGGCCCTCTTCGACGAGCCGGGCGATGCGGTACGCGGCCTCGCGGTGGCCGCGCTCGGCGGCGGCCCGGAACCAGCGCTCGGCGCCGACGTCACCGCGGTGTTCGAGAAGGTCGGCGAGGGCGTAGGCGCCCAGGCAGTGGCCGGATTCGGCGGACTGCCGCAGCCAGTACTCGGCCGCCGGCTCGTCGCCGCGCTCCCGGTGGTAGCGGCCCAGCGCGTGCGCCGCCGCCGCGGATCCGGCGACGGCGGCGATCCGCCACCAGCCGGACGCCTCGTCCACGTATCCCCTCTGGTGCAGCAGCACACCGAGGTTGTTGGCCGCCGCGCGGTCGCCCGCCACGGTCGCGGAGCGCAGATACGGCTCGGCGCCGTCGAGGTCACCTCGGCGCAGCAGCAGTGCGCCGAGCACACTCATGGCCGCGGTGTCACCCGCTTCGGCAGCCCGGCGATGACCGGTTTCGGTCATCGCGTCGGACGCTTCGGCGGCCTCCGCGGCCTCCATCTCGTCCATCGGCAACTCGGATTCGCGCCCGTCATCGGACGCATACGCAAACCGGTCCGTCTCCAACAACCTTGCCTTGTCCCCCATAAGAGCCATCGTCGCACCACCCGTAACCCTCGTACACCTGGTATACCGCAGCCAGTGAGGTCACTTCAGCGGTTTGTCGACTTCCCGACACAACGACTTGCCAAACTCAAGCACACAGGTTCCCCACATCGGCAGTCCGACGCGGCCGAACCCGCCGCGAGCCTTGCCCAGAGGGGCCGCATCCATGACGAAGGCCCGGATTCTCAAGGAATCCGGGCCCTGGTCTTTTCCGTAGCGGGGACAGGATTTGAACCTGCGACCTCTGGGTTATGAGCCCAGCGAGCTACCGAGCTGCTCCACCCCGCGTCGTTGTGAACTCAAGGTATCACGCTGCGGGGACGGCCCTTGACCACCTCCGCGGTGCGGCCACCGGTGGCACCGGTGGCCGCACGCGCGTCGGCCGTGGCCTGCTCAGTCCCCCGAACCGCCGCCCTTCTTCGCGGACTTCTCCTCGGCCGCCGCGGCCCGGTCCAGCGCCTCCTTGAGCTTCTTCTGCGCCTGGCCGTAGCCGGCCCAGTCACCCGAGACGCGGGCCTTCTCGCCGGCTTCGTACGCCTTCTGGGCGTCGTTCAACGCCTCCTGGACCGTCTGGTTCACGGGAGGCTGCGTCGTCTGGCCCTCGCCCGGTGGCGCCGTGCCGGTGCTGGGCGCCTTCTTGCCGAAGACCACGTCCAGCGCGTCCTCGAGGGAGTTCTCCAGGACCGGCTTGTTGTCGCCGTAGCTGACCAGGACCTTCTTCAGCAGCGGGTAGTTGGTGTTCGCGCCGCGCAGATAGACCGGCTCGACGTACAGCAGTCCGCCGTCCAGGGGCACGGTCAGCAGATTGCCGTACTCGATCTCGGAGTCGCCGAACTTCTTGAGGATGTTCAGCTCGTTGGCGATCTTCGGATCGGAGTTGAACTTCGACTGCACCAGTTGCGGGCCGGGGACCGGTGTCTCCGACGGCAGTTTCAGAATTCTGATCTTGCCGTAGTCATCGCTCTTCGCGTTGGCATCGACGGCCATGAACGCCCCGAGGTTGTCTCTCTTGTTGGGCGTGAACGTCGTCGTCAGCGAGAAGGTCTGATCCTTCTGGTCCGGCATCTTCATGCTCAGGTAGTACGGCGGCACGGAGTTGCCCGACTTGTTCGTCGGATCGTTGGGGATCTGCCAGCGCTCGGAGCCGGTGTAGAACGTGCCGGGGTCCGTGACGTGGTACGTCGTCAGCAGCTGCCGCTGGACCTTGAACAGGTCCTGCGGATACCGCAGATGCTCCTCCAGCGACGAGCTGATGGCGTCCTTCTTCTCGACCGTGCCGGGGAACGCCTTCATCCAGGTCTTGAGGACCGGGTCCTTCTTGTCCCACTGGTAGAGCTTGACCGAGCCGTCGTACGCGTCGACCGTGGCCTTCACGGAGTTGCGGATGTAGTTGACCTGGTTCTGCTGGGCCATCACCGCCCGCTGCCCGGTGGTGAGCGAATCGGCTGTGGTGTCGCCGAGCGTGGTGCGCGAGGCGTACGGGTAGCCGTTGCTCGTGGTGTAGGCGTCCACGATCCACTGGATCCGGCCGTCGATGACCGCCGGATAGGCGTCACCGTCGATGGTCAGCCAGGGGGCGACCGCTTCGACGCGCTCCTTGGGCGTGCGGTTGTACAGGATCCGCGAGCCGTCACCGATCGCCCCGGAGTAGAGGATCTGCGGCTCCCCGAACGCCACCGCGTACGCGGCGCGGTTGATCGGGTTGGAGAGGTTGACGCCGCTCTTGCCCTGGTACGTGTAGCTCTTCTCGCCGTTGTCGTCGGAGTAGTCCAACTCCTTCTGCGGACCGCCGACGATGGAGTACTGCGTGGTCTTCTCGCCGTAGTACACACGCTGTTCGTACGGGCCGAACTGGCCCTTGGCCGGCAGCTTCGACTCGGTGTACTTCGGGCCGCCGCCCTCCGCCGTCTCGGTGCCCTTCGCGGCCACCGCGCCGTATCCGTGGGTGTACTTGAAGTGGTCGTTGATCCAGTTGCGCTCGGGGATACCCGCGATGTTCAGCTCGCGCAGACCGATGACGGTGTCCTGTTCGGCGCCGTCCTTGTCCTTGTAGCGGTCGACATCGAGGGTGGAGGGGAACTGGTAGTAGCCGCGCGCCTGCTGCTGTTGCTGGAACGCCGGGGACACCACGTTCGGGTCGAGCAGTCGCATGCTGGCGGTGGTGTCCGCGTTGTCCCGCAGCTTCTGGCTCTCCTCCTTGCCGACGGGCTTGTAGTTGCCCTTGTAGCCGGTGATCTCGGAGTCCTGGATGTCGTACGCGTCCCGGGTCGCCTTGATGTTCTGCTTGATGTACGGCGCTTCCTTGGCCTGCTCGTTCGGCTGGACCTGGAACTTCTGCACGATCGCCGGGTACAGGCCGCCGATCAGCACGGCGGAGAGCACCATCAGGCCGAAGCCGATGACCGGAAGCTGCCACGTACGGCGCCAGAGGGTGGCGAAGAACAGCACCGCGCAGATCGCCGCGATGAAGAACAGGATCGTCTTCGCCGGGAGGTAGGCGTTGGCGTCGACGTACCGCAGGCCCGTCCAGCCGTCGGCCGACTTCAGGCCGCTGGACTTCACCGCCAGGCCGTACCGGTCGAGCCAGTACGCGATGGCCTTGAGCGACACGAAGATGCCCAGCAGCACGGACAGATGGCCGGTGGCCGCCGCCGTCGCGCGCGAGCCGGGGCTCGTCAGCCGCAGTCCGCCGTAGAGGTAGTGCGTCAGCGCGGCGGCCACCAGGCACAGCACCGCCGCGGCGAAGCCGAAGCTCAGCAGGAAGCGGTACCAGGGCAGATCGAAGGCGTAGAACGCGATGTCCTTGCCGAACTGCGGGTCCTTCTGGCCGAAGGGCACGCCGTTGACCCACTGGAGCCACGTGCGCCACTCACCGGACGCGGAGGCACCGGCGATCAGGCCGACGACCGCGGCGATCGCGAGGAGCGCCCACTTCTTGAACGGCGCGAGGCCCATGCGGTAGCGGTCCAGGCTCTGCTGCTCCATGGACATCGCGCTGAGCGGCGGTCGCAGCCGGTGGGCCAGCCAGACGTTGATGCCGACGGCCACGGCCATCAGCACGCCGAAGAAGACGAAAAGACCGATCTTGGTCCACAGAGTTGTGGTGAAGACCGATGAGTACTTGACCGAGCGGTACCAGAGCCAGTCGGTCCAGAACCCCGAGAACATCACGAAGAGCATGGCCAGCACGGCCAGTACGCCCAATGTCATGAGCAGGGTCCGGGCCCGCCGCGACGGTCGGCCGACTCTGATCCGTGGCCCGGAGGGGCCTCCGCCGCGGTCCGGCATCTGGAAAGCCAAGGTGCGCACCTCGAAGTTCGCTGTCGTGTGGAACAGGCCCGGCGATAGTAGGACCCACTGATGCAACTTACGAAGGCTTTACTCGGTTCCCGATTTCCGGGGTGTACAAGGCACGATGTGAAACATGACCAACCTCCCCGTTGACGGCACCCCTCTCGCCTCCGATCCACTGACCCGCGCGGTACTCGAAATCGACGAGTACAGCGCCGGGCTCGGCTGGGACCAGCCCGCCCGCCTGTTCGCCCTCGTCGATTCCGCGAAACTGCGTGACCAGGAACCTTCGCTCGCCGAGCAGCTCGGTATCGATGACTCCACCACCGCGTCCCTCACCCCCGTCGAGCAGGACGAGATCCCCGCGGGGGCGCCGCTCGACGAATTCCTCGCCACCATCGCCTGGCCGGAGGCGGTCGTCGGCTGCGCGCTGACCGTGGAGCGGCTGATGCTGCCGCCGTCCGCCGAGGATTCCGTGCCCGACGGCATGGACGAGGCGCAGCTCGCCAAGTGGGTGGCCGGACATCCGGACCGTCAGGAGGTCCGCATGACGGTGGCGGTCCTGCGGGACGGTTCGCGGGAGTCCGCGCTGCGGCTGCGCGAGAAGGACTCGACCTCCGAGGTTCTCACGGGCGCCTCACTGGTGCCGGGCCTCGCGGACGCGCTGGCCACGACCTTCGAGTCCTGACCGGCCGACACCCGCGCCCCGGGCGGCCGGTACTGCCGGTCCGCCCCGGGGTGCGGGCGGGTGTGGCCTCTGCCCGAGTGGCCGCGCTGCGGTCGCTACTTGGCGCAGCTGGGCAGGCCCGCCGTGTCCCCGCTGCTGATCTTCTTCAGTGCCTTCACCGCGTCACCGATGGTGTCGACCTTCACGAGGGTGAGGCCGTCCGGGATGTCCTTGGCCGCGGTGGCGCAGTTGTCCTTCGGCGTCAGGAAGTACTCGGCGCCCTTGGCCCGCGCGCCGACCGTCTTCATCGAGATGCCGCCGATCGGCCCGACCTTGCCTTCGTCGTCGATGGTGCCGGTGCCCGCCACGAACTTGCCGCCGGTCAGGTCCTGCGGTGTGAGCTTGTCGACGATGCCGAGCGCGAACATCAGGCCGGCGCTCGGACCGCCGACGTCGGCCAGCTTGACGTCGATGGGGAACGGGAAGGTGTGGTCGACGCCGGCCTGGATGCCGACGACGGCACGGCCGTCCTCCGCCTTCTCCGTCGTGAGCGTCACCTGCTTCCGGCCGGCCTCGGGGCGCTTGCCCTTCTTCTCGTCCGCGGCGGCGGCCTTGGCGGGGATGACCGTGAAGACGACCTTCTCGCCCGCCTTGTGCCGGGTCACCAGCTTGGCGACGTCTCCCGTCGCCTTGACCGGCGTGCCGTCCACAGCCTTGATCACGTCCCCGGCGTGCAGCCGCCCGTCGGCCGGCTTGTCCTTGACGACGGAGCCGACGACGGTCTGGGAGGCGACGGGGATGTTCAGCTGCTTGAGCGCCGCGACCTTGGCACTCTCCTGGGACTGGCTGAACTCCTCGGCGTTCACCTGGTCCGCCTGCTCGGCCGTCTGTCCTTCGGGATAGAGCGTCTTGTGCGGGACCACGGCGTTGTCGTGGTCGAGCCAGCCGTAGACCGCCTCAAGGAGGTTCATGGTGTAGTCGGGGCCGGTGACGCGGACCGTGGTCATGTTGAGGTGACCGGTCGTCGGATACGTCTTCCGGCCGCCGATCTGGAGCACCGGCTTGCCGTCGTGATCGCCCAGGGTGTTCACCGTCGGTCCCGGTGACATCTCGGAATACGGCACGGGGATGAGCACCCCGGCGCAGAGCAGCGCGATCAGCATCAGTGTCGAGGCGAGCAGCGTCGCGGTGCGGCGTGGCATGGAACGACAGTACGGGACGGGTATGACAACCGGCCCGCGGGGCCGTCCGTACGAGGCTGTCGCTGACGGCTCCGCGAAGCGCGGTCAGGCCGCGTCGGGCCCGGAGTGTTCCTTCTCCATCGCAGCGCGGAACCGGGCGTATCCGGCCAGCTCGGCGACGTCCCCGCTCTTGCGGTTCCGCAGGGTCCAGGTGCTCCAGAGAGCGGCGGCGAGCGCGGCGAGGAGCGGAATCAACAACCAGAGGAGCGCACCCATAGCGGCCTCCCGACCCTTAGCACAACCACATTCGACGAATAAGCAGATTAACCATCTGACGGGTCAACGCTCACGCCAGGGGGCGGGTTACGCAACCGGAACGCAAGGCACCGGATCAGCCGAGCGTCCGGAAACCGTACGCAGACGTGGCGGGCCGTCAGGCGCGGCCCGCGGGGCCCCTCCCCCGTAGCTCACTGGGCGCCCACCCACTCCTCGGTGCCGTCCGAGAAGGTCTGGTGCTTCCAGATCGGCACCTCGTGCTTGAGGTCGTCGATCAGTTTGCGGCAGGCGTCGAACGCCTCGCCCCGGTGTGGGCAGGAGACCGCGACGACGACGGCGAGGTCGCCGATGGCGAGGTCCCCCACCCGGTGGACGGCGGCCAGCGCGCGGACGGGGAAGTCGGCGACGACCTTCTCGGCGACGCGGCGCAGCTCCGCCTCGGCCGTCGGGTGCGCGGAGTAGCCGAGACCGTCGACGTCGGCGCCGCCGTCGTGTGAGCGGACCGTGCCGACGAACAGGGCCGTGCCGCCCGCCGCGGCGTCACCGACGGCCGTGTGGACCTCGTCCACGGACAGCGGGGTGTCGCGGATCGCCAGGAGGCGGATCGGGTCCGCCGCGGCCTGCTCACCGGGGTGGTCGGGGCGCGGGGACGAAGAGAGGGGCGTGCCAGACATGCTGCCATCGTGCCGTACTCGGCGGGCGAACGGGAATGGCCGGTTCTGCCGGGTGCCGGGGCCGCCGTATGGAGGGTCCTCCAGGCCGGCCGCCCCGCCCGCCGTCCCCGGGTCAGATGCGGCGGCGGGCCTTGCGGGCGCGCCGGACCAGGGCCGCCGTGCCCAGGAGGGCGACGGTGGCACCGGCGGCGCCGGCCGCGGTGGCGTCCTTGCGGCCGAGCCTGCGTCCGGCGAGGGTGTGCCGGCCCGCGACTTCTTCCAGGAGTTCGGCGAGGACGTCCTCGTTCGTCCACCGGGGCCGCCAGCCCGCTTCGTGGAGCCGGCTGCCGCTGACCACCCACGGGTGCATCGTGTACGCGAGGTCGCCCGCGGGCGACGGGGTCAGGCCGATGCGGTGCAGGCGGGCGGCGGCGCCCAGGGCCACCGATGACGGCAGTTCCATCCGCCGGATCCCGGACAGCTCCTCGACCTCTTCCTGGTCCAGCCAGCCGTCGCAGCCCACGGCGAGTTCGCCGTCGACCTTCTCCAGGGCGGCGTACTCCAGGGCGCTGACCAGGTCGTCCACGTGGCAGAACTGCCAGGCGGGGCGGGATCCCGCGACGACCAGGAGGCGTGGCGACTCGAAGTAGCGGGTCAGGGCGGTGTCGGTGCCGCCCACCAGGACGGTGGGCCGCAGCACGGTGACGTTCAGGCCGGGGTGGGCGCGGGGCGCGCGGCGGGCGAGGTGCTCGATCTCCAGGAGGTCGCCGACTCCCGTGGCGTCGGCGGTGGCGCGCAGCTCGGCGTCCTCGGCGAGCGGCACGTCGTTGTCGGGGAGCGCGCCGTAGACCATGGCGGAGGTGCACAGCACGACGCGGTGGACGCCGGCCGCCGCGGCGGCGGTGAGCACGGTCTGGGTGCCGCGGACGTTGTAGGCGGTGCGGGCCGCGGCGTCGGTCTCCAGGTCGAGGTCGAGCGCCAGGTGGACGACGACGTCGGCGCCGCGCAGCTTCTCGGCGATGGCGGGGTCGCGTACGTCCAGCAGGTGCCAGTGCGCCTCGGGGACGTCGCCGCGCCTCTCGTCGATGGCCACGACCTGTTTGACCTCGTCGGATGCCACGAGGGCGCGGGTCAGCAGCTCACCGACCCCGGAGGCTGCTCCGGTGACGGCGACGACGGGGCGGCGGCCCGGCCGCGGGGCCGTGCGGTCTTCGGTGTGGCCTGCTTTCTCGGTCGGGGCGGCAGCGTTTCGCGCTGCGCGAACGGTCGGATCTGGGGAACTCACCGGGCGTCTCCAGCGGTTGTCTTCAGTACGCACGCGTACTGGCGCGTACGTACAGGTGGCGTCCATCCTGCCGCAGGCATCACGACAGCGAAGCACCGAGGCCCGAAGCTCTCGGGGTGTCTACGCTGGAGGGTGATGTCGGGCAGTCGCCGTCGGCCCCGGGCCGGCGGCCCTACGAGCCGAGGAAACCCGTGAGTGACACCCCATTTGGATTCGGCCTTCCGCCGGAGGAGCCGGAGGACGGCGACAACGGCGAGAAGAAGGGCGGCCAGGGAGGTGGCCAGGGCCCTGCGGACCCGTTCGGGTTCGGCGGCGGGAGTGGCGGCGCGGACAATCCGTTCGCGGCGCTCTTCGGCGGCATGGGCGGTCCCGGCGGCCAGATGAACCCTGGCGACCTTGGCGCCGCCTTCCAGAAGCTCGGCCAGATGCTCTCGTACGAGGGCGGGCCGGTGAACTGGGACATGGCCAAGGACATCGCGCGGCAGACCGTCGCGCAGGGCGCCGAGGACGGCAGCAAGGACGCGAGCCTGTCTCCCGGTGAGCGCGTCGCGGTCGAGGAGGCCGTGCGCCTGGCGGACCTGTGGCTGGACGGCGTGACGTCGCTGCCCTCGGGGTCGGGTTCGGTGGTGGCGTGGAGCCGTGCGGAGTGGGTCGAGGAGACCCTGCCGGTCTGGAAGGACCTGGTGAATCCGCTGGCGGAGCGGGTCGGGTCGGCGATGGGTGATGTGCTGCCCGGGGAGATGCAGGCCATGGCAGGCCCGCTCCTGGGCATGATGCGTTCCATGGGCGGCGCGATGTTCGGCACCCAGATCGGCCAGGCGCTGGGCGTCCTGGCGGGCGAGGTCGTCGGGTCGACGGACGTCGGGCTGCCGCTGGGTCCGGCGGGCAAGGCCGCGCTGCTGCCGGGGAACATCGCGCACTTCGGTGCGGGCCTTGGCGTGCCGGAAGAGGAGGTGCGGCTGTACCTCGCCCTGCGGGAGGCCGCCCACCAGCGGCTCTTCGCGCATGTGCCGTGGCTGCGGTCGCATCTGTTCGGTGCCGTGGAGGGCTACGCCCGCGGCATCAAGGTCGACACGTCCAAGCTGGAGGACGTGGTCGGCCAGATCGACCCGCAGCATCCCGAGGAGCTGCAGAACGCCCTCCAGCAGGGCATGTTCCAGCCCGAGGACACTCCGGAGCAGAAGGCCGCGCTGGCCCGTCTGGAGACCGCGCTGGCGCTGGTGGAGGGCTGGGTGGACGCGGTGGTGCACGCCGCAGCCGCGCCGCACCTGCCGTCGGCCGACGCGCTCCGGGAGACGCTGCGGCGGCGCCGGGCGACCGGCGGCCCGGCGGAGCAGACCTTCGCGACGCTGATCGGTCTCCAGCTGCGTCCGCGGCGTCTGCGGGACGCTTCGCGGCTGTGGGCGTCGCTGACGGACGCCCGTGGCCTGGAGGGCCGCGACGGCCTGTGGGAGCACCCGGACATGCTGCCGACCGCAGCCGACCTGGACGATCCGGACGGCTTCGTGCACCACGAGCAGATGGACTTCTCCGAGCTGGACAAGATGCTGGGTGACGCGGCGAGCGGCACGACGGACCTGCGCAAGCCGGACGCCCCGCAGGCGCCGGACGCCGCTCCGGAGACGCCCGGTGAGGGTCACGGGCCCGGCGACGGCAAGGACGAGGGCGGCGCCAAGGGTGAAGGTGACCGGTGAGTCTGCGTGACGAGGCGGCGCGGGCGCTCAAGGAGTGGCCCGCGCCGTCGCCCGCCCAGGAGGAGCTGCGGCTCGCGTACCTGGAGCACCTGGCGGCACACCAGGACGGCATGTGGAAGCCCTGCAAGGAGGGGCACCTCACGGCGAGCGCGCTGGTGATCGATCCGGCCGAGGGCCGGGTGCTGCTCACGCTGCACCGCAAGCTGGGGATGTGGCTCCAGATGGGCGGCCACTGCGAGCCGGAGGACGCCACCCTCGCGCAGGCGGCGCTGCGGGAGGCGCGGGAGGAGTCCGGGATCGCGCAGGGTCTGACGCTGCTTCCGGGCGGCCCGGTGCGGCTGGACCGCCATCACACGCCGTGTGCCTGGCATCTGGACGTGCAGTTCGCGGCTCTGGCACCCGCGGGCGCGGTCGCGGAGATCAGCGACGAGTCGCTGGATCTGCGGTGGTTCGGGTACGACGAGGTGGCGTCCGTCGCGGACGACTCGGTGGTGCGTCTGGTGGACCGCACCCGCGCGCTTCTCTAGAGGCGCGCGGGCGGGTCCGCCCCGGCGGCCGGCGGGGCCGTCAGTTGGTGAAGATGTTGCCCTGGTTGTGGCCGCGGGCGCCCTGTTGGCCCATGCCGAACTGGGCGGCCAGACCCGAGCCGATGTCGGCGTTCTGCGGCGGCAGCAGCTCGCTGGGCTGGACCAGCGCGTAGCCCTGGCCGAGGAAGCTGAGTTCCCAGCCCTCGCCGGTGCCTCCGCGGCGCCGCCACACGCCGGACGAGTGCGTCTGTGCCTGCATCTGGACGCGCAGCGAGGCGGACCAGGCGACGACCGCGTCGGCGTCGGCGTTGACGTACTTGTCGGGCGTGACCTGCATCATCAGCGGCTGGCCCGAGGTCATCAGGGCGACCTTGCCCTGTCCCGAGATGTTGATCTGGTACTTGCCGGTGCCGGAGATGCCGTACTGGCTGTCGACGGAGACGACCTCCCAGTGGAGGCCCGAGTCGAGCGCCAGGACGTAGCTGCTGTCGACGGTCAGGCCGTCGTGGTCGACGTCGACGACGTGGACGTACTGGCCGAGGTTGGCGAGGTAGACGGTGCCCTGCCCGGAGACGCGCATCAGCTCCAGGCCCTCGCCGGTCATCGCGCGGGCGCGGTGCTGGCCCTGGGTCTGGTAGTTGCCGTCGAATTCGAGGAGCCCCTGGTAGGCGACCATCGTGCCCTTGCGGGCGAGGATGTCCTCGTGGCCCTGGAGTGCGACGCGCAGCAGTTGTGCGTTCTGCAGCGCGTAGCGGTCCTGGGTCTGTGCCTCGGTGAAGGCGAAAAGCGGACTCTGCATGGTGTGTTCGGTCCTCCCCCTCAGCCCCGGGCCCGGAGCCGGTCGGTGCTGTCCTCGCTGGGCTGGACGACGACGAACCCCTCGCCGGAGAAGCCGAGTTGGTACGCCTCGCCGCTGCCGCGGCCGATCATCGAGGACGCCTTGAAGCTGCGCTTGCCCTTCATCTTCAGGTTGCTGGACCAGGCCACCAGGGCGTCGGGGTCCACGTAGGTCTCGTCATCGCCACGGCCGCAGTCGACGACGATCGGCGTGCCGCGGGAGGTGAGGGCGACCCAGCCGGTGCCGGAGACACCGACGTTGAAGAGTCCCTGGCCGGCGAATTTCGCCATGCCCTTGACGCGCTGGACGCTCCACTGGAGGTGCGCGTCGAGGGCGAGGAGGTTGGTGCCGTTGACGGAGAGCGAGTCGCCGTTGAGGTTGATGCAGACGACGTCGGCGCCGTAGTCGGCGAGGTAGAGGATGCCGTCGCCGCTGCACTTCATCAGCGGGGCGCCCTCGCCGGTGATCCACTGGGAGGCCATCTGGCGGACGGCGGGTGGGTTGGGCTCGTACTGGATGAAGCCTTCGTAGGCGACCATCGATCCGGTGCGGGCGAAGACGTCCTGGCCGCTCTGCATGGCGATCTTGGCCATGGCGCTGCCGTGGTTCTCCATGCGGGCGGCGGGCGGGGTCGGGGCGTAGCCCGACAGCTGCTGCTGGCTCATGTTCCGGGCTCCCTCAGACCTCGTAGGGCTGGACGATGATGAAGTTGCCCGGCGCGCCGCGGAACTGGAGGTTCACGGTCTCGCCGGAGTGGCCGGGGTAGGCGTGCCGTCGCAGGCTGACCTGGCTGGAGATGATCACCTGCGAGGCGGCGGACCAGGCGACGATGGCGTTGGCGTCGGCGAAGGTGGTCGGGGTGACCGGCAGCACGACGGGGCTGCCCTGGGTGGTGACGATGACCGTGCCGGTGCCCTGGAACTGCATGGTGAACAGGGCGCCGCCGGGGATGCCGTGGCCCTCGATGCGGCGCACTTCGTGCTGCAGCGACTCGTCGAAGGCGAGGACGCTCTCGGCGGACACGCAGATGGCGTCGCCCTGGAGCTCGATGGGGTGGACGTGCGCGCTGTTCTCGGCGAAGAACACCTGGCCCTGGCCCGAGCAGCGCATCAGCTGCATTTCCTGGCCGGTGGCGTTGCCCACGATGCGACCGCGGAAGCCGGCGCCCTTGTAGCTGAAGTCGACCTTGCCCTGGTAGAGCACCATGCTGCCCTGGCGGGCGAGCACCGGCTGGCCGTCGACACCGAGGTCGACGCGGACCAGCTTGCTGTTCTGCGGCGTCCACCGCCGGCCGGTGGGCGCTTCCTTGTACTTCTCCAGGACGACGCCGAGCCCGGGGCCGCCCTGCGCGGGCACGGCCGGGGCCTGCCCCGGGTAGGGCGCTCCCGGCTGTCCGTACGGGGCGGGCTGCCCGGGGACCTGTCCCGGCTGTCCCTGGAGCGCGCCGTACCCGCCGGGCGGCGGGGCGGGCTGTCCGTACGGGGCGGGCGGCGGGGGCTGCTGCCCGGGGAAGCCGCCGGGGGCGGGCTGCCCGTAGGGCGCGGGAGGCTGCTGGCCGGGGACTCCGGGGGCTCCCGGGGGCGGGACCGGCGCGGCGGGCGGTGCCATCGGCGCGGCGATGGTGGGCGCGTTGTGGACCTGCGGCGCGGCCGGCTGCGGCGTGGGAGCGGCGGGCGGCGCGCCCTGGGGCGGGCCGAAGTCGGGGGCGGGCTGCTGCGGTGCGGCGGGGGCGCCGAAGGACGGTGCGGGGGCCGCCCCGGAGGGCGGGGCGAAGCCCGGCACGGCCTGCGCGGCGGCGGGCGGGGCGGGCTCGGGGGCGGCTTCCTCTTCGGCGACCTCGCCGCCGAAGTTCTTCAGCAGCGCTTCGAGGCCGCCGTCGAATCCCTGACCCACGGCGGCGAACCGCCAGACGTCCTTCAGGTAGAAGTCGCCGAGCATGACGGCGCGTTCGGTGCTGAACTCGGAGCCGTTGAAGGAGTAGCGGGCGACTTCCTCGCCGCCTGCCACGATCCGGATGTAGCCGGGGCCGATCTGGGAGACCTGGCCCGCGCCGTCCAGAGCCGCGGTGAAGGACAGCTTCCTGATCTGCGGCGGGATGCGGTCGAGGGTGACCCGGAAGGACTGGGTGTCGCCTGCCTGCTCACCGAGCTGCTGGATCGACTCCTCGGGCGATGCCGGCTGGTTGAAGAAGATGAAGTACCGGTCGTCGGAGAGCCGTTCGTCCGCGTCGAGACCGAAGCAGCTGATGTCGAAGGTGAGGCCCGGTCCGCCGATCTGCACGCCGACGTACAGGTCCGTCCCTGCCGTCAGGTCACCGATCCTGGCTTTGTGGCCCCGCTGGAATTCCCTGGCCATAGGTAATGCCCGTCCCCCGCTCCGGCTGTGAGTTGGTAGTGCGCGCCAGGCTAACCGCTGGCGCTGACAGCGGGTGATGCCGGGGCTGTACAGGGGGCTTGCGGCACGGCCGCTATTCGCTGCGGGCGGCGGGCAGATGGGGCAGCCGGTCGGCGGCGACCACCCCTTCGAGGTATCCGCGGGCCCGTTCGGTGCGCGGATAGGACTCCAGCAGCTTCCAGAACCGGGGGCCGTGGCCGGGGACAAGGAGGTGCGCCAGTTCGTGCAGCAGGACGTAGTCGATGACGTATTCCGGCATGCCCTGGAGGCGGTGCGAGAGGCGGATGCTGCCCTCGGCGGGGGTGCACGATCCCCAGCGGGTGTTCTGGTTGGTGACCCAGCGCACGGACGCGGGGCGGGCGCGGGCCTGCAGGAACTGTTCCGAGAGCCGTTCGGCGCGCTCGGCCAGATCGCCGTCGCCGAGCATCCGCTTGCTCTCCTGGGCGGCGAGCTTGTCCAGCATGACGGCGATCCAGCGCTGTTCCTCGGCCTCGGACATGCGGGCCGGGATGAGGACGATGGTGCGGTCGCCCTCACGGTAGGCGGAGACCGTCCGGCGCCTGCGTGAGCTGCGGCGCACCTCCACCGCGCTGGTGGCCGGCCCCCGGGGCGAGGGGCCCGAGGCAGCCCTGCGGGACGTGTCTGCGGCGCGACGCAGGGGAGTCTCCCCAGCGACACGTGGGGAAGGGTCGGCGGGCACGCGCCCGACGTTACCTGCTGGCCCTGCGGGAAGTCCCGACCCGCGAACGGTCGGACCCGAAACACCCCCTGCGGGAACCGTTTGTATGACTGATCCGGGTGCCTGTGGATAACTCGGCGCACGAAATCCGCGTTCGGCGCATGCTGGTCCCGCAGGACGCAGAAGGCAGGCGCAGAGGGCAAGCGGACGGACGGAAGACGGGGGCGGATGTCATGCATCCGATGGTGAAGCCCGCGCTGCGGCGCGGCTGGCGGGACAGGTCCACGGTGCGGTTCGGGGTGACGCCGGCGCATGCGGTGGTGGTCGGGCCCGTGGACATGGCGACGGGCTATTTCCTGGACATGATCGACGGCAGCCGCACCATGGATCAGCTCGTCGCGGACGCCGCGGCGCTGGACCTGTCACCCGGTCATGTGCGGGGTGTGGTGGACCGGCTCGGTGCCGCCGGGCTGTTGGACGCCCCGGCGGCGGGCGGGCCCGCGGCGGACGCGGTCCGTGCCGACGGCCCGGCCTTCGAGCGGCTCCGGCCCGACCTGGCGTCCCTGTCGGTCCAGCACCCGGAGGCCACCGGCGCGTTGGGGCGAATGGGGGCGCGCCGGGCGGTACGCGCGCGGGTGCGGGGCGCGGGGCGGGTGGGAGCGGCCATCGCGGCGCTGTTGTCCTCCGGGGGCATCGGCCGGGTGGAGGTGCTGGACGGCGGGAAGGTCGAGCCGTGGGACGTGCTGCCCGGCGGGCATCCCGCGGAGCGCATCGGCGAGCGGCGGGACGCCTCCGCGCGGCGGCTGGTGCACGACACCTCGCCGTGGGCACGCAGGCCACGGCCGGTCGGCCCGGTGAGCGAGACGGGAGAGCCGGGCCTGTCCCTGGTGGTGCTCGCGCCGCGCGACGGCCTCGGGGCGTACGCGCCCGACCCGGTGCTGTCCGAACCGCTGCTGACGGCCGGCATTCCGCACCTGTACGCGGGGGTGCTGGAGGGCACGGGTGTGGTGGGGCCGCTGGTGCTGCCCGGCGGCTCCGCGTGCGCCCGCTGCGACGAATTACGGCGTACGGAAGCGGAGCCGGCCTGGCCGCGGCTGCTGGCGCAGTGGCGTTCGGGGCGCATCTCCCCCGCGGTGCCCGCCTGCGACGCGTCCCTGGCGACGATGGTCGCGGGGCAGGCCGCAGCGCAGGCGCTGGCGTTCCTCGACGGTGCGCTGCCACCGTGTACGGGCGCGCGGCTGGAGTTCGCCCTGCCCTGTGCGGAGCTGCGCACGGTGCGGATCGCACCGCATCCGGAGTGCGGCTGCGGCGCGGCGGAATCCTCCGCTGCGGCGGACACCTCGGATCCGTCGCCGCAACACGCCACAATGACGGAGTAACCCCGGTTGGGGACAGTGTGAGTTGGAGGGGCGCATGTCTGATCTTCCCCGCAAGGCGGTCACCCGTACCGCCAAGCTGGCCGCGCTGCCACTGGGGTTCGCCGGCCGCGCCACCTGGGGCCTGGGCAAGCGGATCGGCGGCAGATCCGCCGAGATCGTCGGCCGGGAGCTCCAACAGCGCACCGCGGAACAGCTCTTCAAGGTGCTGGGCGAGTTGAAGGGCGGCGCGATGAAGTTCGGGCAGGCGCTGTCCGTCTTCGAGTCGGCGCTGCCCGAGGACGTCGCCGAGCCATACCGTGCGGCGCTGACCAAGCTTCAGGAAGCGGCCCCGCCGATGCCGACGCGCACGGTCCACACGGTGCTCGCCGAGCGTCTCGGCGAGGACTGGCGGGAGCTGTTCGAGGAGTTCGACGACAAGCCGTCGGCGGCGGCCTCGATCGGCCAGGTGCACCACGCGGTGTGGCACGACGGCCGCGAGGTGGCGGTGAAGGTGCAGTACCCGGGGGCGGGCAAGGCCCTGCTGTCGGACCTGGCGCAGCTGAGCCGGTTCGCGCGGCTGCTGGGCCCGCTGATCCCCGGCATGGACGTCAAACCGCTGATAGCCGAGTTGCGCGACCGGGTGGCGGAGGAGCTGGACTACGCGCTGGAGGCCCAGGCGCAGCAGGCGCACGCGGAGGAGTTCGCCGGCGATCCGGACGTCCTGGTGCCGGCCGTGGTGCACCAGGGCGAACAGGTGCTGGTCACCGAATGGTTGGAGGGGCGGCCACTGTCCGAGGTCATCGCGGACGGCAGCCAGGAGGAGCGTGACCGGGCCGGGCAGTTGCTGGCCCGCTTCCTGTTCTCCGGCCCGGCGCGGACGGGCCTGCTGCACGCCGACCCCCATCCGGGCAACTTCCGGCTGCTCGGCAACGACGGCCCGGTGCACGAGTGGCAGTTGGGCGTACTGGACTTCGGCACCGTCGACCGGCTGCCCGAGGGACTGCCGCCGACGATCGGCACGTCGCTGCGGATGACGCTGGACGGCGAGGCGGAGGCGATCTACCGCCAGCTGTGCGAGGAGGGCTTCGTCAAGGACTCCATCGAGCTGGACCCCGGCGCGGTGCTCGACTACCTGCTGCCGATCATCGAGCCGGCGCAGGTGGAGGAGTTCACCTTCACGCGGAGCTGGATGCGGCAGCAGGCCGCCAGGATCGGTGATCCCCGCTCCCCCGCGCACCAGTTGGGCAAGCAGCTCAACCTGCCGCCGTCGTATCTGCTGATACACCGGGTGACGCTGAGCACGATCGGGGTGCTGTGCCAACTGGGCGCGACGGTACGGCTGCGCGACGAACTGGCGGCGTGGCTGCCCGGCTTCGTGGCGGAGCCCGTCGAGGCGCCCGACACCTTGGAGGTCGAGGAGTCCACGGCGTGAACCTCCTGCCGCGCATGCGTCAGGAGGCCGGGCCCCGGCGCCCGTAGCGGTCGTGCGGGCACGGCTCTACGGGCGCGCGCTCACCACCCGCTGGAGTCCAGGCGCCCTTCGATGGCGCGGAGGTTCTCCCGCGCGCAGCTGACGCAGAAGTAGCGACGGGTGCCGTTCTCGACGGAGCACGTCCAGGTCGGCGGGGTGCCCTCGGCGATCGTGCCGCAGCGGGCGCAGAGCGTGTTCTCGGCGGCGGATTCCGGCTGTTCATACGCCTTGTCATACGTGTTGCGTTCCACCGTCCGACGATAGCCCCGTCGGCCGCCCGAAAGCGGATACCACGCACCACGGGGCCCGCCCTGTCGGACGGACCCCCGTGTGGGCGGCACCGGTGTGCCGCTTTACTGCATCACTGCCATGGCCAGTGCCCGGCGGGCACGGAGCGACGCGCGTTCGGCGCGCCGCTGCATACGCCGCGCGGCGGCGAGCCGATGAGCCCTCCGTTCGGACTCGGCCTCATGCAGGCGTTCGTGCATATGAGCACGCGCCAGGGCTTCTGGGATGAGTTGCATTTCGAGGTTCCTGTTCTGGCGCGACTCGATCGCACCGGAGTTCATGGGGGCGGGCATGTCGGTGACTGTGGGGTTCATCGCTGGGTCCTGCTTCTGGGGATCCCGGGTGACGGGACGGTCGATCGTTCCTGTGCCGGAGGTGTTCATGCCGCAACCGGGTTCTTGCGCGGACGGCCACGCGGGCGCTTCCGCGCCACGACGACGCCCTGGACGAAGAGTTCCCCGCCCCAGACCCCCCACGGCTCGCGGCGGTCCTTGGCGCCGGCCAGACACGCCTCACGCACCGGGCAGGTCTGGCACAGGGACTTGGCGTACTCGACGTCGGCCGGGGACTCGGCGAAGAAGACCTCGGGGTCATAGGTCCGGCACGGTACGGCGGCGCCGAGACGGTCGATTTCGTTGTCGAGCTCGGTGAGGGGCAGCAAGGAGTTCTCCTGGGGGTCGGGCGGAGGGATCAGGTCGGTCGCTACGGACGGGGTGTGCGTCTGGAGTTGCACGGTGGTGTGTTCCTCGTCTGTGTGGCCCGGCTGGTGGCTGGGCTCTTGGGCAAAACAAAAGGGCCGCGGATCCCGGTGTGGGTTCCGCGGCCCTGGAAGGTGCCGACCTGATCGTGCCGATCAGGCTGGATCTCTCCAGGGTTCGAGGCTGCGGTAGGCCCACGTTTCATGCTGCTGCTGGTACTGCTTCGGGAATCCGGCACCATTGGCCGCCGCGTGGGCAAAGGCATTCGCCGCTGCCGCCGCTACCGCAGGTGCCTCGGTCGGTCGCGCGCTGCTCTCCTCGGTCGACAGGACCAGGAGGGACTCGGGACGCGCGACCTCGACGCCGGACAGGCGGCCGAAGCCGGACATACCGGTGCCAAGGAGCGAAGCGCCGAGAGCGCAGGGGGCGACGACCGAACGATCGGTCATTTTGTTCATCTCGATAATGCTGATCACTGGGCTCGCCTCCTCTCGGCGTCTCGGTGGACCGGGAATCCCGTTCCAAGCTCGTTCAAGTACAGCACGGATTCTACGGATCTCGGAAGGCCCGTTGTCACCGTGCTCCCGCAGGCTATGGGGATGCCGTCCGCGCGCGCAAACTATTTTTCCGACGAGTTTTCCGCGGCCTCCCCGGAACCCTCCCCAAGGCCGTCCGCGCAGCCGTCCTCCGGCTCCTCACCGGCACACAGCGCCAGCACATCCGCACCGAAACGGTCCAGCTTGCGCCGGCCCACACCCGAGATGCCCGCCAGCTCCCCCGCAGTCCCCGGCACGGCCTCCGCGATGGCCATCAGCGTCTTGTCCGTGAACACGCAGAACGCCGGCTGGCCCAGCCGCCCCGCCTGCCCGGCCCGCCAGTCCCGCAGCCGCTCGTACAGCGCCTCATCGACATCCGAAGGACAGTCCTCGCAGCGCATCAGCTTCATCTCGCCCGCGTCGGTCAGCGTCCTGCCACACACCCGGCAGCGAGCCGGAGAACGGTCCCTACGGCGCACGGAGCCCGCCGCACCGCCCGCGCCGCGCTCCACGCCTCCCGCCACCGCGCCCGCCGCACGACGGGCCGTGCCGCCGCCCGCACCGGGACGCAGACCGTTCAGGAACCGGCTGGCCCGGCGATTCGCCCGGCCGCCCGGGGAACGGGCCAGGGCCCACGACAGCCCCAGATGCCGGCGCGCACGGGTGACGCCGACATACAGCAGCCGACGCTCCTCCTCGACCTGCTCATCCGTCTTCGCGTACGTGATCGGCATCATGCCTTCGGTGAGCCCCACCAGGAAGACGGCGTCCCACTCCAGGCCCTTCGCCGCGTGCAGCGAGGCGAGCGTCACACCCTCCACCGTCGGCGCGTGCTGGGCATGGGCCCGCTCGTCCAGCTCCGCGACGAGATCGGCGAGAGAGGCCCCCGGCCGCGCCCCGGCGAAGTCCTCCGCGAGCCGCACCAGCGCCGCCAGCGACTCCCAGCGGTCCCGCACCGCCCCCGATCCGGCCGGCGGCTCGCCCGTCCACCCCTTGGTGCTCAGCACCGCCCTGACCTGCGACGGCAGATCCACGGCGTCGTCCAGCAACGCGTCATTGCCGCCGAACCTGGCGGCGCTGCGCAGCGCGACACCCGCCTCGCGCACCTCGGGCCGCTCGAAAAACCGCTCGGCGCCACGCAGCTGATACGGCACCCCGACATCCGCCAGCGCCTGCTCGTACACCTCGGACTGCGCGTTGATGCGGAACAGCACCGCGATCTCGCCCGCCGAGACACCCGACGCGATGAGGTCACGGATCCGGCGCGCGGTGCCCTCGGCCTCGGCGGGCTCGTCGGCGTACTCGACATACACAGGCTCCGGGCCCGCCTCGCGCTGCGACACCAGCTCCAGACGGTGCTCGGCGGCCCGGCCGCTCGCCTGGGTGAGCAGACCGTTGGCGAGATGCACCACCTGCGGCGTGGAACGGTAGTCGCGGACCAGCTTGACGACCGTCGCGCGGGGATGACGGGTACGGAAGTTCAGCAGGTGGTCCGGGGTGGCCCCGGTGAAGCTGTAAATCGTCTGGCTGGCGTCGCCCACCACACACAGCGCATCGCGCTCCCCCAGCCACAAGTCCAGCAGCCGCTGCTGGAGCGGGCTGACGTCCTGATACTCGTCGACGACGAAATGCTGGTACTGGGCGCGGATCTGCTCCGCGATGTCGTGCCGGTCCTGGAGCACCCCCACCGTCAGCAGCAGCACATCCTCGAAGTCGATCACGCCGCGATCGCGCTTGAGCTGCTCGTACATGGTGTATATCTGCCCGACCTCGGCCGGATCGCGGGGCGCCTCCCGGCCCGCCTTGGCGACCGCCGCCGGATAGTCCGCCGGCACCGTCTGAGTGACCTTCGACCACTCGATCTCCGCCGTGACGTCGCGCAGCTCATTGCGGTCCAACCGGATACGGCAACGCGCCGCCGCCTCCGCCACCAACTGGATCTTGCGCTCCAGCAGCCGCGGCACCTCACCGCCCACCGCCTTCGGCCAGAAGAACTGCAACTGCCGCAACGCCGCGGAATGGAACGTCCTCGCCTGCACGCCGCCCGCACCCAGCTGCCGCAGACGCCCGCGCATCTCACCCGCCGCACGCGCGGTGAAAGTGACGGCCAGCACACTCGCCGGCTGCAGGATCCCCGCCCGCACGCCGTACGCGATCCGATGGGTGATCGCGCGGGTCTTGCCCGTGCCCGCACCGGCCAGCACACACACCGGACCGTGCAGAGCCGTCGCCACCTCGCGCTGCTCCGGGTCGAGCCCGTCGAGCACCGCGTCGGCCGAATCCGGGACCTGCGGGAAAAGAGAGGAGTCCGATGCTGCTGTCACCCCGCCATGCTGCCAGGTCCACCGGGACACCCGGGAAAACCGTCCACAGCCGCCGCCTCCGGTCGTACCGGGGAACGCTTCTGGGGACGGCCGAACACATCGATCGCCGGTCTCTGCTTTCGTGGGGTGAGGCGGGGTCGCGGGAGGTGGTGGTGGGGTGATGGTGGGGGCGCTGGAGGGCTGGGGGGTGGGGCCGAGGGGGCGTTGAGAGCTTGAGGGGGCTGGGGTGGGGTGGGGCGGGGGCGGGCCCCCCGGGGGGGGAGGGCGGGGGAAGGAGAAGCCCAAGAACCCCCCGGGAATGGTCCAGGCATCACGGACGTTCTTTTGGTTGCCGCCTTCCCGGGGCGGGGCATGGGCCCCGGGCCGGTGGGGTCGGGTCCGGGCTGTAGGGGCCCGGCTCGGTTGTCGGGCGGCTTCTGTTCGAGACTTACCGAAGGAGCGCAGGACGCATGGCGGGCACTGTGACGATGTACAGCACGACCTGGTGCGGTTACTGCCGTCGGCTGAAGGGCCAGATGGACCGCGAGGGCATCGCGTACAACGAGATCAACATCGAGCTTGACCCCGAGTCCGCGGCGTTCGTGGAGAAGGCGAACGGCGGCAATCAGACGGTGCCGACCGTGCTGGTCGTCCCGCCCTCCGGCGGCGAGAACATCGTCATGACGAACCCGAGCCTGAATCAGGTGAAGCAGGCCCTGGCCGTCTGATTCCCACGGCGCTGCGCCCCCTCCGGCCGATGGTCGGAGGGGGCGCAGCGGTGTGTGCGGGATGGTCCGCGGCGGGGTCGCGGACCGGTGGTTCACCTCATGGCTTGGGCAGCGGCTTGCCGTACCAGGTCTCGATGAGGCGGGCGGCGATGGAGATGCCGTAGGGGGGCAGTACCTCGCCGGATTCGAAGGCGGCGCGGAGGTCCTCCCGGGAGAACCAGCGGGCCTCTTCGATCTCCTCGCCGTCGACCTGGATGTCGGATGAGGTGGCGCGGGCCATGAAGCCGAGCATCAGGCTGGAGGGGAAGGGCCAGGGCTGGCTGGCGATGTATTCGACGTCGCCGACGACGACTCCGGCCTCTTCGAAGACCTCGCGGGCCACCGACTGTTCGATGGGCTCGCCGGGTTCGACGAAGCCGGCGAGGGTGGAGAAGCGGCCTTCGGGCCAGTGGACCTGGCGGCCGAGGAGGGCGCGGTCCTCCTCGTCGGTGACGAGCATGATGACGGCCGGGTCGGTGCGCGGGTAGTGCTCGGCGCCGCAGGCGGGGCAGCGGCGGATGTGACCTGCGGCGGCGATGACGGTGCGTTCGCCGCAGCGGGAGCAGAAGCGGTGCAGTCGCTGCCAGTTCTCCAGGGCCACGGCGTGGACGAGGAGGCCGGCGTCGCGCGGGGAGAGCAGCAGGCCGGCTTCGCGGAGTCCTGCGGGGCGCGCGGACTGGTCCATGCGGCCGGGCAGGGAGTCCTTCTGGAGGGCGAAGTAGCTGACGCCTTCGTCGTCGGTGCCGAGGTAGTAGCGGTGTGCTTCGGTCATGGGCGCCTCGAAGGAGGGCGTCATGATGAGTTCGGTGCGGCCGTCGGGGGTGTCGTCGATGAGGGCCTGGCCGCCGGAGACCACGAAGACGCGCGTCGACGGGTGGCTCCAGGCCGCCGCGAGCCATGCCTCGTCGAGGCGGTGATGTGCGGAGCGGTCGATTCCGCTCGGCGCGCTGAAGGTGAGCGGCCGGTCGGCGCTGTGGTCGGTCCAGGTGGTCACTGCTGTTTCCAACTCCCCCTATGACGTGGGTGATTGCTGCGTACGGGCACGGTGCGGCACGGCGGTACGCGTGCGGGTCAAGCGGTGCGCCAGTTCTCCGCCAGGTCGCCCCACAGGTGGGCGGCGGTCTCGACGCCCTTCATCAGCAGGTCCAGTTCGACCTTTTCGTTCGGTGCGTGCCAGCCGTCGGAGGGGACGGATATGCCGAGGAAGAGGACCGGGACGCCGAGGACGTCCTGGAGGTCGGCGGCGGGCCCTGAGCCGCCTTCGCGGGTGAAGCGGATCCGTTGGCCGAAGGCGCGGCCCATGGCGCGGGCGACGGATTGCAGGGCCGGGTGGTCGAGCGGGGTGAGGCAGGGGCGGGTGGCGCCCCAGAAGGTGAGGTCGTGGCGGATGCCGGCGGGGAGGCGGGCTGCGACCCAGTCGCGTACGGACTGCTGGACGGCGTCCGCGTCCTGGCCTGCGACGAGGCGGAAGGAGAGCTTGAGCTGGGCGGTGGCCGGGACGATGGTTTTGCCGCCGGGGCCCTGGTAGCCGCCGGAGATGCCGTTGACCTCGGCGGTGGGGCGGGCCCAGATGCGTTCGAGTGTGGTGCTGCCGGCTTCGCCGAGTGCGGCGTGGGAGTGGGCGGTGCGCAGCCATTCCGCTTCGTCGAAGGGCAGCTCGGCGAAGAGTTCCCGTTCGCGGTCGGTGAGTTCGATCACGCCGTCGTAGAAGCCGGGGATGGCGACGCGGCGGTCGTCGTCGTGCAGGGCGGCGGCGAGGCGGGCGGCTTCGGTGGCGGGGTTGGGTACGGCGCCACCGAAGGAGCCGGAGTGGATGTCCTGGTCGGGGCCGTGGAGGTCGATCTGGCAGTCGGTGAGGCCGCGCATGCCGGTGCAGACGGTGGGGGTGTCCTTGGACCACATGCCGGTGTCGGAGACGATCACCGTGTCGCAGGCGAGGCGGTCGGCGTGCCGGGCGATGAGCGCAGGGAAGTTCGGGGAGCCGGATTCCTCTTCGCCCTCGATGAGGAGTTTGAGGTGGACGGCGGGGGTGCTGCGGCCGGTGGCGGCGAGGTGGGCGCGGACGCCGAGGGTGTGGAAGAACACCTGGCCCTTGTCGTCGGCGGCGCCGCGTGCGTAGAGCTTGCCGTCGAGGGTCTGCGGCTCGAAGGGGTCGGTGTGCCAGCCGTCACCGGGCGCTGCGGGCTGTACGTCGTGGTGTCCGTAGACGAGCACCGTCGGGGCGTCGGGGTCGTCGGAAGGCCAGTGGGCGTAGACGGCGGGGAGGCCGTCGGTTTCCCAGATCTCGGTGGTCGGGAAGCCGGTGTCGGCGAGCTTCGCGGCGAGCCATTCGGCGCTGCGGCGCACATCGCCGGCGCGGCCGGGATCGGCCGATACGGAGGGGATGCGCAGCCAGTCGGCGAGGTCGTCGAGGAAGGTCTCGCGGTGGCTGGTGATGTACGCGCGGACGGCGCTGTCCGGGGTGGTGCTCATGTGCCCGAGCCTATCGGCCTTCTGGGGGAACGCGGTCGGCGGTCTCGCCGATGAGGATGCGTTCCAGACCTGCACGGCCGGGGAGGCCGGCGGGTCTGATGAGGTCGCCGGTGCGGACGTGGAGGAAGGCGGCGTCGACCTCGGAAGGGTCGAGTCCGTGGCGCTCGGCCCAGGCGAGGCGGTAGACGGCGAGTTGGAGGGGGTCGGCGTTGCGGCCGTGGCCGGTTTTCCAGTCGATGATCTCGAAGCGGTCGCCATCGGGTCCTGGGTTCTTGTAGACGGCGTCGATGCGACCGCTGATCACGCGGCCGGCGAGGGTCATCCGGAAGGGTGTCTCGACGCGGTACGGGGTGCGGTGGGCGTACGGGGTGCGGGCGAAGGCGTCCTTGAGGGCTTCGAGGTCCGCTTCGTCGGCGATGTCGGCTTCTTCGTCGGCGATGTCGGCTTCTTCGTCGGTGCCGGGGAGTTCGTCGGGGCCGATGAGGGGGAGGGTGAGTTCTTCGAAGCGGGATTCGACCCAGGCGTGGAAGCGGGTGCCGCGGCGGGCCGCGGGCTGGGGCGCGCGGGGCATGGGGCGGGCCAGTTCGCGGGCGAGGCCGTCGGGGTCGGCGGCGAGGCGGAGGAGCTGGGTGGCGCTGAGGGCGTGTGGGAGGGGCACGTCGCGGACGGTGGCGCGGGAGCGGCGCAGTTCGGCGGCGAGTGCGTCGAGGTCGCGGTCCCAGGAGCCGATGGTGCGGCGTTCTTCGGGGAGGAGGGTGTGGGGGGTGGTGTCGGGGTCGGCGGCAGGGCCGGGGGCGGTTTCGGAACCGGCTTCGGCGGCGGGACGGGTGCCGGTGGTGGCGGGGTCGGCGGGATGACGGGGCTCGGGGATGGCCGGGTGCGGGGGGTGTTCCGGGGCGTGGTCGGGGGCCGCTGCGGGGTCGGCGGCGTGCTCGGGCTCGTCGGGCTCCGGGAAGTCGCCCTCCGGGTCGCCCTCCGGGTCGTGTTCCGGGGCGTACGCGCCCGCCGTGCCGTCGTCCCCCGGGCCGTACGTGTCGTCGTACGCGTCGTCGTACGCGTCGTCGTACGCGTCGAACGCCGGGTCGTCCTCCGGCGGCGGGGGCCAGTCGGGGGCGTCGGCGAACAGGGAGCCGGCGGGCGGGGCGGCGGGGGGTGTGTCCGGTGTCACCTGTGGTGTGGGGGGTGACTGGCGGCGGTGGAGGTGGGCGCGGACCGTGGCGGCGGCGGCGCGGCGGCGGGCGGTGGCGGTGGGGTCCAGGGGCAGCGGCCATTCCTGTTCGGTGGTGGCCTCGGCGAGTGCGGGGTTTTCCGCGCCGTCCTCGGGGGCGTCGGCCCATGCCTCGATGTCGCCGTGGCCTGCTTCGCAGTGGGTGCGCAGGGCTTCCAGGAAGGCGGACGGGCCGCGGGGGCGTTTCTGTTGCGGGCCCCACCAGTGGCCGGAGCCGAGCAGGAGGGAGCGGGGGCGGGTGAAGGTGACGTAGCCCAGGCGGAGTTCTTCGGTCTCCTGGTGGTGCTTCATCGCCTCCTTGAAGTTCTTGAGGCCGCGGGCGTCCCATTCCTCGACGTCGGGGAGGGTGGCGGCGTCGCCGCGGAGGGTGTGCGGCAGGACCTTGGGCTGGGTGATCCAGGACTCGCGGGCCTGTTCGCTGGGGAACTGCTTGGTGACCAGGCCGGGGACGGCGACGACGTCCCATTCGAGGCCCTTGGATTTGTGGGCGGTGAGCACCTTGACGGTGTTCTCGCCGCCGGGGAGTGAGCTGTCGAGGCCCTTTTCGTGCTGGACGGCGGTGCGCAGGAAGGCGAGGAAGGCGGGGAGGGTGGCCTCGCCGTCGAGGGTGCCGCTTTGTTGGGCGGCGAATCCCGCGGCGGTGTCGAGGAAGGTGCCGAGGGTTTCGCGGCGGCGGGCGGCGAGGGCGTGCGGTGAGGCGGAGAGTTCGACTTCCAGGCCGGTGGTGGCGAGGACGCGGTGCAGGACGTCCATCAGCGGGTCGCCGAGGGAGCGGCGCAGGTCGCGGAGTTCGGTGGCGAGGTAGGCGAAGCGGATCCTGGCCTCGGGTGAGAAGGGCAGGCCGTCGTCGGGGCCTTCGGCTTCGAGGAAGGTGTCGAGGGCGTCGGCGAGGGAGAGGGTTTCGGCGGGGTCGGTGCCTTCGACGGCTTCGGCGAGGCGCTGTCCGGGGTCGTCGGACGGGGTGCCGTGGTGGACGAGGGTGCGGGCGCGGCGGCCGAGGAAGGCGAGGTCGCGGGGGCCGATGCGCCAGCGGGGGCCGGTGAGGAGGCGGACGAGGGAGGCGTTGGCCGTGGGGTCCTGGAGGACGTCGCAGACGGCGACGAGGTCGGCGATTTCGGGGAGGTGGAGGAGTCCGGAGAGGCCGACGACCTCGACGGGGATGTCCCTGGCGACCAGTTCGCCCTGGATGCGGGCGAAGTCGCCTGCGGTGCGGCAGAGTACGGCGATCTCGCCGGGTGGGGTGCCGGTGCGGACGAGGTGAGCGAGGGAGTCGGCGAGCCAGGCCAGTTCTTCGGCGTGGGTGGGCAGCAGGGCGCAGCGGACCGTGCCGTCGCGTTCGGCGCCGGGGGCGGGGCGGAGCGCTTCGACTCCTGCGTGCAGGTGGCGGAGGGGGGCGGCGAGTCCGTTGGCGAGGTCGAGTAGCCGGCCGCCGCTGCGGCGGTTTTCGCTGAGTGCGTGGCGGTGGGCGGGGGTGCCGTCCTGGAGGGGGAAGTGGTCGGGGAAGTCGTCGAGGTTGGCGACGGAGGCGCCGCGCCAGCCGTAGATGGCCTGGCAGGGGTCGCCGACGGCGGTGACGGCGTGCCCGGTGGCGGTGCCGTTGGCGGCGCCGAAGAGGCCGGAGAGCAGGAGTCGCTGGGCGACGGAGGTGTCCTGGTATTCGTCGAGGAGGACGACGCGGTAGGTGTCGCGGAGGATGCGGCCGACTTCGGGGCGGGTGGTGGCGAGGGTGGCGGAGAGGGCGATCTGGTCGCCGAAGTCGAGGAGGTCGCGGCTGCGTTTGGCGGTGCGGTAGGCGCGGACGAGGCTGAGGAGTTCGATGCGCCCGCGGCTGGTTTCGGGGACTTTGCGCAGGTCGGCGTTGGTGAGGGGGGCGGTGTCGAGGGTGGTCAGCAGGTCGGTGTCGTGGGTGTGGAGCCGGTCGGGGTCGACGAGGTGTTCGGCGAGTTCGGCGTCGAGGGCGAGGAGGTCTTCGACGAGGGCGGGGAGGGATTTGGTGAGCGCCGGGTAGGGGCCGGGGGCGGCGCGCAGGACGCGGGCGGCGAGCTGGAAGCGGGTGGCGTCGGCGAGGAGCCGGGCGCTGGGTTCCAGGCCGATGCGCAGGCCGTGGTCCTTGAGGAGTTGTCCGGCGAAGGCGTGGTAGGTGGAGATGCGGGGCTCTCCGGGGGGCTGTTCGCCGCCGGGTGGGGTGTCGGGTCCTGGGGTGGGGTCGGTGACGCCGGCGGCGTGGAGTGCGGTGCGGACGCGTTCGGCGAGTTCACCTGCGGCTTTGTTGGTGAAGGTGAGTCCGAGTACTTCTTCGGGTGCGACCTGGCCGGTGCCGACGAGCCAGACGACGCGGGCGGCCATGACGGTGGTCTTGCCGGATCCGGCTCCGGCCACGATGACCTGCGGGGCGGGCGGTGCGGTGATGCAGGCCGTCTGCTCCGGTGTGAACGGGATGCCGAGGAGTTCTTTGAGCTGCTCGGGGTCGGTGAGTCGCGCTGGCACATCGAAAACCGTAACGGGCGGCACTGACATTCCCGCCCTGTCGGCTCTTGGCACGGCTCTCACCTGGGGCGATGTGGGTGGGATGGAGGTGGGCGTGGGTCATTCCACGACGTGTTTGCCCTCGGGTCTGGCGCTGCACGAGGCGCGGAAGGCGCAGTGGGTGCAGTGGGTGCCGGTGGTGGGGGTGAAGCGTTCTTCCAGGACGCGTCCGGCGGCGGTGGCGAGGAGTTCGCCGATCCATGCGCCGTCCAGGGGTGGCTGGGCCTGGACGGCGGGCAGGGCGTCGCCGCCTTCCTTTTTGGGCGCGCCGAGCCGCAGGTGGACGAGTTGGGCGCCCGCGGTGTCGGGGGTCTGTCCGGCGAAGGCGTCGTCGGCGGCGCCTTCGCGCAGTGCGAGCTGGTAGACGGCGAGCTGGGGGTGGCGTTCGACTTCGGGGCCTGTGGGTTTCTGTTTGCCGGTCTTGAAGTCGACGACGTAGGCGCGGCCCTGTGCGTCGCGGGCGACGCGGTCCATGCTGCCGCGGATCCGGACGGCGTAGGCGCCGGCTTCGAGGGTGACGTCGAAGCCGTGCTCGGTGGCGACGGTTTCGCTGCCGTGGGTGTCGCGTTCGTGGACGTGCCAGCGCAGGAAGCGTTCGAGTGCGGCGCGGGCGTGGTCCTTTTCCTGGCGTGATTTCCAGGGGGCGTCGAAGGCGAGGGCGTCCCAGACGGAGTCCAGGCGTTCCATGAGGACGGCCAGGTCGGCGGGGGTGCGGCCGGAGGCGACCTCGTCGGCGAGTACGTGGACGACGTTGCCGAAGCCCTGGGCTGCGGTGGCGGGGGCGTCGGCCTTGACCTCGCGGCCGAGGAACCACTGGAGGGCGCAGGTGTTGGCGAGCTGGTCGAGTGCGCTGCCGGAGAGGACGACGGGGCGGTCGCGGTCGCGGAGCGGTGTGCTGCTGTGGGTGGGTTCGTGCAGGCCCCACCAGTTGTCGGGGTGGGCGGCGGGGACGAGGGGGCGGTCTTCGTCGTCGTGCAGGGCGGCGAGTTTCGCGAGCCGTTCGGCGGCGGCCTCGCGCAGGGCGGGGGTGGCGGACGGGTCGACGGTGGTGGCGCGGAGTTCGGCGACGAGGGCGGCGACGGCCAGGGGGCGGCGGGGTCTGCCGGTGACGTCCTGGGGGGTGACGCCGAGTTCGGTGAGGAAGCGGGAGGGCTGGTCGCCGTCGTCGGCTGCGGCTTTGACGGCGGTGACGACGAGGCGGTCGCGGGCGCGGGTCGCGGCCACGTAGAAGAGCCGGCGTTCCTCGGCGAGCAGGGCGCCGGGTGTGAGGGGTTCGGCGAGTCCGTCGCGGCCGATCCGGTCGGCTTCCAGGAGGGAGCCGCGGCGGCGCAGGTCGGGCCAGAGTCCTTCCTGGACGCCGGCGATCACGACGAGGCGCCATTCCAGGCCCTTGGAGCGGTGTGCGGTCATCAGCCGTACGGCGTCCTGGCGGACGGTGCGGCGGGTGAGGGTGTCGGCGGCGATGTCCTGGGCGTCGAGTTCTTCGATGAAGTTGAGTGCGCCGCGGCCACCGGTGCGTTCCTCGGCGCGGGCGGCGGTCTCGAAGAGTGCGACGACGGCGTCGAGGTCGCGGTCGGCGTTGCGGCCTGCGGCGCCGCCGCGGAGGGCGGCGCGTTCCAGGCGCTGCGGCCAGGGGGTGCCGTTCCAGAGTTCCCAGAGGGCGGCCTCGGCGGTGCCGCCCGCGGCGAGGAGGTCGCGGGCGGTGCGCAGCAGCGGTCCGAGGCGTTGGGCGCCGCGGGCGTAGGCGGGGTCGTGGGCGACCAGGCGCTGGGGGGCCGCGAGTGCGCGGGCGATGAGGGTGTCGGACGGCGGGGGCAGGGGGTGTCCGGCGGCGCGTTCCTCCTCGCGCAGGGCGCGTCCCAGGCGGCGCAGGTCGGCGGAGTCCATGCCGCCGAGGGGTGAGGTGAGCAGGTCGATGGCGGTCTCGGGGTCGAGGGGGGCGGCTTGCGGTGCCTCGCCCTGCTCGTCGGGTACGTCTCCGGGCTCCGGCTCCTCGTCGGCGTCCGGCTCTCTCCGTAGTGCTGCCTGCGCGGCGGTGCGCAGGGCGGACAGGAGGGGGGCGACGGCCGGTTCGTGGCGCAGTGGCAGGTCGTCGCCGTCGATGTCGAGGGGGACTCCGGCGGAGGTGAGGGCGCGGCGGACGGCGGGTATCGAGCGGCCTCCGGCGCGGACGAGTACGGCCATCTCGTGCCAGGGCACCCCGTCTTCGAGGTGGGCGCGGCGGAGTATGTCGGCGATGTTGTCGAGTTCGGCGCCCGGCGTCGGGTACGTGTGGACGTCGACGCGACCGCCGTGCCGTACGGGGGCAGGGTCGCGGTGGGCGCGGACCTTCCGGGCGGGCAGGCGGGTGAGCGGCATCCGGTGGGCGAGCAGCCGGGTGGCGGCCAGGAGGTCGGTGCCGGAGCGGCGGTTGGTGGTGAGGACCGCCACCGGGGCGGGTGTGCCGTCGCCTGCCGGGAAGGTGTCGGGGAAGTCGAGGATGCCGTTCACGTCGGAGCCGCGGAAGGCGTAGATCGACTGGTCGGGGTCGCCGAAGGCGACGAGGGTGCGGCCGGGTGCGGTGTCGTGGCGGGGGCCGTGGTCGTGTCCCGCGAGTGCGTGCAGCAGCCGGATCTGGGCGGCGTCGGTGTCCTGGTACTCGTCGACGTAGACGGCGTCGTAGGTGCCGGCGAGTGCGGTGGCGACGTCGGGTTGTCCGGCGAGCAGTACCGCGCGGTGTACCAGTTCGGCGTAGTCGAGGACGCCCTGTGCGTCGAGTACGTCGAGGTATTCGGCGAGGAAGCCGGCCGCGGCGCTCCAGTCGGGGCGGCCGGTGCGGCGGGCGAAGTCGGCGAGTGCGTCGGGGCCCAGGCCCAGTTCGCGGCTGCGGGCCAGGACCGCGCGGACCTCGTCGGCGAAGCCGCGGGTGGTGAGGCAGGCGCGGAGTTCGTCGGGCCAGCCGAGCCGGGAGCGGTCGGCGCCTGCCAGTTCCGCCTGGCCTTCGAGCAGTTCGCGGACGACGAGGTCCTGTTCGGGTCCGGAGAGCAGTCGCAGCGGGTCGGCGAAGAGGTCGGCGTCCTGGTGGGCGCGGACCAGTGCGTAGCAGAAGGAGTGGAAGGTGGTGGCCTGCGGCAGGGTGGTGCCGCCGATACGGGCGGCGAGGCGGTCGCGGAGGGCGACGGCGGCCTTGCGGCTGAAGGTGAGGACGAGGATCCGCTCGGGGTCGGTGCCCTGGTGTACGCGGTGGGCGACGGATTCGACGAGGGTGGTGGTCTTGCCCGTGCCGGGGCCGGCCAGGACGAGCAGCGGTCCTTCGCGGTGCTGAACCACGGCGCGTTGGGCTGCGTCCAAGGCAGGGGGATCCACCGGCCCCGGGTCGGTGCGTACCAGGCGGTACGTACCGGGGGCGTCCCGCCGTGCCGCGTGCGGGTGTGGCCGCGTCGGCGGGATGTCCGAGAAGGAGGAGCTCACGTGGATCGCCGGTTCTGGTGGAGGTGCTGTTCGTGCTGCGGTCGGTGACGCCGTGCCGGGCGTCTTCGGGGGCGGTACGGGCCGGGCCCGCGCGTCCGGGGTGCGGCGGCGGGGCGGCGGTTTCCGCGCTGTCCGACGCTACGCCAGGTGGCGCACGGGCCGCAGCGCGTCCTGCGGCCGGATCCGCGATGCTGGCAGGTGTGCTGCCGGCCGGGGTCTTCGGCATCCCGCCGGGCGAGGTGCCCGGTGCGCGGGACGGTGCGTGGTGGGCGCCGCCGGGGCGGGTGGGGTCAGGGCTGTGCCTCCGGACGGTGGCCGTCTCCGGGCGGTGTGTCGTCCCACGCGTCTCCGGGCGGTACGCCGTCCCCCTCGCTGTCCTGGACCGGCCGGCCGTCCCACCGTGCCCGTCGCATGTCGAGTCGCGGTATGTGTCCTGCTGTGGCTCCGCGGCCCTTCGACGCGCCGCCGCGTGCGGTGTCGCGCAGTGGTGTGTCCTCGTCGCGGTAGTGCGCCAGGGCGCGCAGTTCGCTGCCCGGCAGCAGGGCGCCGTCCGCGCGGACCACGCGCCACCAGGGCACCGCGCCGCCGTAGAGGGCCATCACCCGGCCGACCTGTCGTGGTCCGCCGGTGCCCGCGGTGCCGGGCGGTGCCTCGCCCGCCAGCCATTCGGCGATGTCGCCGTAGGTCATCACCCGGCCCGACGGGATCAGCTCGGCGACGCCGAGTACCTGCTCCGCGAAGGCGGGCAGCTCGGCCGCCGCGGGCGGGGTGGTGTCGTCCGCGGGTGGCCGTGCGGTGTTTCCGGTACCACTCATTCGGCCCATACTGCCGCACCCCACCGACAACGGCACACGGCGCACGCGGGGGCGGGGTGCGGCGCTCCCGGAGTGCGCGCGGGGCGGTGCGCCCGGCCTGTTGCGGCGGCCTTCGTTCCGTTTCCCGCGTCCCCGAAATGCACCCTGATGCCCCCCTCCCCCGCACGGCCGTGCCACCATCTTCCCGGCGGTGACCGGTGAGACGAGATCGAGGAGAGCCAGCCGGGCAGCAGGGAGCGGGACCTCCGACGGGGGCCGGCGGCCCTGCCGCACCGGAGCCGGAGGCCGCTGCCACCGCACCGGAGGTGGCCGCGTCCAGCACGCGGCGCGGCCGGCGGCGGGTGGCCCAACAGGGGAAGCAGCAACGGAGGTCGGCGACGGCGTCCGCGACCGAAAAGGCGAGCACGATCGAGAAGGCCGAACGACCCGAGGCGTCCGAGAGGCCGGAAGGGCCCGCAGAGCCCGCGCACCGCGAGGGGCACGACGAGGACGAGCAGGAGCAGCGAAGGCAGCGGGAGCAGGGCACCGGGCCGCAGCCGGACGTGGAGCACGCGGGGCCCGAGCGTCCCGCCGGTGCGTCCGCGTGCGGCGCCGGTGCGCATGTGCCCGGGTCCGGGTCCGGGTCGCACCGTGCCGCGCCGGACGGCGGCGGCTGCGGTGAGATCCACGTCGACCGGGTATCGGGCGACGAGCCGTTGCTGCCCGCGCGGGTCCACCGGCCGTCCGATCTGCTGCGGCTGCTGCTCGGCATCGCGGGGATCGCGCTGGTCCTGGCGCTGGCGACGTTCGCGCACGCCACCACGCAGGGGCTGGCGGACGACATCGGCAAGGGCGCGGGCGCCGCCCCGCGGCTGCTGATCAACTTCGCCGGGCTCGCGTCGAGCGTCGCGGTGCTGATCGTGCCGGTGGCGTTCGCCGTGGAGCGGCTCATCAAACGCGACGGGCTGCGGATCGCCGACGGTGTGCTGGCCGCTGTGCTGGCGCACGGGGTGTCGCTGGCCATGGACCTGTGGGTGGCCGACGCGGCGCCCGAATCGATCCGGGTGGCGTTGACGCAGCGGATGCAGGACGGCTCGCTGACCGCCCCGGTGCACAGCTATCTCGCGCCCGTCATCGCGTACATGACGGCGGTGGGCATGTCCCGCCGGCCGCGCTGGCGGGTCGCGATGTGGTTCGTGCTGCTGCTGGACGCGTTCGCGGTGCTGGTGGGCCGCTACACCACGCCCTTCGCGATCGCCACGACGGTGCTGATCGGCTGGACGGTGGCGTACGGCACCCTCTACGCCGTGGGCTCCCCCAATGTGCGGCCCACCGGCCAGCATCTTCTGGCGGGTCTTCGCCGGGTCGGTTTCCGTCCGGTGTCGGCGCTGCGCGCGGAGGACGCCGGCAGTCCCGAGCACACCGACCGTGGCCGCCGCTATCTGGTGACGCTGGAGGAAGGACCGCCGATCGATGTGACGGTCGTCGACCGTGAGCAGCAGGCGCAGGGCTTCTTCTACCGGGTCTGGCGCCGGCTGTCGCTGCGCGGCATCAATCAGCGGCGCAGCCTCCAGTCGCTGCGGCAGGCCCTGGAGCAGGAGGCGCTGCTGGCGTACGCGGCCATCGCCGCGGGGGCCAACGCGCCGAAGCTGATCGCCACGTCGGAGCTGGGTCCTGACGCGGTGATGCTGGTGTACGAGCACATCGGCGGGCGCGGTCTTGACTCGCTGGCGGACGAGGAGATCACCGACGCGCTGATGCACAGTGCCTGGCGGCAGGTCGAGGCGTTGCAGTCGCGGCGGATCGCGCACCGGCGGCTGGTCGGGGACGCGCTGCTGGTGGATCGTTCCGGCAATGTCGTGCTGACGGAGCTGCGCGGCGGTGAGATCGCCGCGGGTGACCTGGTGCTGCGGATGGACATCGCGCAATTGCTGGCGACGCTGGGGCTGCGGGTGGGTGCCGAGCGGTCGGTGGCCGCGGCCGTCGAGGTGCTCGGCCCGGACACCGTCGCCGACAGCCTGCCGCTGCTCCAGCCGATCGCGCTGAGCCGGACGACGCGGGCGACGCTGCGGCAGCTGGCGCGGGAGCGCTCGGCGCGGGAGCGGGACGCGGTGCTGGAGGCGTCGCGGGCGGCGAAGGAGGCGCGTGAGGCGCGGACCGCGGAGGTGGCGCACGACCGCAAGGCGCTGCGGGCCGAGCGCAACGCCCTGAAGAACGCCGAGAAGCGGGCCCTGGACGAGGCGTCCCAGGAGGCGCGGCAGGAGGATCTGCTGGCCCAGATCCGGCAGCAGGTGCTGCTGATCCGGCCGACGGCGACGATCGAACCGGCGAAGCTGGAGCGGCTCAGCCCGCGGAAGCTGATCACCTGGATCGCCGGTGCGTTCGCCGTCTATCTGCTGCTGTCGCAGGTCAGCGACTTCAATCTGACGGATGTGGTGACCCGGGCCGAGTGGCCGTGGGTGCTGGTCGCGATGTTCTTCTCGGCGACGACCTATCTGGCGGCGACGATGAGCCTGCTGGGCTTCGTCACGGAGAAGGTGTCCTTCGTCAGGACGATGATCGCGCAGATCGCCGGCAACTTCGTGAAGCTGGTGGCGCCGGCCGCGATCGGCGGTGTGGCGCTCAACGCCAGGTTCCTGCAACGGGCCGGGGTGCGGCCGGGGTTGGCGGTGGCGAGCGTCAGCGCGTCCCAGCTGTTCGGTCTCGGCAGCCACATCCTGCTGCTGCTGACCTTCGGCTATCTGACGGGCACGGAGCACGCGCCGCAGCTGTCACCGTCGCGTACGGTCATCGCCGGTCTGCTGACCGCTGCCGTGCTGGCGCTGATCGTCACGGCGGTGCCCGCGCTGCGCAAGTTCGTGTCCACCCGGGTGCGTTCGCTGTTCGCGGGGGTGGTGCCGCGGATGCTGGACATTCTCCAGCGGCCCCGGAAGCTGATCACGGGCATCGGCGGGACGCTGCTGCTGACGGCGGCGAACGTGATGTGTCTGGACGCGTCGATCCGGGCGTTCGGCGGTGGCGACAAGCTGAGCTACGCGAGCATCGCGGTCGCCTTCCTCGCCGGGAACGCGCTGGGTTCGGCGGCGCCGACCCCCGGCGGAGTCGGCGCGGTCGAGGGCGCGTTGATGGGTGCCCTGACCTTGTCCGGGCTCACCTACGACACGGCGTTCCCCGCGGTGCTGCTGTTCCGGCTGATGGTCTTCTGGCTGCCGGTGCTGCCCGGCTGGGTGGCGTTCAACTACCTGACGAAGAAGGGCGAGATCTGACCCGCCCGCGTCCGCCGCTTCCTCGTCGGTGACGCCCCGCGTACCGAAGAGCCGGGATCTCCGCGCACCGTACGGCGTGCGGAGATCCCGGCTTCTGTCGCTGTGCGGCGGGGCCGTCAGTAGACCGGCTTCTCCGGCTCGACGGTGTTGACCCAGCCGATGACGCCGCCGCCGACGTGCACCGCGTCGGCGAAGCCCGCGGACTTGAGGACGGCGAGTACCTCGGCGGAGCGGACGCCGGTCTTGCAGTGCAGGACGATCTTCTTGTCCTGCGGCAGGTCCTGGAGGGCGGTGCCCATCAGGAACTCGTTCTTCGGGATCAGCTTGGCGCCGGGGATCGAGACGATCTCGTACTCGTTCGGCTCGCGGACGTCGATGATCTCGATCTTCTCGTCGGCGTCGATCCACTCCTTGAGCTGCTGGGGAGTGATCGTGGCGCCCATCGCCGCTTCCTGGGCTTCTTCGGACACGACGCCGCAGAAGGCTTCGTAGTCGATCAGCTCGGTGACGGTGGGGTTCTCGCCGCAGACCGCGCAGTCGGGGTCCTTGCGGACCTTGACCTGGCGGTAGGTCATCTCCAGCGCGTCGTAGATCATCAGGCGGCCGACGAGCGGGTCGCCGATGCCGGCCAGGACCTTGATCGCTTCGTTGACCTGGATGGAGCCGATGGAGGCGCACAGCACACCGAGGACGCCGCCCTCGGCGCAGGAGGGCACCATGCCGGGGGGCGGGGGCTCCGGGTAGAGGCAGCGGTAGCAGGGGCCGTGCTCGCTCCAGAACACCGACGCCTGGCCGTCGAAGCGGTAGATCGAACCCCAGACGTACGGCTTGTTCAGCAGCACGCAGGCGTCGTTGACGAGATAGCGGGTGGCGAAGTTGTCCGTGCCGTCCACGATCAGGTCGTACTGCGCGAAGATCTCCATGACGTTCGTGGAGTCCAGGCGCTCTTCGTGCAGGTTGACGGTGACGTACGGGTTGATGCCCAGGACCGAGTCCTTGGCGGACGCGGCCTTGGAGCGGCCGATGTCCGCCTGGCTGTGGATGATCTGGCGCTGGAGGTTCGACTCGTCGACCTCGTCGAACTCCACGATGCCGAGGGTGCCCACGCCGGCCGCGGCGAGGTACATCAGCGCGGGCGAACCCAGGCCGCCGGCTCCGACACAGAGCACCTTGGCGTTCTTCAGCCGCTTCTGCCCGTCCATCCCGACGTCGGGAATGATCAGGTGGCGGGAGTACCTGCGGACCTCGTCGACGGTGAGCTCCGAAGCGGGCTCGACCAGGGGTGGCAGCGACACGGAAGACCTCAACAAGGGGGTTGGTCGATGATTCAGTACGGTTGTTCTGCCAGTAACACTGCCACGCCCGTCTTCATTCCAAGACACCCGGTCCGATGCGCGAGACGAAATCGTCCCAGTAACCGGGCAGCGTCTCCCAGGCGTCGCCGCCCCGGTCCCTGCGGTCGGTGAAATACACCGTGCCGGCGCCCTGCCGGCGGGCGATCCGCAGCGCCTCGTCGAGGTGGGCGCGCGGCACGCCGTGCACGAGGTGGCAGAACCGCTCGGGCGGGTGGTCGGCGGTCCACTCGGCCGCCTGCGACCAGCGGTATTCGGCCCACGGCCCGGCGAAGGTGACGAGCTGGTCGGCGGATTCGGCGTAGCCGGGGAAGGGCTGTGCGCCGTGCCCGAAGACCACATAGGAGTGGTCGACGAGGGTGCGCAGGGCGGTGGCGGCCCTCCGGGATTCGGGCAGCATCGTCCGGTCCGTGGGACAGCGATCGAGCCAGAAGCCGTCGGTCTTGTACCACTCCAGGTAGCGGTGCGCGTCGGCCAGCAGTTCCCCGAAGGGCCTGGCCCCGTCCCGCATGTCGAGGTGTCCCAGCAGCCGGACACCCGTCTCACGCAGCCGGGCCGCGGCGGGCAGGCAGTGCGGGTCGGGGCGGGCGCCCGGCCCGTTCGAGACGTTGAGCACCGCCCAGTGCAGCGGCGCCACACCCGTGTGCCCGAACCGGGCGTCCCGGGACGGAACGAATCCCCGGGAGATCCGCAGCAGTCCGGCCCATTCGGTGGGCGCGACCAGTGGGTGGGCGATGCCCGGGACGCCGACCCCCAGCGGCGCCGCGCCGGTCGGGGCGCGGGCGGTGTCCACGGTGGTCAGATGCGGCATGCGGCCTCCATCCAGATGTCGGCGAGCGATTCCTCCAGTCCGATCCGTGGCCGCCAGCCGAGCCGGTCGCGCGCGGTGCGCACATCGGCCTGCTGCCAGGTGCCGCAGCCGTCCGGGTAGGGGTAGGTGGGCGCCGCGCCGCCGTGCTCGGGGGAAGGCCCCGGGATGACCAACCGGGTGGGCGGTGAGTCGAGTTCGTGCAGCGCGCCGCCGAATCCGGCGACCCTGGCGAGGACGGATGCGGCCTCGCGCAGCCGCACGGCGCGGCCGGTGCCGATGTTGACGACGCCCTGCGCGGCGGACAGCGAGGCGGCGTGCACGGCGCGGGCCACGTCGCGTACGTCGACGAAGTCCCGCTGGACGCCGAGGCCGCCGAGCTTGAGTTCGCTGTCGCCCGACTGCATGGCGCGGCGCATCGCCTCGGCGAGCCTGCCGAGCGGGGATCCGGCCGGGGTGCCGGGCCCGACGGGCGAGAAGACGCGCAGCACGACGGCGTCCAGACCGGATCCCAGGACGAGTTCGGTGGCGGCGAGCTTGCTGACGCCGTAGGGGCCGCCGGGGCGGGGCACGGCGTCCTCAGCGGTGGAGGATCCGGGCTGGGATGGACCGTATTCGGAGGCGCAGCCGAGGTGGACGAGGCGGGCGCCGCAGCCGCTGCGGCGCAGCGATTCGCAGATCGTGGCGACGGCGACGGTGTTGTGCCGGGTCAGGTCGCGGGCGCCGCCGCGGGTGGCGCCCGCGCAGTTGACGACGACGCCGGGGTGCACGGCGTCGAGGAAGCGGGTGAGCGCGCCGGGGCTGCCGGTGGCGAGGTCGAAGCGGACGTCGGCGTCGTCGCCCCGGCCCAGGACGGTGAGCTGGACGGCGGGGTCGGCGAGCAGGCGGTCGGCGACGTAGCGGCCGAGGTATCCGTTGGCGCCGATGAGCAGGACCCTCATCGTGTGACCCCCCGGTCCCCGTGGCGTGTGGTCGGGTGGACGTTCATGTGTGGTGCTCCTCAGGCAGGTTGGCGGGAATGCGTCGGGTTCGGCCGCGGACGGGCGGCCGTCCTGGGGACGGCGGCCCGGTGGGGGGCGGGGTCCGCGTCGAAAGGGGTGGCGCCGGCCGTACGTGGGGCGGCGGCGGGGTGTACCGGGGGCGCGGGGCCTGGCGGCGCGATGGGGGTGCGCGCCGGATGCCGGGCGCCTGGCGGGTGGGGGCGGATGCGCCCCCGGCCCAGGCCGGCCGGTCCTGTCGGCCCCGGGGCGCCCGGCGCGGCGCCGCGCGGCGGTGTCCCCGTACATGCGGTAGGCGGCCGGTGCGCCGTCGCCCCTGGCCGGTCCGGCGCTGACGGGGCACGGGGTGCGGGCCGCGGTGGGCGGGCGGGGGTGGATATCCGGAGGGTCACGGGCGGCCCGCCTCGGCGGGAAGGGAGGGGACGGGCGGGTGCGCGCAGGCGCCTGCCAGGGCGCGCAGGGCGTGGCCGAGCATGCCGAGCGCGGCGGCGGCGCAGGCCACGGCCGGGACGGCGGACGGCCCTGCGAGCGCGCTGAGTTCGGCGACGGGGCGGTCGGCGAAGCCGAGGCCGGGAAGCCTGGCGATGAGGGCCAGGGCCAGGGCCAGCGCTTCCAGGACGGCGGCGACCGCAGGTCCCACGGCCGCCGCCACGGGGAAGCCGTGGACGGCGAGCAGCCGGGAGAGGAAGAGCAGGACGCCGAGGGCCGCGGCGGCCGGTACGGCGGCGCCGGCGTCCGCGCCGGTGAGCCGTCCGGCGCCGAGCAGCAGCGCGCTCTGCGCGGCGAGGAAGAGCAGGGTGGCGGCGAGCAGCAACGGGCGTACCCGGGCGGCGAGTTCGCCGAGCCCGCGGCTGGCGGCGAGCCCCCGCCTGCCGCGTACCGCGAACCAGCGGGCGCACCAGGCGGCGGGCGCGACGGCGCAGGTCAGGGCCAGCGCGGTGGCGGTGGCCTGCGGCGGCGGCGCGAGGGTCAAGTCGGTTCCGCCGGAGAGGAGTTGGGGAAGCAGCAGGTCGCCGAAGAGGGCGTAGCCGGTGAGCCAGGCGGTGCACAGCACGGCGGCAGGTGAGCCGCCGTCCGGCTGCCGTGCGCGCAGCGGCCCGGTACGGACGCACAGCCGTACGGCGAGGACGACGAGTACGGCGCCAGCGGTGGCCGTCGCGGGGCGGACGAGCGGGGTGACGGGCCGGGCGGCGGCGGTGGCGGCGAGGGTGGCCGCGCAGAGCGCGCCGGGCAGCAGGTGGAGCGCCGCGCGGACGGTCAGGGACCGCTGGGCGGGCTCGGTCTGCGGCACCGGGGTGCCGGCCGCGGCGCGCGGTACCCGGGCGTACAGCTCTTCGGCGAGGGAGAAGACGTCGCGGTGCCGGAAGCGGGCGGCGGTGCGGTCGGTGACGCCGTGCGCCTCCAGGCGGGCCGCGATCTCCAGGGCGTCGACGGCGCGTTCGCACAGCGCGCGGTGACGGTGCATCAGGATCCGTACGGGGTCGGCGGGGCCGCGCCGCGGCGGGCGCGCGGCGTCGTCGGGGGCCGTGGCGTCCGGGGTGCGGGGGTTCCCGGTGTGCGGCGAAGCGGTGGGTTCCGTGCGCGGGGAGGTCATGTCCGGTCTCCTCTCGCCGCTGCCGCCGGGCGGTGCGGTCCCGGTGCGGCCCAGCTCGGCGTGCGGGCCGCGGGGCGGGCGGCGGTGCCGGTGGCGGCCCAGTGGCCGGGTACGTGGGCCTCGGCGGGCCGGGCGAAGGGCCGCGGCGCGACGGGCGGCCGGGCGGCGTGGGGTGCGGCGGGGCGGGCGGGCGCGCGGGAGATCAGTTCGAGGTAGATGCCGCGGAACGCCGCGGTGTTCCGCTCGGTGGTGAACAGTTCGAGCGCCCGCGCGCGGGCCGCGGCGCCGAGCCTGGCCCGGCGGGCGGGGTCGCGGAGCAGGGCACAGCAGGCGTCGGCGAGGGCGCGGGGGTCGCGGGCGGGGACGACGAGGCCGGTGCCGCCGATGACTTCGCAGACGGCGCCGACGTCGGTGGAGACCGTGGCGCGTCCGCAGAACATCGCCTCCACCAGGGGGCGCGGGAAGTCCTCGGCGCGGCTGGGGAGGACGAGGACGGTGCCGGACGCGTAGACGTCGGCCGGGGTCGGCGCCGCGGGGCCACCGGCCTCCTCGAAGCTGACCGGACTCCGGGCGGAGGTGCGGGCACCCGCGGCACCGCCGGGGAAGAGCTGCCCGGCCAGCGCCCGGCAGTGCGCGAGGTAGCCGGGCGCTTCCGGGTCGTCGGACGGCCCGCCGATGAGGCGCAGGGTGGCGTGCGGTACGGCCGTGCGGACGGCGGCGAAGGCGTGCAGGAGTCCGACGAGGTCCTTGGCGGGTTCGACGGCGCCGACCCACATCAGGGTCGCGGAGTCGTCGGCCGCGGCGTCGGGGACCGCGGCGAACGGCGCGGCGTCCAGACCGGGGTGGACGGTGCGCAGCCGGGCCGGGTCGGCGCCGCAGCGTTCCTGCCAGCGGCGGGTGCGGGTGTGGCCCGGGGTGATCAGCGCCGCCTGGGCGTAGGTCTCGGCGGCGAGTGCCTTGCGGAAGGCGGCGAGCAGGGCGCGTACGGGGGCGCTGAGGGGGGTGGCGGCGCGGGCGAGGTAGTGCTCGCGCAGCCGTGCGCCGTACTCGGTGACCAGGAGCGGGGTGCCGAAGAAGCGTTTGGCCAGCAGGCCCGGGAGGGCGGCGGGTCCGGTGGACGTGGTGTGGCAGAGGTCGGCGGCGGCGAGCCCGGGGGTGCCGTCGCCGCCGTACCAGTCGAGGGAGAGCGGGCGCAGCGCGCGGGAGACGTGGTCGGTGACGGCCAGCAGGTCGGGGAGCTGGGCGGCGTGCGCGGCGGGGAGTGCGCCGGGCGCGCGGCAGGCGCGCTCCAGGATGCGGAGGGTGTCTTCGGAGCGGAGCAGGGCGGCCAGGTGGGTGTCGCGTGCGAGGTCGGCGAGCCCGTAGAGACCTGCGGCGAAACGGTCCGCCTCACCGGTGGCGGGGTCCGTCGCGGCGGCGGCGCCGACCTGCGTGCCGGGGGCGGCGAAGGCGGCGGCGAGGTCGCCGAAGTGCTGGGCGAAGCGGCGGCGTTCGCGGCGGGCCGGGGGCCGGTGGCGGTCGTCGTGGCGGCGGTCCTGTCCGGTGGGTGCCGGGCCGTCCAGCGGGGCGCGGCGTACCCGGCGGACCTGCGGCGGCGGTGCGGGGCAGTGCCCTGCCGCCCGGTGGGTGCCGTCGGTGAGGGCGTAGATGTCGAACTCGTGGCCCGTGAGCCCCCGTACGAGCCGGTCGCACCACAGGTACGACTCACCCGGCGCGTAGGGATCACCACCCTCGGTGAGCAGTCCGATGCGCACGAGTGCACCCCCGTCCTCGATTTCGGCGTTTGCGGCCCGACGGCCCGGCCGTCAGCTCCAGGGAGACGCTATGCAAAAGGGCCGGTGGTGCGATGGACGGTTGTCCGTCGCACCACCGGAAGGGGTGAACGCTCGTAACTTTCCGCCCCACGAGGCGTTTCGGCGCGATAAAGCGGATCCGTACCGTCTGCCCGGCGCCGTGCGGGCGACCGCCGGACGGTACGGAGTCCGTCCCGCCCCTCAGGCGGCCACGCGGCGCGCCCTCCGGTCGGCGGCGATCCGCGGATCGAGGACCGGTACGGCCGCCAACAGCCCTTGCGTGTAGGGGTGTTGAGGATTGTCGTACACGGCGTCGACCGGCCCTTCCTCCACGATGTGGCCGGCCCGCATCACCGCGACCCGGTCGCTGGCCGCACGGACCACCGCCAGGTCGTGGGCGATGAACACCAGGGAGAGGCCCAGGTCACGGCGGAGTTCGCCGAGCAGGGCCATCACCTGGGCCTGGGTCGTCACGTCGAGCGCGGAGACCGGTTCGTCGCAGACCAGCAGCCGGGGCGAGGGTGCCAGGGCGCGGGCGATGCCGACGCGCTGGCGCTGGCCGCCGCTGAACTCGTGCGGGTAGCGGTGGTACCACGCCGGGTCGAGGCCGACCCGCTCCAGCAGCTCCCGTACCCGGCGCCTGATCTCGGCGTCGTCGGTGCCGCCCGCCGCGCGCAGCGGGTCGGCGACCGACTCACCGATGGTGCGCCGGGGGTTGAGCGAGGAGACCGGGTCCTGGAAGACCATCTGGAGGTCGCCGCGGAGCGGGCGCAGGGCGCGCTCGCCGAGACCGCCGATGTCGCGGCCTTCGTAGTGCAGGGTGCCCGCCGTGGGGTCCAGGAGGCGGACCAGCATCCGGCCGACGGTGGTCTTGCCGCTGCCGGATTCGCCGACGAGCCCGAGGGTCTCGCCCGCCCGTACCGTCAGCGAGACGTCCGCGACGGCGGTGGTGCGGCGGCCACCGCGGCCGAACTCCCGGCGCAGCTGGGCCGCTTCGAGCAGCGGCGGGGCGGCGTCCGGGGTGCCGGGAGCGGGAGCGGCGGCCGGCCGGTCGGTGGCCCGCAGGGCGGCGGTGCGCGGCGCGGGCACGGCCGCCGGTGTCCGCGCCCCTGCCTCCGCTCCCCCGCGCGCCGTCTCGATGCGGGGCACGGCGGCGAGCAGGTCCTTGGTGTACGGCTCCCGGGGCGCGCCCAGCACCTCGCCGACCGGGCCGTGTTCGACGGCCCGCCCGCCCCGCATCACCAGGACCTCGTCGACGCTGCCTGCGACCACGCCGAGGTCGTGGGTGACCAGCAGCAGTCCCATGCCGGTCTCGGCCCGCAGGGTGTGCAGCAGGTCGAGGATCTGGGCCTGGACGGTGACGTCGAGCGCGGTGGTCGGCTCGTCGGCGATCAGCAGGCGCGGCTCGCAGGCCAGCGCCATCGCGATCAGGGCGCGCTGCCGCATCCCGCCGCTGAACTCGTGCGGCCTGCTGCGGGCGCGCCGGGCGGCGTCCGGGATGCCGACCCGGTCGAGTGCGCCGACCGCGCGGGCCCGTGCGGCGCGGCGTGAGGTGCCGGGCCGGTGGATCCGGTGCACCTCGGCGATCTGGTCGCCGATGGCGTAGTAGGGGTCGAGCGAGGACAGCGGGTCCTGGAAGATCATCGCCGCGGTGCCGCCGCGCAGCGCGCGCAGGGTGGCGTCCGGGGCCGTGAGGACGTCGGTGCCGTCGACCCGTACGGTGCCTTCGACCCGGGCGCCGGTGCCCCGGTGCAGGTCGAGCAGGGCCGCGGCGGCGGTCGATTTGCCGGAGCCCGACTCCCCCACGATGCCCAGGGCGCCGCCGGGCGCGAGGGTGAACGACAGGCCGTCGACGGCCCGTACGCCGTCGCCGGTGTCCCCGGGGAAGGTGATCGCGAGGTCGCGGACCTCGACCAGGTCGGCGGTCATGACAGGGTCACCCTTCGGTCGGCGAGTGCGTACAGGACGTCGGCGATGGCGCCCGCGATGACGACGGCGGCGCCGATGCCGAGTACCGCGCCGACCACCACCGGGAGGTCAACGGTGCGCACCGACTGGACGGTGAGCCGGCCGATGCCCGGCAGCCCGAAGAGGGTTTCGGTGAGCATCGCGCCGCCGAACATGGTGCCGAGGTCGATGGCGTTGAGCGCGATGACCGGGGGCAGGGCGCCGCGCAGCGCGTGCTTGCCGATGACCGTGCGCTCGCGCAGACCGTAGGCGCGGAAGGTGCGGATGTGGTCCTCGGCCAGCGTCTCCAAGGTGGCGGAGCGGGTCAGCCTGGCGTACTTGGCGGATTCGAGCAGGGCCAGCGACGTCCAGGGGAGCAGCAGGTTCCAGGCCCACTGCTCGGGATCCTCGGTCAGCGGCACGTACGTGGGGAACGGCAGCCACTGGAGGGCGGCGCAGAACACCATCAGGAGCAGCAGTCCTGTGATGAAGACGGGGGTGGCGGTGCCGGCCAGTGTCAGCACGGTCAGGACCCGTTCGGTGGTGCCGCCGCGGCGCAGGGCGGAGAGCAGCCCGGTGCCGACGCCGAGCAGCAGCCACAGCACCATGGCGCCGAGCGCGAGCGAGGCGGTGACCGGCAGCCGGGACGCGAGGAGCGTGGTGACCGGCTGGGCGTTCTGGTACGAGAGGCCGAGGCAGGGGGCGTGGCAGTGCAGGACGCCGGTGCCGGTGGAGTAGTCGCGGCCGGCGACGAGGCCCTGGAGGAAGTGCAGGTACTGCTGGAGCAGCGGTTCGCCGAGGTGCAGTTGTTCGCGGACCTGGCGGATCTGTTCGGCGTTGCAGCGGGGCCCGCAGGCGAGCTTGGCGGGGTCGCCAGGCGCGACGTAGAAGAGGAGGTAGACCAGGGCGGAGAGCAGGAAGAGGACGATCAGTGCGCCGCCAAGTCGGCGCAGCACGTAGCCGGTCATCGGGCGGCACCCTTCGTCGTGTCCGGTGCCGCGGCGGCGGCCGGTTTGCGGGTCCGGCGCGGGCCGAAGCCGCGGACGCCCACCCGCAGGCGGGAGCGCTCGCGCGGGTCGAGCGCGCCGCGCACCGCGTCGCCCAGCACGGTGAACGCGAGCACGGTCACGAACAGGCAGGCGGCGGGCAGCAGGACGTACACCGGGTCGGCGCGGAACCACGTGGTGGCGGTGGACAGCATCTGTCCCCAGGAGGAGGTGGGGGGCTTGACGCCGATGCCGAGGAACGACAGGGACGCCTCGACGACGATGTTGGACGGCACCAGGATCGCCGCGTAGGTGATCACCGGCGCGGCGAGCGCGGGCAGCAGTTCGCGGCGGGCCACCCGCCAGGGCCCCGAGCCGCCGAGCCGGGCCGCCGCGACGTGGTCGAGCTTCTTCAGCGACAGCGTCTGGGCCCGCACGATCCGGGACATGCCGCCCCAGTTGAGCAGTCCGATGACGACGATCAGCAGCAGCGGGCGGGGGAATTCCTCGGGGACGACGGCGGTCAGCGCGACGGCGAAGACCAGCATCGGCAGCGCCACCAGCACGTCGGTGAAGCGGCTGAGGACGGAGTCGAGGAACCGGTTGCCGAGGCCGGCGGCCAGGCCGACGACGACGCCGATCACCACCTGCACGACGGTGGCGCCGAGCGCGACCAGCAGGGAGACCTGGGCGCCGTACAGCAGCCGGGAGAACAGGTCGCGGCCGGTGCCGGGTTCGACACCCAGCCAGTGGTCGGCGCTGATCCCGCCCAAGGAGCCGGTCGGGACGCCGCCGCGGGCGGAGTCGATGAGCTGGTCGTGGTAGGTGGTGGGGTCCTGGCCCTCCAGCGCCGACAGCAGCGGTGCGCCGATGGCGAGGAGGGCGAGGACCGCGAGCACGGCGGCGGCCACGACGGCCGACGGGCGGGCGCGCAGCCGCCGCCATGCTCCGGATTCCTGGGTGTCGCTCACGTTCTTCCTGCCGGCCTTACTTGACCGCGACCTGCGAGATGTCGAGGACGCCATCCCAGTCGCTGATCACGATGTTCTTGATGTTCTTGCCGTAGAGCCGCTTGTAGACGGGGTGGAAGAGCGGTACGGACAGCGCCTGTTCGCCGATCTTCTTGTCGAGGGCGCCCCAGCGCTCGGCCGCCGCGTCGAGGTCGGTGAGCTTGTTGATCTCGTCGATCTCGTGGTTGACCGCCGGGTCGTCGAGCCGGGCGTGGTTGAAGTTGTAGGCGTCCTTGACGATCTGCCGGCCGTCGTAGACGGGCGCGAGGAACGGGCCGCCGGAGGGCCAGTCGGCACCCCAGCCGCCGATGAACAGGCCGGGTTCGTCCTTGAGGGTGTGGACCTTGTCCTGGTAGTCGTTGTCCTCAAGACCGGCGAGCTTGACGGTGATGCCGGCCTTTTTGAGGGCTTCCTGGACGGCGGTGGCGATGTCCGGGCTGGTTTCGAAGTTCTTGGCCGTGGAGTGGGTGAGGGTGATGCTCAGCCCGTTCTTGTATCCCGCTTCCTTCAGAAGTTCCCTGGCCTTTTCCGGATTTCCGGTCCTTCCCGCGGGGAAGGGGTCGGCTCCGGTGTAGCCGAAGGTCTTCTGGTTCGGCAGGAAGGTGGTGGCGGGCTCGGCGAGCGAGGAGCCGCCCGCCGCGTTGACGACGCTCTGCCGGTTGACCGCGTAGGAAATCGCCTGCCGGACCTTCGGATTGTCGAAGGGCTTCACCTTCGGGTTGAAGGCCAGGTAATTGGTGTAGCCGAAGTGGCCGGTGCCGACCCGCTTCTGGAGGTCCTTGTCGCCGGCGATCTGGGCGAGTTCGGCGGGCCCGAGGTTGGTGTCGGTGGTGACCGCGGCGGCGTCGGCGCCGGCTCCGGTGGACAGCCGCTGGTTGATGACGGCGGAGTCGAGGCCGGACTTCACGTCGATGGTGTCCGGGTAGGCGTGCCGTTCCTTGTCGGTCTTCTCCGACCAGTGCTCATTCCGCTTCAGCAGAATGCGCTCGCCGTCCCCGGTGTTCTTGACGACCTTGTAGGGGCCGGATGAGATGGGGTGTTCCTCGTATTTCGTGCCGGTGTCCTTCTTCTTCGGCACCGGCGCGAACTGGGTCTGCGTCGCCAGTAGCGGGAATTCACCTTCGGGCTTCTTCAGGTGGAACACCAGGGTCTTGTCGTCCGGCGTCTCGATGGACTTCAGACCGTCCTTCGACGTGTCCTTGTAAGGCCCCTGGTATTTCTCGCCGCCGACCAGCCAGTCCCGCAAATAGGGGGCGCCGCCCGACAGTTCGGCGGCGAAGGACCGCTCGATGCCGTATTTGATGTCCGCGCTGGTGATCGGCGACCCGTCCTCGAACTTCAGGCCGTCCTTGAGGGTGTACGTCCACACGGTGGCGTTCTTGCTGGGCCGCCCGGTGTCGGTGGCGAGATCGGGCACGGCCTTGGCGCCCGCCGCACCGTTCTCGCGGTGGCGGGTGGTGAGCGTGCGGAACACCAGGGTCGGGACCTTGCCGCCGCCCGATGTGTACTGCCGGGCGGGGTCGAAGTCGCTCTGCGGCTTGGAGTTGAGGACGGTCAGCGTGCCGCCCTTCTGCGGCGCTCCTGCCTGCGCGCCGCCGTCCTCGGGGCCGCAGGCCACGGCACCGCCGGCCAGCGCGACACCCACCGCGGCTGCGGTGACGCGGCGCGCGGTGCGGGGAGCCCGGCGGGGCCTGGCTTCGGGATGGGGGTGGGCCGCTTCGGCCATGACGGGTTTCGCCTTTCACAGCGGGGCACCCGCAAAAGGCGGCAGGGAAGGCGCGTGACGCGCGAGGCCGCCCCTGCGGAGGCGTGGACGGATCGGTCACGCGGATACGCGGGGAAGGGGCCCCGGCCACAGAGGTGCCCGCCGCCGCGCAGGGTGAACTGCGTGGTTGCCGCGGTGCTCTGCGGAGCCGGGGAGGGCCTCAGCGACACTCGATGTCGGCGACGGACTGCACGGACACGCCGATCAGCGCCAGTTCTATGGCGGCGAGGGTGACGGCGTGACGGTGCGGCATGGGCAGATCATTGAACGAATTTGCGATTCCTGGCAAGGCATCTCGCGATGAGAGACACCTCGTCTCATACCCGCCCGGATGCCACCCCGAGGCGCGCCCCGCCGCCTGACGCCCGGTCACTCAACGGACGCGGCGCCCGACCGCCGGCTCACTTCCCGGTGGGATACGGCCAGGCGTTGGGCCGGCAGGTCACGCCGTCCGTCGTCAGGAACTTCGTCTGCTGCATCATCACCGGCGCCGGCGCGCCCGGCGCACCGCAGACCTCGTGATCGTGCCCGAGCCGGTGGCCGACCTCGTGGTTGATCAGCATCTGCCGGTAGGCGAACAGCTTGTCCGGGCCGTACGTCTTCGCGCCCTGCGCCCAGCGGTAAGCGTTGATCATCACACGGTCGGTCGCCGCCGAGTCGCAGGAGACGTTCTCCTCGGACGTGTCGAGTCCGGACTTCGCGCACCACTTCGCGGTGGTACCCGGGCTCGCCAGCGAGATCACGAAGTCGGCGTCGCCGGACGCGACCCGCTCGAAGGTCCGCGTCCCGCCGTGCGCCCAACTCCGGTCGTCGTTGAGGGTCTTGTGCACCGCATCGGCGAACAGCGCGCCGTCCAGCGGCATGCCGTCCTCGACGTCCACGCGATAGCGGAGCACCTTGCCGTGCCCGGGGGCCTTCGCGGCGCCGCCGGCCGGCGTGAAGCGCCCCGAAGCGGTCAGCTGCGCGTCCAGCGGGAAGGGCCTGGCCATCCGCTGCTCGTACGAGGCGGGCTTGGCGTCCTGCGGCGGGCGGGCCTGCGACCGCGATCCCGACGGGTCGGCCGGATCCTGGCCGCTGTTCGCCTGGGCACCGCCGCCGTCCCGCTGGTCGGCGACCTGGCCCGCGACGACCACGGCCAGCACCGTCGTCACGGCCGCAGCCGCCACACCGGTGAGCGTACGGCCCATACCGCCCTTCCTGCCTTCCTCGGTCCGCGCGGCCTCCCCCGCGCCGGCCGGTACCGCGACCCGCTCCGCTTCCTCGTCTTCGCCCCCGGGCCCCCCGTCCTGCGCCGTTCCGCCGTCCACGGTCCCGGCCCCCGGCCGGGGCGCGCCTGGCGCCTCCCGGTCGAAGACCACCGAACGCCCGGTGAACCGCCCGCCGTCCGGTATCCCGCCCGCCGGCAGCCGGCCGCCCGGCGCCGCCTCGTCCGGCGCCGCGCCGTCCGGCTCCGCCGTCGCTCCCCGGCCGCCGCCCGCGGTGTCCGTGCCCTCGTCGGCGGGAAACGCCTCCAGATACTCGCGCCGCGGTCCGGGCGTCCCCCCGTCCGCTCCCGGCGGCGTACCGAGCACGGGACGCCCGCCGAAACCGTCCGAACTCCCGCTCACGGAACCGCCGTTGACCGTCCCCGCCGCAGGCGCGCCGGGCATGCCGTCCGGTTCCGCCGCACGCGGACGCGGCACCCTCGGGGCGCCCTGCGCGGACCCCCGGCGGGCCGCGGGCGGCCCCGGCGCCGAGGCACCGGGCACCGAAGGCGGCAGCCCCCAGCCGCCGCCCGGCTCACGCTGTTCGGGATGGCCGCCGCGCACCGTCTCGCGCCACGGCCCACGGGGCGCCCGCACCGCGCTCTGCGGCCGGCCGCCTCCGGGGCGCGGCTGCTCGGCATCGTCGGGCCCGCGCCTGCGGCGGCCGGTGCCAGGACCCGCCGGCGCGTGGTCCTGCGGACCCACCGCCGCGGCGCCGTGCGGCCCGGCCGTCCCCGCGGTGTCGTCCCCGTTCTGTGCCCCTGTGCGGCTGTGGCGTCCCACCGGTCGTGTCAGCTCCTGCCCGCGTCGGCGGTCGTCTCGTCGAGCAGCTCGCGGATGGCACGCGCCACCGTCTTCGGGTATTCCATCATCGCCACGTGGCCCGCCTCCGGAAGTGTCAGCAGCCGCGAGCCGCCGAACGCCCTGGCCGCGCGTCGCGCCATCCGGCAGGAGACCAGACGGTCGCGCCCACCGTAGACGAGAAGGGTGGGCGCCAGTACCCGCTCGGCCTGACGCCACAGATTGTGCTGCCCGCCGAGCGTGTACGCGTTCACCAGACCGCGCGCGGAGCGCTCCATCACGTCCCAGAAATAGGGGAGTTCGAGCCGCCTGGCGTACTCGGTGACCGCGGCGCGGAACCCGTCGGGCGTGATCCGCCCGGGGTCGCCGTAGCAGAGCGCCAGCACTTCGCGGGTGCGGCGCTCGGGTGTCCATTCCCGGGTGAGGCGGCAGAAAAGACCGGCCGCGCCGGGGACCGCGAGCAGCGCGGTGGGCACGGCCGTCAGCTGCGGTCGCAGCTCCGGCAGCGCGGGCGAGATCAGCGTCAGGGTGCGGACCAGGTCGGGACGGGCCGCCGCCACCCGGGTCGCCGCCGCGCCGCCCATGGAGTTGCCGATGAGGTGGACGGGGCCGCGCCCGGAGGCGTCGAGGTAGCGGATGACGGCGCGCGCCTGCGCGAAGACGGAGTAGTCGCCGTCGTCCGGCGGCGGGGCCTCCCCGAAGCCCGGCAGATCGAGCGCCTCGCCGTCCAGCCGGTCGGCGAGCAGCGGCATCAGCGCCGACCAGTTCTGCGAGGAGCCACCGAGACCGTGGAGGTAGAGGGCGGGCTCCCGCGCGCCGCCGCCCGCGCCCGCCGCCTGCGGCGCGCCGCCCCCGGGGGCCGCGACCGGCGCGCGGACGGTCAGCGTCAGCCCCGGCAGGGTCACGGTGCGCACTACCTCGTCGGCCTCATCCGGTCCGCCGGGGCCAACTGGCGGCACCGGGAGGGCGGCGGTCCCGGTGCCCGGCGACTCGGTCGAAGACATGGTGTCGATGTTACGAGATGATCACGCACGTGCCTGTGTGTCCGCCGTCACACATCGCATCGCGCCCGGGGGGCCCCTCTCCTACGCTCATACCAAGGGCGTTCCCGGCCCCTGACGCGCACCATGCGCCGCCCGGCAGTGCCGGCCGGCGGGAAAGGGAGCGATCATGCCCGTCGACCCGACAGATCCGGACACCTTCGAGGACGAGGAGACCGCACAGAACGGCACGGAATCCGGCATGGAATCACCGGAGGCCGACACCGCCGAGCAGTACGCGGACGTCACGCAGCACCGCGACATCACCCCGGCGGGCTTCGACCCGGACTCCGCGAACGAGGCGGACCGCGCCGAACAGTCCCGCATCGTGGACCTCAACGAAGACGAATACCGATGAGCTGGGGGGTTATGTCAGCTTCTGACAAGGGTCCGGACCAGATTTTCTCGGCTCCGACCACGCACAGCCGGGTTACCCAAAAGTACGATGGCGGGCGCGGTGCACCATCTTGCGCGTGCCGCGTACGGAACGACTTCTGGGAGGCAGCGTGAGCGCCATCGAGCAGACCGAGGCGGCACGCCCGCGGGGCACACGCCTGCCACGCCGAGCACGGCGCAACCAGCTTCTCGGCGCGGCACAGGAAGTGTTCGTCGCGCAGGGCTACCACGCCGCCGCGATGGACGACATCGCCGAACGGGCCGGGGTGAGCAAGCCGGTCCTCTACCAGCACTTCCCCGGCAAGCTCGACCTCTATCTCGCGCTCCTCGACCAGCACTGCGAATCGCTGCTGCACTCGGTGCGCACGGCGCTGGCGTCGACGACCGACAACAAGCAGCGCGTCGCGGCGACGATGGACGCCTACTTCGCGTACGTCGAGGACCCGGGCGGCGCGTTCCGGCTGGTCTTCGAGTCGGACCTGACCAACGAGCCGGCCGTGCGCGAGCGGGTGGACAAGGTCTCGCTGGAGTGCGCCGAGGCGATCAGCGCGGTGATCGCCGAGGACACCGGCCTCTCGCGCGACGAGTCGATGCTGCTGGCCGTGGGCCTGGGCGGGGTCTCGCAGGTGGTGGCCCGCTACTGGCTGTCGTCCGAGAGCAAGGTGCCCCGCGACACCGCGGTCGGTCTGCTGACCTCGCTCGCCTGGAAGGGCATCGCGGGATTCCCGCTGCACGGCATCGACACACACTGACCGTGTTCGCTCCCGGCGTGCTCCGGGGGGCCCTGCGCGTCCCCGTGCCGGGCTAATGTGGCTGCGTACGGCGCGGATGGCCGCGCACCCAACTGACCGTCGGAGGGACATCAGCCGTGGAGGTCAAGATCGGCGTGCAGCACGCGCCCCGCGAGATCGTTCTGGAGAGCGCGCAGTCTGCCGAAGAGGTGGAGGGCGCCGTAGCCGACGCCCTGGGCGGCAAGTCGCCGCTGCTGAGCCTGGTGGACGAGCACGGCCGTAAGGTTCTGGTCCCGTCGGACCGGCTGGCCTACGTGGAGATCGGCGAGCAGTCGGTCCGCAAGGTCGGTTTCGGGGCGCTCTGAACCGGGGCGCCGTACGGGCGCCCGCAGGACACCGGCGGCGGCCGGGAGGATTTCCTCCCGGCCGCCGCTCGCTGCTGTTCAGGGCCTCTCCCGCCGGGCCCGCGCACGCCCCGCGCGGCCGTTCGTGTCGGTCCGGACACAGGCTCTGATGCGATCAGGCAGCCGATCGTGGCCATGAGGGTTGCTGTGGGTGGCCCTTGGGTACGACCGCCTACGACCGGATTTGTTCGTCCGATCGGCCTTGTCACGCGGGAGGGAACAGCATGATCTGGGAAGCGCTCGGCGCCTTGATCGCCGGATTCGCCATCGCCCTGGTCGCCACGCGCCGTCTGCCTGACCGTTTTCCCTCACGCACCCTGACGCTGGCCACAGGACCCGGTGCCGCACTCTTCGGCGCGCTGCTGACCCGGTCGATCCTCGGCCCGGGTCACCCCTTCCAGGTGATGGCCGCCGCGCTCGCCGTGGGCGCGGCGCTGCTCTCGGTCCTGGTGCGCCCGCCGCGCAGCCGGCTGGGCAGGTCCGCCGCCGTCTGAAACGCAGCGGCGCGGCCCCGGACCTTCGGGTCCGGGGCCGCGCCGTGTGCTGTGCCGTAACCGCTACGCGGCGAGCCCCAGGGCCGCCATCCGCTTGGTGTGCGCCTCGGTGATCCGCGAGAACATCCGGCCGACCTCGGCCAGGTCGAAGCCGTCGGCCACCCCGCCGACCAGCATCGTGGAGAGCGCGTCGCGGTCCGCGACCACCCGCTGCGCCTGCGACAGCGCCTCGCCCATCAGCCGCCGCGCCCACAGCGCGAGCCGCCCGCCGACCCGCGGCTCCGCCTCGATCGCGGCCCGCACCTTCTCGACGGCGAACGACGCGTGCCCGGTGTCGTCGAGAACGGCCAGCACCAGATCCCGGGTGTCGGAGTCCAGCCGGGCCGCGACCTCCCGGTAGAAGTCACTGGCGATCGAGTCGCCGACGTACGCCTTGACCAGGCCCTCAAGCCAGTCCGACGGCGCGGTCTGGCGGTGGAACTCGTCCAGTGCGGCGGCGAACGGCTCCATCGCCTCGTTCGGCTCCGCCTCGATGTCGGCGAGGCGCTGCCGCAACCGCTCGAAGTGGTGGAATTCCGCCGATGCCATCTTGGCCAGTTCGGCCTTGTCGTCCATCGTCGGCGCGAGCTTGGCGTCCTCGGCCAGCCGCTCGAAGGCGGACAGCTCGCCGTACGCGAGCGCGCCCAGCAGGTCGATCACGGCGGCACGGTAATGCGGCTCGGCGGATGCCTGCGCCCAGTTCTGGGCGGCGATACCGGTCGGTTCCTGCGCGTCGGCAGCGGCGTTGTCTGGCGTCTCCATGACCGGCACAATAGCCCGCCGCGCGGCCCGGGAAGGCCCTGGGCAGCCGCCCGGTACCAGCCGTCGGACGGCTCCGGCGACCCGGCTCGCCGGGGCAACCGGGGGGCGTGTTCCGTTTGTCACTCATACAAGCCTTCGGATGCCACGCCGCATCCGGGGTACAGTGGTATTGGGCCCGCCGAGTATCGGTGGGTCGTTCCACGAATGCGGATGCCCGGTCGGTGGCCCGATCGGCTCCAAACCGACCGCCCTCCCCTGTGGCGCGTAGCGAGAAGACGTACGCACAAGCAGGAGGGACACCGCTCGCGGCAGGAGTGCCTGAGCGTTGGCAGTGGTCCCGCGCCATCCGGCCGTGTCAGGCCGGTCCCGTACGAACCCGTACGACGGTGCGGTACGACCCCCTTCGCCGCCTCACGCCGCGTCTCACAGAAGAGGCAAGATTCTGTCTACGTTCCGAGACCTCGGGATTTTCCCCGAGACCGCCGAGGCCCTTGAAGCCGTCGGCATCGTTTCCCCCTTTCCCATTCAGGAGCTGACGCTCCCCGTCGCCCTCTCCGGCAGCGACGTCATCGGCCAGGCCAAGACCGGCACCGGCAAGACCCTGGGCTTCGGCCTGCCGCTCCTGGAGCGCGTCACGGTCCCGGCGGACGTCGAGGCCGGCCGGTCCAGGCCCGAGCAGCTGACCGAGGCGCCGCAGGCCCTCGTCGTCGTCCCCACCCGCGAGCTGTGCCAGCAGGTCACCAACGACCTGCTCACCGCCGGCAAGGTGCGCAACGTCCGGGTCCTGGCGATCTACGGCGGCCGTGCCTACGAGCCGCAGGTCGAGGCGCTGAAGAAGGGCATCGACGTCGTCGTCGGCACCCCGGGCCGGCTGCTCGACCTCGCGGGCCAGAAGAAGCTCGACCTCTCGCAGGTCAAGAGCCTGGTCCTGGACGAGGCCGACGAAATGCTCGACCTCGGCTTCCTGCCGGACGTCGAGAAGATCATCCAGCTGCTGCCGGTGAAGCGGCAGACGATGCTGTTCTCCGCGACGATGCCGGGCCAGGTCATCTCGCTGGCCCGCCGCTACATGTCGCAGCCCACGCACATCCGCGCCACCGCGCCGGACGACGAGGGCCAGACCGTCGCCAACACCGAGCAGCACATCTTCCGCGCGCACTCCATGGACAAGCCGGAGATGGTCGCGCGCATCCTCCAGGCCGACGGCCGTGGTCTTGCCATGGTCTTCTGCCGTACGAAGCGGACCGCGGCGGACATCGCCGACCAGCTCGCGCGGCGCGGCTTCGCGTCCGGCGCGGTGCACGGCGACCTCGGCCAGGGCGCCCGCGAGCAGGCGCTGCGCGCCTTCCGTAACGGCAAGGTCGACGTCCTGGTCTGCACCGACGTCGCCGCCCGCGGCATCGACGTCGAGGGCGTGACGCACGTCATCAACTACCAGTCCCCCGAGGACGAGAAGACCTACCTGCACCGCATCGGCCGCACCGGCCGCGCGGGCGCCAAGGGCACCGCGGTCACCCTCGTCGACTGGGACGACATCCCGCGCTGGAAGCTGATCAACAAGGCCCTTGACCTGTCGTTCGACGAGCCGGAGGAGACGTACTCCACCTCCCCGCACCTCTACGAGCAGCTGCACATCCCGGCGGGCACCAAGGGTGTCCTGCCGCGCGCCGAGCGCACCCGGGCCGGGCTCGCGGCCGAAGAGGTCGAGGACCTGGGCGAGACCGGGGGCCGCGGGCGCGGTGCCCGGGGGCCGGCGGCTGCGGTCGTCGAGGAGCGCCCGCAGCGGACCCGGACTCCGCGGCAGCGGCGGCGGACCCGTAGCGGCGCGTCGGTGGACGGCACCGCCGTTCCCGCGGCGCGGGCCGAGGACGCGCTGGACGCGGCGGATGGCTCGGCGCAGGCCGAAGGCACCGACGGGCCGCGCCAGCCGCGGCGCCGGCGTCGCACCCGGTCCGGCGGCCAGGGGAACGCGGCGGCCCGCCCGTCCGCCAGGTCCGACGAGGCGCGGGACACCGCGGCCGGGACGGCGGAAGCGGACCGGGCCCTCGACGCTCCGGCCGATGACGCTCCGGCCGCCGAGGCCAAGCCGCGGCGCCGGCGTACCCGGGGCGCCAAGGCGGCTGCCGACAGCGCGGTCGTGGCGGATGCCGTGACGGACGCGGCGCCCGCGGCGGATGCGGTGGCCGCGGTCGACACCGCGGAGACCGTGACCAAGCCGCGTCGGCGTACCCGGAGCACGACCAAGGCCGCTGCGGAGCCGGCCGCCGTGGCGGAGGCCGCGCCGGTCACACCGTCCGTGGCGGATGCCCCGGCGGACGAGGCCCCGGCCGTGAAGCCGAAGCGGGTCCGCAAGGCCGCGGCGCCCAAGAAGACCGCTGCGGCGGACGCCCTGGACACCGCCGAGGGCGCGGACGCCGCTCCCGCCAAGCCGAAGCGGGTCCGCAAGACGGCCGCCGCGAAGGCCGCAGCGGACACCGCCCCGGCCGCCGATGCGGCCGAGGTCAAGCCGAAGCGGACGCGGAAGGCGGCCACCAAGGCCGTCGCGGCGGGCGCCGAAGCCGCCGCCGACGAGGCACCGGCCGCCAAGCCGAAGCGGGTCCGCAAGACCGCGGCCAAGAAGGCCGCGCCCGCCGAGGCCGCGCCGGAGAGCTGATCCGTTGCCGGTGGCCCGGTCCCTGCCCGAGTGGCGGGGGCCGGGCCATCGGCATGCCGGGGACCGGCGCCGCCCCGGCCGGCCGCCCGCCGGTGGAGTGCCTGCCGGGGGCGGGTGGCGGGTGTCAGGCTGCCGGGCGGATAGCCTCGGGGCATGAGCAGGCCCCCCACGTTGACGTTGCCCCGGTGCGCCGAGGCGTACCGACTCTCCACCCGGCGCGGGGAGTTCGCCGTGCACGAGGCCAGGCCGGACGGTGCACCCGTGGGGGTGGCGCTGCTGGTGCCCGGGTTCACCGGCAGCAAGGAAGACTTCATCGGGCTGCTCGCTCCGCTCGCCGCCGCCGGTTTCCGGGTGGTCGCCGTCGACGGGCGCGGGCAGCACGAGACGGGCGGGCCGCGCGCCGAATCGGCTTACGTACAGGCCGAGTTGGCGCAGGACGTACGGGCCCAGGCGCGGGCCCTGGACGCTTCGCACGGGGTGCATCTGCTGGGGCATTCGTTCGGCGGTCTGGTGAGCCGGGCCGCTGTGCTGGAGGATCCGTCGCTCTTCGGGTCGCTGACGGTGCTCAGCTCGGGGCCCGCCGCCATCGACGCGGCGCAGCAGGTCCGGGTGCAGATGCTCATCGACGCACTCGGCAGCATGGCGATGGAGGAGGTCTGGCAGGCGATGCAGCTGCTGGACCCACCGGAGGCGCCGGAGGCGCAGACCCCCGCGGAGATCGGCGCATTCCTGCGCCGTCGATGGCTGAACACCGTCCCCGAGCAGCTGATCGCCACCGGGCGGCAGATGATCGAGGAGCCGGACCGGGTCGACGAACTGGCCGGTGTGCCGCTGCCCAAGCACATCGTGTCCGGCGCGGTCGACTACGCCTGGCCGGTGCCGCTGATCGACAAGATGGCCGTCAGGCTGTCCGCACGCCGTACGGTCATCGACGGCGCGGAGCACTCCCCCAACGCGGAGCGCCCGGAGCGGACCGCCGCCGCGCTGGCCGATTTCTGGCGCCTGCTGCCCGAGGGGTGACCTGCGCGTTCAGCACTGCGGCTGTACGGACTCCCAGAAGCCGTCCCGCAGGGAGCGGCGCAGTCCTGAGTGGCCGCGCAGGGAGTGGTGCAGCAGGGCCTCGGCCGCGGTCAGGAGTTCCTGGTCGACGGCGGCGGGGAGATAGGGGTGGTGCGGGAGGATCCCGGCGCCCCAGGCGTGGCCGCGTTCGGCCAGCCACTGGGCGGCGACCTGCGCGCCGATGAGCCGCACCTGATCGCGGCTGGGGACGGGACTGCCTTCGCCCGGCACTTCGGACGGTTCCACACCGGCCCGTCGGGTGACGTACGGCTTGCAGAATTCGAGGTCGAAGGTGCGCTGGCTGTCGACCTCCCACAGCAGGGGTTCGGCCTGGTTGCGGCCACCGGTGGCCTCGATGCCCCACAGGTGGACGCGGGCGCCGTAGCCCTGCGCGGCTTCGACGGCGGACACCAGGTCCTCGTCGCCGCCGATGAGGACGGCGTCGCTGATGGCGCGGTGCCTGGCGAGTGACTCCAGGTCGGTGCGGATGAGGGAGTCGACGCCCTTCTGCTGGTTGTTGGCGTTGAGGTTGCCGAGCCTGACCTTGACGTCCGGCAGTTCCGCGATGCGCTGCTGTTCGGCGGTGTGGATGCGGCGGCGGGCGCCGTCGTACCAGTAGACGCGGAGCAGCCTGCTGTCCGGGAAGATCGTCCGGGCCTTGTCGATGAAGGCTTCGATGATTCCCTCGGCGTCGAGTCCGAACGTCCTGCGGTCCTCAGTGCCGGTGACCAGCCGCCCGGCGGCGGCGTAGACGTAGCCGGCGTCGACGAACGCGGCGTGGGTGGACGGGGTCGTGGCGACCTCGGCGAGCACCCGGGTCAGCAGTTCGTTGGTGCGCGCGATGCCTGCGGCGAGGACGGCGAGGTCTGAGGGGCCCGAGGGCTGGAGGTCGTTCATACCGGGCCCATTCTTCCGGCGGCCACTCGGCGGGGACAACCGCGCTCCCACCAGGCAATATTTAGACCGTCGAAAGTTTTCTTTAGCGTAGGGAATGTTTGCACCCTGCCACGACGTTCTTCCAGAGGAACGCCGGCCACCGACGCCTGGCGTTCGCCATCCATCAGTTCTCCGCAGGAGGATCAGACGAAGGGAGAAGCCGTATGCGCTTCGAGATCATGCGCCTGGACGACGTCGACGGCAACGCCGTGGACAGCACCGTCGTGGACGCCGCCTCCGTCAACCGGATCGTGCAGCAGGCCGCCGCAATCGGCCAGCGCATCTACATCCGCCCGGCCGACACCGCCGCCCGGTAACGCCATGACCGCCGCCTGAGTCACACCGCGGCACGCACGGAACGCCCCCGTACGGACATGCCGTGCGGGGGCGCTCATATGCCCTGGTCAGGAGCCCTGAACGACCTGGGTGACGCCGTTGATGATCTGCTGCACGGCCAGCGCGGAGAGCATCATGCCCGCCAGCCGCGTCACCAGCACCACTCCCCCGTCCTTGATGACGCGGATGATCACCAGCGAGAACCGCATCACCAGGTAGAGCACGACATGGATCGCGACGATCGCCGTCCAGACGGAGAACTGCGCGGTAAAACCGTGCGCGTGCTGCACCGCGAGGATCACCGACACGATCGCGCCGGGACCGGCCAGCAAGGGCATCCCGAGCGGCACCAGCGCGACGTTGACGTCCTTGGTCTGGGTCGGCTCCTCCGACTTCCCGGTGAGCAGATCCAGCGCGACGAGCAGCAGCAGCAGCCCGCCCGCGATCATCAGGGCGGGGGTGGAGATGTGCAGGCGCCCCAGGATCTGGCGGCCGAAGATCCCGAAGACGGCGATGACACAGAAGGCGACGGTGGCCGCCTGCCAGGCCATCCGGCGCTGGACCTTGGCGGGGCGCCCCGAGGTCAGCGCAAGGAAGATCGGGGTGATCCCCGGCGGGTCCATGATCACAAAAAGCGTGACAAAGAGGGTACTGAAGACAGCGACGTCGAACACGGTGATGAGTGGCCTTGCAGGAGAAGCGGAGCGGAGGGCAGGGCGGGCCCGTCAGAGCAGCGCAAGGGCGCGGACGCACCGCGGTGTGCGGTGCGCCGGACGGGGCCGCCGGGGTGGGCGGGCGGACTCAGCCGCCCGCGCCGGGTACGGGGAAGGCGCCGGTGGCCCGGCGCACGATCTCGCCGTAGATCTCGGGGTCGGTGGTGTACTCACCGAGCCGGCAGGTCTTGCGGCTGCCGTGGTAGTCGCTGGACCCGGTGGCCAGCAGCCCGAGGTCGGCGGCGAGGCCGCGCAGCCTGGCGCGGGTGGGCCCGTCGTGATCCATGTGATCGACCTCGATGCCGTCGAGGCCGGCGGCGGCCAGTTCGGCTATGGCGCTCTCCGGCACGCAGGCACCGCGCTTGACGGCCTGCGGGTGCGCGAAGACGGTGACCCCGCCGGCGGCCTTGACCAGCCGCAGCGCGTCGAACGGGTCGAGTTCGTGCTTGTCGACGTAGGCCCGGCCGTCGTTGGCCAGCCACTGCGGGGTGAAGGCGTCGGACACCGTCGGGACGACACCCAGCTCGACCAGGGCGCTGGCGACGTGCGGCCGTCCGACGGCGCCGTCCCCGGCAATCGCTGCGACCCGTTCCCAGGTGACCGGCACCCCCAGCTCCTGGAGCTTGGCGACCATGCCCTGCGCGCGCGGCATCCGGTCGTCGCGGACCAGTTCCCGCTCACGGGCCAGCTCGGGCTCATCGGGGTCGAAGAGGTAGGCGAGCAGATGCAGGCTCACACCGTCGATGCGGCAGGAGAGTTCGGCGCCGGTGACCAGCGTCAGCCCGTCGGGCAGCGCCGCGCGCGCCTCGGCATGGCCGCCGACGGTGTCGTGGTCGGTCAGCGCGACGACGTCGAGGCCACTGGCGGCGGCGTTGCGCACCAGCTCGGCGGGGGTGTCCGTGCCGTCGGACGCGGTGGAGTGGGTGTGCAGATCGATGCGCACGACGCTGACTCCCAACTGCGGTGACGGTGACGGGTGGACCGGACGGCGCCCCCGCGGCGGCCGTGGCGCACCGTCAAGGGGTCATCAGAAGGATACCGGCCGCCGGAGGCCCGCCCGCCGGACCGTCCGCGCGGGCGGCCCTGCACCCCGCGTCAGGACAGGATCCGCGGCGACAGCGCGCCGCACGGCAGCAGGTCCACCTCGGCGCCCGCCTCGCGCAGGTCGGTGAGCACCAGGTGGTCGTACATGATCAGGCCGGTCGGCTCGGGCCAGACGATCGCCCACAGCCACAGGCCGCGCGCCTCGCCCGCGAAGACCGCGCGGTCGTCGGGCGCACCCCCGACGTGCCACAGGGGCGTCGGCCGGCCGGCGGCCAGGACCTTGGTGTGCGGCGCGCGGTCCACCCGCATGCCGGGGCCGGGGTCGGGCCCCTCGACACCCGCGTAGTGGGCGCCGAGCCCGACCCCTGGCTCCTCGGCGACCAGCAGGAGTTCACCGGGACCGCCCAGCGGCCCCGGCCCGGAACAGGCCACCGCGGTGGCCCGGCCGCCGCTGCGCTCGTCGCCCGCGCAGGCCACGCCGGTGAAGAGCCAGCCCACCGGGAGCGGCCAGGGCATCCACACGGGCACCTGCGCTCGGTGCACGACGACGCCGAGCGCCTCGACGCTCGGCGGGACGACCGGCTGGAGTGGCTGCACGGTGCCGTGCACGGCGCACTGCCAGGAGTCGGAGAAGAGACCGGGCGCCCGGACCCGGCCACCGCACTTCGGGCAACTGGGTTCGCCCCTCATAAGGACCAACGGTCCTCCGTACACGCCGCCGCGTCAAGGACGATCACCCGACCGGTGGGGCCACGGAACACGCACAACTGCCGGGCCCCCGCGGGGCGGTAGGCCACTCCTGCAGGTTAGTTGTAACTTGCATTCTTTAGGTCGGCTAACTTAATATGTGTATACATCAACGATCTCGCGGATCGCGGAACCGGCAACGGAAGGGGCTGCGGCATGCAGAACAGCGGACACGGCACAACCGCCGACGACGACCCGTTCGACGAGGGCGCGGGCGGCCTGCTGCGCCAGCCGAAGGCGGTATGGGCCACGGCGGGCGCCTCGGTCGTGGCCTTCATGGGTATCGGACTCGTCGACCCGATCCTCCCCTCGATCGCCAAGGGCCTGAACGCCTCCAACAGCCAGGTCTCCCTCCTCTTCACCTCCTACTTCCTGATCACCGCCGTCGCGATGCTGGTCACCGGCTTCGTCTCCAGCCGGATCGGCGGGCGCAAGACGCTGCTGGCCGGCCTCGCGCTCGTGGTGGTCTTCGCCGCGCTCTCCGGCACGTCCTCGTCGGTCGGCGAACTCGTCGGCTTCCGCGCCGGCTGGGGCCTGGGCAACGCGCTCTTCGTCTCCACCGCGCTCGCGGTGATCGTCGGAGCAGCCGCCGGAGGAAGTGCGGCGGCGATCCTGCTCTACGAGTCCGCGCTCGGCCTCGGCATGGCCTGCGGGCCGCTGCTCGGTGCGATCCTCGGCGACCTGAAGTGGCGCTACCCCTTCTTCGGCACCGCCGCCCTGATGGCCATCGGCTTCATCGCCATCACCGTCTTCCTCAAGGAACAGCCGAAGCCGGCCCGCAGGACCTCGCTGCTCGACCCGCTCAAGGCGCTCGGGCACGGCGGCCTGGCCTCCGCCGCCGTCTCCGCGTTCTTCTACAACTACGCGTTCTTCACGGTGCTGGCCTTCACCCCGTTCGTGCTGAACATGTCGCCCTACAAGTCGGGCGGCGTCTTCTTCGCCTGGGGTGTGCTGCTGGCGGTCTTCTCGGTGATCGTGGCGCCCCGGCTCCAGCGCCGCTTCGGTTCGCTGAAGGTGCTCGGCGGCTCGCTGCTGCTGCTCGCCGCCGACCTGCTCGTCCTGGGCTACGGCAACCACACCACCGCGATCGTCTGCACCGTCCTGTCCGGCGCCTTCATCGGCCTGAACAACACCGTCTTCACCGAACTGGCGCTGGGCGTGTCCGACGCACCGCGGCCGGTGGCCAGCGCGGGCTACAACTTCGTGCGGTGGTTCGCCGCGGCAGCCGCGCCGTTCCTCGCGCCGAAGATCGAGGAGTGGACGGACCTCCACATGCCGTTCGTGGTCGCGGCGGTGGCCGCGGCGATCGGCGCCGTGATCGTCGCCGTCCGCAGCCGGGCGCTGACCGTCCGGGCCGGGGAACTGGAGCCGCAGCACGCCACGGAGGACGGTGTCACGGTCTTCGCCGGCTGACCGCCGCGCGCTCCGCACGACGCCGCGCCCGCCCTCTCCCGTGGAGGGCGGGCGCGGACGCGGCGGTCAGGCGTCGAGCGGCACGCCCTTGCGCAGCGGGTCGCGCAGGTCCGTGCCGTGCTGGAGCCAGCGGTCCTGCAACGCCTCGGCGCCGTGCACCCGCTTCCAGGCCGCCTCGTTGGGTGTCATCGGCAGCAGCGGCAGGAAACGGACCGGCTCCATGGGGGCGTCCAGGGCCAGGTCTTCGACGAGGCCGCCGGACGCCGCGACCAGCACGGAGGTGAAGGCGGCGCCTGGCCACAGCGGCTCACCGACGTCCAGGGAGGCGCCCGGCGCCACGACAAGCCCCTCGACCTGCGGGGACGCGGCGAGCACGGCGAGCGGCCTGAGCATCTTGTCGGTATCGGCGAGCCCGGCGCGCACGGAGAGGACCAGCTCGGCCCTGGGCCCGGTGAGCGGGTCGGCGATCACCGCGGACGGGTCGGTCATCGGCTGACCTGACATCCCGAGCGTGGCGTAGCGCACCACCCCGCCGTCGACGAAGCGGAGGACCTCGATACGGTCGGTCCCGAGAAAGGTGACGGCGGCGCGTGCGTCCGGCTCGCCCAGGCTCGTGCGCAACCGGGCTTCGACCAGCTCAAGAACGTCAGACATGCCGCGAGCATAAAGCCGGTCCCGTGCCCGGCCGCCACCTGTCGGCGGGCGGCTGTGCGGCGTCCGGCGCGTTCCGTATCGAACGGGCAAAGGGGTGCCGTGGGACCGCACGGCCCTTCGTATCGAACAGGCAAAGCGGCACTGCAGGACCACAGGCGGCTGATAGCCTTGCCGTCTGGTCAGGGAATGACGTCGTCCCCCAACGGGGACCGGCCGGAGGAGGTGGGGCTGCGGTGGATCCGAGTCGACCGTGCAGTACCGATAGTTCTCCTGTCATCCCTCTCGCGCAGCGAATCTTCTGAGCCGAAGGCTTCCGTACCCCGCCGCATTGCGGCGAAACCCGTGAAGTGCCTTTGCGCCGGATGGAGATGACGGAAGAGCGCCTTCGCCTCTTTGTTCCGTGTCTTCTGCGTTATCCGCGAACTGCCGTCAGCACCACCGCACGGAGCGCCGCCCGCTTTGCGGACGTACGGCCAACGACGCCTCGTACGTCCACGTTCCGGGCAGCGTTGCGCCCCGCGCCCGCTGCTGACGGCCGGCCCGTGAAGGAGCCAGCCATGTCGATGATCCGCGACCTGCGCGCCGCCGTCCGCCCCTCCCGCCGCCGCGACGGCGATCCGTACAGCTACGAGAAGTCCGCTCCCGCCTGCGTCAACAGCGCCATCGTCGACTGCGGCGTCTACCGCGAGGGCCGCCGGGTGCGCGCGCACCTCACCCCTGCCGAGGCGATGGCGAGCGTGCGGGAGGAAGGCGGCTTCGCCTGGATCGGCCTGCACGAGCCGTCCGAGTCCGAATTCGCCGGTATCGCCGCGGAGTTCGGGCTGCACCCGCTCGCCGTCGAGGACGCGGTCCACGCCCACCAGCGGCCCAAGCTGGAGCGCTACGACGACACGCTGTTCACCGTCTTCAAGACGGTGCACTACGTCGAGCACGCCGAACTGACCGCGACCAGCGAGGTCGTGGAGACCGGCGAGGTGATGTGCTTCACCGGCCGGGACTTCATCGTGACCGTCAGGCACGGCGGCCAGGGCTCGCTGCGCGCACTGCGGCACCGCCTCCAGGACGACCCGGAACTGCTCGCCAAGGGCCCGTCCGCGGTGCTGCACGCCATCGCCGACCAGGTCGTGGACGGCTACATCGCGGTGGCGGGCGCGGTCCAGGACGACATCGACGAGGTGGAGATCGACGTCTTCAGCTCGGGCACCAACGGCAAGGCGTCGGCCAAGGGCGGCGACGCCGGCCGGATCTACCAACTCAAGCGCGAGGTCCTGGAGTTCAAGCGCGCGGTGTCCCCGCTGCTGCGGCCGATGCAGCTGCTGAGCGAGCGCCCGATGCGGCTGGTCGACTCGGACATCCAGAAGTACTTCCGCGACGTCGCCGACCACCTGGCGCGCGTCAACGAACAGGTGCTCTCCTTCGACGACCTGCTGAACTCCATCCTCCAGGCCAACCTCGCGCAGGCGACCGTCGCGCAGAACGAGGACATGCGCAAGATCACGTCGTGGGCCGCGATCTTCGCCGTGCCGACGATGATCGCCGGGATCTACGGCATGAACTTCACATACATGCCGGAACTCAACTGGAAGTACGGCTACCCGGCGGTGCTGCTGCTGACGGTCACCATCTGCTTCGGCATCCACCGGGGCTTCAAGCGCAACGGCTGGCTGTAGGGGCCGTCCCGGAGGCCGTCCCGCGCCGCCCATTAGGCTGAGCGGCATGACTCAGGACGTGTCGCAGGCCCTGCAGGATCGGGCGCTCATCGAAGAGGCCACGAAGAAGTCCGGCCTGATCTGGGTGCGGGGCACGGCCGGTCCCGCGCGGGCGCTGTGGCACCTGTGGGTGGACGGCGCTGCCTGCCTGGTCGGCGACGGTCCTGACGAACAGCCGCTGGCCGACCTCGCGCTCACCGACGGCTCCACCGCGACGGTCACCGTACGCAGCAAGGACAAGGGCGGCCGGCTGGTCGCCTGGACGGCCAGGGTCGTCGAGCCCGAGCCGCGGAGCGAGGCGTGGCAGACCGCCGTCGACGAGCTGAAGGGCAAGCGGCTCAACGCGCCGGACGCGGAGACGATCACGGAGCGCTGGGCCCGCGAGTGCCGGGTGCTGCGCCTTGAGCCCACCGGGGAGACGGCGCAGCGGCCCGGTGCCATGCCGGACGGCGCGCAGGCCGCGCCGCCGCTGCCGAGCCCCGCGATCACCCGCAGGCCGGTCCCCGCCGGACTGCCGAAGCTGCTGCGCCGCGGGCGCAAGGGCTGAGCCGGGCGGGGCCTCAGCCCTTGCCCGACACCTGCTTTCCGTAGTCGACGACCTGGCTCTTGTCCGGGGCCTTGAGGTCCACGGCCTTGTCCCAGTCGGCGAGCGTGACGGTGCCCGCGTCGCCGGCCCGCTGGAGCCGCAGCGGATACGGCGTGCCCTCCAGGGAGACGTCGAGGGTGCCGCCCGAACCCGCGCCCGCGGTGAGGCGGATGGTGCGGACGCCGTCGACGGTGTTACGGCCACCGGTGGCGAGCTTGCCGTGCAGGCCGAGCACGCTGCCGAGCAGGACATCCTTGTCGGTGAAGCCGCTGAAGCGCTTGTAGACGGGGTCGGCGGCCGGCACCTTGACGTATTTGCCGCCGAGTTTTTCGGCGGCGGACGCGTCGTGGCCCGAGCCCGAGCCGCCCTTCTCGCCTGCCCAGAAGGCGGCGTCCGCCTTGAGGTAGAGCGCGTCGTCGACCCGCAGGAGGCCGAAAGCGGACTGCTTGGTGGTGAGCCGGCCCTTGGCGCCGTTCCCGGCCAGACGCATGTCGAGCTTGTACGTACCGCCCTGGCTGACGACGCTGCCGGAGAGCCGGACGGTACGGGCCTGCGCGGCTGCGGCCCGCGCCTTGGACTCGATCTTCGCGGCCGGCAGTTTGCCGACGCCGTTGGTGCCGGCGTCCGGATCCCCCTCGGAGCAGCCGGCCAGCGCCGCGGCAAGGCCCGCGCACGCCGCCCCCACGGCGAGCACCCGCCCCGCGCGACGGGGTACGGCCAGGGTTCGGGGGCTGGTCCCCGAGGGGATTGCACTCACGTCGGCTCTGCCTCCTGATGCGGGTGACCTCGACAGCAGTCGGCAGCGTACCCGGATCGCGCACCCCGCTCGGCGCCCCGTCGGCGGACGCCATACGGACGTCCCCGCCGGGGCGCGGGAGAGCCGGGCGGGTTAGCCTGAACCCGAAATCAGCCCTCATATCAGGCATTTCAGGCACGCCGCGAGGAAGGGAGGCGCGCCGCATGGCAGTGGTGACCCCCCGGGTCTTCGTCTCGCACCTCTCCGGCGTCGCCGTCTTCGACCCCAACGGCGACCAGGTCGGCCGGGTACGCGATCTCGTCGCGATGCTGCGTACCAAGGGGAGCGGGACCGGCGCGGGCGGCGAACGGCAGGTGGGACGGCCACCGCGGCTGCTCGGTCTGGTCGTCGAGGTGGTCAGCAGGCGGCGGATCTTCCTGCCCATGACCCGGGTGACGGGCGTGGAATCCGGCCAGGTCATCACCACCGGCGTGGTCAACATGCGGCGCTTCGAGCAGCGCGCGTCCGAGACGCTGGTGCTCGGCGAGCTGCTCGACCGGCGGGTGCGGCTGGTCGAGACTGGCGAGGAGGTCACCGTCCTCGACATCGGCATCACCCAGCTCCCGGCCCGCCGCGACTGGGAGATCGACAAGGTCTTCGTCCGCAAGGGCAGGGGCGGGGCGCTGCGCCGCAAGGGAGAGGTGCTGACCGTCGAGTGGTCGGCGGTGACCGGCTTCTCGCTGGAGGAGCACGGGCAGGGCGCCGAGAACCTGCTGGCCACCTTCGAGCAGCTGCGCCCCGCCGACCTCGCCGGTGTCCTGCACCACCTGTCGGCCAAGCGGCGCGCCGAGGTCGCCGCGGCGCTGGACGACGACCGGCTGGCCGACGTCCTGGAGGAGCTGCCCGAGGACGACCAGGTCGAGATCCTCGGCAAGCTCAAGGAGGAGCGGGCCGCCGACGTCCTGGAGGCGATGGACCCGGACGACGCCGCCGACCTGCTCTCCGAACTGCCCGAGGAGGAGAAGGAGCGCCTGCTGGCCCTGATGCGCCCCGAAGAGGCCGCCGACGTCCGCCGGCTGATGGCGTACGAGGAGCGCACCGCGGGCGGCCTGATGACCACCGAGCCGATCGTGCTGCGCCCGGACGCGACAGTCGCCTACGCGCTCGCCCGGGTGCGCGACCCCGACCTCTCCCCCGCGCTGGCCGCCCAGGTGTACGTCTGCCGCCCGCCCGACGAGACGCCGACCGGCAAGTTCCTCGGCCTGGTGCACTTCCAACGGCTGCTGCGCGACCCGCCGTTCACCCTCGTCAGCTCGATCGCCGACACCGATCTGCCGCCGCTGCCCCCGGACACCCCGCTGCCCGATGTGACCCGCTATCTGGCGACGTACAACCTCGTGTCCGCGCCCGTCGTCGACGAGAGCGGCGCGCTGCTGGGCGCGGTCACCGTCGACGACGTGCTCGACCACCTGCTGCCCGACGACTGGCGGGAGACGGAGATGCACGGCGCCCCGGAGGCGGGCGGCGATGCCTGAGGAGCGGGAGGGCGGCAGGGAGCGGTCGCGGGCGAACGGCGCGTCGGCGCTGCGGCGGTCCGCGCCGGAACGCCCGCGGGTGCGCCTGGACCAGCCGCGGGCGCCGCGCCGCACGTTCCTGCCGGAGTACGACCCGGACGCGTTCGGGCGGCTGTCGGAGAAGATCGCCCGCTTCCTGGGGACCGGCAGGTTCATCGTCTGGATGACGGTGATCATCATTCTGTGGATCGCCTGGAACATCGCGGCGCCCGGCAGCCTGAAATTCGACGAGTACCCGTTCATCTTCCTGACCCTCGCGCTGTCCCTCCAGGCGTCGTACGCGGCGCCGCTGATCCTGCTGGCGCAGAACCGGCAGGACGACCGCGACCGGGTCACCCACGAACAGGACCGCTCGCAGAACGAACGGTCCATCGCCGACACCGAATACCTGACCCGGGAGATCGCGGCGCTGCGGCTCGGCCTGGGCGAGGTCGCCACCCGCGACTGGATCAGGGCCGAGCTGGCGGACCTCATCAGGGATCTGGAGCCGCGGCAGCCGGATGCGGAGGCCGCGGAACGCGACCGCTGAGGGAGTTTCCGGAGGCCGCCTCACCCACCGTGGTGCCCGGCCACCGCCCCTTGGGGACGCGCTCGGCACGGCCGTAGTATCTGAGGCATGGCTACCGACACGCACCGAGGCGCCGCGCCGAGCGAGGACGCGATCCGCGACGCGCTCGCGACGGTGAACGACCCCGAGATCCACCGCCCCATCACCGAACTGGGGATGGTCAAATCGGTGGACATCGCGGCGGACGGCACGGTGGCGGTCGTGGTCTATCTCACCGTTTCCGGCTGCCCGATGCGCGAGACCATCACCAGCAACGTGCGCGAGGCCGTCGCACGCGTCGAGGGTGTCACCGCCGTCACCGTCGAACTGGACGTGATGAGCGACGAGCAGCGCAAGGAGCTGGCGGCTTCGCTGCGCGGCGGCACCGCCGAGCGCGAGGTCCCGTTCGCCCGGCCCGGCTCGCTGACCCGGGTCTACGCCGTGGCCTCAGGCAAGGGCGGCGTCGGCAAGTCGTCGGTGACGGTCAACCTCGCGGCGGCGATGGCGGCGGACGGCCTGAAGGTCGGTGTCGTGGACGCCGACATCTACGGCCACTCCGTGCCCCGGATGCTGGGCGCCCACGGCAAGCCCACCCAGGTCGAGAACATGATCATGCCGCCGTCGGCGAACGGCGTGAAGGTCATCTCCATCGGCATGTTCACGCCGGGCAACGCCCCCGTCGTCTGGCGCGGCCCGATGCTGCACCGCGCCCTCCAGCAGTTCCTCGCCGACGTCTACTGGGGCGACCTCGACGTCCTGCTCCTGGACCTGCCGCCCGGCACCGGCGACATCGCCATCTCGGTGGCGCAGCTCGTCCCCAACGCCGAGATCCTGGTCGTGACGACACCCCAGCAGGCCGCGGCCGAGGTCGCCGAGCGGGCCGGTTCGATCGCCGTGCAGACCCACCAGAAGATCGTCGGCGTGGTCGAGAACATGTCGGGGCTGCCCTGCCCGCACTGCGACGAGCTGGTCGACGTGTTCGGCACCGGCGGCGGCGAGCGGGTCGCCGATGGCCTGACGAAGACCACCGGCACCCAGGTCCCGGTCCTCGGCTCCATCCCGATCGACGTGCGGCTGCGCGAGGGCGGCGACGAGGGCAAGCCGGTCGTGCTGACCGACCCCGGATCGCCCGCCGGATCGGCGATCCGCTCGATCGCGGGCAAGCTCGGCGGCCGTCAGCGCGGTCTGCAGGGCATGTCGCTCGGCATCACCCCGCGCAACAAGTTCTGAGCCGCGGCGGACCACGCGGAGGGGCGGACCGGATCGATCCGGTCCGCCCCTCCGTCGTCTGCGCGGCGAAACCGCCGCAGGTCAGCCGTCGTACGCGGCGAGATCCTTGACCACACCGAAGCCCAGGCCGTACGCGCTCATGCCGCGCCCGTACGCGCCGATGTGCACGCCGTCGGACCCTTCGTCCGCCGAACCTGCCAGCACCCAGCCGTACTCGGACTCGCGGTAGCGGAACGGCGTCGGCTCGCCGTCGACCGGCAGCAGCAGTTCGCTCCACGCCTCACCGCCGAGGTCGTCGGCCAGTTCCCAGGCGAGCATCGTCTGCTGGTCCAGCCAGTCCTGGCGCAGCGCCCGGTCCATCTGGGACGGCCAGGTGTGGGCCAGCAGCCCGGATCCGGCGAGCCAGGCGGCCGTCGAGACCGAGGTGGCGTCCAGGACACCGGTGCCGTCCGCGCTGCGCCGCACGGGCCGGCCCGCGACCGTCACCACGACGGCGAACCGCTCGCTCTCCCTGGGGGTCTCCACCCGTATGGTGGGCTCTTCGCCGTGGCCGGTCCCACCGTGTTCCACGGTGCCGTCGGCGGCGGCGCCGACCTGCATCAGCCAGCGGGGCCCGGTGAACGCCTCGTCGAGGCCGTACCACGGGAACGCGGCCAGCAGATAGCCGTCGACCTTCCGTCCGGCGCCGGCCGAATCCGCCTGGGCCGCTGCCCGACCCGTCGTCTCCATCTGCGCGGAGCCTCCTTGTTGCCCTGTGTCGTGGGCGGCCCGCCCCCCTCAGGCGTCCTCACCCCGGACACCGGGAGCATAGCCATTGGGCGCGCACAGCCGGGCATAGGGAAGGTTCAGGTGGCGTCTGCGTCGAACGGAGGGTGCTCGCGGGCCGCCGGGGCGGCGCCGCCCTTCGTCAGGTCGATGCGGCCGGAGGCGGCCGGGGACTCCTTCGACAGGTTCAGCCGGCCACCGCCGCGCGCCCCGTCGGCCGGGTCTTCACCGGCGGTTTTGACGGCGTCGGTGACCTCGGCCATCTCCTTCTTCAGGTCGAATCCGTCGCGGATCTCCTGAAGGTCCTTGAGGCCGTACTCGTCCTTGTCCAGGACGTGCTTGCGGACGAAGTTCTGCGGCTTGAGGTCTTCGAACTCGAAGTCCTTGAACTCCGGGCCCAGCTCGCTGCGGATGTCTTCCTTGGCGTTGTCGGAGAACGCCCGGACCTTGCGGATGAAGCTCGCCACATCCTGGATGACCTTGGGAAGCTTGTCAGGGCCGAAGATGAGCACGCCAAGGATCGCGAGCGCCGCCAGCTCCGGGAGTCCTATGTCGAGGAACACCGTTCAGCTCCTTGGGGTATCCGCAGGCGTCAACGGCCCGGGGCCAGGCCGCCCCTCACGGTACCTGGCCCGGGGCGTCACACGGGAGTCACCCGCAACAACACCGTACAAACGATCAGCTCGTGCTCGACGAGCCGAGCGTGAGGCGCACCGTCCGTTCCTTCCCGCCGCGACGCACCGTCAGCGTCAGGGTGTCGCCGGGCCGGTGGCTGCGGATCTTGACGATCAGCTCCTCGCTGCTGTGCACCGGGGCACCGTCGACCCCGGTGATCACGTCCCCGCCCTTGATGCCCGCCTTGGCGCCCGGCCCGCCCGCGGTGACCGGCTCCTTGCCGTCCCGGCTCAGCTCGCTGACCCGTGCGCCGTCGCCCGGATACCCCATCTCCAGGGTGACGCCGATCACCGGATGGGTCGCCCGCCCGGTGTTGATCAGCTCCTCGGCGACCCGCTTGGCCTGGTTGATCGGTATGGCGAAGCCGAGCCCTATGCTGCCGCCCTGCCCGGCCGCGCCGCCGTCGGGCCCGCTGCCACTGTCGGCCGCCCGGATCGCGCTGTTGATGCCGATCACCCTCGCCCTGGCATCCACCAGGGGCCCGCCGGAGTTGCCCGGGTTGATCGGCGCGTCCGTCTGCAGCGCGTCCACGTAGGACACGTCGCTGCCGTCGGCCTTCTCGCCGCCCGCCGTGATCGGCCGCTGCTTGGCGCTGATGATGCCGGCGGTGACGGTGTTGGCCAGGTCGTACGGTGCGCCGATCGCCACCACCGGGTCGCCGACCCGTACCGCGTCGGAGTCGCCCAGTGCCAGCGGACGCAGGCCGGACACGCCGTCCACCTGGACGACGGCCAGGTCGTAGCCGCCGTCCTGCCCGACGACCCGGCCCTTGGCGGTCTGCCCGCCGCTGAACGTCACCGAGATCTCGCCGCCGTTGCCGGCCGGCTCGACGACGTGGTTGTTGGTGAGGATGTGGCCCTGCCCGTCGAGGACGAAGCCGGTGCCGGTGCCCTGCTCGGAGTTGCCGCGCACGTGCAGGGTGACCACGCCGGGCAGCGCGGTCTGCGCGATCCCGGCGATGCTGTGCGGATCACGGGCCGGGGGCTCGCCCCCATCCTGCGGGAGGGTGATGTCGTTGATGCCGCCGTGCCGCTCGGCGTACGCGCCGATGCCGCCGCCCGCAGCGCCCGCGAGCAGGGCCAGCACCACGGCGCCCGCCACCAGCAGACCGCGGCGGCTGCGCCGGGCCGGCGGCGGTACGGCAGGACCGCTCTGGACGGGCGGGCCCCAGGGGTCGTACTGCCCCCAGGCGCCCTGCGGGGGCGGCGGGGTGGCGGGGTGACCTGCGGGATGGCCCGGAGCGTGCTCGGGGGCGTGTCCGGTGAGGGGCTGGGCTCCGGGAGCGGGCCGGTCCGTCCCGGCGGCCCGTGCCGCGGCGGGACGGGGGCCGCCGTCGCCGGGCTGTGGCATGAACCCGCCTTCCGGAACGGGCCGTTCGGCATGCGGCGGAAGGGCGGCGTCGGCGCGCTGCGTCATGGGGCGCTCGGCCGGCAGCGGGTGCTCCCCCGTGGCCCGGCCGGGCACCGGCTGCTCGGCGGCGGCACCGGCCCCCTGTGGCGCGGGCGGCGCGGCGGCCGGCAGCGGCGCCGCGGCCGGGACCTGCCGCTGCGGCGCCTCCGGGTACGCGGAGTTCGGCATCGGGGCCTGCGGGGGCATCGCTCCCGGGACGGCCGTGCCATAGGCGGGCAGCGGGCCCGGGGGCGTGCCGCTGCCGGGGGCGGTGACCGGACGCTGGACCGGCGGCGCCGGGGCCCACGGCCCGGGACCGCCGTACGGCGGCGTGCCGTACGGATCCTCGGCGTGCAGCGGCTGCGGGCGGGCGGGCGGAACCTCCGGGGCCTGGGGCGGGGTCAGGGCCGGTGCCGGGGCCGCCGACGAGTCGGTGCGCGGGGCCTCATCGGGGGCAGGCGTGACGTCTGGGGCGGGCGTGACGGTGTCCGTACCTGGCAGCGGGGCTGCCGCGTCGTCACTGCCGGGCCCGGCGGCAGCCACTCCGGCCACTCCATCCACTCCGTCCACGCCCACCGCGCCGTCCCCCTGAACGGCCGTCTGCGGCCCTGTCGCGGGTGCGCCGGACCCCTCGGGCGTGGCGGGGGCGGCAGCGGGTGTGACAGCCGTGGAGGGAGCGGCGGCAGGCACCTGCGTCGTCGCCTCGGGGGCCGGGTCGGGTGTCGTGCCCTGGCCGGGTATCTCCGGGTGCGCCCCGGGGGCGGCCTCGTCCGGCTGCCGTCGCGTCTCCGGTTCGGCGGGAGGCAGGGGCTGGTGCGGGCCGGTATCGGCGGCCGGCTGCGTCTCCGGGGCGCGTCCCTGGCGGCTCCACCACTTCAGCTTCGACCCGGCGACCGTACCGTCGTCCATGCTCTCCCCACACATTTCGCCCGCGGCTCCCCACGGGCCACCGCCACCTCGCGGTCCGCGCCCCCGGCAGGGGTGCGCGCCGCCCACAGGGATTCAATCAGCTCTCTGTGACAAGGCGCAGCGGACGGTCAGCGTCGGGCGGCAGCGGAGCTCCGGCCCGTGGGGTCGGGCGAGGAGGCGGAGCCGAGCAGCGGGCGCTCGTGCTCCAGCGGCGGGGTGTGTGCCCGGGGGTAGTGGACGCTGCCGACGGCGAGCGGCGCGAGGTGCGCGTCGACCGCGCGGTCCGTGGGGGACATCAGGGGCGCGGAGCCGAACCTGCCGTCCGTCGAGACGCGTGCGGACGGGGAAACCGGGGGCCGCGGCGATGACGGGCCGTACAGGCCCATGGAGCTGGGGGCGGGCGCCACGGTCGGGCCGCCGACCGCGGAACGGGCGTCCCCCGCGGTGAGGAAGCCGCCGCTGCGCAGCGGGTCGCCGCCGTCCTCCGCGCTGAGCGGGGTGACGGCCGTGCCGCCCTCCTGGCGGTTGGGTGCGTCGACCGCGGCCTCCAGCGGCAGGGCGCCGCCGAGCGCGATGGCCGCGAGCGAGACGGCGCCGGCCGCGGCGAAGGCGAACCGCCGCCGCTGGGGTGCCGGGCGCTCGGTCTCATGTATCCGGAAGCCGCGTCGGCGCGGCTGCGCGACCGCGCCGTGCAGCCCGTGTCCGTCGGACGGCAGGTAGCCGAAGGAGCCGCCGCCGCTCAGCTCGGCCCGTCCGAATCCGCCGCTGCCCAGCCTGCTTCCCTGGCCGTCCTGGTCGCCGCCGGGGAGACCCTGCAGACGCGCCAGCAGCCCCTCGGAAGGACCGGGGGGCGCTGCCCTGGCGAAGACGCTCTTGAGCCGCCGCTGGGCGTCGGCCTCCGCCTTGCACTTTCCGCACGTCGCGAGATGCGCGAGCACCCGCTCGCGCGCGTCATGGCCCAACTCGCCGTCGACCAGGGCCGCGAGGCGGTCGCCGAGATGCTGCTCGGCGGGGGACGCACCGCCACTGCCGCTCACGCGATTCCGACCTCCCCTGTGGACACCGCGGCCAGCGACCGCTGCTGCTGCTCGCGCTCCTCGGCGCGGGCGGCCGGCGAGCGGTGCTTGAGCGCCTTGCGCAGGTGCGAACGCCCGCGGTGGATCCGGCTGCGGACGGTGCCGAGCTTGACGCCCAGGGTCGCCGCGATCTCCTCGTACGAGAGGCCCTCGATGTCGCAGAGCACGACGGCGGCACGGAACTCGGGCGCGAGGGTGTCCAGCGCCTGCTGCACATCGGCGTCGAAGTGGGTGTCGTTGAAGTGCTGCTGCGGGGACGGCTCGCGGCTGGGCAGCCGCTCGGCGGCGTCGTCACCCAGCGCGTCGAAGCGAATGCGCTGCCTGCGGCGGACCATGTCCAGGAAGAGGTTGGTCGTGATGCGGTGCAGCCAGCCCTCGAAGGTGCCGGGGGTGTACGTCGACAGCGAACGGAAGACGCGGACGAACACTTCCTGGGTGAGGTCCTCGGCGTCGTGCTGGTTGCCGGTGAGGCGGTAGGCGAGGCGGTAGACGCGTGCACTGTGGGTGCTGACGATCTCCTCCCAGCTGGGCGGAGTCCACGCCTGCGCATCCGCGTCTGTGGCGAAGCTCGCGGTGGGTGCGGAATCGTGGGCGCGGCGACGGTCAGCGGTGTATGTCACGGATTTCGGCTCGGCGAACGACCATCTCAAGCGCCTCGGCGCTCTTCGGTCACCCGGCGCAGCCGCACCTCCCCTGGTGGCTCTGGTGGTGTCCAGTAGAGCCCCTACCATATCCACCTCGCCCGTTAGCTCCGGATAAGCAGTTTTGACCTGCATTTGGTCCGGCTTCTGGTCTTGCTTCGCGTCTCGATCGGTCTTCACCGGTGCATCCCCCCTGCCCCTTGCTAACGCCCGGTCCCATCTGCGGGTTCCCGCACGCAGCGGATACAGTCACGGTTGCGTCAACTACGGGGACAGGAGAGGGCCATTACCGGCAACCGGCAGACGGGCTTGGCATTCGCCGAGGCGTACGGCGCCGGGACCATCAACGACACCACCGACGTCGCCCTGCGCTGGTCCCGTGACTGCGCACGCGATGCCGGAATCCGTACGGTGTCGACCGGTACCGGCGCCGCGCTGCGCATGCTCGCCGCCACCGCCGACGCCAAAGCCGTCGCCGAGATCGGTACGGGCACCGGCGTGTCGGGCATCTACCTCCTGCACGGCATGCGGCCCGACGGCGTGCTCACCACCGTCGACCTCGAACCGCAGCGGCAGACCTTCGCCAAGCAGGCGTTCCGTGAGGCGGGCTTCGCGGGCAACCGCGCCCGCTTCATCCCCGGGCGCGCCCTGGACGTCCTCCCCCGGCTCGCCGACGGCGGCTACGACCTGGTCTTCTGCGACGGCGACCTCATGGAGTGCATCGAGTACCTGGCCGAAGCGCTGCGGCTGCTGCGCCCCGGCGGCCTGGTCTGCTTCGAAGGCGTCTTCGCCGACGGGCGCACCGTCGACTCCTCGGTGCAGCCGGCCGAGGTGCTGCGGCTGCGTGAACTGCTGCGCGCCATCCGGGAGAGCACCACGCTGGTGCCGTCCCTGCTGCCGGTCGGCGACGGGCTGCTCTGTGCCGTCAAGCGCGGCTGAACCACCGCGGGCGGGACCGGGAGCGACGGCGGAGCCCACGCGGGACGCGGGAAACGAAGCGGCCCCGGCACACGGCGCGCGGTGAACGCGTGCCATCTGCCGGGGCCGTCGTATCGGCTGGGGATACCGGGGGTCAGCTCCCCGGGGACCGCAGCAAGTCGGGCCGCCCTCTAGACGGTGACCTTTTCCAGGGCCTCACCCAGGGCCTTGGCTTCGTCGGGTGTCAGCTCGACGACGAGTCGCCCGCCGCCTTCGAGCGGAACGCGCATGACGATGCCCCGCCCCTCCTTGGTCACCTCGAGCGGGCCGTCACCCGTCCGCGGCTTCATGGCCGCCATGCTCGTTCCCCTTCCTGAAACCAGCTCATCGTCCGCCGACGGCCAACGGCCCCTGTAGGCACGCGTCACCGGCATCGAACACATTGCTTCCAGGCCATTATCCCGCATCGAACGACCCGATGACCAACATCGGACAGCTTCCCTTCACCGACTCCCTCCCCCAAAACCACTCAATTCGGGGAGGGGACTGCGATACTGCGCCACCCTTCGGCACCGGTTCCGCCTCCTTTCTTTGATGTACGTCACATGCCAGGGGCCGATGATCTCCGGCATCCTGAGCGCTGACTGCCACTGCCGAGCAGCCCGAGCCACGACGGAGGGAACCCCCACTTATGGCCGACACCGTGCTCTACGACGTGACCGACGGACTCGCGACGATCACTCTCAACCGCCCCGAAGCGATGAACGCGCTGAACGTCGAGGCGAAGGTGCGGCTGCGGGACGTCGTCCAGGAAGCCGCGGCCGACCCCGCCGTGCGCGCCGTACTGCTCACCGCCACCGGGCGCGCCTTCTGCGTCGGGCAGGACCTCAAGGAGCACATCGGGCTGCTGGGTGAGGACCGGGCGAACGGCACCGGCAGCACCATGAACACCGTGCGCGAGCACTACAACCCCATCGTCACCGCGCTGACCGAGATGCCCAAGCCGGTCGTCGCGGGGGTGAACGGGGTCGCGGCGGGCGCCGGAGCGGGCTTCGCGCTCGCCGCCGACTACCGCGTCGTCGCCGACTCCGCGTCGTTCAACACGTCCTTCGCCGGGGTCGCCCTCACCGCCGACTCCGGGATGTCCTGGACGCTGCCCCGGCTGATCGGCCGCAGCCGCGCCGCCGATCTGCTGCTCTTCCCGCGCAACGTCAGCGCCCAGGAAGCGCAGGATCTTGGCATCGCCAACAAGGTCGTGCCCGCAGGTGAACTGGCCGCCGAGGCGGCGGCCGTCGCCCGCCGCCTCGCCGAGGGGCCGACCGTCGCCTACGCCGCGCTCAAGGAATCGCTGGCGTACGGCGCCGGGCACTCCCTCGCCGAGACGCTCGGCAAGGAGGAGGAACTCCAGGCGCGGGCCGGTGCGTCCGAGGACCACCACATCGCCGTCGAAGCGTTCGTCAAGAAGGAGAAGCCGGTCTATCTGGGGCGGTAGGCGCGCCCCGACGGGCGTCCCGGGGGTGCCGGCCGGCGCCCCCGGGGAGCGCCGTCAGCGCGCTGCCGCCTCCGTCGCCGCCGCGTCCGCCGCCGCGCGGGCGTGGCAGTCGGCGAGGTGGTCGTTGACCAGGCCGCACGCCTGCATCATGGCGTAAGCGGTCGTCGGGCCGACGAAGCGGAAGCCGCGCTTCTTGAGGTTCTTGGCCAGCGCCGTCGACTCGGGCGTGGTCGGTTGTACGTCGGTGATCCGCCGCGGCACCGGGCGGCCGGCCCGGTCGGGCGCGTACGACCAGATGAGGCCGTCCAGTTCACCGGGTGCCAGGGTGGCCGCGACCTGGGCGTTGTTGATGGCCGCCGCGATCTTGGCGCGGTTGCGGATGATCCCGGGGTCGGCGAGCAGCCGTGCCGCGTCCTCGTCCGTGAACCGCGCCACCGCGGCGATCCTGAAGTCCGCGAACGCGGCGCGGAAGCCTTCCCTGCGGCGCAGGATCGTGATCCAGGAGAGGCCGGACTGGAACGCCTCCAGACACATCCGCTCGAAGAGCGCGTCGTCGCCGTGGACCGGCCGGCCCCACTCGCTGTCGTGGTAGACGCGGTAGTCGGCCATCTTCTCGGATTCCATGCCCCACGGACAGCGCGGGACGCCGTCCGGAGCCGTCACCACATCTGTCATGCCCGGTCCTCCCCCTTGTGTGCGCCGGTCGCGGGCCGTGGTGCGTCGTCCTGCCGCCCGTCCCCGTCGTCCGTCCCATCGGTCGTGTCCGGAGCGTCCGGCGCGTCCGCCCCGGAGTCCTGCGGCGGCTCGGGCGCCGCGTCGGCGATCAGCTCGGGGCCGCCGATGGCCGCCGCGTGCGCGCCCGCGAGCGCCGCCTCCAGTTCGGCGATCCTGGCGTCCCGCTCGGCCAGTTCGGCGCCCAGCCGGTCCAGGACGTCGTCCACGTCGTTCATGCGGTATCCGCGGACGGTCACCGGCAGGCGCACCGCGTCCACGTCGGCACGGACCACCGGCCGCTCCGGGGGCAGCGGGTCGTACAGCCGGTCCGGTTCGGCGTCGCGCAGGCCACCGCGGTCCCCGCCGACGACGACGAGGGTGACCGCGGCGACCACCACGACCATGGCGATCAGCAAGAACCAGAACACGACCAACTCCCCGGAAGATGCACCTGCCCCGATCGTGCCATGCGGCTGTGACAGTTAGGGTCGCTGGCGGACCACGGAGAAGGAGTTACCAATGTTGCGGCTGGGGAATCGCGAGTTCGACGCGCACGAGCCGGTGATCATGGCGATCGTGAACAGGACCCCGGACTCCTTCTACGACCAGGGCGCCACCTTCCGGGACGAGCCCGCGCTCGCCCGCGTCGAGCAGGCGGTCGCCGACGGCGCCGCGATCATCGACATCGGCGGCGTCAAGGCGGGCCCCGGCGAAGAGGTCACCGCCGAGGAGGAGGCGCGCCGCACGGTCGGGTTCGTCGCGGAGGTGCGCAAACGTCACCCGGACGTGGTCATCAGCGTCGACACCTGGCGGCACGACGTCGGCGAGGCGGTCTGCGAGGCCGGTGCGGACGTGCTCAACGACGCCTGGGGCGGGGTCGATCCCCGGCTCGCCGAGGTCGCCGCACGCTACGGCGCCGGCCTGGTGTGCACACACGCGGGCGGCGCCGAACCGCGTACCCGCCCGCACCGGGTGACGTACGAGGACGTGATGGCTGACATCCTCCGGGTGACCGTCGGACTGGCCGAACGCGCCCTGGAGTTGGGCGTACGGCGCGACGCGATCATGATCGACCCGGGGCACGACTTCGGGAAGAACACCCGGCACAGCCTGGAGGCGACCCGCAGGCTCGGCGAGATGACGGCGACCGGCTGGCCGGTGCTGGTCTCGCTGTCCAACAAGGACTTCGTCGGCGAGACCCTCGACAAGCCGGTCAAGGAGCGGGTGCTCGGCACCCTGGCGACCACCGCGGTGTCCGCCTGGCTCGGGGCGCAGATCTACCGCGTCCACGAAGTCGCCGAGACCCGCCAGGTGCTGGACATGGTGGCCTCGATCGCCGGCCACCGGGCGCCCGCGGTCGCACGGCGGGGGCTCGCCTAGAGAGGAGCGAGTCCGAAGCCGTGCCGTCCTCCCGGAGGGCGCGCCGGGCAGGCACGGCTTCGGACTCACTCCTCTAGGACGCGGTCGAGGTCCCGCCCGGCTCTGTCTCCTGGGCGGTTTCCGTGCGGTCCTGTGGTCCGCCGGGTCCTGTGGTGCGGGGGCAGGGTGGCCGGGTCCGTTCTGCGAGCTCTTCCAGTGCCGGGAGCCCGTCGTACAGGAGGCGTTGCCGGTCGGGTGGCAGGTGGGCGATCTCCCGGGCGAGGTGGCTGGTGGTCTCGCAGCGCACCGAGTGCAGCAGGGTGCGACCGGCGGGGCTGAGGCCGAGCAGGCTGGCCCGCTGGTCCTGGGGGTCGGGGCGGCGGGTGATCCAGCCGCAGCTGTCGAGGAGGTCGGCCATGCGTGAGGTGGTGGACAGGGCGATGTCCATCCGTGCCGCGAGTTCACTGATCCGCAGGGGTGCGTGGGTTTCGAGCACTGCGAGGGCGGCGAGCCGGCTGGGGGTCAGGTCGTGGTGTGCGCTGTGGCCGCGGAGCGCGGGCAGCAGGAGCAGGACGACGGCACGCAGCCGTCCTGCTGTCTCGGCGGGGTCCGCGGGGTCCGCGGGGGGCAGAGGTGTGGGCGCCGGTGGCATTCCGTGCGGCGTCGTGGCGGTGTCCGGCGGGTCGGCGGCGTCCATCAGGGACTCCCGGGGCGTGGCGGCGGGGGCGTAGGGCCGTCGGGGCCGGGTGGTGCGGTGCCGGGGGGCAAAGCGGCTGCGGTGGCGGGGTGGTGCGGTGCCGAGGAGCCGGTGGGGCCGTCGCGGACGGTGGTTCGTACGGCGTGGGCTTCGGGTGCGGGGGCGGCTGTGGTGTCGCCGTGGATGTACCGGCCGCCGCGCAGCAGGGAGGCGACGGCGGCGATGAGGCAGGCGGCGATGGCGAAGTCGAAGGCGACGGCCAGTCCTTGGGCGAACGGCCCGGAGATCAGCTGGGGGAAGAATTCCCGGCCGGTCAGATAGGTGGCGTGGCCGTGGGGCAGGCCGTCGAGTGCCTGCGGGCCCAGCAGCGTACGGATCGGGTTGTAGCCCAGCAGGGAGGCGAACAGCACGCCGACCGGTGGCAGGGCGGCGACCTTGGCGGCGTCGGATGGCGGGACACCCTGCGCGGTCAGGCCGGTGGTCAGGGCGTGGGGCAGGGAGGCGGCCAGCCCGCTGATCATCAGGGAGAAGAAGATGCCGATGGACAGCACCATGGCGGAGTTCTGGAACGTGGTGCTGATGCCGGCGCCGACGCCGCGCTGGTCGGGAGGCAGGCTGTTCATGACGGCGGCCCTGTTCGGGGCCGCGAACAGGCCCATGCCGGCACCGTTGAGCAGCAGGATCACGGCGAAGCCGGGGTAATCGAAGTCGACCGGCAGGGTCTCCAGGGCCAGGAAGGTTCCGGCGGCCAGCAGCATGCCCCCGGTGGCGAAGGTACGGGCGCCGAAGCGGTCCGATGCCCAGCCCGAGACCGGCCCCGCCACCAGGAAGCCGAGGGTCAGCGGGAGCATGTAGATGCCTGCCCACAACGGGGTCTGGGTGAAGCTGTAGCCGTGCCGGGGCAGCCAGATGCCCTGGAGCCAGATGATGAGGATGAACATCAGGCCGCCGCGGCCGAGCGAGGCGAGCAGGCTGGCGAGGTTGCCTGCGGTGAACGCACGGATGCGGAAGAGCCGCAGGTGGAACATGGGCTCGGCGACCTTCGATTCGACGACGCAGAAGACGCCGAGCAGCAGCACCCCGCCGGCGAGCGCGGCGATCACCGCGGGGTTGGACCAGCCCATGGTGTGCCCGTCGTAGGGCTGGATGCCGTAGGTGATGGCGGCCAGGACGGCGATGAGGCCGGCGGCGAAGGTGACGTTGCCCCACCAGTCGGGACGTGCGGGTGTGCGGATGCCGGTGTCGCGCAATTTCAGGTAGGCCCATTCCGTGCCGAACACGCCGAACGGGACCGAGACGAGGAAGACCAGGCGCCAGTTGACGGGACCGAGCAGGCCGCCGAGCACCAGGCCGGCGAAGGAACCCGCGATGCCGGCGACCTGGTTGAGCCCCAGGGCGAGGCCACGCTGCCGGGCGGGGAAGGCGTCGGTGAGGATCGCATTGGAGTTCGCCATCAGCAGTGCGCCGCCGACGCCCTGGAGGACTCGCATGCCGATCAGCCACAGGGCGCCGGCCGTGCCGTGCATCCACGTGACGGACAGCAGCACCGAGAAGACCGTGAAGACGGCGAAGCCGAGGTTGTACATGCGGGTGCGGCCGTACATGTCGCCGAGCCGGCCGAAGCTGACCACGAGGACGGCGGTGACGACGAGATAGCTCATGATCAGCCACAGCAGCAGGCCGGTGTTTCCTGGCCGCAGTGGGTCGACGCCGATGCCGCGGAAGATGTCGGGCAGCGCGATGAGCATGATCGACATATTGATCGAGGCGATCAGCACGCCGAGGGTCGTATTCGAGAGGGCGACCCATTTGTGGCGCGGGCCGGGGACGCGGCTCCGGGCGCGGAGCGGGCCGGGCAGGGGCGCCGGATCAGCAGCGGATTTTCCCACGGGACATCACTCCCACCGGGATATTTACTTGCTTGACATCAACCAATTTTAGACCTCGGTGCGGATGGCGGCCAGGGATCGGCCACAGCTCGCGGAATGCCCGAGCCGACGCCCTGTCCCGCGCTCCCCTCGGGCGGCGGCCACACCCGAGAGCGGTCCCGGGAGCCTGTTCCCTGCGCGGGGCAGAAAGGGCAGGAGATCCTTTGTGCGTTCGGTGTGCCATGTGGGGCTGGACGGAAAACTCCGGAAGAAGGAATATAAAAATATTCTCGGAGCTTCCTGGAAGCGCGTTTACCGGATTACGGAGCGCCATTACCGGAGCCAGGGTAAACCTTTATCCATGGAGCGCGACGCATCGGCTGATTTGCGCCATTCCGATTCAGCGCCGACGGGTAGGCCGACCGACTTCCCGCCTGCCGAGTTTAGGCATTTGTACCTTTAGGGCCCCGCGCGACACGCCCGATAAGTAGCATTTACATGTCTTTTGAGGGGTGGAAGGCGAGGAGATTTCTGCCCTCCGAGGCAGCGGGAGAGCCACTGAACAGCAGGTGGAGAACGCCGCGTGATGCATGGTAATGCGATGGCCAGACATTCCGGGGCGGGGCGCTTGATCATTTTCCGTGCCGTGCGGGAGCGTAATTTTTGTTGGCCTGCACTCGGCTGGCTCAGAACCGGACAGAGCCCTACGTTCTTCAACGATCCCATTCGGTTGGACCGGAAAGGGGGAGCCGTGTGCGGGAATCCCTATACAGCGTTCGGGTGCTGTCGGAACTGATCATCCGGCTTCTGTCGGCACTGGTCCGGAGTGACTTTTCGAATCCGTGAAGCGGGTAGCCGGTCAATCGACGCGGCTTCCTCGGATATGCCGGCTGTGGTCAGGGGAAGGCCGCTGCCCGGTGCACCCGGGGCGCGCGTCGCCGCTCCCCGGGTGACACATCCCGGGCCCGGGTCCTGGCGTGTGGGCGGGCGTCTCGCACGGTTCCGCGGGGAAACCTCGCCACGCCCCTGAAGCAGTCCGCGGGCGATGCGGGTGCGGCGGAAATTCCGCGCCTTCCCGCTCGGGCGGTGCGACCAGCGCACCTGTACGGGCTGGACGAAGTGCGTATGCACGGTGGACGCGCTCCGCCCTCGCCGCGCATCGGCACGTTGTCCACCGGCCGCTGCTTCATCACGCATCCCGGCCGCACGCCCACGAATCCCATTCAGCCCGCAAACACAGGCATTGCTCAAGGAGTTCATGTGGGGAGAGAACCTGCCGATGCCGCGTCCGGACCTCCGGGCGAAACCGCATCGGCCACCACGGAAGGAACGGAATCCACGGCCGGCCTGGAGGCGGCCTTCGCCGAGTTGCTCGCCGAAGTCGTGGGCACCGAACAGGTGCCGGTCGACGGGCATTTCTTTGACGATCTCGGGGCCGACTCACTGGTGATGGCGCACTTCTGTGCCCGCGTCAGGAAACGGGCGGACCTTCCCCCGGTATCGATGAAGGACATCTACCAGCACACGACGGTCCGAAGCCTGGCCACGGCATTCGCCGACGCCGTCCCGGGGCCCGCCACGCCTGCCGGCGTTCCCGGCGAAACGCCACTTCCCGGCAGCACCGTGCGCTATGTCGCCTGCGGAGCGGCGCAGTTGGCGTTCTTCATCGGATACTCCTTACTCCTCGCATTCACCACCATGAGAGGCTACGCATGGGTCTCCGGAGGGGCGGGTCCGGTCGGCATCTACGGGCGGGCGACCCTCTTCGGCAGCGCCGAATTCATCGGCCTGTGCGCGTTGCCCGTCGTGGCCAAATGGCTGCTCATCGGGCGGTGGAAAGCCCGCGAGTTCCCGGTCTGGGGGGCGACCTATCTACGCTTCTGGATCGTCAAGGCGCTGGTGCATGCCAACCCCATGGTGCTGCTCGTCGGCAGTCCCGTCTACGTGCTCTATCTGCGGGCGCTCGGCGCGAAGATCGGCAGCCACGTCACGGTCCTGTCCCGCCACATCCCGGTCTGCACCGACCTGCTCACCATCGGCACCGGAACGGTGATCCGCAAGGACTCCTTCTTCCTCTGCTACCGGGCCCACGCCGGGCGGATCCAGACAGGTGCGGTCACCCTCGGCCGTAACGCGTTCATCGGCGAACGAACGGTGCTGGACATCGACACCTCGATGGGGGACGGCGCGCAACTCGGTCACACCTCCACCCTGCACCGAGGCGACGCCGTGCCCGCCGGCCGGCGATGGCACGGCACACCGGCCCAGCCCACGGAGCTGAACTACGTGCGGGTCGCGCCCGCACGGTGCGGAACCCTGCGACGGGCCGCCTTCGGCATGGCCGGTCTCGCGAAGACGCTGCTCATCGTCCTGCCGTTGAGCATCTCGCTCCTCGCCGCGCTGTGGGCCGGGGTACCCCTGCTGGACGGCCTGAACGACCTGGAAGAACCGTCCCCCACCTCGACGGTGTTCTACGTCGACGCGCTGATCCTCTCTCTCGTGCTGTTCTTCGGGTTCGTGATCGTGGGGCTGGCCGCGCTGTTCACCGTTCCCCGCCTGCTGCACCGGGTGATCGAGCCGGGGAAGGCATATCCGCTGTACGGCTTCCGCTACGGCACGTACCGCACGGTCGCGCGCATGACGAACCTCAAATTCTTCATCTGGCTCTTCGGCGACAGCAGCTACATCGTCCACTACCTGCAACGACTGGGGTACAACCTCTCCCGCGTCGAGCAGACCGGATCGAACTTCGGCAGCGCCGTACAGCACGACTCACCGTTCCTGAGCTTCGTCGGCAGCGGCACGATGGTCGCCGACGGGCTGTCGGTCCTCAACGCCGAGTTCTCCCGCACCTCCTTCAGCGTCACCCCCACCACGATCGGAAAGCACAACTTCCTCGGCAACTTCATCGCCTACCCCTCCGGTGGCCGCACCGGCGACAACTGCCTCCTGGCGACCAAGGTGATGGTCCCGCTCGAAGGTGAGATCCGTACGGGAGTGGGCCTGCTCGGCTCGCCCTGCTTCGAGATCCCGCGGTCGGTGGAACGCGACATCCGCTTCGATCACCTGCGCACCGGGGACGAACTGCGTCGGCGCCTGGCCGCCAAGAACCGCTACAACCTCCGCACCATGGGCCTGTTCCTGCTCGTCCGGTGGGGGCACGTCTTCGGGCTGACCCTGCTGAGCATGGCGACCGCCGACCGCGACGACGGGGTCGGAATCCTCCTGGACGCCGGATTCCTGGTGTGCGCCATGACGTTCACCGCCCTCTACTACGCGCTGGTGGAGCGGTGCATGACGCGGTTCCGTCCGCTGCGGCCTCAGGTGCGCTCCATCTACACCCCGCACTTCTGGCACCAGGAGCGCCTGTGGAAGGTGCCAGAGACCCACTTCAACGCGTTCAACGGAACTCCCTTCAAGAACATGCTCTGGCGGCTGCTGGGGGTCCGGCTGGGGCGCAGGGTCTTCGACGACGGCTGCAACTTCACCGAGCGCACGCTCACCACCGTCGGTGACGACTGCACCCTGAACGCCGGCAGCAAGATCCAGTGTCACTCCCAGGAGGACGGCACCTTCAAGTCCGACCACAGCACGCTCGGCACCGGATGCACCCTCGGGGTGGGCGCGTTGGTCCACTACGGCGTGACGATGGGCGAGGGCGCGGTGCTCGACGCCGACTCCTTCCTGATGAAGGGCGAAGACGTGCCCCGGCACGCACGGTGGGCGGGAAACCCGGCCGCCGAAACGAACCTTCGCCGTCAGCGGACGGCCCCGGCGCACACCGGCCCGGTGCCGCCGCAGCACCGCGGACCCGGCGGCACGGCCGTCACCGGAAGCGCGCCGCCCTGACGGATGCCCCACCGCACGACCACCACCCCGGCACCGCACGACCAAGCGCCTTGCCGTGGCCGGACACCAGCGGCGCCACGGCAGGAGCCGGCAGAGGGAGCACGATGAAGAAGCCGACGGACGACGATCGAGAGTACTGGCGAACGGCCCTGACCACCGGAGGATTCACCGCGGTCCCGCGATGGGCCCCCGATCCGGTGACCGGCATCGCCTCATACGAACTGCCGCTGCCCGACGGCCTGGTGGCACGACTGGACCGATGGGCAGCGGCGAACGGCGTCCCCCTGGACGCGGTCCTGCTGGCCGCGCACGCCAGGGTGCTCGCCGCGCTTTCCGGGGAACGGGAGGTGACCTGCGGCTACCTGCCCGCCGACGGTGGCCCCGCGCTGCCCTGCCGGGTCTCCACCGCACCCGGCAGCTGGCGCGATCTGGCGCGGGAGTCCGCCCGGACGATGACGGACGTGCTCGCACACCGGCACCACCCGGTGCCGGAACTCGGGGTCGAACTCGGCCTGGGAACCGCTCTGTTCGAGACCGAACTCGACCTGTCGGGGGACGGGACGGAGCCGGCCGGCGACACCGTGCTGCGGGTGTCGGTGCTGCGCCACGGCGCCCGGATGACCCTGCGGCTGCGGCACAGGACCGAGGCCCTGGACACGGCGAGCGCTGCCAGGATCGCCGGCTACCACCTCACCGCGCTCGCCCTGCTCGACGCCCGCCCCGGCACCGCGCACCGGCAGCAGAGCCTGCTCTCCGCCGCCGAACGCCGTTTCCAGCTGGAAGAGCTGGCCGGACCCCACCGCGAGCTGCCCGAGCGCCGGTTCCACGAACTGTTCGAGGAACGGGTACGGGCCCACCCCGACGCGGTCGCCGCCGTCCACGGCGATCAGCGGTGCACCTACCGGGAACTCAACGAGCGCGCCAATCGCCTCGGCCGCGCCCTCCTGGCACAGGGCCTGGCCCGCGAGGGAGTGGTGGCCGTCGTCACCGAGCGCAACCTGGACTGGATGGCCGCCGTGCTGGCCGTGTTCAAGGCGGGCGGCGTCTACCTGCCCGTCGAGCCGCACTTCCCGGCCGACCGCATCACGGCCATGCTCACCCGCGCCGGATGCGACCTCGTTCTGACCGAGCCCGGCAGCACCGCCACCCTGGACCAGGCCCTCACCGCCCTCCCCGGAGCCCGTACGCTCCGCGTCGACGTCGCCCTCGCCGCCGGCCACTCCGCGGGCGATCTCGGCGTGGAAGTCGCCGCCGATCAGCTCGCGTACATCTACTTCACCAGCGGCTCCACAGGGGAACCCAAGGGCGCGATGTGCGAGCACGCCGGTTTCCTCAACCACCTCTACGCCAAGATCGGCGACCTGGGGATCGCCGAGGGCCACGTCGTCGCCCAGACCGCCCCCCAGTGCTTCGACATCTCCCTGTGGCAACTGGTCTCCGCACTGCTGGTCGGCGGGCGGACCCACCTGGTGGGGCAGCAGGTGGTCCTGGACGTCCGGCGCTTCGCCGACACCCTCGCCGAGGCGCGCGTGACCGTACTCCAGGTCGTCCCTTCCTACCTCGAAGCCGTCCTGACCCACCTGGAACTGCACCCACGCCCGCTTCCGGACCTGCGGTGCGTCTCGGTCACCGGAGAGGCGCTGAAGAAGGAGCTGGCACAGCGCTGGTTCGCGGCCCGGCCCGGGATCAGGCTCGTCAACGCCTACGGGCTGACGGAGACGTCCGACGACACCAACCACGAGGTGATGGACCGGGCACCGGACGGCAACCGGATCCCGCTCGGGCCGTGCGTGAACAACGTGCACGTCTACGTCGTCGACGAACAGCTGGAGCCGGTGCCGCTGGGCGCCCCCGGCCAGATCGTCTTCTCCGGCGTCTGCGTCGGCCGGGGCTACATCAACGACCCCGAACGCACCCGGCTGGCCTTCCTGAAGGATCCGCACCACCCGGGCCAACGGCTCTACCAGGGCGGTGACTTCGGCCGTTGGCTGCCCGGCGGGAAGCTGGAGTTCCTCGGCCGGCGCGACGCCCAGGTCAAGATCCGGGGGTTCCGGATCGAGATCGGCGAGATCGAGAACGCGCTGCTGCGGGTGCCAGGCGTCCGCGACGGCGCCGTCGTGGTGGCCGGGGGCGACGGCGAGGGAAGGCACCTGGTGGCTTTCTACTGCGGCCCGCAGCCCCTGGAGACCGACGCACTGCGGGAGCACTTGGCGACGTCGCTGCCCGCGTACATGGTGCCCACCGCCTTCCACTGGCAGGAACAGCTGCCGCTGACCGGCAACAGCAAGACCGACAAGAAGGCGCTCACCGCACTCGCCGACCGGCCGGCGGAGCCGGATGAGCACCACCGCCCGCCGCGTAATCCCACCGAGCGGCGGCTGGCCACCGCCTGGGCGAAGGCCCTCGGCGTCCCGGAGGACGGGATCGGGCGGCAGGACCACTTCTTCGACCGGGGCGGCACCTCGCTGGCGGCGGTGAAACTCGTGATCGCTCTCGACCGGGCCGTCTCCCTCAAGGACCTCACGCGTCACCCCGTACTCGCCGACCTGGCCGACCTGCTGGACGGCCGCCGCGAGCGGGGCCGCGGGGTGCTGCACACCCTCACAGAACCGGAGGGCGAGCCCCTCGGCCACCTGGTGTGCTTCCCCTACGCGGGCGGCAACGCGATCACCTACCGTCCGATGGCCGAGGCGCTCCGGAGCGCCGGGTTCGCCCTGCACGCCGTCGAACTGCCCGGCCACGACCCGGCCGCCGAGCGTGAACCCTTCGCGCCGCTGGAGGAGGTGGCCGAACTGGCCGTCGCCGAGATCACCCGGCGCGGCCTGACCGGGGTCCTGCTGTGGGGCCACTCCGCCGGTGCCGCGTTCGCCGTGGCGACGGCCCGGCTGCTGCACGCCCGCCGCGTGCGGGTACAACGGGTCTTCATCGGGGCGCAGTTGCTCGGCGAGGCCGCCGGCCGGCGCGCCGCGGCCGACGCCCTGGCCGCACGGAGCGCCGCGGAGATCGCCGAGGAGCTGGCCGCGGACGGCGGCGGCCACCCGCACGGCGCACAGGACGCCCGGCGCGCCGCGCACACCGGCGCCGCCTACCGGCACGACTGCGTGGCCGCGCACCACTACTTCGCCGACGCCCTGGACCACCCGCCGGCCGCGAAGCTGGCCGCGCCCCTCACTCTGGTCATCGCCGACGACGACCCGGTCACGGCGGGCACCCGCCACCCGGACCGCGACTGGCTCCGCCTGGCCGCACACGTCGATCTGCACCGGCTCCCCGACGGCGGTCACCACTTCCCGCGCACCCGCCCCGCCGCGACCGCGCAGGCCGTCCTGCACCGCGTGGCCGCGCCGCCCCCCGCCTGAACACCAAGGCGCCGACGGCGGCACACCCCATCCCCCGCACACCGGCACCGAGCACCCCGCCACGGAAAGGCACCACATGTCATCGCCCTCTTCAACGTCCCCGCTCGACGTCGCCCTGCGACCCGGCAGACCACCGATGCTCCTGGCGAAGCCCGACGGTGACCCGGCACGCTGGGTGTCCCGGCACCGGGACGCCCTGCGCGCCACCCTCACCGAGCACGGCTCCGTCCTGGTCCGCGGACTCGGCCTGCGCGACGCGGCCGGGACCGCGGCGGCCTTCAGGGCACTGTCCACCGACCTGATGGCGGAGACGGAGAGCTTCGCGCCCCGGCAGACCTACGACACCGGGGTGTACTCCTCATCGAAGTGGCCCCCGAACCAGCCGATGTGCATGCACCACGAACTGAGCTACACGGTGGAATTCCCCCGCCTGATGCTCTTCGCGTGCCTGAGAGCACCCACCGACGGCGGGGCGACCGCGGTGGCCGACGCGACCGCGGTCCTGAAGGCGCTCCCCAGGAGACTGGTCAAGCGGTTCGAACGGCAGGGCTGGCTGCTGACGCGCAGCTACAACGAGGAGATCGGAGCCTCCGTCGCCGAGGTCTTCGGCACCGAGGACCGGGACGCCGTCGAACGCTACTGCCGCGCCCACGCCATCGCGTTCCGGTGGCAGCCGGACGGCTCCCTGCGCACCAGACAGCGGCGCAGCGCCGTGGTACGCCACCCGCTCACCGGCCGGCGGTGCTGGTTCAACCAGATCGCCTTCCTCAACGAGTGGACGCTCGCCCCCGAGATCCGGGAGTACCTGGTGGACTCCTACGGCGCCGACGGGCTGCCGTTCAACACCTCCTACGGGAACGGCGATCCCATCGACGCGGACGTCATCGACCTGCTCAACAGCGTCTACCAGACCCACACCGCACGCGAACCCTGGCAGGCCGGCGACCTGATGCTCGTGGACAACATCCGTACCGCACACAGCAGGGAGCCGTTCGAAGGCCCCCGCGAAGTCCTGGTCTCGCTGGCCGACCGGGTGTCCCTGACCGACTGCTCGCCAACCCTTGAGGTGACCGCCCCATGACCAGCCTGCACTCCACCGATCCCCGGTCCACCGCTCCCGTGCCGCACCCCGTGCCGTCGTTCGCGGTGATCCCCGGAGCCCAGGTCCAGCACGCACTCCAGGGGCGGGCGCGCGAGGTCGTGGACCTCGTCGAAGCCACCTACCGGCTGCACGGCGCCGGCGCCTCGGTCAATCCCCCCTCGTACTTCCTGAGGTTCCCCGACCGTCCTGCCTCCCGCATCATCGCGCTGCCCGCCTCGCTCGGCGGGCAGACCCCGGTGGACGGCATGAAGTGGATCTCCAGCTTCCCCGCCAATGTGGCGGCCGGAATCCCCCGGGCCTCGGCGGTGCTGATCCTCAACGACCACGACACGGGGTATCCGTTCGCCTGCCTGGAGAGTTCGATCATCAGCGCCACCAGGACGGCGGCGTCCGCCGCGCTGGCCGCCGACCGGCTCAGCCGGGGCAGGACGCGCCCCCGCAGCATCGGCTTCTTCGGAACGGGCCTGATCGCCCGCTACATCCACACCTTCCTGGCGGAAACCGGCTGGGAGTTCGACCGGATCGGCGTGCACGACCTGTCCGCCGACAGCGCCGCCGGATTCCGGCTCTACCTGGAGCAGTCCGGCGCCGGCCATGGGATCACCGTGCACCGGAGTGCCGAGGACCTGATCCGCAACAGCGACCTGGTCGTCTTCGCAACCGTCGCAGGGCAACCGCACGTCAGCGACCTGTCGTGGTTCGCTCACCACCCGCTGGTGCTGCACATCTCGCTGCGTGACCTCGACCCCGGGATCGTGCTCGCCTCCGCCAACATCGTCGACGACATCGAGCACTGCCTCAAGGCCGGCACCTCGCCGCACCTGGCCGAACAGCGCACCGGCAGAAGGGACTTCCTCACCGGCACGCTGGACGACGTGGCGGCGGGGCGGGTGACGGTACCGGCGGACCGGACCGTGGTGTTCTCGCCCTTCGGACTGGGGGTGCTGGATCTCGCGGTGGGCAAGTACGTCTACGACGAGGTGGCCCGTTCCGGCGGGCTGCACCTCGTCGACGACTTCTTCCACGAACTACGCCGGCATGGCTGACCGGCCAAGATCGCTGCTGCCGTTGAGGGGGACGTCATGACGATCATCTCCGTACCCATGGACTTCAACGCCGAGGACCTCTACGTCGACCTGCGGTCGATCGCGGGGCACCCTCTGTTCCTCAAATGTGAGGGCTTCAACTTCGCGGGTTCCATCAAGCTCAAGGCAGCGACCGAGATGGTGGAGGCCGCCGAGTGGAACGGCACCCTCACACCGGGCTCCATCCTGGTCGAGTCCTCGTCGGGGAACCTGGGCGTGGCCCTGAGCATCATCGCCGCCAGCAAGGGCTACGGCTTCGTGTGCGTGACCGACGCGCGCTGCAACCTCTCGGCGCGCCGGTTCATGGAGGCGATGGGCAGCCAGGTGCACGTCGTCGCCGAACCGGCGGCGAGCGGCGGTCTGCTCGGCGCGCGGATCGCCCACGTCAGAGCGCTGTGCGCCGCCGACAACCGGCACGTATGGCTGAATCAGTACACCAACGCGGAGAACTGGAAGGCCCACTACCGCACCACAGCGCCGGGCATCGCCCGCCACTTCCCGCGCCTTGACGTCCTGTTCATCGGCACCGGCACCACCGGCACCCTGATGGGCTGCGCCCGCTACTTCCGGGAGTTGCACCGCCAGGTGCAGGTCGTGGCGGTGGACAGCGTCGGCTCGGTGACCTTCGGAGGCGAGCCGGGCCGCCGGATGATCCCCGGCCTGGGCACGAGCGTCCAGCCGGCACTGCTGGACGAGTCCTACGTGGACGAGGTGATCCGCGTGGAGGAGGCCGACACCATCCGTGCCTGCCACCGCCTGGCCCGCCGCGGATTCCTCTTCGGAGGATCCACCGGCACCGTGGTCAGCGGCGCCATGGAGTGGCTCTCCAAGCACGACAACCACGACCTCACAGCGGTTGCCATAGCCCCGGACCTCGGCGAACGCTATCTGGACACCATCTACCAGACCAACTGGCTGCACGCCCTGTACGGCGAGGACGTGCTCGCCCCCGAAGCCGCCGCCGACCTCCAAGTCCCGCCCAGCTCGACGCGGCTTTGACGACACGGCCCGGACCGCGGCGGGCGCTCCCCCGGCGCCCCCGCCGGCCGGTCCGCCCCTACCGGGCCCCCGGCCCCACTTCCTTCGTCACCAGAGCGACGGCCTCGTCCACGTCGTCGCTGAGGTGGAAGAGTTCCAGGTCGTGCAGGGACGCCTTGCCCTCGGCGATGAGGGTGTCGCGCAGCCAGTCGACCAGGCCGCTCCAGTAGGACGTGCCGAACAGCACGATCGGGAAGCGGGTGACCTTGCGGGTCTGTACCAGGGTGAGGGCCTCGAACAGCTCGTCCAGGGTGCCGAGTCCGCCGGGCAGCACGACGAACCCCCGCGCGTACTTCACAAAGCATGTTTTCCGCACGAAGAAGTACCGGAAGTCCACGCCGAGGTTCACGTACTCGTTGAGGCCCTGCTCGAAGGGCAGCTCGATGCCGAGGCCCACGGAGGTGCCGCCGGCTTCGTTCGCCCCCTTGTTGGCCGCCTCCATGGCGCCGGGGCCGCCCCCGGTGATGACCGAGAAACCGGCCTCCACCAGGGCGGCTCCGAGCCGTACGCCGGATTCGTACTCGGCGGAGCCACGGGGCGTGCGGGCGGAGCCGAAGACGCTGACGGCCGGGCCCAGCTCGGCGAGCGCGCCGAAGCCCTCGACGAACTCCGACTGGATGCGCATCACGCGCCAGGGGTCGGTGTGCACCCACTCGGAGGGGCCTTCGGAGTCCAGCAGCCGCTGGTCGGTGGTGCCGGCCTGCACCTGGTCGTGACGGCGCAGTACGGGGCCGAGCCGCTGCTCCTCGGGGGGCGGTGCTCCCTCGGGACTGGCCATGTTGTGCTCCCTCCGCTGGCAGATCGTTACCGGTCAAGCGTAGATCCAGCCGCGTGAAGCCCAGGGGAATTCGGCTGGTATGCGGAGGGACGGCGGCCGGTCCGACGGCGGCTCAGGCCGTCAGCCAGGCCCGCATCCGCTCCTCGCAGTGCAGGATGCGGTCGGTCTCGACGCGTTCGTCCTTCTTGTGGGCGAGCAACGAGTAGCCGGGGCCGTAGTTGACGGCGGGGACGCCGAGTGCGCTGAAGCGGGAGACGTCGGTCCAGCCGAACTTGGGCATCGCGCTGCCGCCGACGGATTCCATGAACGCCTTGGCCGCCGGGTGCGAGAGGCCGGGCAGCGCGCCCGGGGAGTGGTCGTCGACGACGAACTCGTCCACCCGGCAGTCCGCGAAGACCTCGCGTACATGGGCCAGCGCCTCTTCCGGGGTGCGGTCGGGCGCGTAGCGGAAGTTGACGGTGACCGTGCAGGCGTCGGGGATGACGTTGTTGGCGACACCCGCCTCGACGCGGACGGCGTTGAGGCCCTCGCGGTACTCCAGGCCGTCGATCACCGGGCGGCGCGGGGTGTACCCGGCGAGCACCGACAGGATGGGGGCGGCGGCGTGGATCGCGTTGGCGCCCATCCAGCCGCGCGCGGAGTGGGCACGCTCCCCGGTGGTGCGCAGCAGGACCCGGAGGGTGCCCTGGCAGCCGCCCTCCACCTGGCCGTCAGACGGTTCCAGGAGGACGGCGAAGTCGCCTTCGAGCCAGTCGGGGTGGGCGTCGGCGACGTGGCCGAGGCCGTTGAGGTGGGCGGCGACCTCTTCCTGGTCGTAGAAGACGAAGGTCAGGTCGCGGTTGGGCGCCGGGACGGTGGCGGCCATCCGGAGCTGGACGGCGACCCCCGACTTCATGTCGCAGGTGCCGCAGCCCCACAGGACGCCGTTCTCGTCGAGCCGGGACGGGACGTTGTCCGCGATCGGCACGGTGTCGAGGTGCCCGGCGAGCACCACCCGCTCGGCGCGGCCCAGGTGGGTGCGGGCCACGACGTTGTTGCCGTACCGGTCGACGGTCAGGTGGTCCAGCGCGCGCAGGGCGTGCTCGACGGCGTCGGCGAGGTCCTTTTCGTTGCCGCTCTCGGAGGGGAAGTCGACGAGCTGCGCGGTGAGCGCGGCGGCGTCGAGCGAGAGGTCGAGGGCGGGGTGGTCGGGGGAGCGCTCCATGCGGCCGACCCTATCGCCCGGCTCCAGTACGGTTGGCCCGTGTCAGCTCAGCCCTCCGTTTCCCCGCGCCGCAAGCGCCTGTGGCGCCTCACCGCGGCCTTCGCGGTACTCCTCGGTCTCGCCGTCTATCTGGTGGTGCAGTACGTGACCGGCGGCCCCGGTGCTCCGCGGTGCACCGTGCAGGCGGAAGGCGAGGGGCAGCCGTACGAGCTGACACCGGAGCAGGCGGCGAACGCGGCGACGATCGCCGCCGTGGGGTCCTCGCGGAAACTGCCGGAGCAGGCCGTGACGATCGCGCTGGCGACCGCGATGCAGGAGTCCCAGCTGCGCAACATCGATTTCGGCGACCGCGATTCGGTGGGGCTTTTCCAGCAGCGGCCTTCGCAGGACTGGGGCACCGTGCGGGAGATCATGGATCCGGTCTATTCGGCCGGGGAGTTCTATACGCATCTGGTGAAGGTGCACGGGTATACCGAACTGCCGTTGACAGAGGCGGCCCAGCGGGTGCAGCGCAGCGCTTTTCCGCGGGCCTACGCGCAGCACGAGGGGAATGCCGCGCAGCTGGCACGGGCGCTCACCGGCCGGGGCGGGGCGGCGATGACGTGCACGCAGAGCCGGCCGGTGGACGACAGCTCCGGCAGCGGGGCGCAGGTGCGGGAGAAGCTGGTCCGTGAGTTCGGCGCCGGTGTGCTGCCGCACGGGCAGGCCGCGGGCGGCGGCGCGCGGACGGTGCGGGTGCCGGCCGAGGGGACGCGGCACGGCTGGGAGGTGGCCATGTGGGCGATGGCCCACTCCGGCGAGCTGCACATCGAACAGATCTCTTATGCCGGCCGGACCTGGCGTGCGGCGGATTCGGGAGAGGGCTGGGTGCGCGGGAAAGCGGCGGACGACGCGGTTCCCGGCCGGGGTCCGGGCGACGTTCGTATCATCGCCGGGCAGTAGTCCGCACCGTCCCCCGACAGGGTTACGGGCGAATTCCCTTTGCCGTGACGGGAGTTCTTGCCGATGCGTCGGCGCTTTCCCTCATCTCCCCTGCACGCAAAGGGCCGTGGCATTTCCTGCGGGCGCCGCGCGGTGCACATATTGCCCGTCTTTAGCGAGTGCGGATTATGTGACGCGTTACCAACTCTTTGCCAATGTTCACCGCAACCTTCGGGGGTCTGACGCGGTAGTCAAGGCGTCCGTCCGCCCGGCGGACATGGCACATCTGTCAGAAGTACGCGCCCTTTCCGTAAAAGGAGCACCATGTCCCTCCCCGTTTCGCGTCGGATCGCCCGAGCCGCCCTGCTCATCGCAGCGAGTGCGGCTCCCCTGGTGGCCGCGGCCGGCTCCGCGAGCGCCGTGGATCTGTCCAAGGCGTCCGACCTGGGCGGACTGACCGGCCTGGACTCGCCGCAGACCAGCGAGACGCTCGACCACACCGCCCGCGACGGTGTCGACGTGGTGAACAGGACCGGCACCGCTGCCGTCCAGAAGCTGGCCCCGGCGCTCGTGGAGACCGCGGGCCCGGCGGTCGAGAAGGCCGCTCCGACCACGCAGCGCGCCGCCGAGGGCGCCGGGGACCTGCTCGGCAAGACCGCCAAGCACGGCCTGTCGACCGACACGCTGGCCACCGACGCGGTCAAGGGCGTGGCGGGCAGCGCCCCGGCCAAGGGCCTGCTCGGCGGTCTGCCGATCGGCCACTGACCGGCACAACGACCGCGCAGGGGCCCGGGGAGTGCGCTCTCCCCGGGCCCCTGTGCGTGCGCGTCGTGCCGTCCCTGACGGGCCGGGCGGCGGCGCCGTCAGTCCGCCAGGCGCCGTACCGCTGCCTCGACCCGCTCGTCGGTCGCGGTGAAGGCGATCCGTACGAACCGCTCCCCCGCCGTGCCGTAGAAGTCGCCTGGGGCGACGAGGATGCCGCGTTCGGCGAGGGATCCGACGGTGTCCCAGCAGGGCTCGTCGCGGGTCGCCCAGAGGTAGAGCGACGCCTCGCTGTGCTCGATGCGGAAGCCGGCCGCTTCGAAGGCGGTGCGCAGGGCGGCGCGCCTGCGGGCGTAGCGCTCGCGCTGTTCGGCGACGTGCCCGTCGTCGCCCAGGGCCGCGACGGTGGCGGCCTGGACGGGCGCGGCGACCATCATGCCGCCGTGCTTGCGGATCTGGAGCAGCTCGCCCAGTACGGCGCTGTCGCCCAGCAGGAACGCGGCGCGGTAGCCGGCCAGGTTGGAGCGCTTGGAGAGCGAGTGGACGGCGACCAGGCCCTCGTAGGAGCCGCCGCAGACGTCCGGGTGCAGCACGGAGACCGGGTCGGCCTCCCAGCCCAGTTCGAGGTAGCACTCGTCGCTGGCGATCAGGACGCCGTGCTCCCTGGCCCAGGCGACGATGCGGCGCAGCTCGTCGGCGTCGAGCACCTGTCCTGTGGGGTTGGACGGGGTGTTGAGCCAGAGCAGCTTCAGGCCGTCCGGGTCGAGGGTGGTCGGGTCGTCGTAGACGACCGGTTCCGCGCGGGCCAGCCGGGCGCCGACCTCGTAGGTGGGGTAGGCGAGGCGGGGGTAGGCCACCTTGTCGCCGGGGCCCAGGCCGAACTGGGTGGGCAGCCAGGCGACGAGTTCCTTGGAGCCGACGATCGGCAGCACGTTGGTGTGCGCGAGGTCGCGGGCGCCGAGGCGGCTGCCGGCCCATGCGGTGAGCGCGTCACGCAGGGCCGCGGTGCCCCACACCGTCGGATAGCCGTGGCTGTCGGCCGCGTCGGCCAGTGCCTTCTGGATGAGGTCGGGCACCGGGTCGACGGGGGTGCCGACGGACAGGTCGACGATGCCGTCGGCGTGTGCCGCCGCGGTGGCCTTGTAGGGCTCCAGCCGGTCCCAGGGGAATACCGGCAGGAGGGAGGAGACTGCGCCCACGATGCTCTCTTTCTCGGACGGGGTCGGCGCCGGGAGCGCCGGCACAAACGCCTGGGGCGTGTCCGGTGAACAGGGGCCCGCCCTGCTCACCGGACACGCCCCGGATCCCGTACGACGGACGGGGCCGTACGGGAACGATGCCGCCGTGCGACCGCTTACTGGTTCTGCGGCGGCAGGGCGGCGATGAAGGAGTGGTCGCGCTCGATCAGACCGAGCTTGCTGGCGCCGCCGGGCGAGCCCAGCTCGTCGAAGAACTCCACATTCGCCTTGTAGTAGTCCTTCCACTCATCCGGAGTGTCGTCTTCGTAGAAGATCGCCTCAACCGGGCAGACCGGCTCACAAGCCCCGCAGTCGACGCATTCGTCCGGGTGGATGTACAAGGACCTGGAGCCCTCGTAGATGCAGTCGACGGGGCACTCCTCGATGCATGCCTTGTCCTTGACGTCGACACAAGGCTGCGCGATGACGTAGGTCACGCTGTCGTTCCTCCTCGGTAGGGCCGGCGGACCGATTGGCAGTACCGCCGCTGGGCGCGCGGGAGCGCGGCGTCGTCGATGTGCCCACACCTAGTATCTCCGTTCCCGGGCACGAGACGAACAAGAGGGGCGGGAAGATCGTTGGAATTCATGACCGGTGGTCGCGCTGAAGTCCGCATCACCCCTGCTGACGTGGGCAAAAGGGTATCTGTCCGGCGCCGTACGGATGCCGGGGAGGGTCAGTGGGCGTTCACGGACGCGGTGGGGGTTCTCACATCGTGGAATAACGGTGTGTTGAGCATCACACGTCGGGACGGTGGGACGGTGCGGGTCGAGGAGGCGTCACTGGTCGCGGCCAAGGTGGTGCCGGCGCAGCCGGCCCGCAGGCGGGGTCCTGCCGCGGACGTGCGGGAGCTGACGGAGGTCGCGGCGCGCGGCTGGCCGGCCATCGAGACGGAGCGGCTCGGCGGGTGGCTGCTGCGCGCGTCCGGTGGGTTCACGCGGCGGGCGAACGCGGCGCTGCCGCTCGGCGACCCGGGACTGCCGCTCGACGAGGCGCTGGCGCGGACCACCCGCTGGTACGGGGAGCGCGGCCTGCCCGCCCGCCTCGTCGTCACCACCGGCCGCCCGGACACCTGCGAGGCGCTGGACGGGGAGCTGGCCCGGCGCGGCTGGCGGACCGAGGCGCCCACCCGGGTGCGGACGGCGGCGCTGGCCCCGCTCGCCGACACCGGGGCGGACACCGCGCCCGTCCGGCTGACCCGTGAGCCGGACGCGGCCTGGCTGGGCCTGTACCACCGGGTGGGCGGGCCGCCGGGGCCCGAGGTGCACCAGGTGCTCACCGGCGGGCCTTCGGTGTGGTTCGCGACGGTGACCGGGGCGGACGGTGCGCCGGAGGCGATCGGGCGCTGTGTGGTCGACGGCCGGTGGGCCGGGTTCGCGGCGATCGAGGTGGCTCCCGAGCTGCGGCGGCGCGGTCTCGCCACCGTGGTGATGGCCGCGCTCGCCGAGCGTGCCCTGGACGAGGGGGCATCCGCCGCCCACCTCCAGGTCGAGGCGGACAACGACGCTGCCCACGCGCTCTACGACCGGCTCGGGTTCGCCGACCACCACGGCTATCACTACCGGCTCGCTCCCCAGGGCGGTGCGCGCTGAACGGGGGCGCGGCGCGCAGGCCGCGGGGACCTGAGCCGGAGGGTGTGCGGGCCGCCAGGCGCCGGCGGTTCGCGGCGGCTGCGCGTGAGGAGCGGCCCGATCTCGCCCTGCTGTGCCTGCTGATCGCGGCGGAGGCCGACCCGGAGCTGGACGAGGCGGGCATCGACGCGGCGCAGATCGAACTGGACCGGCTGGCGGGGCTGTTGCCGTTCCGTCCTGCCGCGGGCCCGGTGAGCGCCGGCGGGCGCGCCGCGCACCGCCCGTCCGCCTTCGGGCCTGCCGACTGGGCCCGTCATCTCGCCGCCCTGCTGGGCACCCGCTGCGGCTTCGGCGGCTCCCCCGCCGACTACCGGCGGCTGGAGTCGTCCCTGCTGCACGAGGTGCTGCGGCGGCGGCGCGGGCTGCCGATCCTGCTGTCGGTGGTGTGGACGGAGGTCGCCAGGCGGGCCGGTGCCCCGGTGTACGGGGTGGCGCTGCCGGGGCATTTCGTCGTCGGCTTCGGCGATCCGCACGGGTCGCACGTGCTGGCCGATCCGTTCGACGGCGGGCGGACGCTGACGGGCGAGGACGCGGCGGCGCTGGTCGCCGGGGCGACCGGGGCGCGGCTCGACCGGCGGATGCTCCAGCCGGCCGACCCGCTGGATGTGGTGCTGCGGATCCTGAACAACATCCGGGCGTGGGCGCAGGCCAGGCCCGAGCACAGCGCGGTCGGGCTGTGGGCGGTCGAGCTGTCGCTGCTGCTGCCCCGGCATCCGGCGCAGTTGCGGCGGGAGCACGGTGAACTGCTGGTGCGGTGCGGGGAGTTCGCCGCGGGGGCGGCGGAACTGGAGGAGTACGCGCGGGTGGTGGACGCGGTCGACCCGGCCGTGGCCGCCGCGGTCCGCGGTCAGGCGGCGGAGGCCCGCGCGCTGCTCAACTGAGTGCCAGGGCGCGGGCTCTCAGAGCCAGCCCTTGTCACGTGCGGTGCGGACCGCTTCGGCGCGGTTGCGGGCGCCGGTCTTCTGGATGGCGGTGGAGAGGTAGTTGCGGACGGTGCCCTGGGAGAGGCTCAGGGTGCCGGCGATCTCGGCGTTGGTGGCGCCGCCCGAAGCGCAGCGCAGCACATCGCGTTCGCGGTCGGTCAGCGGGCTGGCGCCGTCGGCGAGCGCCGCGGCTGCCAGCGCCGGGTCGATGACCCGCTCGCCGCGCAGCACCCGCCGTACCGCATCCGCGAGCCGGGCGGCGGGGGCGTCCTTGACCAGGAAGGCGTCGGCGCCCGACTCCATGGCGCGGCGCAGATAGCCGGGGCGGCCGAAGGTGGTGAGGATGACGATCTTCACATGCGGCTGCTCGGCGCGGAGCGCGGCGGCTGCGTCCAGGCCGCTCATACCGGGCATCTCGATGTCCAGCAGGGCCACGTCGACGGGCCTGGCGCGGGCCGCGGGCAGCACTTCGTCGCCGCGGGCTGCCTGGGCGACGACCTCCAGGTCGTCCTCCAGGGACAGCAGCGCGGCCAGCGCCTCGCGGACCATGGACTGGTCCTCGGCCAGCAGCAGGTGGATCATGCGGGCCAGCTTAGAGCGTGTGTCCGGCCCGGCCGGGGGTGGGGAACGCACGTCTACGCGGGGTCGTTGAGCGGCGCGGGCGAGGCCACCGGTTCGGTGCCGGCGCCGCCCGGCGGGCCGCCCGCCGCGAACGGGACGAAGGCGCGCAGCGCGAAGCCGTGGCCGCCCGGCGCGGGACCGGTCTCCAGGCGTCCGTCGGCCAGGGCGAGGCGCTCGCGCAGCCCGGTCAGGCCGTTGCCTTCGTGCCGGACGCGGGGCGGCCCGGTGCCGTCGTCGAGCACGGTCAGGCACAGGTAGCGGCGTTCGTCGGCCTCCCACTCCTCGGCCAGCAGCACCTCGCAGCGCCGCGCCCCGCTGTGCCGTACGACGTTGGTGACGGACTCGCGCAGCGCCCAGGCCAGCGCGCCTTCCCCGTCGGCCGCGAGGCCGTGGTGCCCGGACTCCAGGGCGGGGTCGACGGTGGCGGTGATGCCGGCGGTGCGCAGCGCGGCGCGGGCCCCGGCCAGCTCGACGGCCAGCCGGGGCCTGCGGTAGCCGGTGACGGCCTCCCGCACGTCCACCAGCGCCTGTCTGCTGACCCGTTCGATGTCGGCGACCTGGGACGCCGCCGCGTCGGGCTTGTCCGGCAGCATCCGGCCCGCCAGTTCGCTCTTGAGCGTGATCAGGGAGAGCGAGTGCCCCAGGAGGTCGTGCAGGTCGCGGGCGAGCCGCAGCCGCTCCTCGTTGGCGGCGAGCCTGGCGACCTCCTCGCGGGCGGCGCGCAGCTCCTTGGTCGTACGGATCAGGTACTGCACGCCGACCATGGTGTAGCCGCTGCCCATCGCCGGGAGTCCGTAGGCGAAGAGGTAGTAGCCGCGGATCTCGGGGAAGCGCGCGCCGACGGCGAGCAGCACGACGGTGACGACCGGTACGGCCCAGCGGGCGTGCTGCCAGGGCAGGACGACGCCGGACACCACCGACGTGAAGATGAACAGCACCAGCCAGCTGAAGCCGAGTGTCCAGGAGAGCACGGTGGACAGCGTCAGCAGGAGGCCGAGCACGCCGTAGACGAAGGACAGTGACACCCCGCGCCACATGTGCCGGAAGACCAGCGCGAAGTAGGCCACGACGAAGAGGGCGAGGCCCGTGCCTCCCAGGACGCGGTCGGCGGCGGACGTGCCGCTGCGGAAGAGCTCGGCCACCGGTCCGGCGAAGTAGACCAGCCAGATGGCGGTCCAGAACACCTTCGCGACGACCTGACGCCGGGTGGTGGGCGCCTGCCCGATCCTGACCGGGTCGGGGTCATCCGGCGTGCTCTTCGTCGTCACCGTCCTCATGCCTTCCGGGTGTCCTTGCGGTACAGCCATGCCGCGCCGCCGGCGAAGACCAGCAGGTAGCCGAGCAGGATCGCGATGTCCTTCACGTGCGGGGCGCTGCCGGCTTCGACGGCGGTGCCCAGGGCAGCGTACGCGTGGGTCGGTATCCACTCGGCGATGTTCTGCACCCACTGGGGCAGGATCGTCAGCGGCATCCACAGGCCGCCGCAGAAGGCCAGGCCGAAGTAGCAGAGCATGCTGACGGGGCGGACCGCGTCGCCGGAGACGAGGTAGCCGATGGCGACGCCCAGTGCGGCGAAGACGAAGCTGCCGAGCCAGGTGCCGATGGCGATGGTGGCCCACTGCCAGGCTTCGAGCCGTACGCCCTTGACGGCCGCGCCCATGATCAGCACCAGGACGATGGAGGGCAGGCTGACGGTGGCCGCCGCGGCGACCTTGGCGGAGACGTAGCCGCGTCCGGGCAGCGAGGTCAGCCGCAGTTGGCGCACCCAGCCCTTCTCGCGTTCCTTGGCGATCTGCTCGCAGTTGCCGAGCAGGACGGCCGTCATGGCGCCGAACGCGGCCATGGAGACCATGTAGTAGAGCCCCATGTCCAGCTTCGTGCCGGGGACCGGCGTGCTGTCGGCGCCGCCCGCGATGATCATGTAGAGCGCCGGCGGGTAGATCACCGAGAAGAACATGAACTTCTTGTTGCGCAGCGCGCGGAGGATTTCCAGCTTGATCAGGGTGGTCATCGTGCCGTCTCCTCGGCGGTGGTGGCGGTCGCTTCGGACGCCGTGGTGATGGCGATGAACGCCTGCTCCAGGCCGAGTCCCGCGACCTCCAGGTTGTGCGGGTAGAGGCCGAGGCCGTAGACGGCGTGCACGGTCGCGTCGGCGTCCTGGGACTGGATGCGGACGGTGCGTCCCGAGACCTCCAGGGAGGTCAGGCACGGCAGGGCGCCGAGGGTGTCGCGGTCGATGGTGCCGTCGAGGTCGAAGGTGACCCGGCGGGCGCCGGCCTTGGCCTTGATCTCGGCGGACGTGCCGTCGGCGAGGACCCGGCCGCGCTGGAGCACGATGACGCGGTCGGCGATGGCGTCGGCCTCTTCGAGGTAGTGCGTGGCGAAGAGCACCGTGCGGCCCTCGTCGGCCTGCCGGCGCATCGTTCCCCAGAAGGTCTGGCGGGCCGAGACGTCCATACCGGTGGTGGGTTCGTCGAGCACGATCAGGTCATTGGCGCCCGCGGTGGCGAGGGCGAACCGCACCCGCTGCTCCTGGCCGCCGGAGAGCTTGCCGACCATCCGGTCGGCTATCCCGGTGATCCCCGCGGTCTCCAGGATCCGGTCGAGCGGGTAGCCGCGGGGGTGCAGGTCGCGGGCGAGGCCGACCAGTTCCCTGACCTTGACCCCCTCCATCAGGCCGCCGCTCTGCAGCATCGCGCCGACCTTGCCCTGCTCGATGGCGCGCTGCGGGGTGGTGCCGAACAGCGTCAGGCTGCCGGAGTCCGGGGTGCGCAGCCCGAGGAGCAGGTCGAGGGTGGAGGATTTGCCCGCGCCGTTGGGCCCGAGGAGGGCGACGGTTTCGCCCGGGTACAGCTCCAGATTCAGGTCGGCCACCGCGCGGACCGCGCCGTAGCTCTTGTTGATCTGCTGAAAGCTGACCACGGGCGCCGGGGCCGCGCGGCGCGCGGTGGCTGTGGTGGTGGCTGTCGTCGTCATGCCCTCAAGGATTCCGGGGCCGCCGCCCGTGCGGCAGTGTCGACTGTCCGCAGTCCGCCATGACATCTGTCATGGGGGAAGGCCCCTAGGGGATCCCCCAGGGGCCTTCCACCAGCGGTTTTCCGGCCGGATCAGCCCGCGTCGGCGCCGATCGTCTGCACCCGCTCCGCCGGGGTCTTGCCCTGGAGTGCGAGCTGCACGGCGCTCGCCACCTCCTTGGGGCCGACCGGCTTCTTGGTGCCGTCGCCCTTGGTGAGCAGGACGCCGTTGAAGGTGTCGCCGTAGAGCGCCTTCAGGGCCGCCTGGTCGTAGTACGGCACGAGGGTGCCGCCCTCGGCGACCTTGAAGGACAGGAACTTCGGGATCGACTTCTGCGGGCTGAACGAGACCGCGTGCGTGGCGTCCGTACGGACCGTGATCAGGCCGGACATCGCGGGCTCGGCGAACTGCTTGAGCGCCTGGTCCACGGCGTCCTTGCCGACCTTCGGCTGCTGGGTACCGGCGGCCAGCACCACCGGGGTGCGGGTGTCGGACGTGACCCGGTCGCGGTAGGCGTCGGTGACCTTGGTCCTGGACGCCGCGACGTCGACCGCCTTGTGCGGCTTGCCGTAGTGCGGCACCGCCCGGCCGTTCTCGAAGGTGATCCCGCCGTCCTCGCTCGCGCCCGATGGCCCGGCGACCTGCTGGAGGGCGATCTCCAGCTTCTCGTCGTCGACGACCATCGCGGGCTTGGCCGCGCGGGTGCCGCCGAAGAGCGAGCTGATGACGGCCACGGGGTTGTACTCCCGTCCCGCCGCGTCGCGCACCGTCGCCTGGATGTCGATGTCCAGGCCCGCCTTGCCCGGGTCGAGCGACTCGTCCTTGCCGTCGACGGTCAGCTTCAGCGGCTGGTGGCGGCGGTCCTTGACGGCCCCTTCGAGCTTCTTGACGGCGTCTTCCTTGGCCATGCCGCCGATGTCCACGCCCAGCGCGGTGGTGCCGTTGGGCACGTCGGCGTGGTCGAGCAGCAGGCCCGCGCCGTACGCGAGGCCGGCCAGCACCACGACGCCGACACCGGCCAGCACGATCTTGCTGCGGCCCTTCTTGGGCGGGTTGATCGGCTCGGGGATCTTGGGGCGCGGGGCCGGTGCGGCGGCGTCACCCGCGGGCTTGCCCTTGGGCGCGGGCGCGGCGGGCGCGGGGCCTTCCGTACCGGGCACCTTGGGGATGCCGCTGACGAGGGTGTCGCCCGAGACGCGGTCACGTGCGGCGCCGCCGGGCCCGCCCTTCGGCCCCTTGGGCGCCGGTCCGTTCGGGCCGCCGGGCACCCCGCCCGCGATGCCGCCGCCGACGCCGCTGCCGGGGCCTGCCAGGGGCGGTGCCGGGGGCTGCGGGGTCAGCTCGGCGGTGTCGTCGCGGACGCCGGGGTCGCTGAAGCCGGGCGGGAGGTTGAGCGGGGTCGAGCCCTGGGCCGGTCCCGTGGTGGGGCCGCTGGGGCCACGGCCCGCGGGGGCGTCGAACGGGCTGAGGTCGGGGCCGGGGCCCGCGGCACCGTCGAACGGCGAGCCACCACGGGGCGCGGCGCCGTCGAAGGGCGAGCCGCCCCGGGGCGCCGGGTTTCCGGTGTCGAACGGCGAGGTGCCCTGGGAGGCGCCGCCGTCCGGCCGCGGCCCGCCGAGCGGGTCCTGACCGAGCGGGTCCTGGCCGCCGTCGAGGGGCGATGCGCCCTGGGGTTCCCGGCCGTCGGAGAAGTACGGCAGGTCGGGGCGGGGCGGCGGGGTGGTGCCGGAGCCGCGCGGCGCGGCGGGCGCGCCCGGTGCGGGCGGCGCCGGGTGCGAGCCGGTGGTCGATGACGCGCCCGGTGCGGGCGGGACCGGATGCGAGCCGGTGGTCGATGACGCACCCTTGCGCGGCGCGAACCAGTCGCTGGTCTTCTCGCCGGGCCCGCCCTTGGCCGCGCCGTCGGCGGGGGCATCGGGGCGCGGCCCGCTGCCGGTGCGCTCGGTCCGTTCCGGCCGGCGGGGAAGCCCGCTCGACGTCCCCGCGGAACCGCGGCTGTCAGCCGATCCGTTCATACCGGACTCCTCACCGACGGGCTTACGCACGACGACCGGCGGGATGGGGCGCGAGCCCGGAATGTTGATCTTGATCCGCGTCGTCAGCGTGGTCTCGGTCTTCGGCTCATCGGGCTCCGCCGCCCCACCTGGCGCCGCCGCTCCTTCGGCCGCCCCCCGGGGCGTGCCGTACGGCGGCGTCCCCGAGGGATACGCGGCATTGCCGCGGCCCTGGAGGCCGGAGGACGAACTGTCAGATTCACGACTCAAAGCAGGTTCTCCCGGTTGGCTCCGCCGCTCGTCAGAGATGATCCCGGGACTCGGACCGGGGGGCGCCCCCAGGGCGGCGCGGCGGCGCGCACCACCATACTGTCCGCCGCAGAGGGGCGCCCGAAGAGCGTACGAAGACCGCCGCCGCGGGCGAACCCCCGATACCGGGGGCGTTCACCCCGGTCGGCGCACCATGTGTCCCGGTATGGGGCACGTCATCCGCCAACTCGGCCCGGTCGCGCACCGGTGGCCCGCAGCTGCGTCGCGGTGGCACAGATCACAGCCACCACAATGCCGCCCAGCAGGAAGAGATACGAGCCGAGCCCCGCGCCGAACAGGAAGTCGCCCTCCGGCCGCTCGTCGCTCAGCAGCAGGAAGACGGTGACCAGCCAGGCGGCGCCGGGCAGCAGCACCCCGGCGGCGGTGCCGCTCGCGCGGGCGCCCCCGTAGAAGAGGCCGCCGAGGCCCAGCAGCGCCAGCAGCAACCCGCCGGGGAACCAGGCGGCTTGGACCAGCGCACCGGCGGGCGCCACCAGCACGCCGAGCACCAGCAGCAGGACGTAGAGGGCGACCCGGCCCGGGGTCAGCGGCCGTGCCTGCGCCGGACCGGGCCCGGCAGGCGGACCCGGGGTGCGGGCACCGGACGCGCCGCCCGCGCCCGCCCGCGCGCGGGAAGCGCCGGAGCCCCCGCCGTTCTTCGCCGCGCTCATCGGGCCGCCTCCTGGCTCGCAGCACCGTCCGGACGGGCCGCCGCGTCCGCCGCCGTGCCCGCGAAGAGGTCGTCCTCGCGGGCGCCGGCCGCCGCGCCCGACGTGCCGTGCACCAGTTGGTAGTGCTCGGTGCCGAACAGCGGCTGCCCCAGGTCGTTGGAGAGCGCGAAGAACGGGCCGTCGACCGCGATCTGTGTGTAATGGGCCCGCATCGCCGCGGTCTTGGCCGCCCGCGCCGCGGCGTCGCCCTCGATGGACGCCGTGACGTCGGCGTCCGGCACCACACCGGGGACGTCGTCGACGGCGGCCACCCCGGGGAAGGTGTGCCCGGCGGCGCGCAGCCGGGCGAAGCCCTCCTCCACCACCGAGCGGGGACTGCAGTTCCAGTAGATCTTCCCGATCGCATACGCCGCGCCCAGATCGGCCCTGAAGGACGCGTCACCGGCGAGTTCGGCGGCCCGCATCGCGACGCGGTGCGCCTGGATGTGATCGGGGTGGCCGTATCCGCCGTTCGGGTCGTACGTGACCAGGACCTGCGGCCTGACCTCGCGGATCACCGCGACGAGATGGGCAGCCGCCTCGTCGATGGGCGCCTGCCAGAACGCCTCGGTCCTGTCGTTCTGGGGCGCGCCCATCATCCCCGAGTCGCGGTAGCGGCCGGGCCCGCCCAGGAAGCGGTGGTCGGTGACGCCCAGCGCCTTCATCGCGGCGGCCAGTTCGCCGACGCGGTACGGGCCGAGGCTGTCGTCGCGGTCGGGCGCGAGGTGGGCCAGCTCCGGCGGGATGACCTCGCCCTCTTCGCCTCGGGTGCACGTCACCAGCGTGACCTGGGCGCCCTCGGACGCGTACGTGGCCATCGTGACGCCGTTGTTGATCGACTCGTCGTCCGGGTGTGCATGCACCAGCAGCAGACGACGGGCCCCGGCGGGGCGCGCGGCGCTCCCTTGGGCGGAGGGGAGCGGGGAACGGGCGGGCAGGTCGGTCATGCCCACAGCCTACGAGCCGCCCCGCCGGGCCCGCACAGGCGCTCAGGGGCGCGCGGGCGCGTCCGGTGGCCCGCCCCCGCTCCGGGCCACCGGACGCCACGCGCTACGCGCCGCACCTCAGAATTCGCACCTCAGAATTTGATCCCTCCGAGCATCCCGGCGACGTTCGTCGTCAGCTGCTTGATCGTCGGGGCCACGGACGAGCTGGCGAGATAGAAGCCCAGCAGCATGCACACGAATGCATGCCCGCCCTTCAGCCCGGACTTCTTGACCAGCAAGAAGACGATGATCGCCAGCAGCACCACCGCCGAAATCGAGAGTGCCACGGCGGCTCACCTCCAAGTACGCACGGACCGGACAGAGTTGAGGGCGCGGAACCGCCGCTGCGGAACCGCTCCCCGGGTATGCCAAGGGCTCTTTACCCCGTACCCACTACGCGCAAGGGATCATAACTTTCCGGGCGCGCGCATATGTCGGTGCACGGGAGCAGAACAGGGGCGCACGCGATCTTCGCTAGTGCGACCACCGTGAGCCCCACCCGCCGCGGGGCCGCTCCGCACGCCCTCACCCGCCCGCGGGGCGAATGCGCGCCGTACGCCGACGACTTGGGGCGAACCGGCCGGTCCCCGCCCGGCCGCGCGGAATTCATGTCCTCTCGTCCGGATCATGCCGTACCGGCCGGACGCGAGACTCTAGGCTCGCCCGTATGACCGGACAGCTTCCCTTTCCTCGGCAGCACGCCCGCACCCAGCGCTTCACCCTGGGCGCCCCGCGCGGCTACGCCATTTCCCCGGACGGCACCCGTGTCGCCTTCATCCGATCCGGCGACGGCACCGACCGTACCCAGCAGTTGTGGGTCCTCGACCTCGACACGGGGCGGGAGTTCACGGCCGCCGAACCGCGGGCGCTGCTCGCCGGCGCGGAGGAGGAACTGTCCGCCGAGGAGCGGGCCCGCCGCGAACGCACCCGGGACGGCTCGGCCGGCATCGTCGGCTACGCCGTGGACGCCGCGGTCGAGTTGGCCGCCTTCGCGCTCTCCGGGCGGCTGTTCGTCTCCGAGCTGCGGGCCGGCACCGCGCGGGAACTGCCCGCCAGCGGGCCGGTGGTCGACCCCCGCCCGTCCCCCGACGGGCGGCACGTCGCCTACGTCGCGGCCGGTGAACTGCGGGTGACCCCGGCGGACGGCGGTGACGCGGGCGAGGGCGACCGTGCGCTGGCACAGCCGGACGGGCCCGAAGTCACCTGGGGGCTCGCCGAGTTCATCGCCGCCGAGGAGATGGGGCGCCACCGCGGCTTCTGGTGGTCGCCGCAGAGCGACCGGCTGCTGGCGGCCAGGGTCGACAACGCTCCGGTGCAGCGCTGGTGGATCGCCGACCCCGCGCACCCGGACCGGGCGCCAGCCGAGGTCGCCTACCCGGCGGCGGGTACCGCCAACGCCGAGGTCACCCTCGCCCTGCTCGGCCTCGACGGCTCCCGCACCGACGTCACCTGGGATCACGACCGCTTCCCCTACCTCGCGCGGGTGCACTGGTCGGCGTCCGGGCCGCCGCTGCTGCTCGTCCAGACCCGTGACCAGCGCACCCAGCACTACCTGACGGTCGACACGGAGACCGGCGCGACCCGCACGGTGCACAGCGAGGAGGACGCGACGTGGGTCGAGCTGTTCCCCGGCGTCCCGGCCTGGACGCCGGACGGGCGGCTGGTGCGGATCACCGACGAGGGCGGCGTCCGCCGGCTGTTCGCCGGTGACCGTCCGCTGTCCTCCGCGCCGTTGCACGTCCGCGCCGTCCTGGACATCGGCGATGACGACGTCCTCTTCTCCGCGAGCGGCGATGACATGCACGACATCGGGGTCTACCGCGCCCGGTACGAGGGCGGCTGCGAGCGGATCGGGCAGCGCCCGTACCCGACCGTCTCGTCCGCGGTGCGCGGCGGGCGGGTGGCCGTGCTGTCCCAGGCGTGCCTGGAGCGGCCCGGCACCCGGGTCGATGTGGTCGAGATCGGCGCGGACGGCGCGGAGCGGGCACTCGCCGCCATCGGGTCGTACGCCGAGGAGCCGGGGCTGACCGCGCGTCCCCGGCTGGTGCGGGCGGGCGAGCGGGAGATCCCGTGTGCGGTGCTGCTGCCGGACGGCTACACGGAGGGTGACGGTCCGCTTCCGGTCCTGATGGATCCCTACGGCGGGCCGCACGGCCAGCGGGTGGTCGCGGCGCACAACGCGCATCTGACCTCGCAGTGGTTCGCCGACCAGGGGTTCGCGGTGATCGTCGCGGACGGCCGCGGCACCCCGGGCCGCTCCCCCGCCTGGGAGAAGAGCATCTCCCGGACGATCGCCGACGTCACCTTGGAGGACCAGGTCGACGCGCTCCAGGCGCTGGCCGGCCAATTCCCGCTGGATCTGGGGCGGGTGGCCATCCGCGGCTGGTCGTTCGGCGGCTATCTGGCGGCGCTCGGGGCGCTGCGCCGCCCGGATGTCTTCCACGCCGCGGTGGTGGGCGCCCCGGTCACCGACCTGCGGCTGTACGACACCCATTACCAGGAGCGATACCTCGGCCACCCGGACGAGGAGCCCGCGGTGTACGCGGCGAACTCGCTGGTCACCGACGAGGGCCTGTCGGGGGCCGCGCAGCCGCACCGCCCGATGCTGATCGTGCACGGGCTCGCGGACGACAACGTCGTGGTGGCGCACTCGCTGCGGCTGTCCTCCGCGCTGCTGGCCGCCGGCCGCCCGCACGAGGTGCTGCCGCTGTCAGGCGTGACCCATATGACGCCTCAGGAGCAGGTGGCGGAGAACCTCCTGCTGCTCCAAGTGGACTTCATCAAGCGGTCGTTGGGGATGGTCTGAGCCGCGACGGGAGCGGGCGCGTCCGGTCGCGGGGCGCGGCTCTCACGGGAACCGGCCGGGGTGCTGTGGAGCATCCCCGGCCGGTCGACGGCACCCGCACGGCCGTACGCAGTTCAGCATGGCGCGTCCGTATATCGGTGTCACGACAGTGAAGTTGCCTTTATGTTAAGGCAGTTGACGCCGATATGTCCCTCATGCCGTACATCTCCGACGGGTGTCAAGCACGCCTGTGCACCGATCTGCGTAATCTTCGCTCAAGAAGCGACCGACCTGCACGACAGCACCCCCGAATCCCTTGACTCCGCCATAAATCACTTGCGAAAGTCCGCTCATCCAGCGGTGCGAATCGGTGCCGCTTCACGTTCCAAGAGAACTCGGCGCGGGGGCACTTCGCGATGACTAGTCCATCCCAGACCGCGGCTGCACAGTCCGAAACCCCTGGACTGGAGCCGGGGGGTCTGAAGAAGGAAAAGAAGGGCAAGGGCGGTGAGCTCGTCGGCCGTTCCCCCGGCCAGCTGATGTGGACGCGCTTCAAGCGCGACCGCACCGGCGTGATCTGCGCCATCGTCGTCCTCGCCTTCTTCGTCATCGCCGCGCTGGCACCGGTCATCGCGTCGATCTACGGCAAGGACCCGTACACGCTCTACGGGAGCAACGACCCCACGCTGTTCGACGACTTCGGCTTCCCCGCGGGCCCCAACGGCGGCATGTCGGGTGACTTCTGGTTCGGCATCGAACCGCAGCTCGGCCGGGACCTGTTCACGCAGCTGCTGTACGGCATGCGGACCTCGCTGGGGATCTCGGTGGTGGTGACCGTCCTGGTCGTCATCACCGGCACCATCCTCGGCGTCACCGCCGGCTACGTGGGCGGCCGTGCCGACTACTGGCTCGGCCGGGTCATCGACTTCCTGCTCGCCTTCCCCAGCCAGCTGACGTTCGTGGCGTTCATGCCCGTCGTCGTGGCCATCTTCGTCCCGCCGAGCGACGAGACCCCCACCTACGTCCGCGTGGTGGCGCTGATCCTCGTGCAGTGGGCGCTGGGCTGGATGGGGCTCGCGCGACTGCTGCGCGGACAGGTGCTCTCGCTGCGTGAGCGGGAGTTCGTGGAGGCGGCGAAGATCACCGGAGCCTCGCCCTGGCGGATCATCCGCAAGGAACTGCTGCCCAACGTGGTCACGCCGATTCTCGTCCAGAGCACCTACATGCTGCCGCTGTTCGTCACCGCGGAGGCCGGCCTGTCCTACCTGGGCGTCGGCATCATGGAGCCGACGCCGGACTGGGGCCGGCTGTTCCGTACGGCCGGTGACATCTACGAGAACGACCCGACCTTCTTGCTCTTCCCCGGCGCCGCGATGGTGATCTTCGTGCTGTGCTTCAACCTGCTGGGGGACTCGGTCCGGGACGCCTTCGATCCCAAATCCGGGCGCTGACCGTCCACTTGAGGGGGGCTGCTGTCGCCCCCGCACCGGGATCGCACCGGATGCGTCAGGCAGCACATCTGGACACCAACTGACAGGCAGGTGCTTGGACCTCATGAATGCACTTTCTACGCGCAGAGCTCGCGCGGTGATCGTGGCCCTGGCGGCCGGCTCGCTCGCGCTCACCGGTTGCAGCAGCGGCAGCGGCAGCAACAAGGGCAAGTCGCAGACGGACGCGGACGCCGCGACCCAGTCGAAGGCGGTGCCGCTCGGCACGGCCGCCGACTCCACGGGCCCGGCCAAGGCCGTCAAGGACGCCAAGTCCGGCGGCACCATCCGCGTCTACCAGCGTGACAGCTACAACCACCTGGACCCGGCGCAGATGTACGTCAGCGACATGAAGTCGCTGTCGCAGCTGATATTCCGCGGGCTCACCAGCTTCCAGCAGGACGACAAGGGCAACGAGAAGGTCGTCGGCGACCTCGCCACCGACTCGGGCACCATGTCCGACGGCGGCAAGACCTGGAAGTACACGCTCAAGGACGGCATCAAGTTCGAGGACGGCACGCCGATCACCTCGAAGGACATCCGCCACACCGTCGAGCGCATGTACGCGAAGTTCATCACCGACGGTCCCACCTACCTCCAGCAGTGGCTGTCGGGCAGCGGCACCAGCTACCGCAAGGCGCTGCCGGACGGTCCGTACAAGGGTGACCACCTGCCCAAGACCGTCCTGGACACCCCGGACGACAAGACCATCGTCTTCCACTTCAAGCAGCCGCAGTCGCAGCTGCCGTACGCGCTGACGATGCCGGGCTACAGCGTGGTCCCGGACAGCGCGAAGGACACCAAGGACAACTACGACGTCGCGCCGGTCTCCGCCGGCCCGTACAAGATCGCGTCGTTCAAGTCCGGCAAGTCCATGCAGCTGGTGCGGAACAAGAACTGGGATCCGAAGACGGATGCCATGCGCCACCAGTACCCCGACGGGTACAACATCACCTTCAACCACCAGGCTTCGGACTCCACCAAGCGCCTGCTGGCCGACAAGGGCGAGGCCAAGAACGCGGTCAGCCTCACCAACCAGGTGGACACGAACGCGACCAAGCAGGTGCTGGAGGACGCAAGCGCCAGCAAGCGCCTGGTGCAGGGCTACCAGCCCTACGTCTGGCAGATGAACTTCAACATGGACCGCATCAAGGACAAGAAGATCCGCGACGCGATCACCTACGCGCTGCCCAACAGCCAGATCGTCCGGATCAACGGCGGCACCTACGGCGGCGAGATCGCGGGCGGCCTGCTCGCCCCGACCGTCGCGGGCTACAAGAAGGGCTACGACCCTTACGGCAAGCTGACGCACCCCAACGGTGAGCCGGAGAAGGCCAAGAAGCTCCTCCAGCAGGCCGGCAAGACGGGGATGAAGCTCGTCTACGCGTACTCCAACACCGAGGCGCGCCAGAAGGAAGCCGTCGTCATCGAGGACGCGCTGAACAAGGCCGGCTTCAACGTGCAGAAGAAGGAGGTCGACGCGGCCTCCTGGTACCAGCAGATGGGCAAGGTCAACAACGGCTTCGACATCTACATGACCGGCTGGGGCCAGGACTGGCCGGACGCCTCCACGGTGATCCCGCCGTCGTACGACGGCACCACCATCCAGGACGGCTCGTCGAACTACTCGCACGTGGACGACAAGCACGTGAACTCCGAGATCGCCCGCATCAGCAAGATCGCGGATGTGGACAAGGCGACGGCGGAGTGGCAGAAGCTGCACCACTACATCGTGGAGAAGGTCAACCCGGCTGCCCCGGTCTTCTACACCAAGACGCTCCAGCTGTACGGCTCGAACATCGGCGGCGCGCGGTACAACACCGACGTCAGCTACCTCGACCCGAACACGCTGTTCCTCAAGAAGTAAGCAGCACAGAAGGCATTCCGGAGCGCGCGCGCACGGCGGAGCGCGCGCCCTCCGGGGCCTTCGCCGCCACCTCACGCCCACAGCCGCCGCCGTCCTGAGAGCAGCGAACTGTCATGCTTCCCTTTCTATTTCGCCGGACGTTCGGCGCGATCGTCACCCTCATCCTGCTGAGCGCCGTCACCTTCTTCGTGTTCTTCGCCGTCGGCGACCCGGCCCTGATGTCCTGCGGCAAGAACTGCACCGCCGACAACGTCGCGCTGATCCACCAGAACCTCGGGCTCGACAAGCCCCTGCCGACGCAGTACTGGGACTTCCTCTCGGGCATCTTCGTCGGCCGTGACTACACCATCGGCCACTGCAGCGCCCCCTGCTTCGGCTACTCGTTCGCCACCAAGCAGGACGTCTGGTCGACGATGATGGACCGGCTGCCCACCACGGCATCGCTGGCCATCGGCGGCGCCATCGTCTTCCTCGTCATCGGTCTGGGTGCCGGTCTGCTCGCCGCGTGGAAGCGCGGCACGGTGCTGGACAAGGCCGTCACCGGCGTCTCGATGGTCCTCAGCTCGGTGCAGATCTACATCCTCGGACCGATCGTGCTCGGCATCTTCGTCTACAGCGGCGTGCTGGCGTCCCCGAAGTACGTGGACTTCACCAGCAACCCCGGCGGCTGGTTCATGGGCCTGCTGCTGCCCTGGCTCGTGATGTCGACGATCTTCACCGCGCAGTACACCCGTATGTCGCGCTCGACGATGATCGAGCAGCTCCAGGAGGAGCACGTCCGCACCGCCAAGGCCAAGGGCATGCCGGCGCGTTACGTCTTCCTGCGCTACGCCTGGCGCGGCTCGCTGATCCCCATCGTCACCATCCTCGGCATGGACCTCGGCTCGCTGTTCGGCGGTGCCATGATCACCGAGTTCACCTTCTCGCTGGCGGGCATCGGCCGGCTGGCGATCAATTCCGTCACCACACTTGATCTGCCCATGGTGCTGGGCGTGCTGATATTCAGCGCGGCCCTGATCCTGGTGTTCAACATCATCGTGGATGCGACGTACGCCTTCATCGACCCGCGCGTGCGCCTGTCCTAGGAGAGCCTGAAGTGACCACACTCACCACGACCGAGGGCACGCCGGTCCCGACCGGGTCGGACCCCTTCCTCTCCGTACGCGACCTGCACGTGCGGTTCTCCACCGAGGACGGCATCGTCAAGGCGGTGGACGGCCTCTCCTTCGACCTCGAACGCGGCCAGACGCTCGGCATCGTCGGCGAGTCGGGGTCCGGCAAGTCCGTCACCAACCTCGCCGTCCTGGGGCTGCACAACCCCAAGGCGACCGAGATCACCGGCGAGATACACCTGGACGGCCAGGAGTTGACCGGGGCCAGGGAGAAGACCCTGGAAAAGCTCCGCGGCAACAAGATGGCCATGATCTTCCAGGACGCGCTGACCGCCCTGTCGCCGTACTACACCGTCGGCCGGCAGATCGCCGAGCCGTTCATGAAGCACACCGGCGCCTCCAAGCGCGAGGGCAGGCAGCGCGCCGTCGAGATGCTGACGAAGGTCGGCATCCCGCAGCCGACCCTGCGGGTGGACGACTACCCGCACCAGTTCTCCGGCGGCATGCGCCAGCGCGCGATGATCGCGATGGCGCTGGTCTGCAACCCCGAGCTGCTGATCGCCGACGAGCCGACCACCGCCCTGGACGTCACCGTCCAGGCGCAGATCCTGGACCTCCTCAAGGACCTCCAGCAGGAGTTCGGCTCCGCCATCATCCTGATCACCCACGACCTCGGCGTGGTCGCGAACACCGCCGACGACCTGCTGGTGATGTACGCGGGCCGGGCCGTGGAGCGCGGCTCCGTCAAGGAGATCCTCACCCAGCCCCAACACCCGTACACCTGGGGCCTGCTGAGCTCCATGCCGCGGCTCTCGTCCGACGTCAACGAGGCGCTGCACCCGATCCCCGGCTCGCCGCCGAGCCTGCTCAACCCCCCGTCGGGCTGCGCCTTCCACCCGCGCTGCGGCTTCGCCGCCGAGGTCGGCGGCGGGCTCTGCGCCGAGGACCGGCCGCTGCTGCCCGACGGCCGGGCCGCCGCCTGCCACCTCGGGCCCGAGCAGCGTCACACCTTCTTCACCGAGCAGATCAAGCCCCGGCTGGGCTAGGGAGCCATCACCATGACAGACCACGTCACACTCCCCGCGCCCCGGGACGCCGCGCCCACCCCGGGCGAGCCGCTGCTCGTCGCCGAGGGGGTGACCAAGCACTTCCCGATCTACGGCGGTTTCCCGTTCAAGCGGAAGGTCGGCGCGGTCCAGGCGGTCGACGGCGTCGACCTGACCGTGCACGCGAGCGAGAGCTTCGGCCTGGTCGGCGAGTCGGGCTGCGGCAAGTCGACCACCGGGCGGCTGCTGACCCGGCTGATGGAGCCGACCTCCGGCAAGATCACCTACGCGGGGCAGGACATCACCCACGCGAACCGCAAGGAGCTGGCTCCGGTCCGCTCCGAGATCCAGATGATCTTCCAGGACCCGTACGCCTCGCTGAACCCGCGGCAGACCGTCGGCACCATCATCGGCGGCCCGATGGAGATCAACGGGATCAATCCGCCCGGCGGCCGGGAGAAGCGGATCCGGGAGCTGCTGGAGACCGTCGGCCTCAACCCGGAGCACTACAACCGCTTCCCGCACGAGTTCTCCGGCGGCCAGCGGCAGCGCATCGGCGTCGCCCGCGCGCTCGCCCTGGAGCCGAAGCTGATCGTCGCCGACGAGCCGGTATCGGCGCTCGACGTCTCCATCCAGGCGCAGGTCGTCAACCTCCTCCAGGACCTCCAGCGGGAGCTGGACATCGCGTTCCTGTTCATCGCGCACGACCTCGCGGTGGTACGGCACTTCAGCCAGCGGGTCGCGGTGATGTACCTCGGCAAGATCGTCGAGGTGGGCACCCGCGACGAGATCTACAACCGGCCGCGCCACCCGTACACGCACGCACTGCTCTCGGCGGTGCCCGAGGCGAAGTTCGTCGAATCGGAGGAGGAGGACCGCGAGCGCATACGGCTCGCCGGTGACGTCCCCTCCCCCGTCAACCCGCCGTCCGGCTGCCGGTTCCGTACCCGCTGCTGGAAGGCGCAGGACAAGTGCGCGACGGATGAGCCGCCGCTGCTCCAGATCGCCGGGAACGACGCGGGCCACCTCACCGCCTGCCACTTCCCCGAAGAACCGACGACCGCGGCGCGCGACGAGGCCATCGTCCTCGATCCCGCACTGGCCGCGGCCGAGGAGGCAGCGCAGGAGGGGCCGGCCGACGACGCCGGCTCCACCGGCAAGACCCTTTGACCCGGTCTCCATCGCCTCCGCTCGGAGCCGGAGCCCGCTTCCCACACCCCAGCACCACGGGAGGCGGGCTTCGGCCTGTGCGCTACTCCTGGCCGTCCGGCCGCTCCTCGGCGAAATGGCAGGCCGACGGGTGCCCGGCAGGTCCCGCGCCGGCGAACCACTCCGGGACGTCCAGCGGCGGCACCACATCGGCACACACGTCCTGGGCCTTCCAGCAGCGGGTGCGGAAGCGGCAGCCGGACGGCGGGTCGGCGGGCGAGGGCACGTCACCGGCCAGCAGGATCCGCCCCCGCCGCTCGCGCGCGGCCGGGTCGGGCACCGGCACGGCGGAGAGCAGCGCCTGCGTGTACGGGTGCGTCGGGTGGTCGTAGATCTGCTCGTCGGTGCCGGTTTCGGCGAGCCTGCCGAGGTACATCACGGCGACCCGGTCGGAGATGTGCCGGACGACGGACAGGTCGTGGGCGATGAAGACGTAGCTGAGGTCGAACTCGTCCTGGAGGCGCTCCAGGAGGTTGACGACCTGGGCCTGCACGGAGACGTCGAGGGCGGAGACCGGCTCGTCGGCGACGATGATCTCCGGGCGCAGCGCGAGGCCGCGGGCGATGCCGATGCGCTGGCGCTGGCCGCCGGAGAACTGGTGCGGATACCGGTTGATGTACTCCGGGTTGAGCCCCACCACATCCAGGAGTTCACGCACCTTCTGCCGCCGCGAACCCTTGGGTGCCACCTCCGGGTGGATCTCGTACGGCTCCCCGATGATGTCCCCGACCGTCATCCGCGGGTTCAGGGACGTGTACGGGTCCTGGAACACCATCTGGATGTTGCGGCGCACCGCCTTCAACGCCCGCCCCGACAGCTTGATGATGTCCTCGCCCTGGTAGCGGATCTGCCCGGCCGTCGGCCGCTCCAGGCCGACCAGCATTCTGGCGACGGTCGACTTGCCGCAGCCCGACTCGCCGACGATGCCGAGCGTCTCGCCCTTGTAGAGGTCGAACGAGACGCCGTCGACGGCCTTGACCGCGCCGACCTGCTTCTTGAACAGCACGCCCCGGTGCAGCGGGAAGTACTTCGCCAGGTCGCGGATCTCCAGGATCGCCTCGCCGCGGGCGGCCCGCGTCCTGACCCCGGCCACCGCGGCGCCGGGCGCGTGCCCGCCGCCGGGGCCTGCCTCCTGGTCATCGGGCTCCATCGACCGTCTCCTTCCAGAAGTGGCAGGCGCTGGTACGCCCCGGGCCCACCTCGTAGAGCGGCGGCAGGTCGGTGCGGCAGACGTCCCGGGCCAGCGGGCAGCGGGGGTTGAAGGGGCAACCCGGCGGGATGGCCGTCAGGTTGGGCGGCAGTCCCTTGATCGCGTACAGCGTGCGGCCCTTCTGGTCCAGGCGCGGGATGGAGTCGAGGAGTCCGCGGGTGTACGGGTGGGCCGGGGCCTTGTAGAGCTGGTGGACGGGGGCGGTCTCGACGATCCGGCCCGCATACATCACCGCGATGGTGTCGGCGACGTCGGCGACCACCCCCAGGTCGTGGGTGATGAGGATCAGCCCCATGTGGAACTCGCGCTGGAGCTGCGCGAGCAGGTCCATGACCTGCGCCTGGACGGTGACGTCCAGGGCCGTGGTCGGCTCGTCCGCGATGATCAGCTCGGGCTCCAGGGCGAGCGCCATCGCGATCATGATGCGCTGCCGCATACCGCCGGAGAACTGGTGCGGGAAGTCCCCCACCCGGGCACCGGCCGCGGGGATGCCGACCCTTTCCATCAGCTCGACGGCCTTGCCGCGGGCCGCCTTGCGGGACAGTCCGCGGTGCACCTGGTACATCTCGCCGAGCTGCGCGCCGACGGAGAGCACCGGGTTCAGCGAGGACAGCGCGTCCTGGAAGATCATGGCCATCTTCGCGCCGCGGACCCGGCGGCGCTCCTCCCTGCCCAGCGTCAGCAGGTCGCGCCCCTGGAAGAGGATCTCGCCGCCGGTGACGAATCCCGGTGGCGAGTCGAGGATGCCCATCACGGCCTGCGCGGTGACCGACTTGCCGGATCCCGACTCGCCGAGCACCGCCAGCGTCTGGCCGGCGGCGACCTGGTACGTGACGCCGTTGACGGCCTTGGCGATGCCGTCCCTGGTGCGGAATTCGACCTTCAGGTCGCGGACGTCGAGGAGTTTCGGCTGTTTCGGCTGTTTCGGCTCTGTGGTCGTCGTCATCTGCCCGCTCCTCAGCGCAACTTGGGGTCGAGGGCGTCGCGCACCGCGTCGCCGAGCATGATGAACGCCAGCACCGTGATGCTCAGGGCCCCCGCTGGCCACAGCAGCATGTGCGGGGCGTTGCGGATGGACGTCGAGGCGGCGGAGATGTCGATGCCCCAGGACACGGTGGGCGGTTTGAGGCCGGCGCCGAGGTAGGACAGGGTCGCCTCCAGCGAGATGTAGGTGCCCAGCGCGATGGTGGCGACGACGATGACGGGCGCGACGGCGTTCGGCGCGATGTGCCGCAGCAGCATCCGGCCGTTGCCCGCGCCCAGTGCCCGTGCGGCCTGGACGTAGTCGTTCTGCTTGGCGGTGAACACGGCGCCGCGGGCGATGCGGGCGATCTGCGGCCAGCCAAGGAGAACGATGAAGCCGACCACGGGCCAGACGGTGGAGCTGGTGACGACGGAGAGGAAGACCAGTCCGCCGAGGATGACCGGGATGCCGAAGAAGATGTCGGCGAGCCGGGAGAGCAGGGTGTCCCACCAGCCGCCGAAGAACCCGGCCAGGCCGCCCAGCAGGCTGCCCAGGAGCGCGACACCCGCGGTGGCGCAGACGCCGACGGTGATGGAGGCGCGGGCGCCGTAGACCACCCGGGTGTAGACGTCCCGGCCCTGGGTGTCGAAGCCGAACGGGTGGCCGGGCTCGGGCCCCGCCTGGGCCTTGGCGAGGTCGGCGCGGTACGGGTTCCCGTCGGCGATCAGCTGCGGCCGGATGGCGATGACCACCAGGAACAGGATGATCAGCGCGGAGACCACGAAGACCGGGTTGCGCCGCAGGTCGTGCCAGGCATCGCGCCACAGGCTGCGGGCCCGGCCGGTGGGGGCGCCGCCGGGACCGGTGCCCGGGGTGCGCTCCAGGGATTCGGCCTCGCCGATGGCCAGTGCGGCGGCGCCGCCGTCGCCGTGGGTGATGGCTTCGTTCGGTACGTGATCAGGCATAGCGGATCCTCGGGTCGAGGACGGCGTACAGGAGGTCGACGAGGAGGTTGGCGAGGAGGAAGACCAGCACGAGGATGGTCACGAAGCCCACCACGGTGGGCGAGTTCTGCCGCAGGATGCCCTGGTAGAGCTGGAATCCGACGCCGTGGATGTTGAAGATGCGCTCGGTGACGATCGCGCCTCCCATCAGGGCGCCGATGTCGGTGCCGATGAAGGTGACCACCGGGATCAGCGAATTGCGCAGCAGGTGGCGGGTGATGACGCGGTGCCGGGGCAGTCCCTTGGCGATGGCGGTGCGGACGTAGTCGGCGCGGGTGTTCTCGGCGATGGAGGTGCGGGTCAGCCGGGTGACGTACGCCAGGGAGACCAGCGCCAGCACGAGCCCCGGCAGCAGGAGTTCGCCGAGCGGTGCCTCGATGGAGACGGCGGGTTTGACCCAGCCCCATTTCACGCCCAGCAGGAATTGCAGTACATAGCCGCTGACGAAGGTCGGGACGGAGACCACGACGAGCGTGAAGACCAGCACCGAGGTGTCCACGGTCCGGCCGCGCCGCAGTCCGCTGAAGACGCCCAGCAGGATTCCGGCGATCATTTCGATGACGATCGCGACGAGGGTGAGCCGCAGGGTGACGGGAAAGGCCGCCGCCATCAGTTCGGTGACCGGCTGGCCGTTGAAGGCGGTGCCGAAATCCCCTTGGAAGATCTGCCCCATGTAGTGCAGGTACTGCTTCCACAGCGGCTGGTCGAGATAGAGGTCGGCGCGGATCTGGGCGGCGGTCGCGGGGTCGGGCGCCCGGTCGCCGAACATCGCGGCCACGGGGTCACCCAGCGCGTACACCATGAAGAAGATCAGGAACGTGCTGCCGATGAACACCGGGATCATCTGGAGCAGCCGCCGGATCACATAGCGTCCCATGAGGGCTCCGGATTCTGTGGAACGAGCCGGGGGAATGCGGTGGCGGTACGGGCGGGCCGGTGTGCGGTCCCGCCATGTCCCGTCACCGGCCGGTCAGTTGACCTTGATCTCGTTGTAGACGGGGACGCTGAACGGGTTGAGTGACACGTGGCCGATCCGCTCCGAATAGCCGCCGCTGCCGTTCTGGTACCAGAGCGGAACGGCCGGCATCTGGTCGGCGAGGATCTTCTCCGCGTCCTGGAACTTCCCGATGGCGGCCGGTACGTCCGTCGCGGCGTTCGCCTCGTTGACGAGTTTGTCGAATTCCGGGCTGCTGAACTGTCCGTCGTTGGACGAGGCGTCGGTGTAGTACATCGGCTGGAGGAAGTTCTGGATGAGCGGGTAGTCCATCTGCCAGCCGGCCCGGAAAAGGCCGGTCATCTTCCGTGCCGAGATGCGGTTGCGGAAGTCCGCGAAGGTGCCGACCGGTGCGCCGACGCACGCCTTGTCGTTGCCCAGCGTGTTGTTGATGCTGTTGCAGATCGCGTCGATCCAGTCCTTGTGCGAGCCGGTGTCGGCGTTGTAGGCGATCGTCATCTTCCCGCCGGGCAGACCACCGCCCTCCTTGATCAGCGCCTTGGCCTCCTTGGGGTGGAATTCGCAGGCCGTACCGCACAGTCCGGCCTTGTAGCCGCCGTCCGTCTTGAGTACCGGAGAGGTCCAGTCGGTGGCCGGGGTGCGGGTGTCCCGGAAGATTTCCCTGGTGATCGACGCCCGGTCGATGGCCATCGAGACGCCGCGGCGCACCTTGTCCATGCCGGGCTTGTTCCACGCCTTGTCGTATATCGGGACGGTGAGGGTCTGGATGACGCCGGCCGGCAGGTTGAGATACCGGTCGCCGAGGTCCTGCCGGACGTTTTTGAGCTGCGTGGCCGGGATGTCGTCGACGAGGTCGAGGTTTCCCGCCTGGAGGTCGGTGTAGGCGGAATTGTTGTCGGTGTAGACCCGCAGGTCGATGCCGTCGTTCCTGGCCTTGTCGGCGCCCGGGTACTTCGCCCATTTCCGGAGCTTCATCGCGGAGCCCTTGGTGTAGGACTCCACGGCGTACGGGCCGTTGCCGATCGGTTTCTTCACCCAGGCCGCGTGGTTCGTGTAGAAAGCCCGGGGCAGTGGCATGAAGGCGCTGTAGCCGAGGGTGTCGGGCCAGCTGGAGAATTTCTGGTTGAGCTTGACGGTGAATTCCGTGGGGCTGACGACCTTCAGCCCCGACATCGTCTTCGCCTTGGCCGTGCCGTCTTCCGGGTGCACCCGGTCGTATCCGTCGATGTACTGGAAGAACGACGCGTTCCGCTGGCTGTTGTCGAGCAGGGCGCCGTAATTCCAGGCGTCCACGAAGGATTTCGCGGTGACCTTCTCGCCGTTGCTGAAGGTCCAGCCGGGCTTGAGGGTCACCGTGTAGTGCTGCGAATCCGTGGTCACGATGCGGTCCGCGATGACATTCTGCGCGGCCCCGGTCTTCGGGTTGTACCGCTTGAGCCCCCGGAAGATCATCTCCAGGACCTTGCCGCCCTGCACCTCGTTGGTGTTCGCCGGCTCCAGCGGGTTCTGCGGATCACCCCAGGAGGCGCTGACGACCCCGGGGTCGTCGGACCCACTGCCCACGCCCCCTCCGCAGGCCGTGGCCGCCAGCGCGACGGACACGGCACATACGGCCCACTTCGCGTGCGTGGCTGCGCGCATGGGGTGCCTCCTCAGCTCTCCAGTCATACGTAAACGACATAAGAGCTGATACCGGTCACCGCCGCATGCCCAGGGCAGCCGCATTGCTCCGGGCGCGGGGGAAAACCCCCGGATGCGCGGACGGCGACCGCGACGCCCCGGTAACGGGCGCCCCGGCCGCCGGGGGGACCTCACCTAGGCCGCCCCCACCACGTCCTTCACCTCGGCGAAGTGGCAGGCCGACGCGTGCGCGGCCGGGGAGTCTGAGCCCCGGAAGCGCTCCGGCACCGCGAGGACGGGGGACTCCGTCGCGCACCGGTCCTGGGCCTTCCAGCAGCGGGTGCGGAAGCGGCAGCCGGACGGCGGGTCGGCGGGCGAGGGCACGTCACCGGTGAGGATGATCCGCTCCCGCCCCTCGCGCGCCGCCGGGTCGGGCACCGGCACGGCGGAGAGCAGGGCCTGCGTGTACGGGTGCGTCGGGTGGTCGTAGATCTGCTCGTCGGTGCCGATCTCCGCCATCCTGCCGAGGTACATGACGCCGACCCGGTCGGAGATGTGCCGGACGATCGACAGGTCGTGCGCGATGAAGAGGTACGACAGGTCGAACTCGTCCTGGAGCTGCGCCATCAGGTTGATGACCTGGGCCTGCACGGAGACGTCGAGGGCGGAGACCGGCTCGTCGCAGATGATGACCTCGGGGTTGAGCGCGAGGCCGCGGGCGATGCCGATGCGCTGGCGCTGGCCGCCGGAGAACTGGTGCGGATACCGGTTGATGTACTCCGGGTTGAGCCCCACCACGTCCAGGAGTTCACGCACCTTCTGCCGCCGCGAACCCTTGGGTGCCACCTCCGGGTGGATCTCGTACGGCTCCCCGATGATGTCCCCGACCGTCATCCGCGGGTTCAGGGACGTGTAGGGGTCCTGGAACACCATCTGGATGTTGCGGCGCACCGCCTTCAACGCCCGCCCCGACAGCTTGGTGATGTCATCGCCGCGGTAGAACACCTCGCCCGCGGTGGCCCGCTCGAGGTTCATCAGCAGCTTGGCGACGGTCGACTTGCCGCAGCCCGACTCGCCGACGATGCCGAGCGTCTCGCCCTTGTAGAGGTCGAACGAGATGCCGTCGACGGCCTTGACCGCGCCGACCTGCTTCTTGAACAGCACGCCCTGGGTGAGCGGGAAGTGCTTGACGAGGTCGCGCACCTGGAGGATCGGCTCGCGCTCCCCGACCGGGGCGGCGCCGGCCGCCTTCGTCGGCTCAGCCATTGACCGTCTCCTTCCAGAAGTGGCAGGCGCTGCGCCGGCCTTCGCCGATGGTGTGCAGCGCCGGGGAATCCGTCCCGCAGATGTCCTGGGCCTTGGGGCAGCGCGGGTGGAAGGCGCAACCCTGCGGCACGTGCAGCAGGTTGGGCGGCAGGCCCTTGATCGCGTACAGCTCCTGGCCCTTCTGGTCCAGGCGCGGGATGGAGTCGAGGAGTCCGCGCGTGTACGGGTGCGCGGGATTTCGGTACAGCTCGTGGACGGGGGCGGTCTCGACGATCCGGCCCGCATACATCACCGCGATCTTGTCGGCGACGTCCGCGACCACGCCCAGGTCGTGGGTGATCAGGATCAGCCCCATGTGGAACTCGCGCTGGAGTTCCGCGAGCAGGTCCATGACCTGCGCCTGGACGGTGACGTCCAGGGCCGTGGTCGGCTCGTCCGCGATGATCAGCTCGGGCTCGAGCGCGAGCGCCATCGCGATCATGATCCGCTGCCGCATACCGCCGGAGAACTGGTGCGGGAAGTCGTGCACCCGGTTCTTCGCCGCCGGGATCTTCACCTTGTCCATCAGCTCGACGGCCTTGGCGAGTGCGGCCTTCTTGGACAGGCCCTGGTGGACGCGGAACATCTCGCCGAGCTGGTAGCCGACGGACAGGACCGGGTTCAGCGAGGACAGCGCGTCCTGGAAGATCATGGCGATCTTGGCGCCGCGGAGCTTGCGGCGGGCCTCGCCCGACATCGTCAGCATGTCCTGGCCGCGGAAGCGGATCTCGCCGCGCGGGATCTTGGCGGGCGGCATGTCGAGGATGCCCATCACGGCCTGCGCGGTGACCGACTTGCCGGATCCCGACTCGCCGAGCACGGCCAGCGTCTCGCCCGCCGAGACGCTGTAGTTGACGCCGTTGACGGCCTTGACGACGCCGTCGCGGGTGTGGAATTCCACGTGCAGGTCGCGGACCTGGAGCAGCGGGCCGTCCGGTTCGCGGGGCGCGGGGACGGCCGGGGTCTTCTCTGTGCTGGTCATGAACGCCTCCCTCAGCGCAGCTTGGGGTCGAGGGCGTCGCGGACCGCGTCGCCGAGCATGATGAACGCCAGCACGGTGACCGACAGCGCGCCGGCCGGATACAGCAGCATGTGCGGCGCGTTGCGGATCTGGGTGGCGGCCGACGAGATGTCGATGCCCCAGGAGACCGTCGGCGGCTTCAGGCCGACGCCGAGGAACGACAGGGTCGCCTCCAGCGAGATGTAGGTGCCCAGCGCGATGGTCGCCACGACGATGACGGGCGCCAGCGCGTTGGGCGCGATGTGCCGCAGCAGCATCCGCGGGGTGCTCGCGCCGAGTGCCCGTGCCGCCTGGACGTAGTCCTGCTGCTTGGCGGAGATCACCGCGCTGCGCGCGATGCGGGCGATCTGCGGCCAGCCCAGAACCGCCATCAGGAGCACGACGGTGAAGATCGAGCCGCCCTTGATGACGGAGAGGAAGACGATGCCGCCGAGCAGGATCGGGATGCCGAAGAAGATGTCGCCGACCCGCGACAGCAGGGAGTCCCACCAGCCGCCGAAGAACCCGGCGAGTCCGCCGAAGAGGCAGCCGATGACCGCGGCGAGGACGGTGGTGCAGATGCCGACGGTGACCGAGGCGCGGGCGCCGTACACGGTACGCGCGTAGACGTCACAGCCCTGGGTGTTGAAGCCGAAGGGGTGTCCTGGCGCGGGCCCCTGCTGGGAGCGGCCGAGGTCGCAGGCGTACGGGCTGGTGCCGGTCAGCAGGCTCGGCCAGATCGAGATGACGACCAGGAAGAGGATGAGGACGGCGGAGATGTAGAAGACGGGGTTGCGGCGCAGGTCGCGCCAGGCGTCGCCCCACAGGCTGCGCGGCGCGGCCTGCGGTTCGGGGCCGTTGCCTCCGGGTGCGGCGGCCCCCTCGGTACGGTCCGTGGCGACCGGTTCGGTCATCTCAGGCATAACGGATCCTCGGGTCCAGGACCGCGTAGAGCAGGTCGACGATCAGGTTGGCGGCGAGGAAGACGACCACGAGGATGGTCACGAAGCCCACCACGGTGGGCGAGTTCTGCCGCAGGATGCCCTGGTAGAGCTGGAATCCGACACCCTGGATGTTGAAGATCCGCTCGGTGACGATCGCGCCTCCCATCAGGGCGCCGATGTCGGTGCCGAGAAAGGTGATGACGGGGATCAGCGAGTTGCGCAGCAGGTGCACGCCGACGACCCGGCGCCGCGGCAGGCCCTTGGCGGTGGCGGTCCTGATGTAGTCGGAGCGGATGTTCTCCGCGATCGAGGTGCGGGTCAGCCGGGCGACGTACGCCAGCGAGACACCGGCCAACACGATGCCGGGCAGCAGCAGTTCACCGATGTGGACGTCGGCGGAGACCGCCGGTGCGGCCCAGGCGAACTTCACGCCGATGAAGTACTGGAGCAGGTAGCCGGTGACGAACGTCGGGATGGAGATCACCAGCAGCGTGAAGACCAGCACGCCGGTGTCGACGAGCCGGCCGCGCCGCATGCCGGCGACGACACCGAGCCCGACCCCCACCACGACCTCGATCGCGAACGCCACCAGCGTCAGCTTGATGGTGTTGGGGAAGGCCGACGCCATCAGTTCGGAGACCGGGGTGCCGTTGAAGGCGGTGCCGAAATCCCCTTGGAAGATGCCGGCCATGTACTGCAGATACTGGCTCCACAGCGGGTCGTTGAGGTGCAGGGACTCCCGGATCTGGGCGGCGGTGGCCGGATCGGGGGCCCGGTCTCCGAACATGGCGGCGACCGGGTCGCCCAGTGCGTAGACCATGACGAAGATCAAGAAAGTGGTGCCGATGAAGACGGGCACCATCTGGAGCAGTCGTCGTATGACGTAGCGCCCCATGTGTCCTCCAGAAAAGCGCCGACGCGGGGGCAGCCGCGCCCGGCGCCGGACCGGGTGGGTCCGGCGCGGGCGGGCCGGCTGCTCCTGCCGCCGTGAGCGGTCGGATGCGAAGCCCCGCTCGGGAGACCGGCGAAGTGCGCCGGTCTCAGGGGCAGTTGCGTCGGGTCAGCTGTTGACCTTGATCTTGGTGAAGACCGGGAAGCTGAAGGCGTTGAGCTGGACGCCGGAGACGTGCTCGGACCAGCCGGCGGTGCCGTTCTGGTACCAGAGCGGGATGCTGACCATCTTGTCGAGGACGATCTTCTCGGCCTGCTTGTAGAGGTCGGTCGCCTTCTTGGTGTCCGGCTCGGCGCCGGCCTGCTTGAGCAGCGCGTCGAACTTCGGGTCGCTGAACTGGGCGTCGTTGGAGGCGCCGCCGGTGGCGTACAGCGGGGTCAGGAAGTTCTCGATCTGCGGGTAGTCCATCTGCCAGCCGGACCTGAAGGGCTGGGTCATCTCCCGCTTGGTGATCTGGTTGCGGAAGTCACCGAAGGTGCCGACGGGGTTGCCGACGCAGGCGGTGTCGTTGCCCAGCACCTTGTTGATGCTGTTGCAGACCGCGTCCACCCACTGCTTGTGGGAGTCCTTGTCGGCGTTGTACCCGATGGTCATCTTGCCGCCGGGGATGCCGCCGCCTTCCTTGATGAGCTTCTTGGCCTCGGTGGGGTTGTACGTGCAGGCGTCGCCGCAGACGTCCTTGCTGTAGCCGTTCGCGTCGCCGAGGACCGGCGAGGTCAGGTCGGTGGCCGGCGTGCGGGTTCCGTTGTAGACCTTGTCGGTGATCGCCTTGCGGTCGATCGCCATCGACAGGCCCTTGCGGACCTTCTCCATGCCGGGCTTGTTCCACCCGTCCTGGTAGAGCGGGAAGGTGACGACCTGGTTGATGCCGGCCGGCTGCGAGAGGTAGCGGCCCTTCAGGTCCGACTTGGCGTTCCTGATCTGCTCGGCCGGCACGTCGTCGTCCACGTCGAGGTTGCCGGACTGGAGGTCGGCGTAGGCGGCGTTGGAGTCCGTGTAGACCTTGAGCAGGACGCCCTTGTTCTGCGGCTTGTCCTCGCCCGTGTAGTACTTGTTCGGGACAAGCTTCATCTGCTTGCCCTTGTCGTACGAGTCGACGGCGTAAGGCCCGTTGCCGACCGGCTTGGCGAGGTAGGCGTCGTGCTTGCTGAAGAACGCCGTCGGCAGCGGCGCGAACGCCTTGTAGCCGAGACGGACCGGCCAGGTCGACATCTTCTCGTTCAGCTCGACGGTGAAGGTGTGGTCGTCGACGACCTTCAGCCCGGAGAGGGTCTTGGCGGTCGGCTTGCCCTTGGCGGGCGCGACCTTGTCGTAGCCCTTGATGTCGGCGAAGAAGTACGAGTTCTTCTGCGCGTTGGTGCTCAGCGCACCGTAGTTCCAGGCGTCGACGAACGAACGGGCGGTGACCGCCTCGCCGTTGGAGAACTTCTCGCCCTTCTTCACCTTGATGGTGAAGGTCTGCTGGTCCTTGGTGTCGATCGACTGGGCGACGTCGTTCTTGGCCTCGCCGGTCTTGGGGTCATAGCTCTTCAGGTTGCTGAAGATCATGTCCAGGACCTTGCCGCCGAGCACCTCATTGGTGTTGGCCGGCTCCAGCGGGTTCTGCGGGTCGCCCCAGTTCGCCCGAACCACACCGGGTTCGGCACTCGCACTGCTGCTGCCGCCGCCACAGGCCGTCGCCCCCAGGGCCACGACTATCGCTCCTGCGACCCAGGTGGCGCTCTTGGCACCGCGCATGGGACTGCCTCCTCATGAGTCCATTTCCTGATATGGAAAGGAGCCGGCCCGCGACTGACACCCCTGACAGTCCGCAACCAGCCCCCGATGCTCGTGAGTCGGCGCTTCTTACGGCGCTTGACCCATTGACCCGAGCTCAATACCGCCCAGTCTCAGTCACGTTCCCGCCATAAGTCACGCGTAAGTGGTTGCGATTAAGTCACATCTACCCTTGCCATCGTTCGGAATCCGGACAAAACAAACTATCCACACGGTCACTAAACGGACGAGGTGGGCAGCGGAACCAGAGATTCCTTCCGCAATACGGACACCGGCCAAGTAGGTAGAGACCAAAGCCCCGTTGACAATCACCCGCGCCACAGATAAAAGGCTGCCCCCCGCACACACGACAGCGCCCCGCCGGACAGCAGAGTCCGGCGGGGCGCTGGGTGACGCGGGTGGCGCGTGCCCTTGACGGGTCAGCGCTTGGCGCGCGAAGCGGAGCGACCGCGCTCCTTCTGGTCCAGGACGACCTTGCGGATGCGCACGGTCTCCGGGGTGACCTCGATGCACTCGTCGTCGCGGCAGAACTCCAGCGACTGCTCCAGGGAGAGCTTGCGCGGCGGCACGACGTTCTCGGTCGAGTCCGCGGAAGCCGCACGCATGTTGGTGAGCTTCTTCTCCTTGGTGATGTTCACGTCCATGTCGTCGGCGCGCGAGTTCTCACCGATGATCATGCCCTCGTACACCTCGGTGCCCGGCTCCGTGAAGATCACGCCACGCTCCTGGAGGTTGATCATCGCGAACGGCGTGACCGAACCGGAGCGGTCGGCGACCAGCGAACCGTTGTGACGGGTGCGCAGCTCACCGAACCACGGCTCGTGACCCTCGAAGAGGGAGTGCGCGATGCCGGTGCCGCGGGTCTGGGTCAGGAACTCCGTACGGAAGCCGATCAGGCCACGTGAAGGAACGATCCACTCCATGCGGATCCAGCCGGAACCGTGGTTGGTCATCGTCTCCATGCGGCCCTTGCGGGTCGCCATCAGCTGCGTGATCGCGCCGAGGTGCTCCTCGGGGGAGTCGATCGTCAGGCGCTCGATCGGCTCGTGCAGCTTGCCGTCGACCTCCTTGGTGACGACCTCGGGCTTGCCGACGGTCAGCTCGAAGCCTTCCCGGCGCATCGTCTCGACGAGGATCGCCAGCGCCAGCTCGCCACGGCCCTGGACCTCCCAGGCGTCGGGACGCTCGGTGTCCAGCACGCGCAGCGAGACGTTACCGATCAGCTCGCGGTCGAGGCGGTCCTTGACCTGGCGGGCGGTGACCTTGTGGCCCTTGCCGCCCTTGCCGACCAGCGGCGAGGTGTTGGTGCCGATGGTCATCGAGATGGCCGGCTCGTCGACCGTGATCAGCGGCAGCGCGATCGGGTTCTCGGGGTCGGCCAGCGTCTCGCCGATCATGATGTCCGGGATACCGGCGACCGCGCAGATGTCACCCGGGCCCGCCTTCTCGGCCGGCTTGCGGGTGAGCGCCTCGGTCATCATCAGCTCGGTGATGCGGACGTTGGACATCGTGCCGTCACGCTTGATCCACGCGACGGTCTGGCCCTTCTTCAGCTCGCCCTGCTCGACGCGGAGCAGCGCGATACGGCCGAGGAAGTTGTCCGCGTCGAGGTTGGTGACGTGCGCCTGGAGCGGCAGCGTGTCGTCGTACTCGGGGGCCGGGACGTGCTCCAGGAGCGTGCTGAAGAACGGCAGCAGGTCCTCGCTGTCGGCCGGGACGGTGCCGTCCTCCGGCTTGGTCAGCGAGGCGACGCCGTCACGGGCGCAGGCGTAGACGATCGGGAACTCGATCTGCTCCTCGTCCGCGTCCAGGTCCAGGAACAGGTCGTAGGTCTCGTTGACGACCTCGTCGATCCGGGAGTCCGGGCGGTCCGTCTTGTTGATGCACAGGATGACCGGCATCCGCGCGGACAGGGCCTTGCGCAGCACGAAGCGGGTCTGCGGGAGCGGGCCCTCGGAGGCGTCGACGAGGAGGACGACCGCGTCCACCATCGACAGACCGCGCTCGACCTCGCCACCGAAGTCGGCGTGGCCGGGGGTGTCGATGATGTTGATCGTGATCGGATCCCCGCCGTCCTTGGGGTGGTACTTCACGGCGGTGTTCTTCGCCAGGATCGTGATGCCCTTCTCACGCTCCAGGTCGTTCGAGTCCATCATCCGCTCGTCGAGGTTCTCGGCGGCGTGGGCTGCGAACGCTCCCGCCTGCTTGAGCATGGCATCGACGAGGGTCGTCTTGCCGTGGTCGACGTGGGCGACGATGGCTACGTTACGAATGTCGTGGCGCGTGGGCATACTGGCGGCGCTTCTCCCGGAATCGTGGATGGCGGCGCGTACGGTCCGGTACGCGCGCCCGCCGGGCATGAAGACGCCACGGCCTCACCCCATGGTACGTGGCTGCGGCGGCGTTGGCCGCCCCAGCCCGTACGTACCGCGTCTGACCTGCGCTTTCTTACCGATTGTTCGCCGCTACTTCGTGTATCCGATGTCCTGGAAGCGGGGGGTGGCGAAGCCGAAGGCGCCGACGTTGGCGAGCGGCTTCTTGACGGCGACGAGTTCGGGCTGCTGGTAGAGCGGGATCGATCCGGCGACGGCCCAGATCCGGGCGTCCGCCTTCTCCATCACCTCCCGCGAGCCGTCCGGATCCAGCTCGGACACCGCCTGGTCGAAGAGCTGGTCGATCCGGTCGGTGCCGACCCGGGTGTAGTTCTGCGCGACGGTCAGCGAGCCGTCCGGCGCGGGCTGCGGCTTGGCATAGATCGGCCGGGCGTCGGTCGCCGGGTAGGCGGTGCCTGGCCAGGTGTAGAGCGCCAGGTCGTAGTCGCCCGCGGCGATGTGGTCGTCGAAGTAGCTGCGGTCATCGACCTTCTGGACGGCGGTCCTGACGCCGATCCTGCCGAGCATCGCGGCGATCCGGTCACCCACGGCGCGCAGTTGCTCGGAGCCCGGCCCGTCGGGCAGCACGAAGCGCAGGGTCAGCGCCTTGCCGGCCTTCTTCATGGCAGGGACCTGCGCGGACGCGGCCCGCTCGGCAGGCCGCCCCTCCGCGTCCTCCTTCTTCCCCGCCTTCTCGTCCTGCCCGCCGGCCTGCGGCCCCGGGTGCCCGGCCACCGCCCCGCCGGCGCCCGGCCGACCGGCGCCTGCCTGGTCGGTACCTGCCTGTCCGGTGCCGACCAGCTCGGCCGCCGCGAGGGCGCGGGCGGCCCGCCCGGCGTACGTCCTGGACGCGGCGTACGCGGAGCCCTCGGTGTCCCCGTCGGCCGCTTCCTTGCGGTCGGCCGCCGCGGCTTTGTAGAACGTGGCGCTCTGCCGCAGCAGCGCCGCCTGCTGGACCTCGGCGCCGATCGCGCGGACCGCCGAGAGCGGAGCGTCCGCGATTGCGGGGCGGGTGACGGCGGCGTGGTCGTCGTCGGGGCGGGCGGGCGCGTGCTCCGGGTTGCGGCCGTCGGAACCGGCGTGCGCGGCTTTCGATGAGCGGGCCGGTCCCGCCTTCGCCGAAGCGGAGGCGGCGCCGGACGCGGCCCCGCCGCCGGCCGCGTCCTCGTTCGCGGGCTGCGGCGACGCCGGGACGCCGCCGCCCTTCCCCGGCCGCCAGCCGGCGTCCGCGAGCAGCGCCTTCGCCGCGCCCGTGTCCTGGCCGCCGATCGCGTCGCTGTGGTCCTCGTAGCCGGGCTGCCCGGCCATCATGAGGTGGCTGCCGAGCGGGCGGGAGGGCAGGTGCAGGGGCTTGAGCACGGTGTCGGCGAGCTTCTGGCGGTCGATGGCGCGGGCCACCGCGCGGCGTACCCGCTCGTCGCTGAGCGGACCGGTGCTGCCGTTGAGCGCGAGCTGCGTGTAGGCGGGCTCCAGGGCCTTGCGCAGGGCGTAGCCGTGCAGGGCCCTCGTGCCGGCCGCGGCCCGCTGCGCCTGCGGTCCCGGGTTGCCCGCGTGCACGCTCTTCGGCTGGCTGCCCGGGGCCCCGCCTCCGGTGGGGTCGACCTTCCGGGCGTCCTTCGGGTCGACCGCCGCCACGTCGACCTCCCCGGCTTCCAGCGCCTTGGCCCGCTGTGCGCGCGGCAGCGCCTGGAACACCATCCGGTCGAGCTTGGCGCGCGCCCCCCACCACTTCGGGTTGCGGACGAGGGTGACGGTGCCCTCGTCGCTGTCGCGGCCCTCGACGGTGAACGGGCCGGCCGCCACCTCCAGACGTTCGCGGGCGCCGTCGTTGAAGGCGTCGGCGCTGCCCATGACGCGCTGCGGGTAGAGCGGTGTGAACAGCGACCGCCAGTCCGCGTAGGGCCGGGCGAAGGTGACCTTGACCTGGTGTGCGTCGGCGCCCTGCTCGACCTTGTCGATGCGGTCGTAGCCGGCATTGCGCGCGGTCCAGTACGCGTTGTCCTTGCCGCGCAGCGCCTTCCACTGGGCGGCGAAGTCGGCCGCGCTGATCGCCCGGCCGTCGCTCCAGCGCGCCTTGGGGTTGAGCTTGTAGACGACGACCTGCCGGGGCTCACGCTTGGTGATGTCGGCGGCGGTGAGGTAGTCGGCGTTGCGCTGCGGTGCGCCGCTCTTGTCGAGGGTGAAAAGCGCGGGCAGCACGGCGCCGGTGACCTGCGAGGTGGCCGCGTCGGCGTCGGCATGGAAGGCGTTGAGGGTGGCGGGCAGGGTGTCCACGGCCCAGCGGACCGTACCGCCGTCCTTGACCCGGCCGCGGGGCGCCACCGCGATGTCCTGGGCGGCCGATGACGCCCCGCCGTCGTCGTCGGCGCTGCAGCCGGCCAGCACCGGCAGTGGGAGCAGCACCCCCGCCGCGATGAGCGCGGCGCAACGGCGTCTGCGGCACGCCGCGCGGCCTGTGCTGACGTGGTCGGTCATGGCTGTTACCTCCGGGGCTCGCGCGCGCCGCGCCGAGCCGCCGCAACACGTTCGGCCGACTTTGCGGCTCATCACATCTATGGCTCCCCCACTGAAAGCGACCGATCACGGCACCGGCACCCGACACGTCGATCGGCGGGCCAAGGCCACCCACCCGGCCCAACACCCGTGCGCACGGCGGGCGTACGGGCCTGTGGGTCGGCAGGTCGGGGGCGCCCGGCGGCCGGGCGCCGGAGCGCGGAAAGCGGCGTGGGGACCGAAACGCACCGGTTGGATCCGGTAATCACGACAGATCCCTTCCCAACACCTACTGTGACGCGCGACACTCACGGGCGCATGAGGTCGCCCACCACTCCTTCGGAAATGAGGGCACACCATGTCCCTTCACGACGATCTGACGGCTGTCGAACGGAGCCTGGACGAACTGGTCCGGGCGGTGGGCCGGCTGGAGAAGCGGGTCGGCGGCGGACTCGACATCCGCCGGGTGCGCAGCGACGCCGACCATCTGGGCGAGAGCCTGCGGCTGCTCAAGGAGAGCGCGGCATCGGCGGGCCGTGCGCAGGACCGTCCGGCCACCGAGGCGGAGGGTGTGGTCACCATCTCCGACGCCCCCTACGACAGCACGCTGTGGACCGACGCCGAGGACGAGGGCCTCGGCGCCAAGGACCGGCACGCACCTTGACCCCGGGGGCCGCACCCCGCCCCGCCCGCTCAAGACCCGCCCCCGACGGAACGCCCTTGACGGAGACCGACGTTGGCCACTGGTACCGAACCCGCACCGCAGTCCGGCACGAGGGGCGTGCACGACGCCTCGCGTGCCGCCATCCCCGCCCGTCACCTGCGGACCGACCGCTGGTGGCTGGCCCCGGCCTGCACCGCGGCCGGGCTCCTCGCGTTCATCGCCTACTCGACCTGGCGGGCCTTCGCGAACGCCGACTACTACCACGCCCCGTACGTCTCGCCGTTCTACTCGCCGTGCCTGGCACAGAACTGCGCGCCGATGCACGGCGGCCCCAACTGGGAGATCTTCGGGAGCTGGTGGGGCCTGTCCCCCGCGCTGCTGATCCTGATCTTCCCGCTCGGCTTCCGGCTGACCTGCTACTACTACCGCAAGGCGTACTACCGCGGCTTCTGGGCCTCGCCGCCCGCCTGCGCGGTCGCCGAGCCGCACGCGAAGTACACCGGCGAGACCCGCTTCCCGCTGATCCTCCAGAACATCCACCGCTACTTCTTCTACGCCGCGGTGCTGGTGGCCTGCGTGCTCACCTACGACACCGTGCTGGCGTTCCGCGACGCGCACCACGCCTGGGGCCACATGGGCCTGGGCACCCTGGTGTTCCTCGCCAACATCGTGCTGATCTGGGCGTACACCCTCTCCTGCCACTCCTGCCGGCACATCGTCGGCGGCCGGCTGCGGCACTTCTCCAAGCACCCGGTGCGCTACCGGCTGTGGGGCTGGGTCGGCAAGCTCAACGAGCGGCACATGCTGCTCGCCTGGTCCTCACTGATCAGCGTGGCCGTCGCGGACTTCTACGTCTTCCTGCTGGCGGCCGGGGTCTTCGACGACCCGCGGTTCTTCTGACGACAGATCGTTCGACCCTTCCGAGGAAAGGTGTGCTCCGCGATGGCGCATGTGGACCGGCAGACGTGGGACGTGGTCGTGGTCGGCGCGGGCGGCGCCGGGCTGCGCGCCGCGATCGAGGCCCGCGAGGCGGGGCTGCGGACCGCGGTGATCTGCAAGTCGCTGTTCGGCAAGGCCCATACCGTGATGGCCGAGGGAGGCATCGCGGCCAGCATGGGCAACGTCAACGACGGCGACAACTGGCAGGTGCACTTCCGTGACACCCTGCGCGGCGGCAAGTTCCTCAACCACTGGCGGATGGCCGAACTGCACGCCAGGGAGGCGCCCGACCGGGTCTGGGAGCTGGAGACCTGGGGCGCGCTGTTCGACCGCACCCCGGACGGCCGGATCTCGCAGCGCAACTTCGGCGGCCACGAGTACCCGCGCCTGGCGCACGTCGGCGACCGTACCGGCCTGGAACTGATCCGCACCCTCCAGCAGAAGATCGTCTCGCTCCAGCAGGAGGACGAGCGGGAGTTCGGGGCGTACGACGCGCGGCTGAAGGTCTTCCAGGAGTGCACGGTCACCCGGGTGCTCAAGGAGGAAGGACCCGACGGCCGCCGGGTCGCCGGGGCGTTCTGCTACGAGCGGGAGTCCGGCAGGTTCTTCGTCCTGGAGGCGCCCGCCGTGGTGCTGGCCACCGGCGGGATCGGCAAGTCCTTCAAGGTGACGTCGAACTCGTGGGAGTACACCGGCGACGGGCACGCGCTGGCGCTGCTGGCCGGGGCGCCGCTGGTGCACATGGAGTTCGTGCAGTTCCACCCCACCGGCATGGTCTGGCCACCGTCGGTGAAGGGCATCCTCGTCACCGAATCCGTCCGCGGTGACGGCGGGGTGCTGCGCAACAGCGAGGGCAAGCGCTTCATGTTCGACTACATCCCGGACGTCTTCAAGGAGAAGTACGCGCAGTCCGAGGACGAGGGCGACCGCTGGTACGACGACCCGGACAACAACCGGCGCCCGCCCGAGCTGCTGCCACGCGACGAGGTGGCCCGCGCCATCAACGCCGAGGTCAAGGCGGGCCGCGGCTCCCCGCACGGCGGCGTCTTCCTGGACGTCTCCACGCGGATGCCGGCCGAGGTGATCAAGCGCAGGCTGCCGTCCATGCACCACCAGTTCAAGGAGCTGGCGGACGTGGACATCACCGCCGAGCCGATGGAGGTCGGGCCGACCTGCCACTACGTGATGGGCGGCGTCGACGTCGATCCTGACACCGCGGCGGCGGCCGGTGTGCCAGGACTGTTCGCGGCGGGTGAGGTGGCCGGCGGCATGCACGGCTCCAACAGGCTGGGCGGCAATTCCCTCTCCGACCTGCTGGTGTTCGGCCGCCGCGCGGGTCTGCACGCCGCCGAGTACGCGGCGGCGACGACCACCAGGCCACGCGCCGACCAGGCGCAGCTCGACGCGGCGGAGGCGGAGGCGCTGCGCCCGTTCAGCGCCGAGGGCGCCCGCGGCTCGGACCGCGCACCTGGCCCGTCGGAGAATCCGTACACGCTGCACCAGGAACTCCAGCAGACGATGAACGACCTGGTCGGCATCATCCGCAGGGCGGGCGAGATGGAGCAGGCGCTGGAGCGGCTCGGGGAGCTGCGGGAGCGGGCCGGGCGGGCGGGTGTCGAGGGGCACCGGCAGTACAACCCCGGCTGGCACCTCGCCCTCGACCTGCGCAACATGCTGCTGGTCAGCGAGTGCGTGGCGCGCGCCGCCCTGGAACGCGAGGAGAGCCGCGGCGGGCACACCCGCGACGACCATCCGGAGATGGACAGGCAGTGGCGCACCGTCAATCTGCTGTGTGCGCTGGCCGGACCGGAAGGCGCGGCGCAGGACGCGGATCCGGCGCGCGGCCGGATCCGGCTGAGCCGTCGCGAGACCCCGCCGATCCGGCGCGATCTGCTGGAGCTGTTCGACAAGGACGAGCTGGTGAAGTACCTGACGGACGAGGAGCTGAGCCGGTGAGCGGGCAGGAGACGGGAACCACGGGCACGTACACGGCGCACTTCCGGGTGTGGCGGGGCGACGCGGAGGACGGCGGTCTGGAGGATTTCCGGGTCGAGGTGCACGAGGGGGAGGTGGTGCTGGACATCATCCACCGGCTGCAGGCCACCCAGGCGCCGGATCTGGCGGTGCGCTGGAACTGCAAGGCGGGCAAGTGCGGTTCGTGCAGCGCGGAGATCAACGGCAGGCCGCGGCTGATGTGCATGACCCGGATGTCGGTCTTCGACCGGTCGCAGACCCTCACGATCACGCCGATGCGGGCGTTCCCCGTCATCCGGGATCTGGTCACCGACGTGTCATTCAACTACGTGAAGGCGCGGGAGGTCCCGGCGTTCGTGCCGCCCGCCGACCTGTCGCCCGGTGAGTACCGCATGCAGCAGGAGGACGTGAACCGTTCGCAGGAGTTCCGTAAGTGCATCGAGTGTTTCCTGTGCCAGGACACCTGCCATGTGGTGCGTGATCACGAGGAGAACAAGGGGGCCTTCGCCGGGCCGCGCTTCCTGATGCGGATCGCGGAGCTGGACATGCATCCGCTGGACGCGGCGCCCGAGACCGGTCTCGACCGCAAGCGCACCGCGCAGGACGAGCACGGGCTCGGCTACTGCAACATCACCAAGTGCTGCACCGAGGTCTGCCCGGAGAACATCAAGATCACCGATAACGCGCTGATCCCGCTCAAGGAACGGGCGGCGGACCGCAAGTACGACCCACTGGTGTGGCTGGGCAACAAGATCAGGCGGCGCGGGGACTGAGCGGAAAACCCCCAACTCGCTTTCATCATACGGAACTTGAATTTCCGTCAGTTGGCTGGAACACGCCTTACCGACGCGCGGCCCGCGCACGCTATAAGAACGGAATGAACTTTCCGAAGATATCCAGACGCCGGGTGCTGGCGGGCCTCGGCAGCGTCCCGCTGGCAGCCGCCGCCGGCACACCGGTACGCCAACGCCCCGCTCCCCCGGCACCGCCCGAGCCGGACGGCACCCGCCGCACCACCCTCATCCGGGGCGCCGACCAGGTGCTCACCATGGACCCCGCGCTCGGCGACGGGCCGCTGGGCGCCCTGGAGTACGGCGTCGACGTCCTGCTGCGCGAGGGCACCATCGCCGCCATCGGCCGCGGACTCGACGTCCCGCACGGCGCCCGGGTGATCGACGCACGCGGCAGGCTGGTGCTGCCGGGCTTCGTCGACCTGCACAACCACCTGTGGCAGTCCAGCATCCGCGGCGGCTGCGCCGACCAGGACCTGAACGGCTGGCTGGCCGCCTGCAACCGCGCCACCCTCCCCAAGATCCACCCCGACGACATGTACCGCTTCGTCCACCTCACCGCACTCGACGCGCTCCAGGCAGGCGTCACCACCGTCGTCGACTGGGTGCACGCCATCCCCTACGACACCAGCGAGCGCTACGTACGGGCCCTGGACGACGCCGGCCTGCGGTTCGTCTACGCGATGACCCAGAGCGGCGCCGACCGCCACCTCATCCGCGAGGTCAAGAAGGACTTCATCGACCCGCTGCCGCTGGCCTCCGCGCAGGTGTCGGTGCACGCGGGCAGGTCCGGCATCAAGGACCTGCGGCAGCTCCACGACGTCGCCCGCGAGCTGGACCTGATGGTCAACTCCCATGTCCTGGAACACCGCGACGACCGCAAGGACGAGCAGATCCGTGCGCTGCGCGAGGTCGGCGCGTTCGGCCCGCGGCTCCTGATGAACCACGCCGTCCACCTCACCGACGAGGAGATCGCGCTCACCGGCGACCACGACGTGCGCGTCGCACACTGCCCGCTCAGCAACATGCGGCTGGCCTCCGGCATCATGCCGCTGCCCGCGCTGCACCGGCACGGCGTACGGGCCGGGCTCGGGCACGACGGCGGGACGAACGACACCTCCGACATGTTCGCGCTGATGAAGGCGGCGGTCGGCCTCCAGCGCGCCCGCCACGAGGACGCCGGCATCCACCCGACGATCCCCGCCGTCCTGCGGATGGCGACGCTCGGCGGCGCGGAGTGCATCGGGATGGCCGACCGGATCGGCTCGCTGACCCCGGGCAAGCGCGCCGACGTCCTCATCCTCGACCCCGGCACCCTCAACTTCGCCCCGCGCTTCGACTGGACCAGTCAGATCGTCCTCAACGGCCAGCCGCCGAACCTCTCCCACGTCTTCGTGGACGGGCGGCTGCGCAAGGAGCGCGGCGAACTGGCCGGGGTGGACACCGCGCGGGTGGTACGTGAGGCGGAGCGGGCCGCGGCGCACGTGCGCGCCGCCTGACCCACGGCCCGTCGGCGGCCCCCGTCCGGGCCGCTGCCGACCGCACCGGGATCAGAACAGGCTCAGCAGCGCCTCGGCCGGATCCGGTACCTCCGACTCGCCGTCCGGCAGCGCGAGTTCGAACCAGACGGTCTTGCCACGCGGCGTACGGCGGCTGCCCCAGCGGGAGCTGAGCAGCCCCACCAGCTGAAGCCCGCGCCCGCCCTCGTCGGTGTCCCTGGCCCGGCGTCTGCGCGGCTGGGCGAGGTCGGCGTCCCACACCTCGCAGACCAGCGAACGGTCCCGCAGCAGCCGCAGCCTGATCTCGCCGTGCCCGTGCCGCAGCGCGTTGGTGACCAACTCGCTCACCAGCAACTCCGTGGTGTCCACCAGGGCTTCGAGCCCCCAGTCCGTCAGCTGGTCGCGGGCCAGCTCGCGGGCGCGGGCCACCGAACGGGCCTCCGGCGCCAGATTCCAGTCCCCCACCGCGTCCTTGGGCAGCCCGTGCACCCTGGCCATCAGCAGGGCGATGTCATCCTCGCCGTGCGAGGTGTCCAGCGCGCTCAGGACGTGATCGCAGGCGTCCTCCAGCGGCCGGCCGGCCTCCGACAGGGCCCCACGGAACGCCTGCAGCCCTTCGTCCAGCGGATGGTCGCGGGACTCGACGAGCCCGTCGGTGTAGAGGGCGAGCAGCGCGCCGTCCGGCAGCTCGACCTCGATCTCCTCGAACGGCTCGCCGCCGACACCCAGCGGCATCCCCGGCGGCACGTCGAGCAGCAGGGCGTCCTCACCCCCTTCGACCAGCACCGGCGGCAGGTGCCCTGCGTTGGCGAACGTACATCGGCGGGTGACCGGGTCGTACACGGCGTAGACGCAGGTGGCGAGGTAGACCTCGGAGAGGTCGGCGGCGGCGCCGCGCCCGCTCTCGGCGCCCCTGTCGGACTGCGACCGCTTGCCGGTCCGCCCCTCGCCGCCGCCGAGCCCCCGCGCGATCTCGTCGAGCGCCGAGAGCACCTCGGCCGGCTCCAGGTCGAGCAGCGCCAACGTCCTTACGGCGCTGCGCAGTTCACCCATCGCGACGGCGGCACGCAGTCCGCGGCCCATGACGTCGCCGATGACCAGGGCCGTGCGGTGACCCGGCAGCTCGATGACGTCGAACCAGTCGCCGCCGACCTCGGTGGCGGTGGTGCCCGGCAGGTAGCGGCAGGCGATGTCCAGGCCCGCCGCCTCCGGGTCGCCGGGCGGCAGCAGGCTGCGCTGGAGTATCAACGCCCGCTCGTGCTCCCTGCGGTAGAGCCTGGCGTTGTCGATGCAGACCGCGGCGCGGGCCGCCAGCTCCACCGCCAGCGCGGTGTCCCGCTCCCCGAACGGCTCACTGCCCTTCGTACGGGAGAACTGCACCAGGCCGACGACGGTGTCCCTGGCGACCATCGGGACGGCGAGCGTGGAGTGCACCACCGCGCCGAGCTCCGGCCCTTCGTCGCTCTCCCGGCCGGGGATGATCTGTGCCTGCGCGGTCCGCAGGGCGCCCGCGCAAGGGGAGTTGAACGGGTAGCGGTGCACCGCGCCGACCGCGACCGGATCGCGCTCGCCCTCGGCGACACAGCAGGCCGTGGTGGCGAGCGGGGCGTCGGACACCGCGCTGGAGAAGGCGACTCTGCGCAGTTCGGCGCTGCCGTCGCTCATGCCGGGCGGGGCTTCGTCACCGGCCAGCAGCCCTTGGAAGAGGTCCACCGACGCCAGGTCGCAGAACTGCGGGACAGCGACGTCCAGGAGGGTGCGTGCGGTGGTCTCCAGGTCGAGGGAGTTGCCTATCCGGGCGCCGGCTTCGTTGAGCAGCGCGAGATTGCGGCGGGCGTTGGCGGCCTCCCTCTCGGCGCGGCGGCGGCCCGTGACGTCGGCGGCGAGCGCGGCGACGCCGATCGGTCGGCCACTGGCGCCGTGCAGCCGGTAGAGCGAGACCGACCAGCGGCGCCGGTCGGTCTCACCCGGCACCACACCCACCAGTTGCATCTCGGTGACCGGCTCTCCGGTGTCCAGCACCCTGCGCAGCGCGACGGTCATCCGCTCGGCCTCGGCCCGGGGAAGGAAGTCGTGCGGGGTGCCGCCGCGGTACTTGCTCGCCGGGCCGCCGAAGACCGTGGCGAACCTTTCGTTGACCCGCAGCAGCTTGAGCCGGGTGTCGAACAGGGTGAAGCCCATGGGCGATTGACCGAAAACGGCCTGCGAGGCGGCGAGGTCGGTCTCGATGCCGCGCAGCGCCCGCACGTCGACGACCAGACAGACCGCGGTCCGCTCGCCGGTCTCCGTCTCGGACGGCATGACGTAGATCTCCGCGAGCCCGTCGGCCTCGGCGCTCTCCTCCCGGTGGTAGGGCACCAGGCCGGTCCACTCCCGGCCGTCGAGGATCCGGGACACCGCACGGCGGCCGGTCTCGCGCAGCTCCCTGGGGACGAACGCCTCGACGGGATCCTTGCCGACCGCGTCCCCGGCGGTGATACCGAGCATCTCGGCGGCCCGCTCGCTCCACCTGTCGATCCGCCCGTCCGGGCCGAGCGAGAAGGAGGCGACACGGATGTAGTCGTAGATCGATCCCGGCCTGCTGTTCTGCCACACGGGCGGGGAAGGCGGCGCGGGCGCGGGCCGGGCGGCGCCCGGGGCATCCGGTCCGTGCGCACCCCGACCAGCGGTCTGTGCGGATAGCGTCCCGCCAGATGACATCTCGCTCACGAGCCCCGTCCCCTCCAGCTCATCGTGCCCGGACCGGACAAGCCGAGTAAATCAGCCCCACGGCCGTCCGGAACACGGTCTTCACGATCACAGCACAGTCTCGATCGCAGCCCATCCACAGAATGTCGATGAAATGGCAACGATCAGGACTCCACCTGTCTCCTAACCCGCCACCGTCAGCTCGAACCACACTGTCTTGCCGGTCTTTCCGCGCCGGGTGCCCCAGCGCCGTGACGTGCACGCCACCAGCTGGAGTCCGCGACCCCCCTCGTCGTCGGGTGCCGCGGTGCGTTCCTGCGGCGGGTCCGGCAGCGGATCGGACACCTCGACCAGCAGACCGCCCCCGCTGAGCAGCACCATGCGCACGCCGATGGGACCGCTGGCGTAGCGCAGGGAATTGGTGACCAGTTCGCTGACGAGCAGGACGGCGACGTCGACGGAGGACTCAAGGCCCCAGTCGGTGAGCGCCTGGCGGACCATCGCGCGGGCGGTGCGCACCGCACCGGGATCCGCGGGGAAGCTCCATTCGGCGATCGGGGAACCGGAGGCCATGCCGCGGCGGCGGACGTACGTGGAGGCCGAATCCGGGGCCCCTGCCGCTGCGCTGTCGCTCACGCCGATCACTTCCCAGCCCGATGCGATGCCCGTCGACATCACCCAAAAAGAAAAGGGTCAATCAGGACATACCCGATATCGACCTGCAAGTACCGTCCTCCACCGGGCACTGTTCCACACCCGCCGCACTTCGGCGCGGCGCGGCCGGACGGGCAGGCCCGAAGCCGAAGCCGTGTCGTCAGGCAGGCACGACGTCGGACTTCCCCGTCTAGCCGTTGTCCGCGGCTGCCGACCCCACCGTCTCCCGCAGCCGGCGCATCGCCTCGGCGACCGCCGGGCGGTCCTGGTCGAGCCAGTCGACCGACAGCTCCTCGCTCGGCGGCAGCCAGCGCAGTTCGTCGTGGTCCTGGAGGGCCCGCGGCTCACCCGACACCAGCCGGGCGGCCCAGACCCGCAGCACGAACCCGGGACGCAGCGGCCACTCGCCGGCGATCCGCTCCCCCGGCTCCACCTCGACACCCAACTCCTCGCGCAACTCGCGCACCAGGGCCTGCTCGGGTGTCTCGCCGTCCTCCACCTTGCCGCCGGGCAGCTCCCAGCGGCCGGCCAGCGCGGGCGGCGCGCTGCGCCGTGCGGCCAGCAGCCGCCCCCGGTCGAGCACCGCTCCGCCCACCACCACACGCACCGTCGTCATACGCGGCAGCCTACGGCGCGCACTGCACCGCGCAACCCGCTCAGCCGGTCGTCCGCCCCACCCGCTCCACCACGTAAAGCCGCTGGTCGCCACGGGCGTCGAGCCCGCCCGCCACCTTCTCGGCCTCCGCGCGGGTGGCGTACCTGCCCACGCGATAACGATTGCCGCCTTCGTCCTGACGGATGACGAGCCAGGGCAGCACGGCCCCACTGTCGCTCATCGCGCCCCTCCGTCCGCCGTGCAGCGCGCCCACGCGCGCCCCTCCTGTACCGATGCCGAAACCGCATTCTGCATATGCCCGACCCTACGCCCGACCTTCACTCAGCGGATACGGAATGGCACAAAGAGATACCGAACCGGCCACCCGCGGCCCCCGGAGAACCGGGAGGGCCTGCGAGCGGCCGGTGGAGCCGACGGACGGCTCGGTGGTGCGAAAGCGCTTTTCCAGGACGTCAGGCGCCGGTACGGGCCTTGCCCTCGCCCGCGGGGTCGTCGTCGGACCCCGTGGATTCGCCGGAGCGCTGGGCGCCGATGGTCGCCGCCTCAGCCGCCTCAGCCGCCTCATCGGCCTCGTTCGCCGCCTGGATCTCCGCCTCTACCTGGACCAGCGAGGGGTTGCGCCACGAGCTGCGCACGCCCCAGAAGTAGAAGGCGAGGCCGACCAGCGCGACCACAACGATGTCCCAGCCCGACGGCAGGTAACCCTTGCCGCCGAACTCCTTGCCGCCCATGTACGAGATGAGGGCCATGACCAGCAGGTACGCCACCATCCAGGCGCCGGCCTTGAGGTGCGGGCGCAGCTCGGCCCACGGCTTGCGGCCCTGGGTGAGCGGCTTGCCGATCTCGTACCAGGCCCAGACCGGCAGTCCGACGGCCATGATCAGAATGACCTTGCCGGTGAGCGGCCAGCGGCCCCAGTAGAGCACCAGCGAGCCGAAGACCATCGCGATCGGCGCGATCACCGGCATCACCCGCAGCTTGACCGGCCGCTTGAGGTCGGGCGAAAGCCGGCGCAGCGACATCACGGCGACCGGACCCGTGATGTACGAGATGACGGTCGCGACCGAGACGATCTCGGCGAGCGAGCCCCAGCCGCGGAAGACCGCCAGGAAGAGGAAGGCGATGACGAGGTTGAGCACCAGGGCGGGCCGCGGCACACCCGTCTTCTTGTCGACCTTGCCGAAGATGCCGGGCAGGTGACCGTTCTCCTGGACACCGTGGATCATGCGCGAGGTGGTGGCCGCGTAGATCATGCCGGTGCCGGACGGGGAGATGAAGGCGTCGGCGTAGAGCAGCATCGCCAGCCAGTTCAGGCCCCAGGCGACGGCGAGGTCGGCGAGCGGGGAGTTGTAGCCGAGACCGGCCCAGCCGCCTGCGGCGCCCAGCTTGTCACCCGGGACCGCCATCAGGAAGGCGACCTGGAGCGCGACGTAGATGACCAGCGCGATCACGATGGACCAGATGACGGCCTTGGGCAGCGAGCGGCCCGGGTTACGCGCCTCGCCCGCGAGGTTCAGCGGCGACTGGAAGCCGTTGTAGGCCCAGACGATGCCGGAGACCGCGACGGCGGTGAAGACCGAGCTCCAGCCGTTGGGGGTGAAGCCGCCGTGGTCGGTGATGTTGCTGGTGTCGAAGTGCGCCAGCATCAGCGCGCTCGCGGTCAGGATCGGCACGACGACCTTGAAGACCGTGATGGCCGTGTTGGTCTTCGCGAACAGCGTGATCGCGAACCAGTTCAGGAAGAAGTAGAAGATCAGCAGCACGCTGGCGAGCGCCACGCCGGTGCCCGTCAGCTCCTTGCCGTCGTACAGCCCGTGGGTCCATTCGAAGTCCCAGGAACTCATGTACTGCACGGAGGCGGTGGCCTCACCGGGGATCACCGAGACGATCGCGATCCAGTTGGCCCAGGCAGCGAGGTACCCGGCGAGCGAGCCGTGCGAGTACTGGCCGTACCGGACCATGCCGCCGGCCTTCGGGAACATCGAGCCCAGCTCGGTGTAGGTGAGGGCGATCGTGAGCGCGACAACCGCGCCGATGACCCAGGCGAGGATGGCGGCAGGACCGGCGATGGCGGCAGCCCGCTCGGCCCCGAAGAGCCAGCCGGAGCCGATGATCGATCCGAGACCAGTGGCGGTCAGGGCGATGGTCCCGAGGGACCGACGGTAATTCGAATGCGAGCCCTGCTCCGCAGTCGTGGGTTTCGTCGTGCTCACGTGCTTGGTCTCCTGGTCTTCCCCCGTGCCGTGCACAAACTTCGCCATCGTAAGAGCGAATCAGATGATCGGTTTCCCTTACTCGGCAAAAATTCCCGCTCGACTGAGGGTCTGTGAGTTTTCCCACGGCACGTTTCAGCCGACAGTTCCGTACGAATACGGACATAGCGACCGCATAACTGGCGCAACGAGCAACCCGAAGAGGACAACTCAGGGCCGTGGAATCACCCAGGGCGCAGAGACGCAGCAGGGGCGCGCACGGCCACCGCCACACCGCCCGCCTGCTGGAACCCGCCGGTAACTCCCGCCCCGCTCACGGGCGAACGTCAGAAGTCACCGAAACGCCGACCCAGGGGTCTCCGATGCGACTCCACAGTCACCCCACCGGAAACCCCTCAACGCACCGGCAGGTGATACGTCACCCGATGGCGGTCGGCGAGCGTGACCACGTCCGCCGTCTCCACGGGCCGCCCGCCCGCGCAGTACGTCCGCGAGATGACCAGCACCGCGTGCCCCGGCACCCCGCCCAGCACCATGACCTCTTCCGCGAGGCCGGGTCGCGACCCGACCTCCTCCATGACGTTGTCCACCACGATGTCGATGGCGGCCATCCGCTCGACGACCCCACGGCCGGCCAGCGGCCCCTCCTCGGGCAGCATCACCGGCGTCCGCCCCGTCACCTCCAGGGGCTCCCAGGAGGTGGACAGCATGGTGGGCTCACCCTCCGCACGAAAGACGTAGCGCGTCCGCATCACCCGGGCCCCGCGCTGGATGCGCAGCCGCCCGGCAACGGCGGGGCCGGCCTCCTCCTGGCCGCTGCTGGACTCCCAGCTCCCCTTCACCCGCTCGTCGGTCTGCTCCTGCCGGAACGGCGTGCACGCCGGGCCCGCGTGGTACCCGGCGCGGGCGATACGGCGCGGGACGGGCCGCTCGCGCACGTACGTCCCTGAGCCGGAGCGACCCTCGACGAGCCCCTCGGCCATCAGGACCTTGCGGGCTTCCAGGGCGACCGTGTCCGATACGCCGTACTCCGCGCGGATGCGGGCCTGGGAGGGGAGGCGGGTGTGCGGCGGCAGCACGCCGTCGACGATCTTCTGGCGCAGGTCGCCGGCGACGCGGAGGTACGCGGGCTGCTCACCGAAAGGCACGTGCCCCTCCCAACAGCTTGACAGTCAGCAACAGCGTGGCAACCCCGCGTCGCCACCCGCAAGCTCGGGCCAGAAAAACACCCAAAGTGATGATCCCCAGCTCACCCGGCATACCGATCAAGGAAATGCGTCAGATTCCCCTGCCGCCCCACCCCTTTCCTGCCACGATCGAACAGGCACCGCACCCGCCCCCGCCGCCACTCCGGGCCCGCGAGCAAGGAGCACCCATGCCCCCCGAATCCGCGCCGGACGCCCCTCCCCCACTGGCCGCCATGCCCGAGGACTGGCAGCGCGCCCTTGCGATCGTCGCGCACCCCGACGACCTCGAATACGGCGCAGCCGCCGCCATCGCCGAGTGGACGGCGGCCGGGCGCGAGGTCGGCTACCTCCTGGTGACCCGCGGCGAAGCGGGCATCGACGGCCTCGCGCCTGAGCGGTGCGCCCCGGTGCGCGAGGCCGAACAGCGGGCCGGCGCCGCCCTGGTGGGCGTCGACACCGTCGAATTCCTCGATCACCCCGATGGCGTCATCGAGGCGACCACGGCCCTGCGCCGCGACCTGGCAGCCGCCGTCCGCCGCCACCGCCCCGAACTCCTCATCACCCTCAACCACCACGACACCTGGGGCGGCGTCCAGTGGAACACTCCCGACCACCGGGTCGTCGGCCGCGCCGCCCTGGACGCGGCGGGCGACGCGGGCAACCGCTGGATCTTCCCCGAACTCACCACGGAACAGGGCCTCGCCCCCTGGAACGGCGTCCGCTGGGTGGCCGTGGCGGGCTCCCCCCACCCCACCCACGCCGCCGAAGTGGGCCCCGGCATCGACCGCGCCATCGACTCCCTCGCCGCCCACCGCACCTACATCCAGGGCCTCTCCCCCACCCACCAGGACCCCCGCACCTACGCCCGCGCCTTCCTCACCCCCATGCTCCAGGCCGCCGCGGACCGCCACCGAGGCCGGCCTGCGACGCTCTTCGAGGTCTTTCCACGGTGAACGGGGGCGTCGGGTGATTCCGGCCCGGAACGGCCGGGCTCCCGCCGAAGACGGACGCCAGAACCTCCCATTGTGTACACATGGCACACCCGGTACCTTTGAGTCCATGACACAGACGCCCATAGAGTCCATCCGCGACGTCCGCGCGCACCTGGCCGAGGTCGTCGAGCGCGCCGACCGTGACGACCAGCCCACCGTCATCACGCGACGCGGCAAGGAAGTCGCCGCCGTCGTATCGATCGACGTCCTGCGCAAGTACCAGCAGTGGGAAGAGCGCGAGATGAACCGCATCATCGACGAGCGCATGGCGAACCGCGCGCCCGCAGTCCCGATCGAGGACGTCATGAGGGAGACCCTGGAGCGCAGTGAGTGAGTACCGCACCGTCTTCCGGCCCGAGGCACAGGCCGAACTCCGCAAGATCCCGCGCGACATGGCGCTGCGCATCCTCACCAAGCTGACCGAGCTGGAGAGCGACCCCCTGGGCTTCCACACCACCGCCCTCGTCTCCCAGCCCGAACGCCGCCGTCTACGGGTCGGCGACTACCGCGTGATCTACACCCTCGACAACGGCGAACTGGTGGTGTGGGTCGTCCACATCGGACACCGGTCCACGGTCTACGGCACCTGAGTCCCCCGGCCCGGAGACGGAGAAGCCCGCACCGATCCGCCACGGAAACGACTCAGGGGTCGGCCCCCGAAGGAGCCGACCCCTTCCGACCGGCCCGTTCGCCGGGTCAGGTCGGTGACGTGGTGTGGTGCCATCCGGTCACACGTTGAACCGGAACTCCACCACATCCCCGTCCTGCATCACATACTCCTTGCCCTCCATGCGGGCCTTGCCCACCGAGCGGGCGTCGGCGACCGAGCCGGCTTCCACGAGGTCGGCGAAGGAGATGACCTCGGCCTTGATGAAGCCCTTTTGGAAGTCGGTGTGGATGACGCCGGCGGCCTCGGGGGCGGTGGCGCCCTTCTTGATGGTCCAGGCGCGGGTTTCCTTGGGGCCTGCGGTCAGGTACGTCTGGAGGCCGAGGGTGTTGAAGCCGACGTGGGCGAGGGTGGCGAGGCCGGGCTCTTCCTGGCCGACGGACTGGAGGAGTTCGAGTGCCTCCTCGTCGTCCAGCTCGGCGAGGTCGGCCTCCAGCTTGGCGTTGAGGAAGATGGCCTCGGCGGGGGCGACCAGGGCGCGCTGCTCGTTCTTGAAGTCGTCGTCGGTCAGCTCGTCCTCGTCGACGTTGAAGACGTAGAGGAACGGCTTGGTGGTGAGCAGGTGCAGGTCGCGCAGCAGCTCACCCTTCTCGGACTCCTTGGTGATGCCGGCGGAGAAGAGGGTGTGGCCCTCCTCCAGGATCGCCTTGACCTCTTCGACGGCCTTGACCTGGACGGCCTTGTCCTTCTGGATCCGGGACTCCTTGACCAGGCGCGGCAGCACCTTCTCGATGGTCTGGAGGTCGGCGAGGATCAGCTCGGTGTTGATGGTCTCGATGTCGTCCTTGGGCGAGACCTTGCCGTCGACGTGGACGACGTTCTCGTCCTTGAAGGCGCGGATGACCTGGCAGATCGCGTCGGACTCGCGGATGTTCGCGAGGAACTTGTTGCCCAGGCCCTCCCCCTCGGACGCGCCGCGGACGATGCCCGCGATGTCGACGAAGTCGACGGTGGCGGGGAGGATCTTCTGCGAGCCGAAGATCCCGGCGAGGGTGGCCAGACGGGTGTCCGGGACGCCGACGACGCCGACGTTCGGCTCGATGGTGGCGAACGGGTAGTTGGCCGCCAGCACGTCGTTCTTGGTCAGGGCGTTGAACAGGGTCGACTTGCCGACATTCGGCAGACCGACGATTCCGATCGTGAGCGACACGGTGGCGACTTCCCGGAGCGAGGCGGTGGAGGGCTGACACGGCTCCCGTAGGGGCCGATCCACCAGTCTACGGGGCGGGCGCGGCAGTCCGCCCGGCCCGGTGTATTCCGTCGAACGCGCCGTCCACCTCGGGGAAAGCGCGTGTCCTGAAGCCTGTTAATACCACTTAGCGGCCTACCGTTGGCGAGTGGAGCAACACGAAGCGCGCACCCCCCAGCACCGCCCGCCCGGGAGCAGCAGGTCGCTCACCGGCCAGGATGCCCGGCTCCCCCGCCCCGCGGCGTCCGTGAACGAGCGTCCGGGCGGGCGACCGCGCGGCCGGGAGGACGAACCGCGCGGCGGCCGGGCCGAGGGCTCCGGGGGCGAGCGGGCCGCGCCGGGCTCCGCCGCCGTCCACCGTGCCGGGGTGCGGCGCAGGCCCCCGCTGGCACCGCTGGTCGCCTTTCTGCGCCGGATGCCGGCACCGAAGCTGACCGGCCTGGGCTGCGGGCTGCTCAGCACCCTCACCCTGCTGGCGTTCGCCGCGCTCGACCAGTTCCTCTTCGACGGGGCACAGGCCGTGTACGGCGTGTTCTTCCTGCTGGTCGCGGTGGGTGCGGGCCTGTGGGTACGGCCCTACGACCTGGTGGCGGCGCCGGTCGCGCTGCCGATCGCCTTCACGCTGGGCGCGGTGCCGATCCACCGTGGTTCCGACGGGTTCGGCGGGCTCCTGATGGGGGTCTTCACGGTGCTGGCGCTGAACGCGGGCTGGCTCTACGCGGGCACGCTGGTCTGCGTACTGCTGGTGCTGGTGCGCAAAGTGGTGCTCATCGTCCGGCGTCGGGCCAGCCGACCGGCGACTCGACCGGCGGGACGGCCGCAGGGCCGGCGGCCCGCGGCCGGTCAGGACGCCCCTGCGGGCCGGCCGCGGCAGGCCCGGTCTCCGGAGAACCGTCCGCGTCAGGTGGCCCGCCAGCCCGAGCGGCGTGCGCAGCCATCGCAGCCCCCACAATCCCCGCGTCGTTCTGAAGCTGAGCCGGTACGACCTCGGCGTTGATCCCCTCGATCAGCGGCAGGAACTTCTCCGCCTTGCGGCTCACCCCGCCGCCGATCACGAACAGCTCCGGCGAGAACAGCATCTCCACGTGGGCGAGGTACTTCTGGACGCGGCGCGCCCACCGCGGCCAGCTCAGCTCGCCGTCCTCCTTGGCGCGGGTCGAGGCGCGCTTCTCGGCGTCGTGGCCGTTCAGCTCCAGGTGGCCGAGTTCGGTGTTGGGGATCAGCCGGCCGCCGGTGAAGACGGCGCTGCCGATGCCGGTTCCGAGGGTGAGCACGATGACCGTGCCCCGGCGCCCGCGGCCCGCGCCGTAGCGCATCTCGGCGAGGCCCGCCGCGTCCGCGTCGTTGAGCAGCGTCACCGGGCAGCCGCCGGACTCGCCGCCGAGCCGGCCGGTGAGCAGCGTGGCGGCTTCGGCGTCGATCCAGCCGGCGTCGACGTTGGCGGCGGTACGGGTGACGCCGCCGGTGACCACGCCGGGGAAGGTCGCGCCGACCGGGCCCGTCCAGTCGAAGTGCGCGACGACCTGCCGGACGCAGTCGGCGACCGCGTCCGGGGTGGCCGGCTGCGGTGTCAGCACCTTGTGGCGCGCGTCGGCCAGCTCACCGCGTTCCAGGTCGACCGGGGCGCCCTTGATGCCCGAACCGCCGATGTCCACACCGAAGACCTTCATGGGAAAAGGCTAGGTCCCCGGGCGGTCCGGCACCCATCGGACCGGAGAACCGGCCGTCGCCGCGCCGGCCGGTGTGCCCGTCAGCGTTCGGTGGCCGCCTTGGCCTCGGCGCGCAGATCGCGGCGGAGTTCCTTGGGCAGCGAGAAGGCGATGGACTCCTCGGCGGCGGTGACCGTCTCGACGTCCTCGTAGCCGCGCTCGGCCAGCCAGTCCAGGACGCCGTGCACCAGCACGTCGGGGACGGAGGCGCCGGAGGTGACGCCGACGGTGCCGACGCCCTCCAGCCAGCTCTCGTCGATCTCGTCGGCGTAGTCGACCAGGTGGGCGTCCCTGGCTCCGGCGCCCAGGGCGACCTCGACGAGGCGGACGGAGTTCGAGGAGTTCTTGGAGCCGACGACGATGACGAGGTCGGCGTCGGCGCCCATCTGCTTGACCGCGATCTGGCGGTTCTGGGTGGCGTAGCAGATGTCGTCGCTGGGCGGCGAGAGGAGGTTGGGGTAGCGGCCCTTGAGTGCGTCGACCGTCTCCATCGTCTCGTCGACGGAGAGGGTGGTCTGGGAGAGCCAGACGACCTTGTCCGGGTCGCGGACCTCGACATTGGCCACGTCATCGGGCCCGTCGACGATGGTGATGTGCTCGGGCGCCTCGCCGCTGGTGCCGACGACCTCTTCGTGGCCTTCGTGGCCGATGAGGAGGATGTCGTAGTCCTCCTTGGCGAACCGGACCGCTTCCTTGTGGACCTTGGTGACCAGCGGGCAGGTCGCGTCGATGGTGGCGAGCTTGCCGCGCGCGGCCTCGTCGTGGACGGCCGGGGCGACGCCGTGCGCGGAGAAGATGACGATGTTGCCCTCGGGCACCTCTTCCGTCTCCTCGACGAAGATGGCGCCCTTCTTCTCCAGGGTCTTCACGACGTACTTGTTGTGCACGATTTCGTGGCGCACGTAGACGGGCGCGCCGTACTGCTCAAGGGCTTTCTCGACGGCGATCACGGCGCGGTCGACGCCCGCGCAATAGCCGCGGGGGGCGGCGAGCAGGACACGGCGCTCCGCACGCGGGGCCGGGGCGTTCGAGGTGCTGGCGGGCGACGGTTGGTCACCGTGACGCGGGGCGTCTCCGCTCGGGGCGGTGGCGGGTGACGGGCCGGGCGTAGCAGTCATGCGTCCCATCGTACGGGCGTACCGGGGCTCACAAAGATCTCGGCGGTGGCCCAGACTGAGGGCCGACGCACGGAGGAGGCAGCATGCCGGGCACGATCGGCGAAACCAGCGACGGCGACGGGAAGGGCACCGGGGAGGGCGCGGCGTCCGTCGGGGGCTCCGGCAGCCGGCCCGCGTTGCGGCGCACGCTGACCTTCCGGGATCTGATCGTCTACGGACTGCTGTTCATCGCCCCGATGGCGCCGGTCGGCATCTTCGGCACGCTCCAGGCCAAGTCGCACGGCGCGATCACCCTCGTCTACCTGGTCGCGACCGTCGCGATGGCCTTCACCGCGTACTCGTACGCCCAGATGGTGCGGGTCGCGCCGCAGGCCGGGTCGGTGTACACGTACGCCAGGGTGGGCCTCGGCGAGGGGGCAGGGTTCATCGCCGGGTGGATGGCGATGCTGGACTATCTGCTGATTCCGGCGGTGGCGTATCTGTTCTCCGGGATCGCGATGCACGCGCTGGTGCCGGGGGTGCACCAGTGGGTGTGGACGGCAATCGCCGTGGTGGTGACGACGCTGCTGAACCTGTGGGGCGTGCGGACCGCGGCCGTCGTCGGGTTCGCGGTGCTGGCCATGGAGATCGTGGTGCTCGGCGTGTTCGTGGTGTCGGCGGTCGTGGAGCTGGCGCTGCACGGCGCGCAGCGGGGCTGGGCCGAGCCGCTGACCGGTGAGGGCGCGTTCTCCATGACGGCGGTGCTGGCCGCGGTGTCGGTGGCCGTGCTGTCGTATCTGGGCTTCGACGCCATCGCGGCGTTCGCGGAGGAGGCACGGGGCACGCACGACGGGCAGGCGCGCGGGAAGGGCCGGGGGCTGCGCGGCTCGGACCGGGTGGCGCGGGCGGTGCTCACGTGCCTGGTGGTGGCCGGTGTGCTGTTCGCCGTGCAGACGTACCTGGCGGCGCTGCTGGCTCCGATGACGGCGGCCGAGCTGGCGGCGAAGCCGGGTGAGCAGGGGGACGCGTTCTACGCCACGGTCGATGCGGCGGTGGGCGGCTGGCTGCACGACCTGGTGGCGGTGAGCAAGGCGATCGGCGCGGCCTTCGCGGCGCTGGCGGGGCAGGCGGCGGCCGGCCGGCTGCTGTTCGCGATGGCGCGGGACCGGCGGCTGCCGGGGGCGATGTCGAAGGTGGACGCGGGCAGCGGGGTGCCGCGCCGGGCGCTGCTGGGGGCGGCGGCGGTGACGCTGATCGCGGCGGTGTGGGCGGCCCGCAGGGACGACGGGCTCGACCATCTGTCGTCGATCGTCAACGTCGGTGCGCTGACCGCGTTCGGGCTGCTGCACGCTTCGGTGATCGGCTGGTTCCGGGTCCGCAAGCGGGCCGAGGTGCCGAGCGTGCTGCGGCACGTGGTGGCGCCGGTGCTCGGCCTGGCGGTGGTGGTCGCGGTGATCGTGGAGGCGTCGGAGACGGCGCAGGTCATCGCGGCATGCTGGCTGGTGGTGGGCTTCGTGGTGCTGGCGTTGCAGTACCGGGGCAGGCGGCGGGGGGCGGGGACGGGCGTCTGACGCCGGTCGGCGGGAGCCCGTTGTCAGTACCCGCCGCTACGCTCCTTCCCATGGCTCTCTCCACGTCCCCGGAAGCGCCGATCCCGGTCGGCCAGGTGTCCCGGCTCATCGGCGGCTGGATCGACCGGCTCGGCGCGGTGTGGGTCGAGGGGCAGATCACCCAGCTCTCCCGGCGGCCCGGCGCGGGGGTGGTCTTTCTGACCCTGCGCGATCCGTCGCACGACATCTCGATCAGCGTGACGTGCTACCGCCAGGTCTTCGACCGGGTGTCCGAGGTGGTGGGCGAGGGCGCCCGGGTGGTGGTGCACGCCAAACCGGAGTGGTATGCCCCGCGCGGCCAGCTCTCGCTGCGGGCCGCCGAGATCAAGCCGGTCGGCGTCGGCGAACTCCTCGCGCGCCTGGAGCAGTTGAAGAAGTCCCTGGCCTCGGAGGGGCTCTTCGCCCTCGACCGCAAGCGGACGCTGCCGTTCCTGCCGCAGCTGATCGGCCTGGTCTGCGGCCGGGCGAGCGCCGCCGAGCGTGATGTGCTGGAGAACGCCAGGCACCGCTGGCCCGCCGTCCGCTTCGAGGTGCGCAATGTGCCCGTACAGGGGGTGCACGCGGTCCCGCAGGTGATCGCCGCGGTCCAGGAGCTGGACGCGCTGCCCGAGGTCGACGTGATCATCGTGGCGCGTGGCGGGGGCAGCGTGGAGGACCTGCTGCCGTTCTCCGACGAGCAGCTCGTACGGGCCGTCGGCGCCGCCCGCACCCCCGTCGTCTCGGCGATCGGCCACGAACCTGACACACCGCTCCTCGACCTCGTCGCCGACCTGCGGGCCTCGACCCCCACCGACGCGGCGAAGAAGGTCGTCCCCGACGTCGGCGAGGAGCTGGCCCGCGTCCAGCAGCTGCGCGAGCGGGCGCTGCGGGCGGTCGGCGGTTTCCTGGAGCGGGAGGAGCGCGGTCTGGCCGCGGCGCTGAGCCGGCCGTCGATACGGCATCCGCAGCGGATGGTGGAGGAGCGCGCCGAGCAGGTCGAGGCGCTGGCCGGGCGGGCCCGCCGGACGCTGGGGCACCTGCTGGACCGGGCCGATTCGGAGCTGGCGCACACCCGGGCGCGGGTGGTCGCGCTCTCCCCCAAGGCGACGCTGGAGCGCGGTTACGCCGTCCTCCAGCGGCCTGACGGGACGGCGGTGCGCTCGCCCGACGAGGTCGGCACGGACGAGGAGTTGCGGGCCCGGGTGTCCGAGGGCGAGTTCCGGGTGCGGGTCACGGACACGGCGGGCGTTGTCACACCCGGCCCCTAGGGTCGCGAGCCGGGCAGGACTGTGCGGACACACGCTTAGGGTGGGAGACATGGCGAAGGCGAAGACGGACGAGGTGGCGGGCCCGGAGGTCGGGGCGGCCGGCGCGGAGGCGGAGCCGGAGTCGGTGGACTCCACGCTCGGCTATGAACAGGCGCGGGACGAGCTGATCGAGGTCGTCCGCAGCCTGGAGGCGGGGGGCACGACACTGGAGGAGTCGCTCGCCCTCTGGGAGCGCGGCGAGCGGCTGGCGAAGGTCTGCCGCCGCTGGCTGGACGGCGCCCGCGCCCGGCTGGACGCGTCACTCGCCGAGTCGGATGGCACGGCGGAGGACGAGGCGGACCGCGGGTAGCGGTTCCGACGGCGGGGGTACGGGGCGCCTCCGCTCCTGGGCATCCGGCCATCGAGGCAGCTCAGGCACGTGTGAACGGCATGTGAACCCTCTCACCCTGAGCCCACTTTAGTTGAATTTTAATCTAATTCGGCTACAGTTGACATCACCACCACAGGATCGGCAGACCCTGAACCCCCATCTGACTCACCGAGGTGCTCCACATGTCTCTCGCCCTTGACGCCGCCGCTCAGGACCTCCTGTTCCGCGAGGCCCAGACCGCCAACACGTTCACGGACGAGCCGGTGACGGACGAGCAGGTCCAGGCCATCTACGACCTGGTGAAGTACGCCCCGACCGCGTTCAACCAGTCGCCGCTGCGGATCACCCTGGTCCGTTCCGAAGACGCCCGCGAGCGCCTGGTGGGCCACGCCATGGGCGCCAACGGCCCGAAGACCCTGGCCGCGCCGCTGACCGTGATCCTCTCCGTGGACCTGGACTTCCACGAGAAGCTGCCGCAGCTCTTCCCGCACGCCCCCGGCATCAAGGACGCCTTCTTCTCGGAGGCCACCGCCCGCGAGGCCGCCGGCACCCAGAACGCCACGCTTCAGGCCGGCTACTTCATCCTCGGCATCCGCGCGGCCGGCCTGGCCGCGGGCCCGATGACCGGCTTCGACTTCGCCGGCGTCGACAAGGAGTTCTTCGGCGACGGCAAGCAGAAGTCCTTCCTGGTCATCAACGTCGGCAAGCCCGGCGCCGACGCCTTCTTCCCGCGCTCGCCGCGCCTGGAGTTCGCCGACGCCGCCACCACCGTCTGAGCCACCGCCGTCCGAGCCGCACCCGGCCCGTACGACGCCCGAGGCCGCCGCACCCGTCAGGGATGCGGCGGCCTCGTCCGTTCGCGTCGGGGCGCCCTTCGCGGGGCGGTCAGCCCTTCTTCGCCACCAGGGCGGCGGCCAGGTCGGCGAGCCGGCCGTAGGGCGCGGTGCCGGTGACGACCGTGGTCACCCCCGGCTCCTCGTGCACCAGCGCGTTGTACTTGTCGCCCTTGTAGCGGTCCCACTTCTTGCTGCCGACGGCCTGCTTGCCCTTGACCTTCGTCGCGCCCAGCGTCACGTCCTTGATGAACTTCTCCGCCGGGGCGTCGCTCTGCTCCACCGCCGCGTAGTCCTGCTCCGGGTCGAGCAGCCCCAGATGCCAGGCGCCGCCCTTGCCGTCCTCGGTCGCCTTGTACGAGACGGAGGTGGCGCGCCAGCCCTTGGACAGACCCTCGGGCGCGGCGACCGGGTACGGCGCCGCGCGCCGGGCCGTGGTCACCTCGACGCGGTAGTCGACGGTCTTGACCGCGCTCTTCTCCGCCGAGCCGCTGTCGTCGTGCGGGATGAAGATGTAGATCGCCGCGACGAGCACGCCGATCACCGCCAGCGACAGGACCATGTCCCGTACCGTTTGCCTGCCTCGCATACCTGCCACGCCCCTATCGTCCCCCATGCCCCGGACGTTCAGGACATGACCCCCGGAAAGGCCCCGCGGGCCGGGAACCGGCCGGATCCCGCCGCAGGGAGGTTGCTCATGCGAAGGCCCCCCTGCTCAATCTCGCGGGGTACCGATAAAGTCGTGGTCACCCTCAGGATTGCGGCCGTCGCCGTACAGAAAGGTGCGCTCGATGACCGAGCATCAGCTCCCGTCCCCCCTCGAAGTCAGCCCCGAGGCCCCCGATCGCAACCTCGCCCTGGAGTTGGTCCGGGTCACCGAGGCCGGCGCCATGGCGTCGGGCCGCTGGGTGGGACGAGGTGACAAGAACGGCGCGGACGGTGCGGCGGTCAAGGCCATGCGCGCCCTGATTCACACCGTGTCGATGAACGGCGTGGTGGTCATCGGGGAGGGCGAGAAGGACAACGCCCCGATGCTCTACAACGGCGAGCGGGTCGGTGACGGCACCGGACCCGAGTGCGACGTGGCCGTGGACCCGGTGGACGGCACGACGCTGACCGCCAAGGGCATGGCCAACGCGGTCTCCGTGATGGCCGTCGCCGAGCGCGGCTCCATGTTCGACCCGTCCGCGGTCTTCTACATGGACAAGCTCGCGACCGGCCCCGAGGCCGCCGACTTCGTCGACATCAACGCCCCGGTGGCGGTGAACATCAAGCGCATCGCCAAGGCCAAGCGCTCGGCCGTCGAGGACGTCACCGTCGTCATCCTGGACCGGCCGCGCCACGACGGCCTGGTCAAGGAGGTCCGCGAGGCCGGCGCCCGGATCAAGTTCATCCAGGACGGCGATGTGGCCGGCGCGATCATGGCGGCCCGCGAGGGCACCGGCGTCGACCTGCTGCTCGGCATCGGCGGCACCCCGGAAGGCATCATCGCGGCCTGTGCGCTCAAGTGCCTGGGCGGCGCCCTTCAGGCCAAGCTGTGGCCCAAGGACGACACGGAGCGGCAGCGCGCCCTCGACGCGGGCCACGACCTGGACAAGGTCCTGCAGATCGAGGACCTCGTACGGGGCGACAACGTCTTCTTCGTCGCCACCGGCATCACCGACGGCGACCTGCTGCGCGGCGTCCGCTACCGCGCGGAGACCGCCTACACCCAGTCCCTGGTGATGCGCTCCAAGTCGGGCACCATCCGCCAGATCGACTCGCAGCACCGGCTGTCCAAGCTCCGCGCGTACAGCTCAGTGGACTTCGAGCGCCCCAGCTGACCCTCGCCCGCTCCGGCACGCGAACGCCGGCCCGGCATACGTCTCGCCCCGCCGAAGAGGCTGCCCTCTCCGGCGGGGCGAGCGCCGTGTCGTCATCCGTGCGCCGAGCGCCGCCGCCCGGCCGTCATCCGCGTGTACGAGCCGCTCCGGAACGATCCGCGCGTACGGGCCGCTCCGGGAACGCTCCCGGCTCAGCCGGCCGCCGGTACCGGAGCCGTGCGCTGCAGTTCGGCGTCCCGCCTGCGCCGGCGGGCCAGCACCACGCGCCGCTCGGCCGCCGTCAGCCCGCCCCAGACGCCGTACGGCTCGGGCTGGAGCAGGGCGTGCTCGCGGCATTCGATCATCACGGGACACCGGGCGCAGACCCGCTTCGCGGCCTCTTCCCTGGCCAGCCGCGCGGCGGTCGGCTCCTTGGAGGGCGCGAAGAAGAGCCCGGCTTCGTCCCGACGGCACACCGCCTCCGAATGCCAGGGGCCGGCCTCCTCGCGAGACGGCACCCGCTGGGACGGCACGACAGCGGCGGTCTGCAGGGGCTGATGCGGTAGCAGCACGGTCTACTCCTGACGACGGCTTCGGCGAGCAAATCACCCTTGCCCGTCCCTCTACGCACGGCGTTACGCACCCCGCGGCCGTACGAGAGACGATGCCCCAGCCCTACCCGCTGTACCCACGCTTATGCACACCGTGGCCGTGGGTTGAAAGCCGCTTTCGGCCGTCACGGGCCTGTCGTTCGGGCCTACCGGAAACGGTCTCTGCGTTCCCGCCGGCCGTTCCGCAACTCCGCCTGCCGCTCGCGCCGGTCCTGCCGCTCGGCGCGCAGCCGGTCGCGCAGGTCGCGGATGAGGGCGCCGCGCTTGGGCTTGGCCTCCACGCTGCCCAGGACGGCATAGCCGTTGACCTGCACCACCGGGGCGTCCGCCGCGAGCGCGTCGTTCGTCTCGACCTCGAAGGCGCCCAGCACGCCGGAGCCGTTGCTGCGCAACGTGAGGTTCTCCGGGACGAGGATCTCGACGCTGCCGAAGATCGCGGTGACGTTGATCAGGATCTGCTGCTGCGGGAACAGGGCCTCGGTCAGGTCGATCTCCACGCTGCCGAAGATCGCGGTGACGTTGATGCGGGCCGGGACCTGCCAGCGCCCCTTGCGCTTCGACTCGCTGAAGACCGCGACCAGATTCTGGTCCGGCGGCGGCGTGCCGGCGTACGCACCGGAGCCGGACGGCGGCGGGGACGGCTGCCCGACAGCGGGCAAATCCCGTACCACGGGCTCCAGTTCGCCCATCGTCTTGGCGCGGTAGACGGCGTCGATCCGCTCGGAGTGCTCCTCGGGATCGAGTCGCCCCTCGGCCAGCGCCTCGCGCAGGATCTCGGCGATCCGGTCGCGGTCGGCGTCGGACGCGCGGATCTCCGCGCCGGCGACGGGCTTGACCATGTCCACCGACCGCGGGTCCTGGTGCACCGGCTGCCGGTCCGGGGGGCCGGGCGGGGTCGCGGGGTCCGACCCCGGGTTGTCTGCAGCATCCACGGCCCCAGCCTACCCAAACGCGATACATCGCGACCAGGGATTGACGGTTCCGATCTCGGCGGACCGCCAGGAGGCAGCGGCCCACCCGGGGCGCGGATCAACTGAGCCTTACCTCACCACAGCACCACCCCGCCCGGGTTCTACGCTGTTCTGGTGCTGCCACAGATGCCAGCCATCATCCCTGTCGAGTGAGGAATGCCCGTCATGCCGGAATTCGCCTATACCGACCTGCTCCCCGTAGGTGAGGACAACACCCCGTACCGTCTGGTCACTTCGGAGGGTGTGAGCACCTTCGAGGCCGACGGCCGTACGTTCCTCAAGGTCGAGCCGGAGGCCCTGCGCAAGCTGGCCGCCGAGGCGATGCACGACATCGCGCATTACCTGCGCCCGACGCACCTCGCACAGCTCCGCAAGATCCTGGACGACCCGGAGGCCAGCGCCAACGATCGCTTCGTGGCGCTCGACCTGCTCAAGAACGCCAACATCGCGGCGGCGGGCGTGCTCCCGATGTGCCAGGACACCGGCACCGCCATCGTGATGGGCAAGCGCGGCCAGCAGGTCCTCACCGAGGGCGGCGACGAGGAAGCGCTCTCCCGCGGCATCTTCGACGCGTACACGCAGCTCAACCTGCGTTACTCGCAGATGGCCCCGCTGACGATGTGGGACGAGAAGAACACCGGCTCCAACCTTCCGGCGCAGATCGAGCTGTACGCGACCGACGGCGGCGCCTACAAGTTCCTGTTCATGGCCAAGGGCGGCGGCAGCGCCAACAAGTCCTTCCTCTTCCAGGAGACGAAGGCGGTCCTCAACGAGGGCTCGATGATGAAGTTCCTGGAGCAGAAGATCCGCTCGCTCGGCACGGCCGCCTGCCCGCCGTACCACCTGGCGATCGTCGTCGGCGGCACCAGCGCCGAGTACGCCATGAAGACCGCCAAGTACGCCTCCGCGCACTACCTGGACGAGCTGCCCGCCGAGGGCTCCCCCACCGGCCACGGCTTCCGGGACAAGGAGCTGGAGGAGAAGGTCTTCGAGCTGACCCAGAAGATCGGCATCGGCGCGCAGTTCGGCGGCAAGTACTTCTGCCACGACGTCCGCGTCGTCCGCCTCCCCCGCCACGGCGCGTCCTGCCCGGTCGCCATCGCCGTCTCCTGCTCGGCCGACCGCCAGGCCGTCGCGAAGATCACCGCGGACGGCGTCTTCCTGGAGCAGCTGGAGACCGACCCGGCGCGCTTCCTCCCGGAGACCACCGACGACGAGCTGACCGAGGGCGCGGGCCCCGACCTCGACGCCGTGGCCGTCGACCTCAACCGGCCGATGGACGAGGTGCTCGCCGAGCTGACCCGGCACCCGGTCAAGACCCGCCTCTCCCTCACCGGCACCCTCGTCGTGGCCCGCGACATCGCCCACGCGAAGATCAAGGAACGCCTCGACGCGGGCGAGGAGATGCCGGAGTACCTCAAGAACCACCCGGTGTACTACGCCGGTCCCGCCAAGACCCCCGAGGGCTTCGCCTCCGGCTCCTTCGGGCCGACGACCGCGGGCCGGATGGACGCGTACGTCGAGCAGTTCCAGGCGGCCGGCGGCTCCAAGGTCATGCTCGCCAAGGGCAACCGCTCCCAGCAGGTCACCGACGCCTGCGCCGCCCACGGCGGCTTCTACCTCGGCTCCATCGGCGGCCCGGCGGCCCGCCTCGCCCAGGACTGCATCAAGAAGGTCGAGGTCCTGGAGTACGAGGAGCTGGGCATGGAAGCGGTCTGGCGCATCGAGGTCGAGGACTTCCCGGCCTTCATCGTCGTCGACGACAAGGGCAACGACTTCTTCCAGGACCCCGCCCCGGCCCCGACGTTCACCAGCATTCAGGTGCGTCAGGGGGCGTAGATCCTGTCGGGATTCCCTTCCCGCCCCCCGAGAAATACCTCCACGGCACACGGCCCTCACCCCTATCGGACGGGTGGGGGCCGTGTCCCTTTTTTCGCTCTTCTCCCCGGGCGTCAATTCCGACAAATCTCCGCCGATACGGGCTCGTTGCGCTTACCGCTGGGGCAAATGCCGTGCGGTCACGGCAGATTCGCGGACCAAAAGAACGTCATGTTAGCCTCGGGCGTCTCGATCGATCACCATGCCGCTAGGAGTACGCGTGCCCGGTTCGGGGGAATTCACGGTCGATGTCGAGGAGTTGGGGAGCCTGAGCACCCGGCTCGACCGGTGCACGGAATCCATGAAGCATGCCGGCAGTGATCTGCGCAGCGCTTCGGTCGGCGACCTCGGGAACGGTCAGATCGACAAGGCGGGGGCCCAGTTCAAGAGTTCCTGGGAATACGGCATATCCCAGATCGCCGAGATCACCGACGCCATTCGGCAGGGGCTCCAGGTCACGGCGCGCGCGTACAACGACACGGACAGCGCCATTTCGCAGGCGTTCGCCAAGGGGCATCAGGGTGGCGGATCCTCGGGAAAAGACGCCCAGGCGAGCCCCTTCGGGTAACGCGACCTTTCTCGGCACGGAGGCCGGAGTTCCTGGAATTCTGACCCGCCGGGACAGCGAAAATTTTTCGGTTCAAAGGCAATCAGGGGTGGGCCAGGAATGTCGCTCGGCGAGCAGCTGTGGGGCTACGGCGGCGGAGATCCGTACGAGGACAACGGGCATTTCTCGGGGCTGCAGTTCAACCCCGCACCCGGGGTTCCGCAGGCGGTCAACGACCTCGTCGGGGATCTGAGCCGCGCGCACAAGAACCTCACCAGCGCGTCGGACACGATGCGCGGCATCAACGACGGTTCCTGCTGGACGGGCGAGGCGGCGGAAGGCTTCCGCGCCAAGACCGGAACCCTGCCGAAGCTGCTGGACACCGCCGGGAAGAGCTTCGAGAAGGCGCACGGGGCGCTGAACTCCTGGCACTCCGACCTGGGCACGTTGCAGGCGAAGGCGAGCTCGTACGAGAGCGAGGCCAAGGCTGCCCGTAAGCGGGCCGAGAAGGCCGAGAGCGACCCCGATCTGGATATTTTCCGCGACGGTGGCATCGGAATGACCGATGACCAGCTGGAAGTGGCGAAGACGCGCTACTCGAACGCCGTCGCCGAGATGAACGCGGCGCGGTCGCAGCTCGCCGGGATCATCAAGCGTGCGGAGACGCTGCGTTCGCAGCACGAGGAATTGGCCGCGGCGGCAGCGTCCGCGCTTTCGGACGCCGGGGAACAGGCCCCCGACAAGCCGGGCATGTTCGACAGTCTGCTCAACGGCCTGAAGGATCTGGCGAAGGGAATCGCCGATCTCTCCCGGGATATCGGGCAGTGGGTCAAGGAGCATGCGAATGCGATTGCGGCGATCGGGGACGTCTTCGCGACCATCAGCACCGTGACGGGGCTGATCGGGATGGTATTCCCGCCCTCAGAAATCGTCATGGGCCCGGTGTCCGCCGCGACTTCGGGCGCCGCACTCGCGTTGCATCTCACCGCCAGGGCGGCCGGAGGTGAGGGAGTGGTCAGCGACAGAACCCTCGCCGAGGACGGGCTTGGCCTCGTCTCATTCGGGATGGGCAAAGCTGCGGCGCGGGTGGAGAAACTCGGCGAGGGAGCCGTGGCCGGCAAGATGATCAGCGATATCGGCGACACAGCGGGTAAGGCCGGGACCGGCATGACCGGCTGGGACTGGGTGAAGGACCAGACGGGCCTCGGCTACTTCCTCCCTGACAACAAGAAGGAGGCCGCCGTGGTGGGCGGATCCATGTTGATCGGTGGCCCGCTGGGGCCTGTAGTGGGCCTGGGAATGGCGTTCGATCATGCATGGAAGAAGGGCAGCGAGAAGGACGCAGCCGCGGCAGAGCAAGCGGCCGGCTGAGCGGGGACGAGTACATGAAAATCGCGCTCATTCTCCTGCTCATCGCTGCCGCCTTCCTCGCCGTGCTGGCCATCGTGATCAGCAGCTACGGCGACATCATCGGAACGGCAGCGCAGCGCCGCAAACGCTGTGAAGAAATACTGCGCTCCTTCGACGGGCGCCCGGAAGTCAAGGTCCGGGTCACCGGAACCGGAATGTCCCCCCACGAAACAGCTCTGCTCGGCAGCCGGTACGGCTACGCTGCCTCCCGCTGGGAGACCCGTCGCGGACAGCCCAGGTACCTCATCATGCACAAAGTCACCGCGAGCCAACCGCCCGCCGGTTACGGCCCGACGCCCTGGTATCCGCCGCCCGCAGGATCCGGATACGCACCGCCGGCGAACCGGCCCCTTTCGCAGGCCCCCGACCCCCGTGGGAGGTCACGACAGATCGGTGCCCTCGTGGCGCTGGGCATCGGTCTCGGTGCTGCGGCCATCAGCAATTACCGTTCCGGCGGCGCGTACGTTCTGGGAGCCGTGGCGGCGGTCGTGTTCCTCGGCGCCGCGGCGGCAGTCGCCTGGTTCACGTCGCCCGGCCGCCAGCGGGGGACTCCACCACTGCCGGGCGGGAGTCCCGCATCCGGCCCTCAGCAAGCGCCCCCGCCCCCCGTAGACGGTCCCCACGGTCCGCCGCCGGACGGACGGACAGGGCAGTAACCCCCCAGCGAGCATGGTGAATTCAATGAGTGCGGTGCACGTCGCCTTCGACATCCCGTCGGTCTTTCGGGAGACCACCCCCGGCCTGGACACCCAGCGGGCGCATGCCGAGGTCATGGCGCATGCGGATGCTCAAGGGGGCAGCGACCTTCCCGCGGAGCGCATCGATCAGATGGTCGCCGAGTACGAGAAGAACTCCGCGATGCTGGCTGCGGCCGGAGTCCGCTACTCCGCCACCTGCTTCGGCCAGTTCGACGATGAATGGTCCATGGGGACCTTGACCATCGGGATGACGCCGCTCGCCTACCGCGACACCGAGATCGCCGTAGCCGGCATGACCAAGATCTTCGCCGCCAAGCACGGGCCGAACGCCGAGGTCAGCTCCCTCCCGCTGCCCTGTGGCCTGGCGACCCTGGTCATCCAGCAGCCGACGGCCCTGCGCATGCCCGCCGAGTTCACCGCTTCCGGTGAGGACGTCCCCATCGACGTCGCCCAGTTGCAGGCGTTCATCCCCGTGCCGCAGAGCGCCGTTCCCGGTGCGCAGACGCTGGTCACGGTGACGTTCAGCACGCCGAGCACCGACCACTGGGCGGACTACTGCGAGCTGCTGGTTCCGTTTCTGCAGAGCCTGCGCTTCCTGCCGGACGGGGACGCCGGCCAGGAGCCAGGTGACCGGGACGGCGCCACGACGCGGGACGGTGGTGCGTACGCGCCCGTCGAGGTCCCGGCGCCGCTTTCGGCCACGGGCGGCCCGGCGCTCACGTCCTTCGGCTGATCCGTCCCGTACACAGAACGGTGCCCCTCCCGCGCGACGCAGGTGGGGCACCGTTCGTGATCCCGCGGGAACCGGCTCAGGACTGCGGCCGGCTGCCGTGGTTGGCACCGTTCTTGCGGCGTGCCTTCTTCTTACGGCGTCGCTTCGACGACATGCCATCTCCCTTCACCGAGGTGCTTTTGGACGAGTTTCCACCCTTACATACCGGTGGCAGGATCGACGACCCCGGGTCGGTGCGCTGAAGGCATCTGCCTCGCTCGGGCCGCCTGCCCCGCGTGCCCGGTCCGTATGCACCGGACGCATGCCGTCTTCCGCCCGCCCGGCCGCCTGCCTACGCTCGGGTGGTCGGGGAGGCCCGCGGGGTGCAGGGAGAAACCGTGCCACAGGAGCGACGCGAGGGACCTGAGCGGCGGGAGGGCGGACAGCCACGGGGTGGCGGGCCGGAGCCGGCCCCGGGGTTGCGGCGCGATGCCATCGGGCTGCGGGACGTGCTGTTCCAGAGCGTGACGTCGATGGCGCCCGCAGCGGCCGTCGCCGTGTCCATTCCGGCCGGTGCCGCCTTCGCGGGCGGCGCGCTGCCGCTGTCCGTGCTGATCGCCCTGGTGGCGTGCCTGTTCACGGCCTCGTCCGTAGCCGAGCTGGCCCGGCACCTGCCGTCCGCGGGGTCGGTGGCCACCTACAGCGCCCAGGGCCTGCACCCCGTCGTCGGCTTCCTGGTGGCCTGGGCGTATCTGCTCGTCGAGGCGCTGGTGCCGGCGCTGCTCCTGCTCCAGCTGGGCTTCACGGTCGCCGACACCCTGCATCAGGAGTGGCCCGGGTATCCGGCGGGCCTGTGGTGGCCGTGGGCGGTCGGCGGCGCGGTGCTGATCGCCGTGACGGGCTTCTACGGAATACGGGCCTCCGCCCGCCTCGGCACCGTGCTCGGCGTCTTCGAGGTGCTGGTCTTCGTGGTCCTCGCCGTCCTGCTGATCGTGAGCGCGGGCGGTCACAACACCCTCTCGGTGTTCGGCACTTCGCACACCCCGGCGGCCCACGAGGGCATCGGCGGCGTCATCGCGGGTTCGGTCTACACGGTGCTGGCCTTCGCCGGGTTCGAGGCGGCGGCGCCGCTCGCCGAGGAGGCCCGCGATCCGCGCCGTACGCTGCGCCGCGCGGTGCTCGGTGCGGCGCTCTCGATCGGGCTGCTGTTCGTCCTGACGACGTACGCCATCACCGTCCACTACGGGCCGGACGCGTTCGCCGGGTTCGGCGCGTCCGGTGCCGCCTCCTGGGACGGCGTGGCGCGTGCCTCGTTCGGCATCTTCTGGGTCCTGATCTTCCTTGCGGTGGTCAACTCCACCGTCGCCAACGCCAACGCGGCCACCAACGCCTCCACCCGCACCGCCTTCGCGCTGGGCCGGGCCGGTGTCTTCCCGCGCGCCTTCACGCGCGTGCACCCCGTGCACAGGTCGCCGGTGGTGGGACTGCTCGTCCAGTTCGCCGTGGCGCTGGGCGCGGCCATCGGACTCGGCCTCGCGTTCGGCCCGAACACCGCGTTCCTGCTGCTCGCCACCCTCGTGGTGACCGCGATCATCTCCGTCTACCTGCTCACCAACCTCGCCTGCGCCGGCTACTTCCTGCGCCGCCGCCGTGCCGAGTTCCGCCCCGTCCGGCACCTCCTCTTCCCGGCCCTCGGCATCGCGGCCTTCACCCCCGCGCTGCTCACCGCCGCCGGCATCCCGGCCTTCTCCTTCGTCACGGAACTCACCGCGCCCGTCTCGTACGCGGGCCCGGCCGCCGCGGTGTGGATGCTGGCCGGGCTCGCCGTCGTCGCCTTCCTCCGGCGCCGGCACCCTGACCGGCTCGCGGCGACCGGCCTCATCCACCTCGACGCGCCGTCCGGCACCGGCCCCGGCACGGCCCCCACCACCGCTCCGCCGCCCCGTCCCGCCACCTCACTCGACCAGGAGTCACCATGACCGACCCGGCATCCGATCCCCGCATCCTCACCGTCAGGCCCGGTGACCACGACTACGCCTGGACGTTCGGCGGCGCCGCCCCGGTGGCGCGCATCGCCCCCGGCACGGTCATCGACGTCTTCACCGAGGACTGTTTCGGCGGCCGGGTGCGGTCGGAGCGGGACCTGGTCTCGCAGGTCTGCGAGTTCCCGTTCGTCAATCCGCAGACGGGCCCCTTCCACGTCGAGGGCGCGGAGCCCGGCGACACCCTGGCGGTGCACTTCGTCTCCATCGAGCCCCGCAGGGACTGGGCGGCGTCGACGACCGTGCCGCTCTTCGGGGCGCTGACCGCCACCCACGCCACCGCGGCGCTGCACCCTCCGCTCCCGGAGGCGGTGTGGATCTGGCAGCTGGACCGCGCCCGGCGGCTGTGCCACTTCAGCGCCAGGGACAGCGACGTGGCGCTGACGCTGCCGATGGATCCGATGCACGGCACGGTCGGGGTGGCGCCTGCCAACCTGGAGGTGCGCTCGGCGCTCGTCCCGGATGCGCACGGCGGCAACATGGACACACCGGAGATGCGCGCGGGTGTCACCTGCTACCTGGGCGTGAACGTCGAAGGGGCGCTGTTCAGCCTGGGTGACGGGCATGCCCGCCAGGGTGAGGGCGAGACCTGCGGTGTCGCCGTGGAGACCGCCATGCACAGCGTCGTGATCGTGGAGCTGCTGAAGGGCGTCGCCACACCGTGGCCGCGTCTTGAGTCGGACACCCACCTCATCTCGACGGGCTCCGCGCGCCCCCTGGAGGACGCGTTCCGCATCTCCCAGCTGGACCTGGTGCAGTGGCTGGCCCGCGACTTCGGCCTGAGCGAACTGGACGCCTACCAAGTCGTCACACAGGCGGTCGAATCGCCGCTCGCCAACGTCTGCGACAGCAACTACACCTGTATCGCCAAGATCCGCAAGGAGTGGCTGCCGCCCGCCGACGTGCACGGCGGCCTGCACGGCGAACTCCGGAGGCGGGCGGCGGCGCTCGGCTGACCCGCCGACGGCTGCCGCGCCGCAGGAACACGGGGGACGCACGGCCTATCGTATGAGCCATGTCCGCCCCTGAGTTGATCCGCATCGTCTCCCGTGACTCGCCGATGGCGCTCGCCCAGGTGGAGCGCGTACGCGCCGAACTGGCCGCGCTCCACCCGCACCTGAGCACCGAAGTGGTCCCGGTCAAAACCACCGGTGACAAGTGGATGGGCGACCTCTCCCTGGTGGAGGGCAAGGGGGCGTTCACCAAGGAGGTGGATGCCGCGCTGCTGGCCGGTGACGCGGACCTCGCGGTGCACTGCGTCAAGGACGTCCCGGCCGACCGGCCGCTGCCCGCGGGGACGACGTTCGCCGCGTTCCTCCGCCGCGACGACGTCCGCGACGCGCTCATCCACCCCGGTGGCCGCACCCTCGACCAGCTCCCCGCCGGCACCCGTATCGGCACCTCATCGGTGCGCCGCAGGGCCCAACTCGCCGCCTCGCACCCGCATCTGGAGTGCGTGCCGATGCGCGGCAACGCCAACCGCCGGATGGAGAAGCTGGCCGCGGGCGACGCCGACGCGCTGCTCCTCGCCGTCTCCGGTCTGGAGCGCATCGGCCGCGAGGACGTCATCACGGAGGTGCTGTCCACCGAGGTGATGTGCCCGCCGATCGGCGCCGGGATCCTGGCCCTCCAGTGCCGCGAGGGCGACACCGACCTCATCGGCACCATCAGCACCCTCGGTGACCCCGCCGCCCACCGCGAGGCCACCGCCGAGCGGATGTTCCTGCACGTCCTCCAGGGGCACTGCAACTCCCCCATCGCCGGGTACGCCCGCTCCGAGCGCAGCGGCGAACTCTCCCTGCGTGCCTGTGTCTTCACCCCCGACGGCAAGACCGTGCTCAACGCCCACGAATGGGCGGGCCGCCTCGATCCGGCGACCCTGGGCACGTCGGTGGCGGTCGCCCTGCTCCGCCAGGGTGCCCGCGAACTGATCGACGGCATCGGGCACTGACCGGCCGCGGGCACCGGAGCTTCCGGCCGGCCGGGGCACGGGCCGGCCGCGGCGACGGCCCGTGCGCCCCCTATGCGCCCCGGCCCGTTCCCCGGATCGGGTTATTACCGGCGGTATTTACCCGTTGGCAGTTCGTATCGGGAACACGCTTCGGCTGCGAGACGCTGAGCAAGCAGGAGGTGGCCGACATGGGCGAGCGTCAGGACGGCACGAGGAACGGCGAACAGGTGAGCGACGGCGCGGAGTACCGCACCGAACACGACTCCATGGGTGAGGTGCGGGTGCCCGCGCACGCGAAGTGGCGGGCGCAGACCCAGCGGGCGGTGGAGAACTTCCCGATCTCCGGGCAGCGGATCGAGCGGGCGCACATCGAGGCGCTGGCGCGGATCAAAGCGGCGGCGGCCAAGGTCAACGCCGAGCTGGGAGTGCTCGACAAGGAAGTGGCCGAGGGTATCCAGGAGGCGGCAGGAGAGGTCGCCGACGGCCGGTGGGACGCGCACTTCCCCATCGACGTCTTCCAGACCGGATCCGGCACCTCGTCGAACATGAACACCAACGAGGTCATCGCGACGCTGGCGAGCGAGCGGCTGGGGCGGGACGTCCACCCGAACGATCACGTCAACGCCAGCCAGTCGTCGAACGATGTGTTCCCCTCGTCGATCCACATCGCGGCGACGGCGGCGGTCACCCGGGATCTGATCCCGGCGCTGGAACACCTCGCGGCCTCTCTGGAGCGCAAGTCCGCCGAGTTCGCCGAGGTGGTGAAGTCGGGGCGTACCCACCTGATGGACGCCACGCCCGTGACCCTCGGGCAGGAGTTCGGCGGGTACGCCGCGCAGGTGAGGTATGGCGTCGAGCGGCTGCGCGCCTCGCTGCCGCGGCTGGCCGAACTGCCGTTGGGCGGCACGGCGGTGGGGACGGGCATCAACACCCCGCCCGGGTTCTCAGCCGCGGTGATCGCCGAGGTGGCGCGGGCGACGCGGCTGCCGCTCACGGAGGCGCGCAATCACTTCGAGGCCCAGGGCGCCCGTGACGGCATCGTGGAGACCAGCGGGCAGCTGCGGACGATCGGCATCGGGCTGACGAAGATCGCCAACGACCTGCGGTGGATGGCGTCGGGGCCGCGCACCGGCCTCGCGGAGATCGCGCTGCCGGATCTCCAGCCGGGCTCCTCGATCATGCCGGGCAAGGTCAACCCGGTGATCCCGGAAGCCGTGTTGATGGTCGCCGCGCAGGTCACCGGCAATGACGCGACGGTCGCCGCGGCCGGCGCGGCCGGCAACTTCGAGCTGAACGTCATGCTGCCGGTGATCGCCAGGAACGTCCTGGAGTCGGTCCGGCTGCTGGCCAACGTGGCGCGGCTGCTGGCCGACCGCACGATCGACGGCATCACCGCCAACGCCGAACGGGCCCGGGAATACGCCGAGTCGTCGCCTTCGGTGGTCACCCCGCTCAACAAGTACCTCGGCTACGAGGAGGCGGCGAAGGTGGCTAAGCGGGCGCTGGCGGAGCGGAAGACCATCCGCCAGGTGGTCATCGAGGGTGGTTTTGTCGAGCGCGGACTGCTGACCGAAGAGCAGCTTGACCAGGCATTGGATGTGCTGCGGATGACGCGTCCCTGACGGCAGGTGCGGCCCGCGTCACGGCGGCCGTAACCCGGCGCCCCTAAGATCTGCGCATGACAGCGGACATGGTGAGGACTACGGAAGGCGAGACGGCCGGTACGGGCACCGCGATCGGCACGGCGGAGAACGGGCGGCCGGACCGGGCCGGTCCGGTGCGGTGGTCGCCGGGCGAGCACATCCTGTGGCGTTACCGCGACAACGCCGACAGCCGGCGCATCCACATCTGCCGCCCGATGACCGTGGTCCAGGACACCGACGAGATGCTGGCGGTGTGGATGGCGCCCGGCACTCCCTGCATCAAGCCGGTGATGGCCGACGGCACCCCGGTCCACCGCGAACCGCTGTCCACGCGTTACACCAAACCCCGGCGTACCGCCCGTGACCGGTGGTTCGGCAGCGGAGTGCTCAAGCTGGCGCGGCCGGACGACCCGTGGTCGGTGTGGCTGTTCTGGGAACGCGGCTGGCATTTCAAGAACTGGTACGTCAACTTGGAGGAGCCACGGACCCGTTGGGCGGGCGGCGTGGATTCGGAGGACCATTTCCTGGACCTCTGCGTCTATCCGGACCGGCACTGGGAGTGGCGGGACGAGGACGAGTTCGCACAGGCGCAGCGGGACGGGCTGATGTCCCCGGAGCAGGCGGCCGGGGCGCGGGCCGCCGGGCGGGCCGCGGTGGACCACATCGCGGCATGGGGACGCCCGTTCGGCGACGGCTGGGAGGACTGGCGGCCGGATCCGGGCTGGACGGTGCCGGACCTGCCGGACAACTGGGACCGTACGCCGGGGCATTTGCGGTCGTGAGCAAACGACGCACATCGGGGCGAGTGAAGGAGGCGAACCGTGGAAAGACGCGCCTATGGGCAACGCCTCTCCTCGCATGGCGAGCAGCGGGAACGAGCCCCCTTGATGCGCCCTGGGTCACAAACCGTAGGATCGTCCTCCGCGAGACTGCACAGGCGCAACTCCGGAACTGGAAACCGAACTTGACCGCGGTCGCGGGAGGGGCGAGGTCGTGAGCGCTGAGAGCTACGACAAATATGAAGGTCTGAACCGGTTAGCACTGGACCGGGCCGGCCAGGCCGAGGCGTTCGACGCGATCGGCGACCGCTACGACGAGGCGTTCCCCCACAAGGACGGCCAGCTGTCGTCGGGCGCCTGGCTGGCGGACGAACTGCCGCCCGACTCGCGGGTGCTGGACATCGGCTGCGGCACCGGCCTGCCGACCGCCCGGCAGCTGTCGGACGCCGGCCACCGCGTCGTGGGTGTCGACCTCTCCCCCGCGATGGTCGAGCTGGCCGGGGACAACGTCCCGAAGGCCGAGTTCCACCGGCTGGACATCGCGGACCTGCGAGGCGGCCGGCTCGGCGGCGCCGGCTCGTTCGACGGCATCGCCGCTTTCTTCACCCTGCTGATGCTGCCGCGCGCAGAGATTCCCTATGCGCTGCGGATGTTGCATGATCTGCTACGACCTGGCGGGCTGCTCGCCCTGTCCATGGTCGAGGCGGACGTGGACGACTTCACGATTCCGTTCCTGGGCAACTCGATCCGGGTATCGGGTTTTCTGCGGGAGGATCTGCGTCGAGTCGTGCACGACGCGGGTTTCGACGTCATCGGGGAGGACTCCTACGCCTATGCCCCGGCCAGTACGGACGTACCACCCGAGATCCAGCTCTTTCTGCACCTGCGACGCGCTTGAGACGTAGCGGGTCAGGCGCGTCCCCCAGGATGTGCTTGAAACGCGGCGCGTCGGGCGCGCAGCCCCGGACGGATGGAATCCCACGCGTGACGGAGCACCCCACCTCCCCCCAACTGCGGCAGTCGGCCACGCCTGCCGCGTCCTCGGCGTCCCCTGCGCGGGGGCCGGCCGGGACGGCGCCGCTGGGCGCGGTCCCCGACCCGCGCAGCGCCCTCCAGCAGCCCGGCGCGCCCGGTTTCGCCCCGCTCCCCGGTGCCGGTTTCGCCATCCGCGGCGGTGACGACACGGGCTTCGGCGACGGCGCGGGACCGGGCGGCGCCGTGCCGCACGATCCTCCTGGCGCCCCGTTCGACGGAGCGACGGGCCCGGCGGTTCCCCTGAGCGGTCCGCCGGGTGTGCCCGGTGCGGGCGGGGACGCCGCCGCCCGCGCGGGGCGCGCCGACGACGCGTCGGGCGAAGGCCGCGGGGGCGGTCCTTACGACGACCACCGGGCGGCGCACGGTGCGGTCGGCAGCGCGCAGCCGCCCGAGCCCGGCGAAGGCCACCGCGCCGCCGAAGGGATCGGCAGACCGCGCGAGGGCGGCAGGTCCAGGCCGCCGGGCGACGGCGCGTCCGTGCCGCCGCCCGCGGGCCCCGGGGATCCGGCGGTGCCGCCGGGCTCGCGCGCCGAGCCGACGCGGGCGGGTGAGGGGGCCATGGCCGTTCCGGTGCCGCCGCCCGCCCGTTCGGCGCATCCCGGCGAGAGCGGGGAGATCGCGGCGGCCCGGCAGGCGGGAGGTGACCGGCTGCGGTTCATCGGGGCGGCCACCCGGCGGATCGCCCGCGGCATAGACCTCGACGAGATCGTGCTCGGCCTGTGCCGGGCGACGGTGCCGACGTTCGCCGACGCGATCCTCGTCTACCTGCGGGATCCGCTGCCGGTGGGCGACGAGCGGCCGACGGGTCCTGTGGTGCTGCGGCTGCGCCGTACCGACCGGATCCCGGAGGAGCCCGACACCAACGGCACCCGGCTGCCGGTGCTGCCCGCGCAGCCCGATCTGGGCCCTGCGATGGGCGGCAGCGCGGCGGAGCTTGCCGAGGTGCGTCCCGGCGGTCCGCTGGCGGAGGTGTTGCGCGGGGTGCGCCCGCTGTTCGGCGAGGTGCAGGCGGCGCGGACCGCGCTGCCCGAGCTGCTGGGCCCCGCCACCCGGCTGCCCGCGGGGAACCGGGTGATCCTGGCGCCGCTGCGCGGGCGCCGGCGGGTGATCGGTGCGGCGGTGTTCCTGCGGCGCCCGGACCGCCCGGCGTTCGAGCCGGACGATCTGCTGGTGGCGGCGCAGCTGGCGACGCACACCGCGCTGGGTGTGGACAAGGCGGTGCTCTACGGCCGCGAGGCGTACATCGCGGACGCGCTCCAGCGCACGATGCTGCCCGACTCGCTGCCGCAGCCGACCGGTGTGCGGCTGGCCAGCCGCTATCTGCCCGCCGCCGAGACGGCGCGGGTGGGCGGCGACTGGTACGACGCGATTCCGCTGCCCGGCAGCCGGGTGGCGCTGGTCGTCGGCGACGTCATGGGCCACTCGATGACCTCGGCCGCGATCATGGGCCAGCTGCGGACGACGGCGCAGACCCTGGCGGGCCTCGACCTGCCGCCGCAGGAGGTGCTGCACCACCTCGACGAGCAGGCGCAGCGGCTGGGCTCGGACCGGATGGCGACGTGCCTGTACGCGGTCTACGACCCGGTGGCGCACCGGATCATCATCGCGAACGCGGGGCATCCGCCGCCCGTGATGCTGCACCGCGGCGGGCGCGCGGAGGTCCTGCGGGTGCCGCCGGGCGCGCCGATCGGCGTCGGTGGGGTGGATTTCGAGGCGGTGGAGCTGGACGCACCGGCGGGCGCCACCCTCGTGCTCTACACCGACGGTCTGGTCGAGTCGCGGATCCGGGACGTCTGGACCGGCATCGAGCAGCTGCGGGAGCGGCTGGCGGAGACGGCCAGGCTGACCGGCCCCAATCCGCCGCCGCTTGAGCCGCTGTGCGACGAGGTGCTGGACATGCTGGGCCCCGGCGACCGCGACGACGACATCGCGCTGCTGGCCGCCAGGTTCGACGGCATAGCGCCGAGCGACGTCGCGTACTGGTATCTGGACCCGAAGGCGCAGACGGCGGGGCAGGCGCGCCGGCTGGCCCGCAGGGCGCTGGCGCGCTGGGGCCTCGAGGAGCTGACCGATCAGCTGGAGCTGCTGGTCAGCGAGGTCGTGACGAACGCGGTCCGGTATGCGGAGCGGCCGGTGACGCTGCGGTTGCTGCGGACGGACGTGCTGCGGTGCGAGGTCGGTGACGATGTGCCGCAGCTGCCACGGCTGCGGCAGGCACGGCCGTCGGACGAGGGCGGGCGTGGCCTGTATCTGGTCAACCGGATGGCGCGGCGCTGGGGTGCGACGCGGCTGAGCATGGGCAAGGTCGTCTGGTTCGAGCTGTCGATGCCGCCGGGGGCCGCGCGCCGCTGACGCCGGGGTGCTCCCCTTGCCGTTCAGGCCCTCGTCCGGGATCGGGCGGGGGCCTTTTCGGTGGTGTGCGGGGACCGGACAGGGTTGCCGACATGCCGTCGGCGGAGTTGACTGCTTGGGTGGGCAAAAGGGACTGACTGCCCCTTTCACCCCCACACCAGTCGACCGGGAGGCGTTCCTCCATGACCAGTTCAGCGCAGAACGTTCCGCGCACGACGAACAACGCCGGCATCCCCATCGGCAGCGACGAGCACTCGCTGTCCGTCGGGGCGGACGGCCCGATCCTGCTGCACGACCACTACCTCATCGAGAAGATGGCCCTGTTCAACCGCGAACGGGTTCCCGAGCGGGTGGTGCACGCCAAGGGCAGCGGTGCGTACGGCGTCTTCGAGGTCACCAACGACGTCAGCCAGTTCACCAAGGCGGACCTCTTCCAGCCGGGCAAGAGCACCGACATGCTGGCCCGCTTCTCGACCGTCGCGGGTGAGCAGGGCTCTCCCGACACCTGGCGCGACCCGCGCGGCTTCGCCCTCAAGTTCTATACCGAGGACGGCAATTACGACCTGGTGGGCAACAACACCCCGGTCTTCTTCGTCCGTGACACGATCAAGTTCCAGGACTTCATCCGCTCGCAGAAGCGCCGTCCGGACAGCGGGCTGCGCGACAACGACATGCAGTGGGATTTCTGGACGCTGTCGCCGGAGTCCGCCCACATGGTCACCTGGCTGATGGGCGACCGGGGCATCCCCAAGACGTACCGGCACATGAACGGCTACGGCTCGCACACGTACATGTGGGTCAACCGCGGCGGCGAGAAGTTCTGGATCAAGTACCACTTCAAGACCGACCAGGGCATCGACTTCCTCACCCAGGAGGAGGCGGACCGGCTGGCCGGTGAGGACGCCGACATCCACCGCCGGGATCTGTACCACGCCATCGAGAGCGGCAACGCGCCGTCCTGGACGCTGTACGTGCAGGTCATGCCGTTCGACGACGCCCCGGACTACCGGTTCAACCCGTTCGACCTGACCAAGGTGTGGCCGCACGGCGACTACCCGCTGATCGAGGTCGGCCGGATGACGCTCAACCGGAACCCGGAGGACTTCTTCATCCACATCGAGCAGGCGGCGTTCGAACCGTCGAATCTGGTGCCCGGCATCGGCCCGTCGCCGGACAAGATGCTGCTGGGGCGGCTGTTCTCGTACCCGGACACGCACCGGTACCGGATCGGCCCGAACTACGCCCAGCTGCCGCCCAATCGGGCGCACGTCCCGGTCCACTCGTACGCGAAGGACGGCCCGATGCGGTTCGATCCGTCGCGGGCGGCCCGTCCGTACGCGCCGAACTCGTACGGCGGACCGGCGGCGTCCCCGGAGCAGTCCAGGGATCCGGTGGGCTGGCGGACCGCGGGCGAGCTGGTCCGCGAGGCGTACACGCTGCGCCGCGAGGACGACGACTGGGGGCAGCCGGGCACGATGGTCCGCTCGGTCCTGGACGACGCGGCCCGCGAGCGGCTGGTGAACAACGTCTCAGGGCATCTGCTGGGCGGTGTGAGCAAGCCGGTGCTTGAGCGCGCGTTCCAGTACTGGCGGAACGTCGACAAGGACGTCGGCGACCGGATCGCCAAGCGGGTCAACGGCGGCTGACCCGCACACGGCCGCGGCCCCCGCCTCGTTCCGTACGAGGTGGGGGCCGCGGCCGTGTGCGGTGGGTGCGCGCCGGTCACTCGAAGCCGTTCAGGCCGCCGGGTCCGTTGCCGCCGCCGGTGCCGTTGTTGCCTCCGGCGCCGTTCTGACCGCCGGCGCCGTTCTCACCGCCGGTGCCGTTCTCGCCGCCGGTCGGTGATCCGGTGTCGCCGCCCGTGGTGGTCGGCGTCGGGTCGGTCGGGGTCTGCGTCGGGTCCGTCGGGGTATGGGTCGGCGTCGGGTCGGTCGAGGGCGAACCGGTCGGGGTGCCCGTGGGGGTCGGCGGCCCGGACGGGGTATGGGTCGGGGTCGACGGTGCGGTCTGGGTGGGGGGCGGTGCCACGCCGGCGCCGAGGTCCGTGTCGAGGTCGAAGGTGGCGTGGGCGTCCGCGCCGAGCGCCGTCGCGTTGTAGGCGGCCCACACCTGTGCGGGGTAGCCACCACCGTTGACGCGACCGCCGCCGCCGGTGCCGTGCAGCGTGACCTGCCGGCCGCCCTCCGCCTCGCCGAACATGCCGACGGCGGTGACCAGCTTGGGCGTATAGCCCACGAACCAGGCCGACTTGTTGTCGTCGGACGTACCGGTCTTGCCCGCGGCCTCGTAGTTGGTGCCCCGCACGGCGGTGGCCGTACCGTCGTCGACCACGCCGCGCAGCACGGAGGTGACGGTGTCGGCGGTCTGCCTGCTGAGGATCTGGTCGCCGACGGGGTCGGGCAGGTCAGGGGCGGGCTCGCTGGCGTGCTCGGCCTTGGTCACCAGCGTCGGGGTGACCTTCTTGCCGTGGTTGTCGAAGGTGGCGTAGACCCCGGCCATCTGGACGGGGCTGGCGCCCATGCTGCCCAGCGTCATGGCGGGCTGGACGTCCATCTTGCTGCTCATGCCCAGGCTCGTCGCCGTCTTCTTGAGGCTGTCGAGCCCCACGTCGGCGCCCATCTGCGCGAACACCGAGTTGACGGAGTTGTTCATCGCCTGCTGGACGGTGATGTTGCCGTAGCTGCGCTGGTCCTCGTTGGGCGGTGCGAAGGCGCCGCCGGTGCCGCCGACGACCGGGCGGCGGTTGTTGCCGTCGTAGATCGTGTTGGGCGTGATCGGAAGCCCGTCCTGGGTCTGGGACCGGTTCTCCATCGCCGAGGCGAGGATCAGCGGCTTGAAGGTGGAGGCCGGCTGGTAGTCCTCACGCGTCGCGTTGTTGATGTAGTGCTGGGTGAAGCCCGCGCCGCCGTACATCGCCACGATGTGGCCGGTCTTGGGGTCGACGGACGCGGCGCCGAGCTGGGCGTCCTTGTCGACCTTGCGCGTCTTGGGGTCGAGGTCGGCGGTGAGCTTGTCCTTGACGGACTTCTCCAGCGCCAGCTGCTTGTCCTTCTCGATGCCGAGGGTGATCGTCCAGCCGCCCAGCTCGAACTTCTTCTCGTCGACGCCGTGGGCGAACAGCTCGTCCTTGGCTGCCTTGACGAGATAGCCGGTGCGTCCGGTCAGGCCCTCTTCCGGCTTCGGGTCCTTCGGTATGTCGAACTTCTGCTTGTCGCGCTCCGCCTGGGTCAGCCACTTCATCTCGACCATGTTGTCGAGGGTGTAGGCCCAGCGCTGCTTGACCAGCTTCTTGCCGGCCGGGGTCGCCTGCGCCCAGTCGTACTGGTTCGGCGCCTGGAGCAGCGAGGCGAGGTAGGCGCCCTGCGAGACGGTCAGCTTGTCGGCGTCCACGTGGTAGTACGCCTGGGCCGCGGCCTGGATGCCGTACGCGCGGCGGCCGTAGAAGCTGGTGTTGATGTAGCCGGCGAGGATCTTCTCCTTGGAGAACTTGGCGTCCACCTTGAGCGAGATGACCATCTCCTGGAGCTTGCGGGAGACCGTCTGCTCCTGGCTCAGGTAGTAGTTCTTGACGTACTGCTGGGTGATGGTCGAGCCGCCCTGCTTGCCCTCGCCGCTGAGGGTCTTGAGTACGCCGCGCAGGGTGCCCTTGAGGTCGATGCCGGAGTCGTCGAAGAATGTCTTGTTCTCGGCGGCCACGAAGGACATCTGCACGTCCTTGGGTATCCGGCTCAGCGGCACGCTCTCGCGGTTGACCTTGCCGGTGCGGGCCAGAACCTTGCCGTCGGCGTACTTGTAGACGTTGCTCTGCGCGACGGCGAGTTCGTTGCCTGCCGCGGGGACGTCCACGTAGAGGTACAGCCCGACGACGGACAGGATGCCCAGCAGGCACACGCCGAAGAACGTGCCGAGGATCTTCTTCCAGGTGAAGAGGCGGCGTATGCGGCCCTTCTCCTGCTTCTTACCGTCCCGGCGGGCACGCTCCTGATCCGCCCGCCTCACGTCCGCTCGGCCCATCGCTCCCGCAACTCCAGTCGTTCCGCCCCCAGCTAACTCAGCTGTTGAAGCTAACACCGCATCTGTCAGCAAATCCTCATCGATCAAGGCTTTTGCCGACGTGACAATCAGCACCTGTCAAGAGGGGAACCGCCGCGCAGTGGTTGCGCATCCAGAGCGGCAGTGGAATAAAGTGCTATCACTTTGCTAGATTGGTGACATCGTGATCGTCACGATGACCGGCACCACGAGAAACGGGGGATTCCCATGTCCGACCAGACACCGGGCGGCAGCACCACAGGACCGGCCGCCGACGCACCCGAGATGCCCGAACCGCAGGTCCGCGAGAAGCCGGCGCACAGCATCCCGGGCGGCGTCGCCCTGCTGCTGACCGTGCTCGGCGTCTTCCTCGGGATCGCGCTCATCATCGGCGGCGGCGTGCTCGGCTCCGGCGGCCACAACGCGGTGGGGGTGCCGATGCTGATCGTCGGCATCCTGATGCTGCTCACCTCGTTCTTCTGCATGACCGGCGTGAAGATGGTCGCGCCAGGCGAGGCCCGCGTCATCCAGCTCTTCGGCCGGTACGTCGGAACCATCCGCACCGACGGGCTGCGCTGGGTCAACCCGCTGACCAGCGCACGGAAGATCTCCACCCGGGTCCGCAACCACGAGACCGCGGTACTGAAGGTCAACGACGCCTACGGCAACCCGATCGAGCTGGCCTCGATCGTCGTCTGGAAGGTCGAGGACACCGCCCAGGCCCTCTTCGAGGTCGACGACTTCCTGGAGTTCGTCGCCACCCAGACCGAGGCGGCCGTCCGGCACATCGCGATCGAGTACCCCTACGACGCGCACGACGAGGACGCCCTGTCGCTGCGCGGCAACGCCGAGGAGATCACCGAGAAGCTCGCCGTCGAGCTGACCGCCCGGGTGCAGGCCGCCGGCGTCCGGATCATCGAGTCCCGCTTCAGCCACCTCGCCTACGCCCCCGAGATCGCCTCGGCGATGCTCCAGCGCCAGCAGGCGGGCGCGGTCGTGGCGGCCCGCCAGCAGATCGTCGAGGGCGCGGTCGGCATGGTCGAGCAGGCGCTGGTCCGGATCAGCGAGCAGGGCATCGTCGAACTGGACGAGGAGCGCAAGGCGTCCATGGTCGGCAACCTGATGGTGGTGCTGTGCGGCGACCGTGCCGCGCAGCCGGTCCTCAACACGGGCTCGCTCTACCAGTGAGTGCCGACACCCCCGAGGAGTCCGGAGCCGACGGCGACCGGAAGCCCGCGCGACGGCCGCAGCAGCGCAAGCAGGTGCTGCTGCGGCTCGACCCGCTGATCCACGACGCGCTCGCCCGCTGGGCCGGTGACGAGCTGCGCAGCACCAACGCGCAGGTCGAGTTCCTGCTCCGCAAGGCGCTTTCGGACGCGGGCCGGCTGCCGCGCGGCGCGGGCGGCCCGGCCCGTCGCGGACGCCCGCCCAAGGAGCCCCGCCCGCCGGCGGACGGCTGAAGTACCGCCGGGCCGCCCCGAGTTCACCCCTCCATCCTCGCTATCCACTCCATCTATACATCACATGTATACACCTCATGTAGAGTGCGCGGCACGTCCATCGGATGTCCCCTGCCCGCACTCTCGGAGGCCCGCGTATGACACCGGCCGGATCCCTGCTCGAAGCCGGCGCGCTGCACAAGGCGTACGGCACCACTCCCGCGCTCGACGGCACCGGCTTCTCGATCCACGCGGGCGAGGTGGTGGCCGTCATGGGCCCGTCAGGTTCCGGCAAGTCCACGCTGCTGCACTGCCTCTCCGGCCTCCTGCGCCCGGACCGCGGCAGCGTCCGCTACGGCGACCGCGAGCTGACCGGCATGAACGACGCACAGCTCAGTGCGCTGCGCCGCACCGACTTCGGCTTCGTCTTCCAGTTCGGCCAGCTGGTACCCGAACTGACCTGCGTGGAGAACGTCGCGCTTCCGCTGCGGCTGAACGGCCTCGCGCGCAAGGAGGCCGAGCGCCACGCACGTGCGTGGCTGGAGCGCCTGGAGGTGGACGACGTCGCGGCCAAGCGGCCCGGCGAGGTCTCCGGCGGCCAGGGCCAGCGCGTCGCCGTCGCCCGCGCGCTCGCCACCCGCCCGCGCGTGATCTTCGCCGACGAACCCACCGGCGCCCTCGACTCCCTCAACGGCGAACGCGTCATGACCCTGCTGACCGAGGCGGCCCGCGACACCAGCGCAGCCGTCGTCCTCGTCACCCACGAATCCCGCGTCGCCGCCTACTCCGACCGCGAGATCGTCGTCCGCGACGGCATCGCACGCGAAGCGGCGGTGGGCGCCGTATGACCCTTCTCGACGAACGGCGCGGCGGCCCGCCTCCCGCCGCGCCCGGCAACCCGGCCCCGCCCACCGGCCCGGCGGCCTGGGCCCGCGACCTCGTCATGGGCCTCCGCTTCGCGGCCGGCGGCGGCCGTGCGGGCTGGACCCGTACGCTGCTCACCGCCGTCGGCGCCGCCCTGGGCGTGGCGCTGCTGCTGACCGCCGCGTCCGTTCCGCAGCTGCTGCAAGGCCGGTACACGCGCGGCGAGGCCCGCCAGACCGCGTCCGACAGGCCCGTCGAGCCGTCGCCCTCGTCCCTGGTGACCGCCTCGGCCGACACCGAGTTCCGCGGCGCCCGGATCACCGGCGTCCTGCTGCGCCCCGACGGCCCGCACGCCCCCGCCCCGCCGGGCGTGACCGCGCTGCCCCGCCCCGGCGAGATGGTGGCGTCGCCCGCGCTGAAGGAGCTGCTGGCCTCGCCTGACGGCGCGCTGCTGCGCGAGCGGCTGCCCTACCGGCTCACCGGCACGATCGCGGAAGCCGGCCTCATCGGGCCGTCCGAGCTGGCGTACTACACGGGCAGCGCCACCCTCACCACGGAGCACGGGGGCCACCGCACCGGCTCGTTCGGGGGCGGGAGCAGTGAGTCGGCACCGAGCGCGATCCTGGTGATGCTGATCATCCTGGCGTGCGTGGTGCTCCTGATGCCGGTCGCCCTCTTCATCGCCACCGCGGTCCGCTTCGGCGGCGAGGGCCGCGACCGGCGGCTCGCGGCCCTGCGGCTGATCGGCGCCGACGTCCACATGGCCCGCAGAATGGCCGCGGGCGAGGCGCTGTTCGGCTCGCTGTGCGGTCTGCTGCTGGGCGGACTGCTGTTCCTGATCGGCCGGCAGTTCACCGGCGTGGTCACCCTGTGGGACGTCAACGCCTTCCCCTCCGACCTGACCCCGAGCCCGGCGCTGACCGTGCTGATCGCCCTCGCGGTCCCGGTGTCGGCCGTCGCGGTCACCCTGGCCGCGATGCGCGGCGTCACGATCGAGCCGCTGGGCGTCGTCCGGCACGCCACGGCACGCCGCCGCCGGCTGTGGTGGCGCATCCCGGTGCCGCTGATCGGCCTGGCGATGCTGCTGCTCAGCGACCCGGTGGACGCGGCCAACGCCCGCGTCGACCCGTTCGCCGTCGCGGGCGGTGCGGTGCTGGTGCTGCTCGGCGTCACGCTGCTGCTGCCGTGGGCCGTCGAAGCGGTGGTGGCCAGGTTCAAGGGCGGCCCCGTGCCCTGGCAGCTGGCCACCCGCAGGCTCCAGCTCGGCAGCGGCGCCGCGGCCCGCGCGGTCAGCGGCATCACCGTCGCGGTCGCCGGCGCCATCGCACTCCAGCTGTTCGTCTCCGCCGTCCAGAGCGACTTCCTGAAGCACACGGGAGCGGACGACCGCCGGGCGCAGCTGAGCGTGATCCTGCCGGCGCACGACATGCGCACCATCCGCACCATGATCAAGCAATTCCAGGGCACCCAGGGCGTCCGCGGCTCCATCGCGGTGGTCGAGTCGTCCGTCACCCGGCCGGGACCGCTGCGCAAGGGCGAGGAGTTCGCGCCGAGCGCCGCGGTCACCGTCGGCGACTGCACCGCGCTGCGGGAGCTGGCGCGGACCGGCCCCTGCAAGGACGGCGACGCCTTCATCGTCACCGGCGGCACCGGCAGCGACGACGACTTCGTCCTGAAGACCGCACGGCCCGGCGCGCCGGTGCTGTTCAACGCCGACCCGGAGACCGGCAAGCCCGTCGGCAAGCCGCGGCTGTGGACCGTCCCCAAGGAGACCCGGAAGGCCCACGCCCGCAGGGATCCGTCCGGCCGACTCGCCCTCGGCATCTTCGCCACCCCCGGCGCGGTGGATCCCGGGCGGCTCGACGAGCCCACGGCACGTGCCCTGCTCAAGATCGACCCGGCGGCGTCCGACACGGTGGAGCACGTACGCAACACCGCCGCCCGCGTCGACCCGACGATGCAGGTCATCACGTTGCGCACCGCCACGCGTGACCAGAAGTTCACGACCGTCCGCACAGGTCTGCAGGTCAGCTCCACGCTCACCATGGCGCTGATCGCGGCCGGCCTGCTCGTCTCCACCCTGGAGCAGTTGCGCGAGCGCCGCCGGCTGCTTTCGGTCCTGGTCGCCTTCGGCACCCGCAGGTCCACCCTCGCCTGGTCCGTCCTGTGGCAGACCGCGGTCCCCGTCTTCCTGGGGCTCGCGCTCGCCCTGGCCGGCGGCGTCGGGCTCGGCAGCGTGCTGCTGCGGATGGCGGGCAAGGGCACCTTCGACTGGTCGGCGATCTGGCCGCTGCCGCTGGCGGGCGCCGGACTCGTCCTGCTGATCACGCTGCTCAGCCTGCCGCCGCTGTGGCGGATGATGCGGCCCGGCGGGCTGCGCTCCGAGTAGCGCTCCCCCGGTGTGGGGCCCGGTCACACCCGGGCCCCACACCGGACATTTCCGGCTGTGCGCCGGGCAGGTATACAACGGGCGTATACACCACGGATACACCCACGACGTAAGGTGGTCGGCATGTCAATCGGTCATACGCTGCTGGGCCTCCTGGAGTCCGGTCCCCGCCACGGCTACGACCTCAAGCGGGCTTTCGACGAGCACTTCGGACACGATCGTCCGCTGCATTACGGGCAGGTCTACTCGACCATGTCCCGGCTGCTGAAGAACGGCTTGGTCGAGGTGGACAGCGTGGAGGCCGGGGCGGGGCCCGAGCGCAAGCGGTACGCCATCACCGACGCCGGCGTCACCGACGTCGCCCAGTGGCTCGGCCGGCCCGAAAAGCCCGAGCCTTACCTCCAGTCCACGCTCTACACCAAGGTCGTACTGGCCCTGATGACCGAGCGCAACGCCGCCGAACTCCTCGACACCCAGCGGGCCGAGCACCTGCGGCTGATGCGCGGCCTGACCGAGCGCAAGCGCAAGGGCGACCTCGCCGACCAGCTGATCTGCGACCACGCGCTGTTCCACCTGGAAGCCGACCTGCGCTGGCTCGAACTGACCGCGGCGCGGCTCGACCGCCTCGCGGAATCGGTGCGCGAATGACCCCGGAAGGATCCCTGCTCGCGGCCGAGGGGCTGCACAAGGCGTACGGCGCGACCCCGGCACTGGACGGCGCCGAGTTCTCCATCCACCCGGGCGAGGTCGTCGCCGTGCTCGGCCCGTCCGGCTCCGGCAAGTCGACGCTGCTGCACTGCCTCGCCGGCATCGTGCGCCCGGACCGCGGCACGGTCCGCTACGGCGACCGCGAGCTGACCACCCTGAACGACACCGAGCGCAGTGCGCTGCGCCGCACCGACTTCGGCTTCGTCTTCCAGTTCGGCCAGCTGGTACCCGAGCTGACCTGCGTGGAGAACGTCGCGCTTCCGCTGCGGCTGAACGGCGTCAAGCGCAAGGAGGCCGAGCGCCAGGCACGTGCGTGGCTGGAGCGCCTGGAGGTCGATGACATCAGCGCCAAGCGGCCCGGTGAGGTCTCCGGCGGCCAGGGCCAGCGCGTCGCCGTCGCCCGCGCGCTCGCCACCCGCCCGCGCGTGATCTTCGCCGACGAACCCACCGGCGCCCTCGACTCCCTCAACGGCGAACGCGTGATGTCGCTGCTCACCGACGCCGCGCGGGACACCAGCGCAGCCGTCGTCCTCGTCACCCACGAATCCCGCGTCGCCGCCTACTCCGACCGCGAGATCGTCGTCCGCGACGGCAAGGTGAAGGACATGCTGGCGGGCTTGCAGTGAACCCGCTCCGCTCCCGGGCAGACCGGCGCACGCCCGGCACGCCCCCCGAAGCCGACCCGCGCCGGCCCGTGCCCGTCCGCCCGCGCAGCCGCCCCCGCGCCTGGGCCGACGACCTCGCCATGGGCATGCGCTTCGCGGCGGGCGGCGGGCGCGATGGCTGGATCCGTACCGCCCTGACCGCGACCGCCGTGGCGCTCGGCGTCGCCGTCCTGCTCATCGGCGCCTCGGTACCGACCCTGATGGACGCCTGGCACGGCCGGGAGAAGGCCAGGGAGAACCTCGGCCAGCGGCACGAACCGCCGCGCGGCGACACCACCGTCCTCTACAGCTCAGCCGACACCGTCTTCCACGGGCAGGCGATCCGCGGCCGGCTGGTCCGCCCCGACGGCGCGCACCCGCCCGCGCCGCCCGGCATGCGGCAACTCCCCGGGCCCGGCCGGATGCTGGTGTCGCCCGCGCTGAAGAAGCTGCTGGACTCCCCCGACGGCGCGCTGCTGCGCGAGCGCCTCGACTACCGGATCAGCGGCGTCATCGGCGACGAGGGCCTCAGCGGCCCGGCCGAACTCACCTACGTCGCAGGCAGCGCGACCCTGCACAAGCCCAGCGGCTACCGCATCGACCACTTCGGCAAGGTCTGGGATCCGCCGCCGATGCAGCCGCAGGCCGTCCTCTTGGTGATCATGACCTGCGTGGCGCTGCTGACGCCCGTGATGGTCTTCATCGGCACCTCCGTACGCGTCGGCAACGAGCAGCGGGAGCGACGCCTCGCGGCCCTGCGGCTGGTCGGCTCCGATGTGGCCACCACCCGCCGGATCGCGTCCGGCGAGTCGCTGTTCGGCTCGCTGCTGGGACTGGCCGCCGGGGCCCTGCTGTTCCTCGGCGTCCGGCAGCTCGCCTCGGTGATCACACTGTGGAACATCAACGTCTTCCCCTCCGACATCCGCCCGGGACCGCTGCCCGCCACGCTGATCGCCGTCCTGGTGCCGGCCGCTTCGGTGCTGGTGACGCTGTTCGCACAGCGCCGCGTGACGGTCGAGCCGCTGGGCGTGGTCCGTAACCGCCCGGCGGTGCGCCGCAGGCTGTGGTGGCGGGTGCTGCTGCCGGTCCTGGGCGCGCTGCTGCTGCTCCCGCTGGCCCGGGAGCAGCGATGGACCGACAGCCCGCTCAACACCGGGCGTCTCGCCGTCGGTTCGATGCTGCTGCTGCTCGGCGTCACCGCACTGCTGCCCTGGCTCGTCGACGCCGTGGTGAACCGGCTGCGCGGCGGCCCGGTGCCCTGGCAACTCGCCGTGCGCAGGCTCCAGTTGAGCAGCGGCTCGGCCACCCGCGCGGTCAGCGGCATCACCGTCGCGGTGGCCGGCGCCATCGCCATCCACATGCTGTTCACCGGCATGCAGGCCGGGTACGCCCAGGCGTACGCGCAGTCCGGCAAGGAGCGCCCGGAACTCGGCTACTGGGGGCCCGCGGACAGCTGGCGGCAGACCGAGCAGGCACTCGCCGCGCTGCGGGCGACGCCGGGCGTGAAGTCGGCACGCGGCGTCGTCACCGCACACGTCGGCGAGGTCCCGGCCCCTGGGCACCCGGCGGACGACACCCGCTTCCTGCTGATCGGCGTCGGCGACTGCGCCGAGCTGCGCAGACTGGCCGCCCTGCCGTCCTGCGGATCCGGCGACGTCTTCCTCACCGACCAGCGCGACAAGGACGTCATCAAGCCGGGCGCGGCCATCGACCTCAACCCCCCGGTGATGGGGAGCGATGCGCCCAAGCCCCGCCCCTGGCAGATCCCCCGCCACACCCTGCCCACCCGCCTCGCCTCCCCCGGCGCCGGCACCGGCCCCGACCACTACTCCTACGACCTGCTGGCCACGCCGTCCGCCCTCGACATCAGCGGGCTGGACAGCAGCGACATGGAACTGACCGTCGACTACGACCGGAACCTGCCCGACGTCGTCGAGCACATCCGCAACACCGCGGCCCGCGTCAACCCGACGTTCTACGAGTCCTCCACCGTCGACAACCCGCACGACCAGCAGCTTGCCGGCGTCCGCAACGGCCTGTTCGCGGGCTCCGTGATCACTCTGCTGCTGATCGGCGCCGGCCTGATCATCACGACCGTCGAGCAGCTCAACGAGCGCCGCAGGATGCTGTCGTCACTGCACGCCTTCGGCACCCGCAGGGCGAGCCTGGGCTGGTCGATCCTGTGGCAGACCGCGGTCCCCGTCACCCTCGGCCTGGCGCTCGCGCTCGGCTGCGGCCTGACCCTGGGCGCACTGCTGCTGTCGATCATCAGCAACGGCGTGACGGTGGACTGGGCGGCGGTGGCCGGGATGGCCGGAATCGGCGCCGGCGTGATCCTCTTCGTGACGGCCCTGAGCCTGCCGCCGCTGTGGCGCATGATGCGCCCCGACGGCCTCCGCACGGAGTGATCAGGACACCGGCCCGCTACGTCGCCATCCGTACCGGCAGCCCCCGCAGCGCCACCCGCAGCGCGTCCGCGAACTCCTCGAACTCGCGCTGCCTGGCCGCCCCGCTGCGCATCGCCAGCGCGACCCGGCGGCTGGGCGCCGGATCCGCGAAGTACCCGGTCGTCAGCTCGTCGTTGCGCCCGGTCTCCACCCGCAGCGCGGTCCGCGGCAGCAGCGTCACCCCGAGCCCGCCGGCCACCAGCTGCACCAGCGTCGACAGGCCGGCCGCGCTGGTGGTCACCGGCGCGCCCTCCTCCCGGCCCGCCTCCCGGCAGATGTCCAGCGCCTGGTCGCGCAGGCAGTGCCCCTCGTCGAGCAGCAGCAGGTCCAGTTCCCGCAGCGCCTGGCGCGGTATGTCGCCGCGGCCACCCAGCCAGTGGTCCTTGGGCGCCACCAGGACGAAGTCCTCGTCGAACAGCGGGATTTCGGTGACCTGCGGGACGCCGAGCGGCACCGCGAGCAGCAGCAGGTCGAGACGCCCGTGCGCGAGCCCGTCCAGCAGCGAGGCGGTCTGTTCCTCGTGCACCTGGAGGTCGAGGTCCGGATACTTGCCGTGCACCAGCCGCAGCACGGTCGGCAGCAGGTAGGGCGCGACGGTCGGAATGACGCCGAGCCGCAGGACGCCGGTGAACGGCGCGCGCGCCGCCTCCGCCTCCTCCATCAGGTCGCCGACCGCCTCCAGTACCACCCTGGCCCGCGCCGCCACCCGCTCCCCCGCCGGTGAGAGCAGTACCTTGCGCGTCGTACGCTCCAGGAGTTGCACTCCGAGCGTCTCCTCCAGCGCGGAGACCGCTCCGGACAGTGCGGGCTGGCTCATCCCGATCTCGGCCGCCGCCTCCCGGAAGTGCAGGGATTCGGCCACCGCGGCAAAGGCCCGCAGCTGCGCCAGGCTGGGCTGCCGCGCCCGTCCGCCGTTCGCCGGTGTCACCACTGATAACCACCTCCGATCAACATCAACCACTCTAGCTATTTCCCTGATCAATGGCATCTGTGGCACCGTGTGATGCGTCCAACCCCCTAGGAAAGTCCCCAAAAAGGACTTCTGGTTGCAAGGAGAGCGCGTGCTCACTGTCGGTGACAAGTTCCCCGAGTTCGACCTGACCGCTTGCGTTTCGCTCGAGTCCGGCAAGGAATTCGAGCAGATCGACCACAAGACCTACGAGGGCAAGTGGAAGATCGTGTTCGCGTGGCCGAAGGACTTCACCTTCGTGTGCCCCACCGAGATCGCCGCCTTCGGCAAGCTGAACGACGAGTTCGCCGACCGTGACGCCCAGATCCTCGGCTTCTCCGGTGACTCCGAGTTCGTGCACCACGCCTGGCGCAAGGACCACCCGGACCTGACCGACCTGCCCTTCCCGATGCTCGCCGACTCGAAGCACGAGCTCATGCGCGCCCTGGGCATCGAGGGCGAGGACGGCTTCGCGCAGCGCGCCGTCTTCATCGTCGACCAGAACAACGAGATCCAGTTCACCATGGTGACCGCCGGCTCCGTCGGCCGTAACCCCAAGGAGGTCCTGCGGGTGCTCGACGCCCTGCAGACCGACGAGCTGTGCCCCTGCAACTGGTCCAAGGGCGACGAGACCCTCGACCCGGTCGCGCTCCTGTCGGGCGAGTGATCTGAGATGGCACTCGACGAACTGAAGTCCGCGGTACCGGACTTCGCCAAGGACCTCAAGCTGAACCTCGGCTCGGTCATCGGCAACAGCGACCTCCCGCAGCAGCAGCTGTGGGGCACCGTCCTGGCCTGCGCGATCGCCTCGCGCTCGCCGAAGGTGCTGCGCGAGCTGGAGCCCGAGGCGAAGGCGAACCTCTCGGCTGAGGCGTACACCGCCGCCAAGTCGGCCGCCGCCATCATGGCGATGAACAACGTCTTCTACCGCACGCGTCACCTCCTCTCCGACCCGGAGTACGGGACGATGCGTGCCGGTCTGCGGATGAACGTCATCGGCAACCCCGGCGTGGACAAGGTCGACTTCGAGCTGTGGTCGCTGGCCGTCTCCGCCATCAACGGCTGCGGCATGTGCCTGGACTCGCACGAGCAGGTGCTCCGCAAGGCCGGCGTGGACCGCGAGACCATCCAGGAAGCCGTCAAGATCGCGGCCGTCCTGCAGGCCGTGGGCGCCACCCTGGACGCCGAGGCGGCGCTGGCGGAGTAATCCCCCGCACCCTCGCAAAGACCCGGGCCCCGTGGACAGTTGTCCATGGGGCCTGGGTCTTTCGTGCGCGTACCGGAGCGGCGCGGGGAACGGTCCGCCGGCCCTGGCCGCGCCGGGTCCTTCAGTCCTCCACGGCCTTCGGAGGGGCCGTGGGCGCCACCCCGATCGCCGTGGCGCCCCGCGGCTGCGGAGCCATCCGCACCGCCTGTTCCTGGGAGTACGCGCGGAGATACCCGACCACGGTGTTGGTCACGGCGACCAGCGGCACGGCCACCACCGCCCCGCCGATCCCGGCGATCAGCCCGCCGGCCGCGACCGACAGGATCACCGCCAGGGGATGCACCCGCACCGCGCGCCCGAGAATGAACGGCTGGAGGATGTGTCCCTCGATCTGTTGCACGGCCAGCACCACGGCAAGCACCATCAGGGCCGTGAACACGCCCTGGGTGACCAGCGCGACGACGCACGCGAGCGCACCTGACACCACCGCACCGATCAGCGGGATGAAGGCGAACAGGAAGATGAACACGGCCAGCGGCACGGCGAGCGGCACGTTCAGGAAGTACAGCCCGATGCCGATGAAGATCGCGTCGATCAGGGCGACCAGGACCGTGCCCCGCACATAGGCGGTCAGCGTGCGCCAGGCGCGCGGCCCGGCGCCCGCGACACCCTCACGGGCCGCGCCGGGAACCAGCTTGAGCACCCACGACCAGATCCGGCGGCCGTCGTACAGCAGGAAGAGCGTGGTGAACATCGCCAGCAGAATGCCGGTCAGGACCTCCAGCACGACGGTGACCCCTTCGAGCCCCGCCGAGGTGATCGCCTCGGTGTTGGCGCCGACCGCGTCCTGAAGGTTCTTGGCGATGTTGTTGATCTGCGCCTCGGTCACGTGGAACGGGCTCTTGAGCAGCCAGCCCTTCAGCTCGGTGATGCCTTCCAGGATGCGGCTGGAGACCGAGTCGATATTGTCCTGCACCTGCCACACCACGAACCAGCCGACCAGGCCCATGATGACGAAGCCGCCGATGAAGGTCAGCGCCGTGGCGAACCCGCGCGGCAGCCCGCGGCGGCGCAGCCAGGCCACCGTCGGCTGGAGCAGCGCGGTGATCAGCAGGGCCGCGACGAAGGCCAGCACGACCAGTTCGATGGTGGTGATGACCCGGGCCAGCACCCAGAGCGTCCCGGCCAGCACCAGCAGCCGCCAGCCGGCCTCGGCGGCGACCCGTACGCCCCACGGCACGGCGGCGACCGGATCGGGCCTGGCGGACACCGCGGGCGCGTACGCGGGCGGCGCGGGCACGGATTCCGGCGGACGCACCGAGACGGCTCCCTCGCCCCCCGGGGACGCGTCGGAAGGCCGCGCCTCCTGGGGGGAATCGGCGCCCTTCTGAGGAGCGGTCAGCGGCACGGGCGGGGCTTCGCCGCCGGACGCGGCCCCTCCCCCGGCGGACGGCGGGCCGGTCTCCGCGGCCCCCGGGGCTCCCGACTCGGCCGCGCCGTCCGGGACATCGGGGCGTACGGCATGCCGCAACTCCTCGGGGTCGTCGGCCGCCGCCGCGGACTCCGCACGGCGGCGCTGGTCCTCCAGCCGCCGCGAGAGCCGCGTCAGACCGGCGCCGAGGCCACCGACCCACTCAGGCAATCTGGACATGTCGCTTCCTCTTCCCCTCCCGTCCCCCACATCTGACGGGACGACGTTACCCGCGAAGGACGCACGAGACCCCCGACGCTGACGCGGTCGGGGGTCTCGGTTGCGCTGTGGTGCTGCCGGAAGCCGGCGGCGGGCCTAGTACCAGCTGTTGGCCTGCCAGAACTGCCAGGCGCCACAGGGGCTGCCGTAGCGGCTGTTCATGTAGTTCAGGCCCCACTTGATCTGGGTGGCCGGGTTGGTCTGCCAGTCGGAACCGGCGGAGGACATCTTGGAGCCGGGGAGTGCCTGGACCAGACCGTAGGCGCCCGACGAGGCGTTGGTGGCCTTGTAGTTCCAGCCGGACTCGTGGCTCACGATGTTGCTGAAGCACTGGAACTGCTCGCCCGGGATCATCTGGCGCGCAATGGCCTGCGTCTCGGCGATCGTGTAGGAACCCTTGGCGACGAAGTCGCCGGCGTCACGCGCTGCGGAACGGTTGGCGGCGAGCTTCTTCTTCTCGCGCGCTTCCGCGTCCGCCTTCGCCTTGGCGTCGTCGGCGGCGTCCTTCTTCTCCTGCGCGGTTTGTGCGGCTGCCTTGCGTGCCGACTCCTGCGCGGTCTTGAGGGCTGCCGCATCCGCCTGGGTGGACTGGTCGTCCGCCTGCTGCGTCAGGGAGGCCGTCTGCACCTGGGCCTGCTGGCCCGCGGGAATGTCTGCGATCGTCGCATCGGCAGCGGTGGCTTCGGTGTTGGCGACCGAGCCCGGCTCGTTGCCTGCGGCGACGCCGACCACGGCGCCGACGGTGGTGACCGCGGTGGCGGAGGCCACGGCGAATCCCCGGACCGAGATCCGGCTCACACGATTTCCTTCCAGCATCGTCCGCATAGGTGACCTCGCGGACGCAATCGTGCCCCTGGCGCTGGTCTCCCCTTGTTCCGCCCCCTGTTGAGCGGTAGGGGACGGCTGGTCACGGGAGGCACGGGCCCGGTACGTACCCCTCGGGGTCCGCGTGGTGCTCGGGCGGCATACGGCGATTCGCTATGAAGTTCGGGTGTTCCGCACCTCTGGGGATGCTGGTTGTGCCGTATGCGGGGCCTGACAGGACCCAGACTCTGCCCGAACGAGATGCCGGGAATCAATTCTCCACTGGGTGTGAAAGCTCACACCTCGTTTACCCCCAAGTAATTTCGGTTATTCCCGCGCACAGGAACGCCGTCCGGCTAAGCTCCTTGGCTTCGCCGGACGGCGCCGCGGTTCACAACCGGTCAGATCCTGCCGTCCTCCAGCATTTCGGTCACCAGCGCGGCGATCGGCGACCGCTCCGAGCGGGTCAGGGTGACGTGCGCGAAGAGCGGATGCCCCTTCAGCTTCTCGACCACGGCCACCACGCCGTCGTGCCGCCCGACCCGCAGGTTGTCGCGCTGTGCGACGTCATGCGTGAGCACCACGCGCGAGTTGGCCCCGATGCGGGACAGCACGGTCAGCAGGACGTTCCGTTCGAGGGACTGGGCCTCGTCCACGATGACGAACGCATCGTGCAGCGACCGGCCGCGGATGTGGGTGAGCGGCAGCACCTCCAACATGCCGCGTCCCACCACCTCTTCGATGACCTCCTTGCTCGTCACCGCGGACAGCGTGTCGAAGACCGCCTGAGCCCAGGGGCTCATCTTCTCCGCCTCGCTGCCCGGCAGATAGCCGAGTTCCTGGCCGCCGACGGCGTAGAGCGGGCGGAACACCATCACCTTGCGGTGCTGCTGACGCTCCAGCACCGCCTCCAGGCCCGCGCACAGCGCCAGCGCCGACTTGCCGGTGCCGGCTCTGCCGCCCATCGAGATGATGCCGACCTCCTGGTCGAGCAGCAGATCCAGGGCGATCCGCTGCTCGGCGCTGCGTCCGTGGATCCCGAACGCCTCCCGGTCGCCGCGCACCAGCCGGACCGCACCCTCCGGGGTGACCCGGCCGAGCGCCTTGCCCCGTTCGGACTGGAGCACGAGCCCGGTGTGCACCGGAAGTTCGGCGGCTTCCGGTACGGGGGCGACCTCGTCGGCGAACAGGTCGTCGATCTGCTCGGCGGCGACGGTCAGTTCGGCCATCCCCGTCCAGCCGGAGTCGGTGACCGCCAGTTCGGCGCGGTACTCCTCGGCCAGCAGGCCGACCGATGACGCCTTGATGCGCATCGGCAGGTCTTTGGAGACGACGGTGACGTCGTAGCCCTCGGCCTGGAGGTTGCGTGCCACCGCCAGGATCCGCGAGTCGTTGTCGCCGAGCCTGCTGTGCTCGTTGAGGAAGGCGGCGGGCAGGATCGCGGGATCGGAGTGGTTCAGCTCGACCCGGAGCGTGCCGCCCAGATCCCCGATGGGAAGGGGCGCATCCAGCCTCCCGAACTGCACCCGGTACTCGTCCAGCAGTCGGAGCGCCTGCCGCGCGAAGTAACCCAACTCTGGATGGTGCCTCTTGGCCTCCAACTCCGTGACCACGACGACCGGCAGCACGACTTCGTGCTCGTCGAAGCGGGACATGGCGCCTGGATCCGCCAGCAGGACGCTGGTGTCGAGGACATAAGTGCGCCGGCCGTTCTCACGGCGCTTCTTGCTGTTCACCACGGGTGGACGAACCCCCTCGGATGAGGTCGGGGTGCGACGGCGTCGCGGGGGACAGGACCGGCATCCGGCCACGTTGCACGGGCCGAAGACCGGCCCTCCGCGTCGGCCGTGCACGGGGCACGATCGTCCGTGATGTGCAAAGGGCCTCCCGGGCGGACGACCCCATGCCGTCCGCTGAGATACGGCGCCCGTGTCTGATTCCGGACGCCGACCTGGAAGGGATATTCCCGCGAACCCGCACGCCCATGCCACGGCATATGACACACAGGTGATGAACCTTGGGTTACGCGGCGCCACGGCGGGGCGCGCCCCGCAGGAACGCGCCCGCTCACTGCGCCCCGGCGGGCCGGGAACGGCCTTCCTGCCGGCGCACTGACGGCCGGGCACATCCCGGTGGGGATGCGTGCCCGGCCGTCAGGTGTGGCGGTGCCGTTCCGGTGGCGGTGCCGCTCTAGAAGCCGTAACGCCGGTGCCGGGCCGCGTAGTCGCGCAGCGCACGCAGGAAGTCGACCTTCCGGAACGCCGGCCAGAAGACCTCGCAGAAGTAGTACTCGGAGTGGGCGCTCTGCCAGAGCATGAAGCCGGAGAGGCGCTGTTCGCCGCTGGTGCGGATCACCAGGTCCGGGTCGGGCTGGCCGCGGGTGTAGAGGTGCTCGGAGATGAGGTCGATGTCGACGATCTCGGCAAGCTCGTCGAACGACGTGCCGCGCTCGGCGTGTTCGTGCAGCAGGGAGCGGACCGCGTCGGCGATCTCCTGCCGGCCGCCGTATCCGACGGCGACGTTCACCAGGACGCCGGTGTTGTCGGCGGTGTCCTGCTCGGCCTTCTTGAGCACCTGCTGGGTGTCGGCGGGCAGCAGGTCGCGGTTGCCGACGTGGTGCACCCGCCAGCGACCGCCGACCGCCAGATCGCGCACGGTGTTCTCGATGATGCCCAGCAGGGGCGTCAGTTCCTTTTCGGGCCGGTCGAGGTTGTCCGTCGACAGCAGCCAGAGGGTGACGACCTCGACGTCGGTCTCCTCGCACCACCCGAGCAGTTCGCTGATCTTGGCGGCGCCGGCCTGGTGTCCCTGTTCCGTCGTCCGGCCGTCGGCCCGCGCCCAGCGGCGGTTGCCGTCGAGGATCACGCCGATGTGCTTGGGCACCTGGGTGTGGTCCAGGCGGCCCTCCACCCGGCGCGCGTACAGCCGGTACACCAGATTCCGCAGTGCAGGCGGATACGGGATGCGCACCCCGGAAGATCGCAGCATGTGTGGTCCAGCCCCTCCGTGCCCATGGCGGTCGCCCCGTCGCCTAAGTCGGCAACTTTACTTCTCGGGCGTCTCAACAGCCCAATCAGGTATGTCACAAGTCCGTGATAAGGAGATGACCATGACTGGTTCCTCTCCTTACTGCGCCGCGGAATCACGCTATGACTCCATGGAGTACCGGCGTACCGGCCGCAGTGGCCTCAAACTTCCGGCCATCTCCCTTGGACTCTGGCACAACTTCGGCGACGACCGCACCCTGGCGTCCCAGCGCGCGATCCTGCGGCGCGCCTTCGACCTGGGCGTCACGCACTTCGACCTGGCCAACAACTACGGCCCGCCGCCCGGCTCGGCCGAGCTGAACTTCGGAAAGATCTTCGCGCAGGACTTCAGGCCCTACCGCGACGAGATGATTCTCTCGACCAAAGCCGGATATCAGATGCACCCCGGTCCTTACGGGGAATGGGGATCGCGGAAATATCTCCTCTCGTCGTTGGATGCGTCGCTGAAGCGGATGGGTGTCGATTACGTCGATATCTTCTACTCGCACCGCTTCGACCCGGAAACCCCGCTGGAGGAGACGATGGGCGCCCTCGCGTCCGCCGTCCGGCAGGGCAAGGCCCTGTACGCGGGCGTCTCCTCGTACAACGCCGAGCAGACCCGCGAGGCGGCCAGGATCCTGCGCGGGATGGGCGTCCCCGCGCTGATCCACCAGCCGTCCTACTCGATGATCAACCGCTGGACCGAGGACGACGGCCTGCTGGACACCCTCGAATCCGAGGGCATGGGCTGCATTTCCTTCGCACCGCTGGCGCAGGGTCTGCTGACCGACAAGTACCTGCACGGCATTCCGGAGGGCTCGCGCGCCGCACAGGGCAAGTCGCTCGACCCGGATCTCCTGTCCGACGAGGTCATCCGGCGGCTGCGCGGTCTGCACGACATCGCCGCCCGCCGCGGCCAGTCGCTGGCCCAGCTGGCGCTCGGCTGGGTGCTCCGCGACGCGCGGATGACGTCCGCCCTGATCGGCGCGAGCAGCGTCGGGCAGCTGGAGGCGAACGTCGCGGCGCTGGCCGCCCCGGTGCTGACGGAGACCGAGCTGGCCGAGATCGACGAGTTCGCCGAGACGACGGACGGCGTGAACATCTGGGCACGCCGGGGCTGACGTACCTCCGGTGTCCTTTACGGGCGGCGCGTGCAGGCCCGGCGTGCCGCCCGTGCGGTCAGTTGCCCCACCGTGCCGCCGCCGTCCGCTCCTCGATGGAGGCGCGGTACGGCGGGGTGGTGCGCTCGTGCAGCACCCCGCCGGGGAACGAGTGGGGCGGGGCCTTCTCCGGGCGGGCCACGGCCTGCGCGACGACCTCGTCGACGAGCGTGGTGGTCATCGAAAGCCGCGGGTAGGCCGCGTGGATCGCGGCGCCCGTGGCGTCGCTGATGAAGTCGGTATCGCGGCCGAAATCCATCCCCACCCCGGCCCTGACGAAGGCGCACAGCGTGCCCCGGCGTTCGGCGATGCCGGGCGATGTGTGCAGGGCGATGGCTTCCCACACGGCGTCGACCTGCCCGGCGGGCAGGTTCTGCTCGGTGAGGAAGGCCGCGGCGGCGTCCGCCCCGTCGACCTCGAAGCGCTGCCGTCCGTTGCCCCGCTCGCTGAGGCCGATGTCGTGCAGCACACAGGCGAGGAAGAGCAGCTGCGGGTCGTAGTCGCAGCCGGGCTCGGCGCCGCGGTGGTCGGCGAGCAGCCGCGCGAACAGGGCGCTGCGGATGCTGTGGTGGGCGATGGGGGCGGATTCCTCCCGGATGACGAGGTGGAGCGCGCGGCGGGTGAGCGGGTCTTCCGGCAGCGCGGGGATCAGCTCCCGCGGCGCGGGAACAGCCTTCAGACCAGCTGTGACCTGGGATTCTCCTGGAGTCATGGCTCCATGCTCGGCCCGGTGGCTGCGCATCTACAGTGGCAGGAACGCCAGGTTGCGAGAGGATCCTGCCATGTCCGACCGCTCCCCCGCTCCCGCCGTCCTGCCTCCGCACGACGTGGCGGTCCTGGTGCTCCCTTCGGTGCTGCCGCTGGACCTCGGCATCCCGGCGCAGATCTTCGCGCCGCGCGAGGAGCCGACGCCCTACCGCCTCACCCTCTGCGGCGCGGCGCCAGGACCGGTGCCCACCACCGCCGGGTTCGGCGTCACCGTGGAGTCAGGTCTTGAGGCGGTGCGCCGGGCAGACACGGTGGTGGTCCCGGGGTTCGCTCCGCATCTGCGCACGCCGGAGCCCGCGGTGCTCGACGCGCTGGCCGCCGCGTACGCCAGGGGCGCGCGGCTGGTCTCGATCTGTACCGGCGCGTTCGCCCTGGCCGCGGCCGGTGTGCTGGACGGCCGCACGGCGACCACCCACTGGCAGAACGCCGGCGAGCTGGCTGCCCGCCATCCGCGGGTACGGGTGGATCCCGGCGTGCTGTACGTCGACGAGGGACAGGTCCTCACCTCGGCGGGGGTGGCCGCCGGCATCGACCTGTGTCTGCACCTCGTGCGGCGGGACGTGGGGGCGAAGACGGCCAACCGGGTGGCGCGCAGCCTGGTGGCCGCGCCGCACCGCGAGGGCGGCCAGGCCCAGTACGTGCAGCACCCGCTGCCGCCCGAGTCCGACGGCGCCTCGCTGGCCGCGACCCGCAGCTGGGCGCTCGACCGGCTGCACCAGCCCCTGTCGGTGGCGCTGCTGGCCGGGCACGCCAGCGTCTCGCCGCGGACCTTCGCCCGCAGGTTCGTCGTGGAGACCGGGGTCACGCCCCTCCAGTGGCTGCTGGCCGCCCGCCTCAACCGGGCCCGTGAGCTGCTGGAACACAGCGATCTAAGCATCGACAGGGTCGCCGACGAGTGCGGCCTCGGCAGTCCGTCCAACCTCAGGCGGCACTTCCGCCGGCTGCTCGGCACCTCGCCCCGCGCGTACCGGACGGCCTTCACGGCGCCGGAGAGCTGACGGGCGTCGTACGGCGGATGCGCGTCCGGGAAACAAAAAGCGGGCCGGTCCGTGGGGGGGATACGGACCGGCCCGAGGGGGGGTCTCCACCATAACCCCGACCGAGGGGTGGTGCGTGCAGGACGCGCAACCCGGTGTGCCCCGGTCGCGCGCCGGGGCTCACGGGCCGCCGCTCAGCCGGCCGCGGCGGCTGCGGGCAGCAGTCCGCAGAGGGCTCCGACGATCATGAACGGGCCGAGCGGCATGGGCTCCTGGCGCCGGCCACGGCGGGCGAGCAGCAGTCCCGCGCCCCACAGCGCGCCGATGAACACCCCCGCGGCGCCGCCGGTGAGCAGGGCGCGCCAGCCGTACCACCCCAGGGCGATGCCCAGGCCGAGTGCCAGCTTGGCGTCGCCCAGGCCGATCCCGCTGGGGTTGACGGCGAAGAGCAGCAGGTAGCACGCGCCGAGCAACAGGCCGCCCAGCAGTGCCCGCAGCCAGGATCCCGACGTGCCGGTGAGCCAGCCGACGAGTCCGAGCGCCGCGGCGGCCAGGGCGGCGAGCGGCAGCGTCAGCGCGTCCGGGAGACGCCGCACCCGCCAGTCGACGGCCGCCAGGAGGACGGCCACGGGGGCCATCAGCAGCCAGGCGGCCAGCTCGGGGCGGGCGCCGGTGGCCGCCGCGAGCGCCGCGCAGACCAGTGCGGTCGCGGCGGCCGTCGGCAGCGCCGCGGGCCCGCAGGCCGTCCGGCACCGTGGGCAGCGCGGCGGTCCCAGCCAGCCGCCGGCGTATCCGGTGAGGGGATGGCCGGCGGGGCAGTGCGCGCGCCAGTCCTCCTCCGGTTCGACGGCCATCCGGTGGGCGGGGCGGGGCAGCAGCAGTCCGGCGGCGGCACCGTAGGCGGCGGCGAGGGTCATCAGCGTCGGCGACACGCGACGACTGTAGAGGGCGGCGGTCCCGGCGCGTTCGGACTCCGCGCGCGGGGCTGGTAGAACGGCGCCCATGGGCTCGAGGAAGCGGTGGCGGGACGGCGCGGGGACCTTGCACGGCGCGGATGTGGTGGTGCCCGTCGAGGTCGCGGCGTCCTACCGGGCGCGCACCCGGGGGCTGTTGGGACGCGACGGCATCGAGGGCGCGCTGCTGCTGACCCCGGCGAGCGGGGTGCACACCTTCCGGATGCGGTTCGCGCTCGATGTCGCCTATCTGGGGCGGGACTTCAGGGTGCTGGCGGTGCGGACCATGCGCCCGGGGCGACTGGGGCTGCCACGGCCGCGGTCCCGGCACGTACTGGAGGCCGAGGCGGGCGCGATGGCCGGATGGGGCCTGCGCCCCGGTCTGACACTGGAGGTACGCCCCACGCCCGAGCCACCCACCTCACCCTGAGAAGCGCCAAGTTGACCGCCGCGCCGCCCTTGGGTGAGCCGGTCAGCTCGTGCGTGACGGGGCCGCACGGGCTGAAGGTGCCTTCATCGCTCAGCGAGAATGAGGGCATGGAACTGCATGGGGACAAGGTCGTGCTGCGTTCGGTGGCCGATGGCGATACCGAGATCCTCGAAAGGGTCGTACGAGAACCGGAAGTCGCGGCGTGGTGGTCGCCTCCGGACGGCTATGAGGGCATGCTGGCCGTCGTTTTCGATGGTGAGGTCATCGGCGCCGTCCAGTTCGACGAAGAGACCGATCCCGAGTTCCGCCATGCCGGCATCGACATCTTCCTGACGGCGGGGAGTCACGGGAAGGGGCTCGGTGCCGACACGGTGCGCACGCTGGCCCGGTGGCTGGTGCGGGAACGCGGCCATCACCGGCTGACCATCGACCCCGCCGTGGCCAACACCGCGGCGATCCGCTGTTACCGCAAGGTCGGGTTCAAACCCGTGGGGATCATGCGGTCGTACGGTCGCGACCACCGAACGGGCGCCTGGCAGGACGGGCTTCTGATGGATCTGCTCGCAGACGAGCTGTCCTGACGCGGTCGGCCTTCGGACACTTCGGGGCGTGACGCGACAAGGGCCGCATGGGCTCTGTTCGGTGGGCCGCTCCACCGTCACCGACGGCCATCGGCGAGATCCGCGCGACAACGGTTTCCCGGACAGCGCGAGAACTGCGCCGCCACCCACCGAGCCGTCGCCGGCTCGGTCGGCACCGTCGTCAGGAAGCGCGGGGAAAGCTGACCTCCACCCGGCGGTTCTTCTTGCGGCCGGCTTCGGTGCCGTTGTCGGCGATGGGGTACTGCTCGCCGTAGCCGCGGACCTGGAACGTCACCGATGAGTCCAGGTTCTCGGCCAGTTCGCGCTGGACGGCGTGGGCGCGTTCCTTGGACAGCTTGACGCCGTGGGCGGACGAGCCGAGGCTGTCGGTGAAGCCGAAGACCCGCAGGTCGGTGGCGTGTTGGCGTTCGGTTTCGGTGGCGATGGCGCCGATGCGGGAGCGGGCGTCCGATGACAGTTCGGCGCTGTCCTTGCCGAACAGCACCTCGGCCTGGAGCGAGAACGTCACATTGTCGTTGGTGTCCTGCCGCTGCTCGGCGCCGTCGTCGGTCTCGACCACCGACTTGATGTTGAGGACCTTCGACGGGGCCAGCTTCGCGCCCTGGACCATGCGCAGGTCGGGGTCGCGGGCGTCGATGCGGACCGGTGGTGTGCTGTCCTCCGTGATGCCGGGCGGGGTGGTGGCCCGCGCGGCGGGGACGGTGAGCGCGGCGGTCAGCAGCAGCACGGCTGCGGTGGCCGCGGTGCGCGGCAGAGAGGGGGTGCGGGGCGGGTGCGGCGCGGTCATCGGCCTCTCATTCCGTGATCTGCACGCTGGCCGGCGGCATGGTCGGCAGCTGGAAGTCGACCTCGGTCACCTTGGCGGGCGGCGCGGGGAACTGGGCGAAGATCGGGCGGCTCGCGCCGGGTTGCAGTCCGCTCAGGCCGGTGGTGCACAGGCACTCGCCGTCGGTGTCGCGGAGCACCAAGTACCGCTTCTTGCCCTCCTTGTCGACGAGCGTGGCGCCGGAGAGGGAGGACCTGGAACGCATCTCCGATTCGTTGGAGCGCCAGTCGATGGCGTTGAAGACGCGGCTGCCGTGGTTGGCGACCGTGCCATTGACGGTGACGAAGCCGCCGGAGTCGCGGATCACGGAGTGCAGGGTGACCACGACGCCGTCCGGGCCCTTGATCTCCCCGATGGCGTCGTCCGCTTCGGCTGCGGGGGCGGTGGAGCCGGTCTCCTGGGGGGCGGTGCTCCGTTTCGGGTGGCTGCCGTCCGCTTTCTGGGAGGCGGCACCGCCGCCTCCGCAGCCGGCCACGACCAGTGCCAGGCCGGCCGCGCTCGCCATGGCGACCGCTCCTCGGGCGGCTTTCGTGGTGCGCCGCATGCTCATGGGTGCGAATCCTTTGGTCGTCAGCGGGTCATCGGTCCGGCCGGGCGGCGAGAGCTCCTCGCGGTGCGCGCGGCGGCCGGTGTGCCGCGTGGGCGGGTGGTCATCGGGCGAGCCGCACGGAGAACAGGTCGGCGGCTTCCGGGAGACCGTGGAGCGCGGCGGGGTCGAGCTGCCAGGCCCGTCCGTCACAGACGAGGCGGACGGGGGACGGCGCGTCCCCCGACCCGTCCCCGCCGGGCTTGCCTTCCCCCTTGCCGTCCTTGCCGGCCTCGCCGTTGGCGTCCTTATTACCGTCCCCGCCCCTGCCGTCGCCCGATCCTTCGCCCGGCGTGTCGGTGACCGTGCAGCGCGGGGCGACGACCGCGGTGGCGTCGGCGGTGGCGTGGGTGTGCTCGGTGCCGGGGATCACCGAACTCCCCACGGCGGTACGGGAGGTGACGCGCACCGCGAAGGAAGTGGGCCAGGAGTCGGGGGTGCAGGAGGAGACCGTGGCGTCGTTGCGGCCGGCGAACCAGGCGGCGTGGTCGCAGGCGGCGCCGGAGTCGACGCCGCGGCCCTCGATCAGGTCCTGCCAGGCCGCGCCGTGCCGCAGCGCGTCGATGAACCCCTCGCCGAGCTGGTCGCGGTACTGCTGCCCGGCAGCCAGCGCAGCGGCATCGGCCGCGGTCTGCGCGCCGTTGCGCGTAGCGGCGGCCTGGCCGACGGCGAAGAAGGCGAAGGCGAGGAAGAGCAGCCCTGCGACCGCCACGATGTAGATCGGGAAAGCCTGGCCGGCATCGCGCCGGCGGCGCGCGGTGAGGGCCGTCATGGCGGTGGCGGCAACTAGATGCCGACGACGTCGGAGATCTTGTTGGCGATGGCGTTGGCGATCTGGCTGCCGAAGTCCGTGGTCGACAGCACCAGGACGATCGCCACGACCACCGCGATGATGCCGAGGTACTCGATCGAGGTCTGTCCCCGGTCGTTCCCCAAAATCCGCTTCGCCATCGTCTTTCCCTCCATGGGCGGCCGTCCCGCTCTGGTCCGGCTGGGCTGTCCCCCCGGTGTCGGCGCGTAGCTCCGCGGTCACGACACGAGAAAAGTACGCCGGATAGGCGTTCCCGGAACAGGGAATCCGTACCCAATACTCCTGCGGGGACACGGAGAAGAGACACAGCGCAGCTTTTCGGCCACTCAGGGCACTCGGGCCCGGCAGCGCATTTCGCACCCCGTTCACCCCCGATCCCCCTCCGGGACCATCCGATAGCGATACCGACGCCGTGGCGGGCCGGCCGGCCCGACCGCACCGGGGTGCGGGGGAGCCGCCGAGGCCCCACTGTGGCACAACTCGTTGCTCCAGCGAAGGTGTTGACCCAAAGCTGCGGTGTCCCGCGGGGGGATCCGGCCGGTTGCGCGGGCGCGCTGCGCAACGGGGGCACGGCCGCCCCGGCGCGCGGCGCCCTGCGCCCTCTTCCGCCCCTGGTGGCCCCGCTTGACGCCCCGTCCTTCACTCCCCCAGCAGGGAGCCGAAGTGGGTGCCCGAACCGAGGAAAAACCCTGCGATCAGCAGGATCATGGTGGCAGGGACCATGAAGGTGGTGACGACCATGGTGGCCTTGGGCACGGCGCGGGCGGCACGCCTGCGGGCGTTCTGCGCGTCCGTGCGCCGCATGTCGTCGGCGATCTGGATCAGCGTGTCGACGATCGGCGCGCCCAGCTCCTCGCCCTGCTGAAGTGCGGTGACGAACTGCGCCACCTGCTCCGAGTCGTTGCGTTTGCGCAGTTCCTCGAAGGCTTCGCGGCGGCTGACACCCATGTCCATCTGGCGCAGGGTGATGCGGAGTTCGTCGGCCCAGGGGCCTTCGTAGCGGTCGGCGACGCGGTCCAGAGCCTGGCGGAAACCGAGCCCCGCGCTGACGACCACCGCGAGGACGTCCAGGAAGTCCGGCAGGGTCCGCTCGATGGTGTCCTTGCGCTGGCGGATGGCGGCCCAGATGCCGACCTCGGTCCAGAACAGCGCGAAGAGGACCATCAAGACGCCCAGGAGCGGCTGGCCGCGCAGGAACATCACCAGCGCGCCGAAGACGCCGAGCGCGCCGTAGACGGCGCGGCGGGCGGCGTAGCGGTCGACGGTGAGACCGCCGGGGTTGCCCGCGAGATCGATCCGGCGGCGGACCCGGGCGACGCGCTTGTCGCCCATCAGCCGCAGGACCGCGGGCGCGTAGCGCATGCCCGTACGGTCGACGGCCGAGCCGACGGCGGTGGTGCGGGTCGCGCCGACCTCCAGGGACACCGCGAGGTCGGGCGGCAGCCGGGCCTCGCTGCGGAAGAGCGCGAGGCCGTAGCAGATGCCGGCGACCGCGAGCGCGAGGGCGAGCGCCAGCAGGATTCCGATTCCGATGCCCATTGCGGTACCCGTCCCCTACACGTCGATCTTGGAGAGCCTGCGGATGAAGAAGAAGCCGAGCCCGTAGAGGACGAAGGCGGCGACGACCGCGAGCTGGCCGAGGAAGGAGGAGGTCATCCGGTCGATGGCGCCGGGCGCGATGCGGTTCATGAGCAGCAGGGTGCCGATACCGAGCAACGGGACGACGTAGGCGGTGACGACGACCTGGGAGAGCTGGGTGCGGACCTCACGGCGGGTCTCCTTGCGCTCCTCCAGGGTCTTGGTGAGGTTGCGCAGCGAGCCGACGACGGTGCCGCCCGCGCGGTTGGCGAGCACCAGCGTGGTGACCAGAACGACCAGTTCGCGTGAGGGCAGGCGTTCGGCGAGTTCGCCGAGCGCCTCGTCGACGGAGTGGCCGACGGCGAGCTTGTCGGAGACCTTGGCCAGCTCCTCGCCCGCCGGGGCCTCCAGTTCCTCGGCCGCCATGCCCAGGGCGGTGCGCAGCGCGAGCCCCGCCTGGGTGGCGTTGGCCAGGATGCGGGAGAGTTCGGGGAGCTGGTTGATGAACTTCTCGATGCGCTTCTGGCGCTGCCAGTTGAGGAAGGCGAAGGCGGCCCAGATCACGGTGAGCGCGGCGATCGGGCCGAAGAACGCGGCGAGGGTGGCGTGCGCGATCACCCAGAGGACGACGACCGCGGCGAGCAGGTGGACGGTGAACTCGCCGGGGGTGACGTCGAGGCCCGTGGCGGCCAGCCGGCGTTCGATGCGGCGGCCGTAGCGGGTGCGGCGCAGCGCGCGGTCGACGGAGCGGAAGCGGCGGCCCCGCCCGGCCACCGGCAGGCCGCGCTCGTCGGCGAGCCGCTCCACGACGGCCTGCCGCTGGGCCCGCCCGGCCGCGTACGTCCGTATCCCGGCCACCGCGAGCGCCCCGCAGAGCAGGGTGGCGCCGATGGCGGGCAGCGCGGGGTCGATGCCGCTCATCGGGTGTGCTCCCTGGGGGACGTGGGGATGGGGCGGCGCGGGGCGGCCGGCGGGGCGGGGGTCATCGGGCTTCCCGGGTGGCGAGTTGGTCGTCGGTGGCGGCGACGCCGAAGGCGGGCGGGGTGGCCTCGCCCGCCATGAAGAGGCGTTCGGCGATCCGGCGGGGCAGCGGGAAGTAGCGGAACCTGCCGTGCACGACGCGGTCGGCGGCCATCGGTTCGGCGTCGAAGCGGCAGACGGTGGCGATGCGGTAGTCCTCGTGGCCGCGCGAGTCGAGGAGGGCGATCTCGCTGATCCGGCGGGTGCCGTCGGCGTGTCTGCCGAGCTGGACGAGGCAGTCGACGGCGCTGTTGATCTGGTCGCGCAGCGCCTCGAAGGGGATCTTGACGTCGGACATGGAGGCGAGGGTCTGGAGCCGCATCAGGGCGTCCTCGGCGCTGTTGGCGTGCACCGTGGCCAGCGATCCGTCGTGTCCGGTGGACATCGCCTGGAGCATGTCGAGGGTCTCGCCGCCGCGCACCTCGCCGACGATGATGCGGTCGGGGCGCATGCGCAGGGAGTTGCGTACGAGGTCGCGGATGGTGATGCGGCCCTTCCCCTCGACGTTGGGCGGGCGGGATTCGAGGCGGATGACGTGGCTCTGCTGGAGCTGGAGTTCGGCGGCGTCCTCGACGGTGATGATCCGCTCGCCGTCGGGGATCAGCCCGGACAGCGCGTTGAGCAGGGTGGTCTTGCCGGCGCCTGTGGCTCCGGAGACGACGATGTTGACCTTGGCGCGGACCAGCGCGGCCAGCAGCATCAGCATCTGGTCGTCCAGGGTGCCCATGCCGATGAGTTCGGCGAGGGTGTAGGCGCGCGGGAAGCGGCGGATGGTGAGGGTGGCGCCGTTGAGGGCGAGCGGCGGGATGATGACGTTGACGCGTTCGCCGGACGGCAGCCGGGCGTCGACCATCGGATTCGACTCGTCGACGCGGCGGTTGACGGTGGAGACGATCCGCTCGATGGTCTGCATCAGCTGCTCGTGCGAGGCGAAACGGACGGGGACCAGCTCGACCCGGCCGGAGCGTTCGACGTAGACCTGGTCCGGGCCGTTGACCATGATCTCGGTGATCGAGGCGTCCTCCAGGAGGGGTTCCAGGACGCCGAGGCCCAGCGCCTCGTCGACCACCCGGCGGATGAGGCGGCCCCGTTCGGCGGTGGAGAGCACCGGGCCCTCGCGGCTGATGATGTGGCCGAGCACCCGCTCAAGGCGCGAGCGGCGTTCGGCGGCGGCCAGCGACGACATCTCCGCGAGGTCGATCTCCGCGAGGAGTTTGGCGCGGTAGACGGGCACCAAATGGCCGTCCTGGCGGGGCTCTCCTGCGGGCTCCGGCGTACTGATCCGGCCTTTGAGACTCATCGCGCGACGGCTCCTTCCCAGGCGGCGACGCCCGGCGCGGGCAGGTCCGCGGGGCGGGGCATCGTCGCGCTGCGGCTGGCGGTGCCGAAGCCGACGCCGGGGATGACGGAGGGGATGGTGACGGTCGCCGTGGCACGCACCGCGCCGCTGCCGCCGCCGACGCTGATCCGCGCCCCCTCGGCGACCCAGCCGCTCATCGCCGCCCGCCCGGCGGCCTGCGGCCCGCTCTCCCGGTCCGCCGCGTCGAGGGACGCGGTCCTGGCGGCGGCGCGGGCTCCGGTGCCGGCCTGCTGGACGGCGTAGGCGGCGAGGCCGAGTTGGACGACGGCCAGCGCGACGAGCAGCAGCAGCGGCAGGAAGCCGAGGAACTCGATGGACGCCTGCCCGCGGTCCCGGCCACGCCCGCGCAGCCGGGCGGGCACCAGGCGCAAGGCCGCACCCGTCCGCGTTTCCGTGATCCTTCCCATCCCCTCAGCCTTCCTTCGCCGCGCCCGCGGTGCCGGTGACCGTCCACGGGAAGTCGCCCGCCCCGGGGAAGAGCACCGGGACCTTGATGCGTACGGTCGCCTTCCACAGTCCGGCTTCGGTGCCGCAGGACGTGCTGGCGCCCTCGCGCCAGGAGGCGGGCAGGTCGCGCTCGGCGGCGGTGCGGCAGGCGCCGGGGCCGCCGTCGAGGGTCGCGGTGGCCGCGCGGGCGCCCTTGTCCGCGGAGTTGGCGGCGAGCGTGAAGGTGTAGCCGACCAGCACGAACTGCCAGAGCAGGACGAGGACGAGCAGGATCAGCGGGAGCATGCCGAGGAACTCCACGGAGACCTGGCCCCGGTCGCTGCCGCCCAGCGGGCGCCGCACCGCTCAGCCCTCCGGGGCGGCCGGGTCGCGCGGTCCTGGCGCCGCTCCCGGCGCCCGGTGGGCCGCCGTGCCGGGGCCCGCCGTCAGGGCCTTGCGCTTGCGGCCGGTCAGCGAGGGTCTGGCGCGGTGTCCGGTGCGGCCGTGGACGGCCTCGGGGGCGTCGATCAGGCCGAGTTCACCGGCCAGCGCCCCCAGGGCGGCGCGGACCGTGGACCGGCTGTCGAGGTCCTGCATCCGGCCGGAGTCGACACACGGCTGGAGTTCCTTGAAGGCGGCCGGGACCGTGGTCCTGGCGACGTGGGTGCCGGTGGCCTTGGCGACCAGCGGCGGCTGGATCTCGGTGTGCCGGGTGAGGCGGTTGACGACGGTGGTGGTGTCCTCGGCCTTGCGGATCTGGAGTCTGTCCCAGAGCCGCACCTGCCGCTTGGCGGCGCGTACGGACACCACGTCGGGGGTGGTCACCAGCAGGGCGGTGCCGGCGAGTTCGACGGCTGCGGCGTTCGCGGACTGCATCTGGGAGCCGCAGTCGACGATCACCACTTCGTAGCGGGAGCGCAGCGCGGTGAGGATCTGGCGGGCCGCCCGGTCGTCGACCTCCTCGCCGCGCTCCCCCTCGTCCGGGGCGAGCAGCAGGCCGAGCCCTGTCGGGTGGTCGTGCACCGCGTCCTGGAGGACCCGTACGGAGATGTCGGCGATGCCGGCGAGGTCGACGACGGAGCGGCGGAACTGGACGTCCAGGTAGGAGGCGACGTCACCGGACTGGAGGTCCAGGTCGACCAGCGCGACGCTGCGTCCCGCGCCGCGGGCGGCGAGCGCGAGCTGCACGGCGGCGACGGTGGTGCCGACGCCGCCCTTGGCGCCGGTGACGGTCACCAGGGTGCCGGCCGGTCCCGGCGCCGCGTCCTGGCCGGCCCCGAGGTGGGCGCGTACCCCGGCCGACCACTGGGCGGCGGCCTGGACCCGGGCCGCCAGTTCGTCGTGGCCCAGGGGCAGTTTGACGATGCCGCGGGCGCCGGCGTCCATGGCGGCGGAGAACAGCGCGGGCCCGGCGTCGGTGGTGATCAGGACGACGCCGACGGCGGGGAAGCGGAGCGCGACCTCGCGGATCAGGTCGAGCGCGGGCAGCGGCCCGATCCGTTCGTGGACGAGGACGACTTCGGGCAGCGCCTCGACGGCCGCCGGGCCGCTCGCTCCGGGCGGTACGGCGCCGGCCAGCGTGTCGAGCAGCGCGGTGGAGTCGGCGGCCGGGGGCGCGGGTTCGGCGTGCGGGAGCTGGCCGAGCAGCGCGGCGACGGCGCGTGCGGTGTCGGGGTCGCCGATGGCCGGCAGGATGCGGATGGTCACCGGTGCCTCCGGGTCACTTGTCGCCGTCCAGGGTGTAGGTGCGCTCGCCGGGCGGGATGGTGTTCTGGCTGCCGGGGGCGAGCAGGGCCAGGCGTACGTGGGAGGCGAAGGACTCGGCGTAGGCGACGCGTTGGGCGTCGCGGGTGCCGAGCGCGAAGGTGATCGGGACGGCCTCGCCGTCGCGGCGGGCGGCGGTGGTGTCGCCGGGGTCCTTGGCCTCCAGCGGCGTGAGCTTGCCGACGTCGATGACCTGGGCGCCGGCCACGATGACCTTGGAGACCGGCTTGTCCTCGGGGCGCCTGCCGTCGAAGGTGGCGTAGATGTTCACCCGGGCACCGGGGTTGATCTTGCCGGCCACGCCGGTGGCTGCGTCGATCATGATGGCGATCTCCTGCTCGCCCGGCTTGAGCGCGGGCCGGTCGACGATCATGTCGTCCTGGAGGAGCGATCCCTTGTGCAGCGGGGTGACCGCTATCTTGCCGCTGAGGTCGTCCAGCCGGGTCACGGCGGTGGCCGGCAGCCACCGCTGGGGCACCGTCACCTTCTCGAACTGCCCGGGATCCAGCGCCTTGTAGGCCGCGACGTCGGTCTTCAGCCGGTAGGCGGTCTTCTCCGGGCCGACCTTGGACTCGACGTTCCTGATGACCGACAGCACGCCGATGAATGCGGCGGCTGCGCACAGGGCCGACAGGAGCAGCAGAATCAGTCCGCGGCGCTGGCGTGCGTTCATGGGTGGGGGACCTCGATCGGGGCGGGGCGGGACGGGAAGGGGCGGTCGGCGGGTCCGTACGGGCCGCCCGTACGGCTCAGGGCGTCCGGGCCCCGTACGTCCGCCGGGCCGCCGGGCGCCGGGCGGCCACGGGTGCCCGGGACACCCGGCAGGGCCACCGGGGACAGGCCGAGGCCGGTCGGCGGCGAGTGCGGCGGGGCGGGTGCGGCGGGGCCGGGCGGGGGTGGCGCGGGCGGTCCCGGCAGCGGTGAGCCCGCGGGCGGCGGGCCCGCTATGGCGGCGACCGCGCCGCCGGATCCCGGTCCGGCGGCCACCGCGCCGCCGGGTGCACGGGCCGCGGTCACCGCGCGTCCACCTGCGGTTCTACTGTCCCGTGCGGGCAGCGGAGTGGCGCAGAAAGCGCAGCGGTCGCCGATGAGTTCGAGCCCGCACCAGCGGCACGCCTCGCGGCGTACGGAGGACACCAGCCGGTGCAGCAGGGCCGGATCCGGTATGGCCGCGGCGAATTCGACGAGCTTGCGGGTGCCCCACCACTGGGCCGACTCGGCGGGCAGCGGCACTTCGTAGCCGCCCTGGACCTGCCAGGAGGGTGCCAGCACGCCTGACACCCAGTCGCCGGCGAAGTGACCGCGGGCCGTCGCGAGTTGGGTGCCGTACGTGGGCCCTTTCAGTCCGGCGGTGGTGGAGTTCCGCTCCAGGCGGACCAGTTGCGGTTCGGGGTGGGCGAGTACCGCGAACTGCGCGCCGGGCAGCCAGGACGTCACGTGGGAGCGCAGGTCGACCGGCACCCGGTCCAGGCCGCTGACGGTGCCGAGCAGCGCACCGGCGTGGATGTAGTGCGCCAGCAGCCGCGCGGCGCAGGCCAGTACGCCGGGGGTGAGCGCGGACAGGGACAACTGGCGGAGCTGGCGGGCGAGTACGGCGACGCCGAGCGGCGGCAGTTCCAGCGGCACGATCGCGATCCGGTCGCTCTCCAGGAGTGCGCGGAGCGTGTGGAGTCTGCGGACGTGCTCGGGCGGGCAGGCCGCGGAGTACAGCACGATGAGGTGGCCGTGGTGTTCCAGCACGGCACCGGTCTCCGTCAACGCCTCGTCCAGCGGCTGGAGTCCGGGTGCGCGCAGCACGACGGCGGCGGGGGTCTGCCGGTCGGTGGCGGGCAGGGCGAGGTCGGGGCTGGTGACTGCAATCGCCGTCGGCACGTCGCTCCCCCACTCCCTTCGGCCTCCGGGGGCCCCGGGACCGCGGATCGGCACAGCTCTGCGCCATCGGCGCCATACGCCCAGCACTTTATCCGCGAGATACGTCCGGGAGAACACGTTCCGGGTCACTCGTCACTCCCACGGGACGCTGCGGAACATGCCGTTCCACTGCCTCCCCCTTCGCCTTCCCGCTTGCGCGCCGCTCACGCGCGGCAACCGGTTGTGTCCTGAACCTTGACAGGTTCAATGGTCTGGACCACGTTGTACGGCAGCACAGGGGCCCCTGAGCGCGCATCCGCATACCAGCCAACTCCCCCCCCACGGAGGCAGTCGTGGTTCGCGCACGATCAGGAAAATTGCAGAGAGGGCTGCTGGCCACAGCAGCCGCCGCCGCGCTGGTGTCGGCCGGCGTCGCCACGTCGGGCACCGCGCAGGCCGCGCAGGACACCCGGCCGCAGCAGTCCGCGCCCGCCCCGTCGGCGGGTGCAGCCGCCGTCCCCAAACACGCGGTGACCGGTTACTGGCAGAACTTCGACAACGGCGCCACCGTGCAGAAGTTGAAGGACGTCGACGACGCGTACGACATCATCGCGGTCTCCTTCGCCGACGCGACGGGTAAGCCGGGCGAGGTCACCTTCAAGCTCGATCCGGCGGTCGGCTACGGCTCGGACGACGACTTCAAGGCGGACATCAAGGCCAAGCAGGCGGCCGGCAAGTCGGTGATCCTTTCGGTCGGCGGCGAGAAGGGCGCGGTGTCGGTCAGCGACTCCGCGTCGGCCGAGAACTTCGCCGCCTCCCTCAACAAGCTGATGGACGACTACGGCTTCAACGGCGTCGACATCGACCTGGAAAATGGCCTGAATTCCACCTATATGACGCAGGCGTTGAAGGCCGTGCACGCCAAGCACAGCGACGTCGTGGTGACCATGGCGCCGCAGACCATCGACATGCAGTCACCGCAGAACGAGTACTTCAAGACGGCGCTCGGCATCAAGGACTTCCTGACCGCCGTCAACATGCAGTACTACAACAGCGGTTCGATGATCGGCTGTGACGGCAACGTCTACTCGCAGGGCACCGTGGACTTCCTGACCGGCCTCGCCTGCATCCAGCTGGAGAACGGCCTCGACGCCTCGCAGGTCGGCATCGGCGTCCCGGCGTCCTCCAGCGCGGCCGGCGGCGGCTACGTCGCCCCGTCCGTCGTCAACGACGCGCTGGACTGCCTGACCAAGGGCAGCGGCTGCGGCTCCTTCAAGCCGTCCAAGACCTACCCGGGCCTGCGCGGCGCGATGACCTGGTCGACGAACTGGGACGCGTCGAACGGCAACGCCTTCGCGAGCCAGGTCGGCGGGCACGTGCACGGCCTGCCGTAACGGTGTGACGGGCCCGGGTGCGGCGGGCCCCTCGTGCGCCACCCCCCACGGCGGGGCCCCGTGCAGTGACTGCGCGGGGCCCCGCCTGCTGCGTGGGTGGATCAGCGGCGGGCGCCGGACGGCTTCGGCAGCGTGCAGCCGTCCTGGCTCAGGTCGAGCTTGTTACCGGCCGCGAAGCACTTCGGGATCCCGTAGGTCTCCTCGGCGTAGTTGGTGCCCTTGTGGACGGTGACGTTGCCGCTCTCGTCCACCTCGCACGGGTTGTTGACGGTGCACTTCTCGCCGTCCTCGTTGCCCGTGTTGTTGATGGCCGCGACCTTGCCGGTGGCGTCGTCGAGCACCGGGGAGCCGGAGGTGCCGCCGATGGTCTGGCACTCCGGGGTGTAGCGGACCGAGTCCTTCCAGGTCCAGTCGCCTTCCTTGAGTTCGTGTACGAACCCGTCGACCTTGCAGGAGTAGGTCTTCTTCCAGTACCCGGACACCACGGTGATCGCCGCACCCTTGGCGGGGTGCTCGGTGGCCAGCTCCAGCGGCTTGATGCCGTACTTCTGCTGGATGTCGGCGTAGGTGGAGCCGGTCTCGTAGAGCGAGACGTCGGTGTCGGTCATCGTGGCGTACGCGACCTTGGTGGCCTTGATCGTGCCCAGGTTGCCCGCCTTGGCGTCCAGCACGGTGAAGCTGCGGCTGGACGGCTGGTCGACGAGAACCTCACCCGCGCCGGGCATCCCGGACTCCAGGCAGTGTCCGTTGGACATGACCAGGGCCTTGTCGGTCTCCTTCGACGTGGGCATCTTGACGATCGATCCCGAGCAATTGCTCAGTGCGACCGTGCCGGCGAAGTCCACCGCCTTGGTGTGCTGCCCTGCCTTCGCGGGGGCCGCGGATATGTGTGCCGCGCCCTTCGCCGCCGCCGCGTCGGACGCGGTGGCTGCCTTGCCCGGGAGGGGGGCGGCGCCGGCCGTACCGGCGGTGCCCACCAGGGCTGCGGCTCCCAGAACGGCCGTGGCCAGGGTGCCGACGAGAGGTCGATTCATTGTGGGGGTCCTCTCAAGCTTCCGTCACCGAAGGTCCGTACGTACCTTCGGTTTTGTCGTGCGCATTGTTAGCGCCGACGGGCCCTGAGGCAATGAATCCGGGGATATTGATGGCAAGTTGATGTGGCGACAGGAAACGGCCTCGTGGACCGAGCCCTGTCGCCACTGCGCGCTACCTGTCCCGATCGCGCTTGTCCAGCCGGTACTTCTTGCGCCGCTCGGCCGCGCCGGTCGATTGGTTCTGGGTGGTCTGGCGGTGCGTGTAGCCGTACTCCTCCAGGGAGCCTTCGGAATCCGACCGCGCGGAGGAAACGTCCATGTTGGTGTCCCTCAGAGCGTTGCGGTTCTCCAGCCCGTAAATCCTGTCGTGGGTGCGCGGGTCGTTGTAGTAGTCCGGACGCGGCGTCGTGACGCTGACCGTCATGTCGTCACGGCCCAGCCGCTCGGGCAGCCTGGCGGTGTCACGGATGAGCTGCTGGGTGGAGTAGCCGGCGGTGCCCTGCGGCACGCGGGGCATCTGGTTGTGGATGTTGGCGTTGGGCGCGGCCCCGCTGAGCTGGCTCATGGCGTCCCGGTCCCGGACGTCCATGTTCGGGAAGTGCGGCACACCCAGCCGTCGCAGGTCGTCGGCGTGGGCCGGAAGGTTCTGGTAGCGGGGGTCGGGGCCCGCGTCGAAGGTCGTGTACGCCATCCGGTCCGCCATGCCGGGATCCCTGCGGACCCGCGCACGTGCCGCGGAGGCATCGCCCTCGGACAGGTAGATCTGATCACGGCCGCCGAGGTTCTGGGCGGGCGGCCTGGTCCGGCCCGGCGGGTGCATGCCGCCCGTCGTGGCGCGGATGCCGAGGATGTCCCGCTCCGGCACCCTCACCTGGCCGAACCTGGCGGTGTCAAAAATCTCGCCGCCCCGCGAAGACCTGCGCACATACCTGCCGATGACCTCGCGGCCTTCGTAGAGGATCTCGAACTGCTGCCCCACGTCGGCGGGATACATCTGCCTGCCGGGACGGCTGGAACGCACCCGGGCGACCGTGATCCCGTCGCTGTGCGCCGTCCGGGCCGCACCGCCCGGCCCCTCCTGGGCCGTCGCCTGCGGGGTGGGGACGTTCCCCCGTGCCATCTCCCGGCCGAATGCCGTGGCGTCTTTCTCGAAGGGGTCGCCCTCGCTGGAGACGTTCACACCGGCCCCGTTGTCGGTGCCGTCCACCGTTCCCTTGGACTGCTGGTCGACGTGGCGCAGTTCGTGGTACATCGTCTCGTCGTCGGCGCCTTCCGGGCCGATGACGATGTCCGTGCCCGTCGTGTACGCGCGGGCCCCCAGGTCCTGCGCCGACCGCTGTGCGGCGGGGCCGGTGTGCACCCGTACGGCGCTGAGGTCCATGCCCAGGCCCGCTTCCGCCCGTTCGCGGATGTGCGGGGCCAGCGGGCTGCCGCTGGACCGCACCGCGTCGAGCACCGACTGCTGACCGCCCGGCTGCTCGTGGCCGCAGCCCGCGCCGTGCTGGTGGCGTTCCTCTTCGAGCATCCGCGACACCGCGGCGTTCCCCGCCGCCCGTTGCAGGGCCAGGAGGGGCGGCAGCGCGGCGGGGGTGCGTGCGGGAACGCGCTCCGGTTTCCGGCCGCGGGGCAGTCGGCTCTCGTCATGTGCGTGCATGGGGGTGCTCCACGATGCTCGTCGGAGCAGTCGACGGTATCCGGCGGCACACGGCACCGGGAGGGCCCCGAGGGCAGCCTTCGGGGCAGGGCGGGCGGGCCGGGGCTGCCCCTGGGGGCCCGAACTCACCGCCGCCGGGCGGCTGCCGGGGCGTCATACGCCGCGGCGGCGGCGTGATCACTGTCCGTCCGCCGACCGGACGTTCACCGTCCGCCCAGGGCCCGTTCGCCGTCCGTCCGCCCAGCGCGTTCGCTGTCCGTCCGCCCAAGGCCCGTTCGCTGTCCGTCCGCCCACGGCGAAGCCTGCCCGTCCCCCGGCGGCTTACGGACAGGCTGCCACCATGACCGCCTTCCGCTTCTCCACCAACGTCTTCGCCACGGGATCCCCCGCCGCGTTCGCCGCGACCTGCCGCCGCATCGAGGCACAGGGCTACGACACCCTGTTCGCCGCCGACCATCTCGGGATCGCCGCGCCCTTCCCCACTCTGGTCGCGGCGGCTGCGGCCACCGAGCGCCTCACCGTCGGCACCCTCGTGCTCAACGCGCCCTTCTGGAACCCGGCGTTGCTCGCCCGGGAGATCGCCACCACCGACCAGCTCACCGGCGGGCGCCTCGAAGTGGGCCTGGGCGCCGGGCACATGAAGTGGGAGTTCGACGCTGCGGACATCCCCTGGCAGCCGCTTGCCGCCCGTACGGAACAGCTGGTCGCGACCCTCGACCACCTCGACCGGGCGTTCGCCGCCGACGGCTTCGCCCGCCAGGCCGACCTGCATGCGGCGGGTGTGCCGGTGCTGCGTCCCGTCCAGCGGCACGGCTTCGGCGGCTTCGGCCCGCCGCTGATCATCGGCGGTACCGGCGACCGGGTGCTGCGGCTCGCGGCCGAGCGCGCCGACATCGTCAGCATCGCGGGGATCCACCAGGTCAAGGGCGCGGAGCCGGGCATCCTGCGGATCGGCACCGCGGCCGAGGCGAAGGACCGGGTGCGGTTCGCGCGCGGCTGCGCGGGCGACCGGGCCGATGCCGTGGAGTGGCATGTGCTGGTCCAGGCGGTGGTCCCCGCCGATGACCGTCGCGCCGCCGCCGCGGACCTCGCCGGACGGTACGGCCCGGCGCTCACCGCCGACGACCTCCTCGACACCCCCTTCCTCCTGATCGGCACCGTCGAGGAGATGGCCGGTCAAGTGCTGCGCAACCGCGAGCGGTTCGGCTTCACGTACTACTCCGTCCAGGCACCGTCCACCGAGGCGTTCGTACCGGTGATGGAACGGGTGCGGGCCCTGGGCGGCTGACCGGGGCGGCCTGCCCGGGGCGGGCCGGTGCGCCTTCCCACGGGGACGGGAGGAGCGCCGGCCCGCATGCGGTGGGCCTGGCGGCCCCGCCCTAGACGAACAGGCTCACCACCGCCGCCACCACGAATCCGGCGACCGACAGCACCGATTCCAGCACCGTCCAGGACTTCAGGGTGTCCCGCTCGGTGATGCCGAAGTACTTCGACACCATCCAGAACCCGCCGTCGTTGACGTGCGAGGCGAAGATCGAACCGGCGGATATCGCCATGATGATCAGCGCCAGGTGGGCCTGGGACATGCCCTGCCCGTCCACCAGCGGCAGCACGATGCCGGCCGTGGTGACGATGGCGACGGTCGCCGAGCCCTGGGCCACCCGCAGCACGAGGGAGAGCAGGTAGGCCAGGACGATGACCGGGAGGCCGACGTTGTGGAAGGTGTCGGAGAGCGCGTCGGCGACGCCGCTGCCCTGGAGGACCGCGCCGAAGACACCGCCCGCGCCGACCACCAGCAGGATGTTGCCGATCGGCTTCAGCGAGGCGGTCGAGACGGTCTCCAGCGACTTGCGGGACCAGCCCCGGCGGATGCCCAGCAGGTAGTAGGCCACCAGCAGCGCGATGGTCAGGGCGACGAACGGGTTGCCGAAGAACTCGATGACCGAGCGGGCGGTGCTCGGGTCCATCGCGATGGACGAGAACGTCGACAGCAGGATGAGGATCAGCGGGATCAGGATGATGGTGAGCACGGCGCCGAGCGACACCGGCTTCTCCTGCGGGGTGACGCCGGAGGCCCGCTGCTCGGCGAGGACCGCCGCCTTCGCCTCGTCGGCGGCCTCCACCATGTCCTGCGGGATGTCGACGAAGATCCGCTTGCCGATCCAGGCGGCCCACGCCCAGGTGGCGAGGACGGCGGGTATGCCGCAGATGACGCCCATCAGGATGATCCAGCCGAGGTCCACGTGGAACAGGCTCGCCGCGGCCACCGGGCCGGGGTGCGGCGGCAGGAAGGCGTGGGTCATCGACAGCGAGCCGAGCAGCGGCAGGCAGTACAGGAGCATCGACTTGCCGCCGCGCTTGGCGGCTGCGTAGACGATCGGCGCGAGGACGAAGATGCCGATGTCGAAGAAGACCGGGATGCCGAAGATGAGGCCGGTCAGGCCCATGGCCAGCGGGGCCCGCTTCTCGCCGAAGAGGTTCAGCAGGCGGGTGCTGAGCACTTCGCCGCCGCCGGAGACCTCCAGGATGGAGCCGAGCATCGTGCCGAGCCCGATGATGATCGCGATGTGGCCCAGGGTGCCGCCCATGCCGCTTTCGATCATGGACTTCACGTCGGACTTCTGGACGGTGCCGAAGAGTTCGGTGACCGAAAGGCCCGCGCCCAGGCCGACCGCTATGGAGACCGTGAGCAGCGCCACGAAGGGCTGGAGGCGGAGCTTGATGATCAGCAGGAGCAGCAGGGCGATGCCCAGGACGGCGACCGTCAGGAGCCCTGCGGTGCCCGGGATCAGGGCGAGCAGCCCACCGGTGTGGGGTGGTGGCGACGGCGGGGCGGCGGTCGTGGCGGCGAGGAACATCGTGTGACTCCGTTGTCAGGCAGGGGGCCCGGTGGTCCGGGTGTGTCCCCTGGAATGCATCCAGGCAGGGGGGACCGCGGCACGGCGCCCCGTCGGTACGGGGCGCCGTGCCGTGCGGCGGGGCGAGCGGGTGAATCAGCGCTAACGGCAAGGCAGTTGCTCAGTTCGGGGTCGTGCGGTTCAGGTGGTGCGGTTCAGGGTGGTGCGGTTCAGGGTGGTGCGGTGCGCCGAGGACAGCGGAGGGGACGGTTCCGCGTGTCCGTTCGGCGGCGGGCGACTCCGTTCAGCTAACGACGGTCTCCGCTCAGCTGAGGACGGCGAGCGCGTCGATCTCGATGAGCAGGCCCTTGGGCAGCCCGACGTAGACCGTGGTGCGGGCGGCGGGCGCCTCCTTGAGGCCCTCGGCCTCGAAGTAGGCGTTGTAGATCTCGTTCATCTCGGCGAAGTGGTCGACGTCGGTGAGGTAGACGCGCATCATCATGACGTCGTCCCAGCTCGCGCCGCCCTCTTCGAGGATGGCCTTGACGTTCGCGAACGTCTGGAGGGTCTGCTCGCGCAGCGTGGGGCCGGCCGGGGTGGGGGCCTGGCCCTCGACGGCGGGGAGGAAGCCGACCTGGCCCGCGACCTGAAGGATGTTGCCCTTCTTGACGCCGTGGGAGAACTTCGCGGGCGGGGTGGTGTGGGTGGCCGGGGTGAGCGCGGTCTTCTCGGTCATGGTGTTCAGGCTTCCTGTGCGGGTCCGGCTTGTGGCCGGGGGATTGCGGTTCCGGAGTACTCCCGGCTGATGGCGTCGGCGGTGCGGCGTACCAGCGGGAGCAGGGTGAGGAGTTCCTCTGCGGTGACGACGACGTTCGGTGCGGAGACCGACATGGCGGCGACCAGGCGTCCGTCCGCGCCGCGGATCGGGGCACCGATGCAGTTGATGGACTCCTCGTGACCACCGAGGTCGGTGGCCCATCCCTGTTCGCGGACCTTCGCCAGTTCGGCCAGGAAGGCCGCGGCGTTGGGGGTCGAACGGGACGTGTAGAGGGGGTAGTCGAGCTTTTCCGCGAGGGCGCGGCGCTCGGGTTCTGCGAGGTCGGCGAGGAGCAGTTTGGCGACGGCGGCGACGGTGATCGCGACCGGCTTGCCGATCCGGGAGTACATCCGGACCGGGTAGCGGCTCTCCACCTTGTCGATGTAGAGGACTTCGTTCTCCTCGTAGACCGCGAGGTGGACGGTGTGTCCGCATTTCTCGTTGAGGTCGACGAGGTGGGGGTGGGCGATCTCCCGGACGTCGAGGTTTTCGACGGCTTCCTGGGCGAGCGCGAACAGCCGGGCGCCGAGACGGTAGCGCTGGTCGGGCTGGCGGTAGACGATGCCGTGCTCGTGGAGTGTGCGCAACAGGCGCAGGGCGGTGGATTTGTGCACGCCGAGCCGGACCGAGACCTGTTCGAGGTTGGCCGGTCCCTCCGCGAGCAGCGGCAGGATGCTCAGGGCGCGGTCGACTGTCTGGCTCATGCGCGCACCTCGCCGTGCTCGCCGTGGCGGGATCCGGGGGCGTGCCGTCCGGCGTTCCGCTCGCTTCGTTGCCCTGGTTCGTTCATGGTGCGGGGACCTCCACCCGTGATGTGCGCACCCCCGTCGGTCGTCCAGCCGGGGCCGAGTCGCAGTGTGCCCCAGTCGGCCGGGTCGAGGGCGGCCAGGCGGTCGGCGAGGGCGCGGGCCGGTGGTGTGCCGAGATCGCCGGGGACGGTGAGGGAGGCGGCGGCCATCAGGTGTCCGTGCCGGATGCGGGCGGGCACCGGCAGGTCGCGGAGGGTGCCGGAGAGGAATCCGGCGGCGAAGGCGTCCCCGGCTCCGACGGGCGCGACGACCTCGACCTTCAGGGCGGGGACGAAGGTCACGGAGTCGGTGCCGTCGGCCCTGCGGTCGTAGACGGTGGCGCCTTCGGAGCCCTGCTTGACGACGAGGGTGGCGGGCTCGGGCAGCGCCTCGCGCACCGCTTCGGGCCCGTGTAGATCCCAGGCTGCCTCGGCCTCGTCCTCACCGACGAAGACCAGGTCACAGCCCCGCGCGAGGTCGAGCAGGATCTCAGGACCGTGGGTGCCGGCCCGCCAGAGGCCGACGCGGTAGTTGACGTCGAAGGAGACCAGCGGACGGCCCGGGGTGCGGCGGGTGAGGGTGCGCAGGACGTCCAGGCAGCCGTCGGAGAGGGCGGCGGTGATGCCGGTGAGGTGGAGGATGCGGGCGCCGTCCAGCGCGGTGCGGTCGAGCTGGGCGGGGGCCATCGCGGAGGCGGCGGATCCGGCGCGATAGTAGAGCACTTCGGCGCGATCTGGCTCCTCGCCGTCAACGCCGGTGGCGCGCTCCCCCGCGGTGCGGAAGTAGATGCCGGTGGGGCGCCGCGGGTCGCGCTGGACATGGCCGACGTCGACGCCGTGGCCCGCGATGGTGTCGACGAGATGATCGCCGAATCCGTCGGCGCCGACCCGGGAGATCCAGCGGGCGGTGTGTCCGGTGCGGGCCAGCGCGCAGGCGACGTTGGACTCGGCGCCGCCGATGACGCGGTCGAATGCGGGTACGTCGGCGAGGCGGCCCGGCCGGGTGGGTAGGAAGGTGACCATGGACTCACCGAGGCAGACGACATCCACGCCGGCATCCGGGACGGTGCCGCCGTCCGGGCCGGCGGTGCCGCTGACGTTCGAGGGCCTGGTCACGATCGGGGGTACTCCTTAACTGCGCGGCTGCGCCGGGTGACTGTGCTGCTCTGCGGGGTCGCGGAGGTTTCGCGGCGGGTTCCGTGAAAGGTGTCGCGGAAGGCGTCCGGAGGGTTTCCTGGGATTTCGCGGACGGTTTCCCGGGGCGATTCTCACCATTGACCCGGTGATGGCTCGGATGCTAGACACCTACAAGCGATATACGCAATGGGTGTTGCAGAGAGTGCAACAAGATCTTTGAGGAGGGCCCATGGTCGACGATCGGGACCGGCTCGCGGCGGACCACGCGAAGGGACTCGCCCAGGGACTCGCGGACGAACGCGTCGACCACCGTTTCAAGTCCCTCCCGCCGGACGCCGACGGCCGCACCGTCGGCGAGCTGGCGGCCGAGCGCCGCAACCTCTTCGACGGCGGCTTCACCACCCCCGTCCTGGCCCTCTCCGCCGAGTCCGTCGAGCACAACCTCGCTCTGATGGAGACCTACTCGGCCCGCCACGGCCTGGCCTTCGCCCCGCACGGCAAGACCTCCATGGCCCCCCAGCTCTTCGCCCGCCAGCTGGAGCACGGCGCCTGGGGCATCACCGCCGCCGTCCCCCACCAGGCCCGCGTCTACCGCGCCTACGGCATCCAGCAGATCTTCCTTGCCAACGAACTCGTCGACCCGGCCGCCCTGCGCTGGCTCGCCGCCGAGCTGGACGCCGACCCCGGCTTCCGCTTCATCTGCTACGTCGACTCGCTGCGCGGTATCGCGCTGATGGACGCCGCACTCCGCGAGGCGGGCGCGAGCCGCCCCGTCGACGTCGTCATCGAACTGGGCGCGGGCGAGACCGCCCGCACCGGCGTCCGCACCGAGGCCGAATGCCTCGAACTCGCCGACGTCATCGCGGGTGTGGACACCCTCCGCCTGGTAGGCGTGGCCGGCTACGAGGGCGAGGTGCCCGACGCGACCCCCGAGCGGGTGACGGCCTGGCTGCGCCGACTCATCGCGCTGGCTGTGGAGTTCGACAAGACCGGGCGCTTCGCCGACCTCGACCGGATCGTCGTCAGCGCGGGCGGCAGCGCCTGGTTCGACACGGTCGCCGAGGTCTTCGCCGGGATCCCCGCGCTCTCCGCCCCGGTCCTCAAGCTGCTGCGTTCGGGCGCGTACGTCTCCCACGACGACGGCCACTACCGCCACCTCACCCCCTTCAACCGCGTCCCGGAAGAAGGCGCACTCCGGCCGGCCTTCCGCCTCTGGGCGCAGGTCATCTCCCGCCCCACCCCTCACCAGGCATTCCTCAACGCCGGTAAGCGCGACGCCGCCTACGACCTCGATCTCCCGCAGGCCCAGGTCGTACGCTCCGGCCGGGACGGCATCGAACGCCCCGCCACCGGCATCACCGTCACCGGCCTGTCCGACCAGCACGCCTGGGTCACCACCGAGGGCGCGGACGACCTGGAGGTCGGCGACTGGGTGGGGCTGGGCCTCTCCCACCCCTGCACGTCGTTCGACAAGTGGCAGCTGATCCCGCTCGTCGAGGCCGACGGCACGGTCACGGACTTCATCCGCACCTTCTTCTGATAACGCGGCTGCCGGAGCACCACCCCAAGCCGCTCCCCCAGCACTCCCCCGAGCAGTTTCCCGAGCACGTCCCCGAACGCTTTCCCGAGCAGTTTCCCGAACCGGCATCTCGCACCTTCCCCCGTCTCGCTCTCTCATCAGGAAAACGCTCCGCGCCCCCGTTTCGTGAGACGCCCGGGAAAGATTTCCTGAGCCACCGCCCCCGGCAGCCCCCGCGCCGCCCGCACAGACCCCGGCGGTGCGCGCCGACCCCCGCGGCCCGCACCGCCGGTCTCAGAAAGGCCCCCATGGACACCGTGTTCCGCGACGCACGCGTCATCGACGGATCCGGCGGCCCGTCCTACCGCGCCGACATCGCCCTGTCCGACGGCCGGATCGCCACGATCCACCGCGAGGGCGACGCCGGCCCCCGCCCGTCCGCCCGGCACACGGTGGCCGCCGACGGCCTCGCCCTCTCCCCCGGCTTCATCGACATGCACGCCCACAGCGACCTCGCGCTGCTCCGCGACCCCGCGCACGAGGCGAAGGCCGCCCAGGGCGTCACCCTCGAAGTCATCGGCCAGGACGGCCTGTCGTACGCCCCGGTCGACGACCGCACACTCGCCGAGGTCCGCGCCCAGATCACCGGCTGGAATGGCGACGGCTCGGACATCGACTTCACCTGGCGCACCGTCGGCGGCTACCTCGACCGCCTCGACCACGGCTTCGACGGCCACGGCATCGCCGTCAACGCCGCCTACCTCATCCCCCAGGGCACCGTCCGGATGCTCGCCATGGGCTGGGACGACCGCGCCGCCACCGCCGAAGAGCTGGCGCGGATGCGGCAGTTGGTCGCCGAGGGCCTGGAACAAGGCGCCGTCGGCCTCTCTTCCGGCCTGACCTACACCCCCGGCATGTACGCGTCCGACGCCGAACTGACCGAACTCTGCCGGGTCGTGGCGCAATACGACGGCTACTACTGCCCGCACCACCGCTCCTACGGGGCGGGCGCCCTCCAGGCGTACGAGGAGATGGTCGCCCTCACCCGCGAGGCCGGCTGCGCCCTCCACCTCGCGCACGCCACCATGAACTTCGGCGTCAACAAGGACCGCGCCCCCGAACTCCTGGCCCTGCTCGACGCGGCCCTGGCATCCGGCGCCGACATCTCCCTGGACACCTACCCCTACACCCCCGGCTGCACGACGCTCGTCGCCATGCTGCCGAGCTGGGCGAGCGAGGGCGGCCCGGACGCGATCCTGGCCCGCCTCCAGGACGACGCGAGCGCCGCCCGCATCCGGCAGGTCATGGAGGTCGACGGCGCCGACGGCTGCCACGGCGTCCCCATCGAGTGGGACGCCATCGAGATCTCGGGTGTCTCCGACCCGGCCCTGAGCTGCTACGTCGGCAAGACCGTCGCCCGCAGCGCCGCCGAACGCGGCGAGGAGCCCTGGGTCACCGCCCGCCGCCTCCTGATCGAGGACCGTCTGGGCCCGACGATCCTCCAGCACGTCGGCCACGAGGAGAACGTCCGCCGCATCATGCGCCACCCGGTGCACACCGGTGGCAGCGACGGCATCCTCCAGGGCGCCAAGCCGCACCCCCGCGCGTACGGCACCTTCCCGCACTACCTCGGCAAGTACGTCCGCGAGCTGGGTGTCCTGCCCCTGGAGGAGTGCGTCGCCCACCTCACCTCGCGCGCCGCCACCCGCCTGCGGCTGCCCGACCGCGGTCTGGTCCGCGAGGGTTACCGCGCCGACCTGGTCCTCTTCGACCCGGAAACGGTCGCGGCAGGCTCCACCTTCGACGTCCCGCGCGCCCTGCCCACCGGCATCCCGCACGTCCTGATCGACGGCCGCTTCGTCATGCAGGACGGCAAACGGACCGACATCCTGGCGGGCCGCTCCGTCAGGCGCTCAGCGCCCCGCCCTTGACGGCGGTGATGAACCGGCCCCAGGCGGCGGCGGGGACGATGACCGTCCCCCCGTCCCGGTCCTTGGTGTCCCGCACGGGGACGATGCCAGGGAGGTCGTCGGCGACCTCTACACAGTTGCCGCCGTCGCCGTTGGTGTAGGTGCTGGTGCGCCAGCGGGCGGCGCCGAGGAAGTCCTCACCGATCTCGACGCAGTCCCCGCCAGAGCCGTTGCTGTAGCTGCTCGTACGCCAGACAGCGGCGTTCAAGTCAGTCTGCCTGCTTGCCATTTCGGTAGTCCTCCGCCGTTTCCTCGATCATCGCCAGGGACGCCTGAGGTGGCAGCGCGGCGGCCCTGAGCAGATCGTACGACTTGCGGTACTCCTCCACGAGCGCCGGATCGTCGATGGTGTCCCCGCTGTGCAGCGACTCCGTGTAGACCAGCGGCGGGGCGTCCGGGAAAGCCATGAGCTTGGCCGTACCGAACATGAAAGGGTGCGGCCCTTGATTACGCGGAAGGATCTGTGGAGCGATCCGGTGCCGCCGCGCCAACGCCGCGATGCTCTCCAGCTGTTCGGCCATCTCCGCCGCCGGGAGAATGGGTTCACGCAGCAGCGACTCGTGCAGGATCACCCAGTACATCGGGGTCTTGTGGTCGTCCTCGAAGAGTCGCGCTCGCGCCATTCGGGCATTGGCCTTCTCTTCCACCTCCTCGGTGGGGGCCAACGGATGCGTCGCCCGCACCACCACCCGCGCGTACTCGACGGTCTGCAGCAAGCCGGGGAAGACGCTCGGGCTCCACTCCTCGATGGTCTTCGCTTGCTTCTCCGCCTCCAGAATCCGCGCGAAGTAATCGGCATGGCCGACCCGCCGCGCCTTGCGCACGTCCTCGCACCGCCGCCCGAAGAAGCCGTCCGTCTTCAGCACCCGGTCCACGTGGGCGGCGAGATCGGCCGGCATCCGCCGCTGGCCGTGTTCGATCTCGCTCAGATAGCTCACCGCGTAGAAGCTCCCCTCCACCGTCGCCTGAAGGGTCAGCCCCGCTTCCTCCCGCTTCCAGCGAAGCCGAGCCGTAAAAGGCGGGGACACTGACTGAACCGTCAACTTCCTTGCGTGCAGGCATTTTTCACCGCTCCACGATGTACGCACCGAAAGGGAAATCCCTTCCACGCTACGCCGCCTCGCGTCACTCTGTGAGCAGTTGGTCACGATACGCACAGGAAGACGAAACCATGCCCGACCGGACACACACCCCCCGCCCCCACCACGACGACGACGCGGACGACTGCGCCGAAGCACTCCGCGCCGCACTCGCCGCCAACGGCATCTCCCTGCCCTCCCTCGGCATCGACCTGCCGGCCTTCGCGGGCAGCTACACGCTCCCCCTCATCGCCCTCGGCAACTGCAACACCGCCACCGCCCGCAGGCTCGCCGCCGTACTCCACAAGGCCGCCGGGAAGTGACGAAGCCCCATCGGGACCGGCCCCCGAAGAAGCACGGCGACGCCCCCGAAGAGGCCCGGCGCGAGGAGCTGGCGGAGAGCGTCAGGAGGCTCAACAGGTGGTCGTCCGGCGGAGGCGGGCGACGCTGAGGCCATGGCGCCCGTGGCATCCATGCCGCCCGTGGTGGCCGTGGCGTCAGTGCGGCCGGTCCTGTGCGACCCGCGCGGCCCACTCCATGGCCACGACCGGCTGGTTGGTTATGCCCATCGCCCCCACCTCCTCCGCGAACCGCTCCCGTTCAGGTGTGAGGAAACCGGTGAGGAAAGCCAGCGGCCCGAGGTACCTGCGTTCCTCGCGCAGCCGCCGGGCCAGCGCGAACCCGGCGTTTCCGTCCCCGTCCCTGGTGATGTCGGAGAGCAGCAGGTCCACGGGGTGGGCCGCGAGCAGGCGGAGTGCGGTCGCATCGTTCCGCGCCAGATGCACCCGCGCACCCCGGGAGCGCAGCTCGGCCGTCAGCCAGTACTCGTCCGTGGCTTCGTCGTCGACCCAGAGGACGGAGAGGTCGAGGTCGCGCACCCCGGGCGGCGGAAGGTAGCTGGCCAGCCGCTCGGACGCCGCGGCCGGAACCGGCTGCGGTAACGGGTCCTGGCCGTGCTGCGGTGACGGGTCCTGGGCCTGCTGTGGCACCGGGGCCGGAGCTGGGGCGGGAGTCTGGGGGCGGCCCTGCTCCTGGAGGACGGCCAGCACCAGTTCCCGCAACTGGTCCTCCTGGTTGGTGATCGCCGCCCCCAACCGGGCTGCCCGGTCCTCCCGTTCGGGGCTCTGCCGGATCGTGTAGAAGATCACCGGTCCGGCGTACAGCCCTTCCTCCTGGAACCGCTGGACCATCGCGAACCCGGCGGCGTGGTTGCGCCGCCTGCTGATGTCCGAGATCAGCAGGCCCGGTGTACGGAGACGCAGTTCGCCGGCGGCGGCGGCGCTCGTGGTCACGTGCCGCACCCGCACCCCCAGACTCCGCAGCACCGACCGCACCTCCGCTTTGCGGTCCGGCTGGTCGTCGACCCACAGGACGTCGAGCGTCGGCAGGGCGTAGCCACCCGGCGACTGGTACGCGACCAGCCGACCCTGCCGCACCCATGTCGGCAGGCCCGTCTCGACCGGGAGCTGCACCGGCGGCAGCGGCTCCGGTTGCTCGTACGCAGGTGAACCGCCTTGCGGCGTCGGCCCGTTGCGGAACCCCTCGGGGAGATCCGGATACGGAGCCACGCCGGGGCTGCCCTGCTGCCCGCCATAGGGCGTGTCCGGGGGCGGGGCGGAGTGCTGCCGCACCGACGGCTCCGGGCGCCCCTGCTCCCCGGTGCCGATCAACCCGACCGACGCCGCCTCGACCCGCACGCGACGATCATCCCCGGACGCACCGTTGATCACCTGCCACAGCGGCCCCCACTCCCGCCCCACCCCCTCCGGCCCGTCCGGACCATCGGGCCCGTCCGGGTTGCCTCGGCTGCCCGCCCCCTCACCCGAAAGCCGGGGCCCCTCCCGCAGCCGCAGCAGCAGCCGGGCGGCGTCATCGCGGGCGGTGAGTTCGTCAACGAGCGAGGTGAACGCCGGGTTCGTCACCAAGTCGGGGAACTCGTTCGGCAGTTGACGCTCCAGCGCCGCCAGCACCTCGGCGCCGGACGCGTCGGGTGCGCCCGGCACCAGCAGGTCGTAGCGCGCCACGAACTCCCTGGCCACCGTCAGTTCCGTATCGGCAACGGCGCCGGGCGCCGCCAGCAACGTCCGCCGCACCGTCCGGTACGTACGGAACTCGGCCACCACATCGCCGTCCACCGTCCCGGAAGGGCCCGTCATCATCCGGTAGAAGTCCGGGTAGAAGTACTGGAGCAGCAGCGTCCGGATGACCGCCTCCGGGCCGAAGTCCCGCCACACCGGATTGAGCGTCGCCTCCAGGACGAAGCCGTTCACCAGGCGCTTGATACGCCGCGGATTCCGACCGGTGCGCTGCACCAGCAACTCCACCAGCGCGTCGTCCAGCAGCGGTTCCACCCCTGCGGTCCGCGCGCACCAGCGGATGTACTCCTCGACGCCCTGCCCGTCGGGAGCCGGAATCCGGTAGCTCGTCTGGAAGATCTTCTCCATGAACGCCGAACCGGCGGGCGACAGATCGCGCAGCAGTCCGTTCGGCCCCATGGCGGAGCGGTCGCAGCCGACGACGAAGGCCAGACCGGGTACGTCCAGATAGACCTTCACTGCCTCGCAGACCGCGAGCACCGTCTCCTCCGAGCAGCGGTCGAGGTCGTCGATGAAGACCACCAGGAGGCGGCGCGGCTGATGCCCGTCCGTCTGCGCCCATTCCTGCACCAGATCGCCGATGGCGGCCCGCATCTCGTTACGCGCCTGGGAGTTGACCGACAGGTTCTTCCACAGTTCGTCGACGAGACCGGAGACGCCCAGCGGCCCGGCGGCGACCGTCGTCACGGCGCGCACCGCCCGCAGCAGCGCCCGCTGGTCGGTGACCCGCTGGAGGCCGCGCCGCAGCACCCGCCGGTCGAACCGCATCAGAACGGACTTGATCAGCCCCTCCAGCGCGTCCGCCCCGGTCGACGTCCAGGCGTTGTACCAAACGGTGTGCACCTCGGGCAGCGCCGCCAACTCCGCGTCGACCAGCCGCATCAGGCTGCTCTTGCCCATGCCCCAGCCCGCGTCGATGGCGAGGGTGAAGGGTGTCGAGGGCCGGGAGGAGACCAGCAGCCCGGCGAGCCGGCGCGCGGCGCTGCCGCTGCCGAGCAGATCGGCGGCGGCTTCCGCCACCGGCTCGTCGTTGAGCAGCGAAAAGGGCGTGTACCCGGCTGCTGTGCTCGCCATCCTGGCCCCCGTGTCAGGTCGTCGGCGTGATCCGGACCCGCCGCGCGCCCGGCCGTCCGATTGCCCGGCCGTCGGCTGCAACGAAATCCACGGACAAGCGTACCCACGACCAGTGACAGCACGTGACGAGTCGCACACCATCAGCTGATCAAGGTGGGCAAAAACACCCGGCGAGCGGGCCGACCCGGTCGTAAAGTGGCGGGCATGCAGGTGATCCAGTCAACCAAGCTCGCCAATGTCTGCTACGAGATCCGTGGCCCCGTGCTGGAGGAGGCCATGCGGCTTGAGGCGGCGGGTCACCGCATCCTCAAGCTCAACACCGGAAATCCCGCGGCGTTCGGCTTCGAGTGCCCGCCCGAGATCCTGGAGGACATCCTCCGCTCGGTCGGCACGGCGCACGGCTACGGCGACGCCAAGGGCCTGCTCTCCGCCCGCCGCGCGGTGATGCAGCACTACCAGACCAAGGGCGTCGAGGTCTCCGTCGACGACATCTACCTCGGCAACGGCGTCTCCGAACTGATCCAGATGTCGATGCAGGCGCTGCTCGACGACGGCGACGAGGTCCTGGTACCGGCCCCGGACTACCCGCTGTGGACGGCATCCGTCTCCCTCTCCGGCGGCACCGCCGTCCACTACCGCTGCGACGAGCAGGCGGACTGGATGCCGGATCTCGCCGACATCGAGCGCAAGATCACCGACCGCACCAAAGCCATCGTCGTCATCAACCCCAACAACCCCACGGGCGCGGTCTACGACGACGCACTCCTGGAGGGCATCGCCGAGATCGCCCGCCGCCACCACCTCATCGTCTGCGCCGACGAGATCTACGACAAGATCCTCTACGACGGCGCCACCCACACCCCCTTCGCCTCCCTCGCCCCCGACCTGCTGACACTGACCTTCAACGGCCTGTCCAAGTCGTACCGGGTGGCGGGCTACCGCAGCGGCTGGCTGGCGGTCTGCGGCCCCAAGGCACACGCCTCGTCCTACATCGAGGGCCTGACGATCCTCGCCAATATGCGCCTGTGCGCCAACATGCCGGCCCAGCACGCCGTCGCCACCGCACTCGGCGGCCGGCAGTCGATCAACGACCTGGTACTCCCCGGCGGCCGTCTGCTGGAACAGCGCGACACGGCCTACGACCTGCTGACCCAGATCCCCGGCGTCAGCTGCGTCAAGCCGAAGGGCGCCCTCTACGCCTTCCCGCGCCTCGACCCCAAGGTCTACAAGATCAAGGACGACCGCGAGATGGTCCTCGACCTCCTCCGCGCCGAAAAAATCATGATCGTCCACGGCACCGGCTTCAACTGGCCGGATCCGGACCACTTCCGCCTGGTCACCCTGCCGAACAAGGACGACCTGACGGATGCGGTGACGCGGATCGGGTCGTTCCTTGAGGGGTATGGGCAGTACTGAGGGAGACGCAGCGCCGCCCCCTTCGGCGCTCGGCGCGACAGCGCCACGATCACCAGCACCGGATGCCCGGCGGACAGTTGCCCGCCGGGCATCCGGTGTTTTCGCTCCTGACGGCACAGGCCGAGTTCCTCCACCCCGGGGCAGGTCACGCATCGCTTACGGACAGTCCCGATCGGCCGCGCCTTTCCAGCCGTTCGTCACTCTCGGCACAATTCCTCGCCATACTCGGCATAACTTTAGACTCCGTCTAAGGTAAGATGGTCTCCTAGACGTTTTCAGGAGGCCATCCCCATGTACGAACCGATCCGCACCAAGTCGGTCCACACCATGGCCGCGGCCCCGGAGATCCCGCATCGCTCCCGTGAGGAGGAGCTGGACATCCGGCTCGCAGGACATCTGACCGCGTTGCTGACCGTCACTGACGAGCTGCACGCCCTGGTATCACAGAGCGCGGCGCACGGGCGGGGCGCCGACGCGCTGGCCGTGGCCGCCGACGAGATAGCCGAACAGGTCGCCCGTCTCAATGGCGGCCACTACCCGCTGCGCGCCGAGCCCACCGGCGGCGATCCGTCCCGTCGGCGGGCGCTGGAGCAGCGGGCGCGCACCCTCGCGGGCAACGCCCTGGTGATCGCCACGTCCCGTGAGGACACCGCGGCGATAGCACTGGCCGTGGAGCGCCTGGAGGCTCACGGCGACGGCGCCACCGTGACCGGCCTGCCGGATCTCGCGACGGCGTAGCGGCCCGCCCGGCACCGGGCACCGGCTTCACCGCGTCGGCCCGGAAGCCCGAAAGCCGAGCGGGGCCCCGCACCAAGTACGGGGCCCCACAAGCACGGTGGCACGGTGAGCCGTGCCACGGGCATCAGCCCAGGCGCTGCACCAGCGCGCGGTACTCGTCCCACAGTTCCTTCGGCGCGTGGTCACCGAAGGTGTTGAGGTGCTCGGGAATCAGCGCCGCCTCCTCGCGCCAGACGTCCTTGTCGACGGTGAGCAGGAAGTCGAGGTCGGCGTCGGACAGGTCGAGGCCCTCGGTGTCCAGCGAGCCCTTGGCCGGCAGCACGCCGATCGGGGTCTCGACGCCCTCGGCCTTGCCCTCAAGGCGCTCGACGATCCACTTCAGCACCCGGCTGTTCTCGCCGAAGCCCGGCCACACGAAGCGGCCCTTGTCGTCCTTGCGGAACCAGTTGACGTAGTAGATCTTCGGCAGCTTGGCCTGATCCTTGTCGGCACCGACCTTGACCCAATGCCCCATGTAGTCGCCCATGTTGTAGCCGCAGAACGGCAGCATGGCGAACGGGTCGCGGCGCAGCTCGCCGACCTTGCCCTCGGCCGCGGCGGTCTTCTCGGAGGCGACGTTCGCACCGAGGAAGACGCCGTGCTGCCAGGTCAGCGACTCGGTCACGAGCGGTACGGCGCTGGCGCGGCGGCCACCGAAGAGGATCGCCGAGATCGGCACGCCCTTGGGGTCCTCCCACTCCGGCGCGATGATCGGGCACTGGCCCGCGGGGACCGTGAAGCGGGCGTTGGGGTGGGCCGCCGGGGTCTCGGACGCCGGGGTCCAGTCGTTGCCCTTCCAGTCCGTGAGGTGCGCGGGCAGTTCCTCGGTCATGCCCTCCCACCACACGTCGCCGTCGTCGGTGAGCGCGACGTTGGTGAAGACGGAGTTGCCCCACATCGTCTTCATGGCGTTGGCGTTGGTGTGCTCGCCGGTGCCGGGCGCGACGCCGAAGAAGCCGGCCTCGGGGTTGATCGCGTGGAGGCGGCCGTCCTCGCCGAAGCGCATCCAGGCGATGTCGTCGCCGATGGTCTCGACCGTCCAGCCCGGGATGGTCGGCTCCAGCATCGCCAGGTTGGTCTTGCCGCAGGCGCTCGGGAAAGCGGCGGCGACGTACTTGGCCTCGCCCTGCGGCGGGGTGAGTTTGAGGATCAGCATGTGCTCGGCGAGCCAGCCCTCGTCACGCGCCATGACGGAGGCGATGCGCAGCGCGTAGCACTTCTTGCCGAGCAGGGCGTTGCCGCCGTAGCCGGAGCCGTAGGACCAGATCTCGCGGTCCTCGGGGAAGTGCGAGATGTACTTGGTGGTGTTGCACGGCCACGGCACGTCCTTCTCGCCCTCGGCGAGCGGGGCGCCGAGGGTGTGCACCGCCTTGACGAAGAAGCCGTCCTCGCCCAGCTCGTCGAGCACCGCCTGTCCCATGCGGGTCATGGTGCGCATCGAGACGGCGACGTATGCCGAGTCGGTGATCTCCACGCCGATCGCGGAGAGCGGCGAGCCGAGCGGCCCCATGCAGAACGGGACGACGTACATCGTCCGGCCGCGCATCGCACCGCGGAAGATGCCGTCGGAACCCGCGAAGATCTCCCGCATCTCGGCGGGGTCCTTCCAGTGGTTGGTCGGCCCCGCGTCCTCCTCCTTGCGGGAGCAGATGAAGGTACGGTCCTCGACACGCGCGACGTCCCGGGGGTCGGACGCGGCGTAGTACGAGTTGGGCCGCTTGACGGGGTCGAGCTTGGTGAAGGTGCCCTTGTCGACCAGTTCCTCACACAGCCGCTCGTACTCCGCCTCCGAGCCGTCACACCAGACGACCCGGTCGGGCTGGGTGATCGCTGCGATCTCGTCGACCCAGGTGGTGAGGCCCTGGTGACGGGTCGGGGTGGTGGGAGCCGCGTTGTCGCGCGCCACGATCGCTCCTAGATGAGGGTATGGACGGACCGACGTCCGGTTCACCCGGACAGATCCGCTTCTTTGACTGTCTGCCCCTTGGGGGCTGCGACCCGGATGCTTCGTGACCGCTCATCCGGTGCCGACCGCACTCATTTGATCATCCGACCATGACGGACATCTGTCCAGAGGGCGCCTTCGTGACCGTCACCACTTCGGCACTGATCGGTAACTTACGGTGGCGTAGGTAGCATGACGGCCATGACTTCCCCGCACGATGCCGTAGCGAGCCACCCTCCCCCCGTGCCCGCAGCAGATGCGGTCTCGTCGGTCGCCGCGGCGGCGGCACCGCTCAAGCCCAAGCTGCGCGGCTGGCTGCACGCCGGCATGTTCCCCGCGGCCCTGCTCTCCGGCGTCATCCTCACCGCGCTCGCCGACAGCACCCGCGGCCGGATCGCCTGCGCGATCTACACCCTCAGCGCCTGCCTGCTGTTCGGCGTCAGCGCGCTCTACCACCGCGGTAACTGGGGCCCACGCGCCGACGGAGTGCTGCGCCGCCTCGATCACGCCAACATCTTCCTGATCATCGCGGGCACCTACACGCCGCTGACCATGCTGCTCGTGCCGGGCAGCCGCGGACAGGCACTGCTGTGGGCGGTGTGGGCCGCCGCCCTGGCCGGCATCGCGTTCCGGGTCTTCTGGGTCGGCGCGCCACGCTGGCTCTACACCCCCTGCTACATAGCGATGGGCTGGGCCGCCGTCTTCTTCCTCCCCGACTTCCTGCACACCGGCGGCGTCGCCGTCCTCGTCCTGGTGATCGTCGGCGGCCTCCTCTACAGCGCGGGCGGCGTGATCTACGGCATCAAACGCCCCAACCCCTCGCCCCAGTGGTTCGGCTTCCACGAGGTCTTCCACTCCCTCACCCTCGCGGCGTTCGTGGTGCATTACGTGGGCATCTCCTTGGTTGCCTACTCGCACGCCTGACGCCCCGGCACGATGGGCCCGCCTTGCGCGAGGCGGGCCCCGCGGCGCCCGTCCCACCACGACACGACCATGGCCCCAGCCCACCCGATGGCCGAGAATGATGTGCATGGTCTCTGCACGTACCTCCGCCGCAGCGTCGGCCGACAGGCCGGTGATCGGGCTGCGGGAGCGGAAGAAGATTCAGACTCGGCAGGCGATCCGGCGGGCCGCCTACCGGCTCTTCGACGAGCAGGGGTACGACGCCACGCCCGTCGACCAGATCGCCGAGTCCGCCGATGTCTCACCCAGCACCGTCTTCCGCTACTTCCCCACCAAGGAAGACATCGTGCTCAGGGACGCCCACGGCACCGTGCTGGAGGCCGCGATCCGGAGCCGCCCGGTCGGCGAACCGGTGGCCGAAACCCTGCGGCAGGTGACCCTCGCGGCGCTGCGCGCCCTGGGCGCCGGGGACCGCGGTGAGCTGGTGCGGCGTGCGCGGCTGATCCGCGACGTTCCCGCGGTGCGCGGCCGTACGGCGGAAAACCTCGCGCGGGACACGGAGTTGATCAGCACGGTCCTGGCCGAGCGGGCCGGGCGCCCGGCCGGTGACCTGGAGGTGCGGGTGATCAGCGCGGCGATTCTGGCGGCCCTCCAGGAGACCCTGTTGCGCTGGGCGGAGGAATGCGGGACACCGGGGGCGGCGGGGAGGTGCGCGACGGACGGCGGGCCCGCCGAGCTGGAGGCGATGGTTCACCGCACGATGGACCTGCTGACGCGGGGGCTGACGCTCTCATCGGACTCATCGGACTGAGCACCGCCCGGCCGCACGCGGGCAGCGCCTCCCCGCAGCGGGGGCACCGTCCCCCGGAGTGGCTGATTCCTGCGCTCACGCCTCGCCGAGCCGGGCCGCGAGGCGGGCCCGGAGTTGGGAGAGCCGCGCTATCCGGTCGTCGAGGTCGGCCAGCCTGCGCCGGGCCACCGTCTCCGCCGCGCCGCACCGCTGTGCACCGGGATCCCGGGGTATCAGCTCCGGCAGCCCGCTCGGCGGCAGGGTGTGCAGCAGGTGCGCGAACGCCCGCACGTCACCGACCGTCAGCCCCGCCTCCCGGAGATCGCGCACCGCCCTCAGGCGGCGGACGTCCTCGGCGTCGTACTCGCGGTGCCCGGCCGGCGTCCGCCGGGCCGTCAGCAGCCCCTGCTGCTCGTAGTAGCGCAGCGCCCGGGGCGTCATCCCGGCAGCCGCCGCCGCGTCCCCGATCCGCATCCGCCCCTCTTCGGTACGCATGTCAGCCGGTGGCTTCCCGACCGAAGTCGACGTCGCCCAGGGCGCGTTCGATGCCCGCCGCGCAGTGCAGGACGTACGGATCCGCGCCGAACGGGCCGACGATCTGGAGCCCGAGCGGCAGCCCGCCCGCGGAGCGGCCGGCGGGGAGGGCGACCGAAGGCAGTCCCGCGTTGCTCCACGGCAGGGACATGATCGACGAGCCGGTGCTGCCGAGGCCGAGCGGCGCCGCGCCGGTGGCGGCCGGGGCGATCCACAGGTCGATGCCGGCTTCCGTGCCCGCCACGGCGAGCCGGTCGCGGAACGCGGCGCGCCGCACCCGGGCCACCTCGTAGTCGGAGTCCCCGATCGAGCGGCCCTCCCTGATCGCCTCGGCGGTCTGCTCCCGGTAGAGGTCACCGAAGCGTTCGAACCAGTCGGCGTGCGCGCGGGCCACTTCGTAACGGTTCATGGTGAACAACTGCGTGACGACGTCGGCGAAGTCGTCCATCAGCGGCTCCTCGTGGACGGTGTAGCCGGCCGCCCTGAGCAGCGCCCGCTGGTCGTTGAGTGCGGCCAGCGCCTCGTCATCGGCGCGCCGCAGGTACGGGCCGACGGGCACGCCCAGCACCGGGAGCCGCGCCTCGGTACCCGTCCCTTCCTGCGGGGCCACGGGCCAGCCGTCGCAGAGCACCGACGCGGCGAGCGTGACACCCGCGACGTCCGACGCGTAGCACCCCAGGGTGTCGAAGCTGACGGCGTTGGGGATCACCCCGGCGATGGGGATCCGGCCGAGGCTCGGTTTGAAGCCGACCACGCCGCAGTACGCGGCGGGCCTGATCATCGAGCCGACCGTCTGCGTCCCGATCGCCAGCGGCACCATTCCGGCGGCGACGGCCGCGGCCGATCCGCTGCTCGAACCGCCCGGCGTATGGGCCACGTTGTGCGGATTGCGGGTCGGCCCCGGCGCGGTGACGGCGAACTCCGCCGTCACCGTCTTCCCTGCGATCACCGCCCCGGCGGCGCACAGCCGGTCGACGACCGCGGCCTGCGCCCCGGCGAGCACTCCCGGTGGCAGCGCCGACCCCGCGCGGGTCGGCAGCCCGTCCACCCGCACGATGTCCTTGACGCCGACCGGCACGCCGTACAGCGCGGGCTTGGCGGGCCGGTTGGCCAGGTCCGGCGCACCGGCCGTCGCGCTGTCCCACGCCTCGGCCGTGCGGCGCGCCTCCTCCAGGAGCCGGGCCCGCCGCTCCGGTTCGGGGACGAAGGCCCGTACGTGCGGGTCGACGGCGTCGATCCGGTCGCAGGCGCGGCGGGCCGCGTCCACGGGGTCGTCCGCACCGGACCGCAGGGCAGCCGCCTCTTGGACGAGCGATCTGTGCCGCAGGAAGCTCTTCACCCGTGCAGGCTACAACCGGCCGCCGCGGACCCGGCCGGTTATCCACAGCCCCCGGCCGACGCGCTTCCCGACGGTTTCGCCGCCGGCTTCAGCGGACGCGTAACCGGCCGGCCCGAGGCTCGCCTTCGGGTTCCCGCACGGCCGCCCACCGGCGCCCGCCTCCCCCCCTTGCCGCTCACAACTCCACGATGACCGCGCCCATATGACGTCCCTCGGTCAGTTCGCGCAGCGCGGACGGGGCCTGCTCGATGCCGTGCAGCCTGGCGTGCGGGAAGGTGAAGGTGCCGTCGCGCAGCCCGGCTCCGAAGCGGGTGTGCCACTCGGGGATCAGGTCCAGGTGGTCGTAGAGGGCGACGCCGCGCAGGGTGATGCTGCGGGCGAGCAGCGACAGGGTGTCGATCTCGGTGGTGGCCGGCACGTCGGTGGACATCTGGCTGGCCAGCGCGCCGACGATCGCCAGGCGGGCGCCCCGGTTGGCGAGCGTGATGGCGGCCTGGAGCTGCTCGCCGCCCACGTTGTCGAAGAGCGCGTCGATGCCCTCCGGTGCGGCGCGGCGCAGCTGCTCCTCCACGGGGCCTGCGCCGCGGATGACCACCGCGTCGTAGCCCAGCTCATCGATGAGCCGGTCGGCCTTCTGCTGCGATCCGGTGCTGCCGATGACCCTCTTCGCGCCCTGCTGCCGGGCGATCTGGCCGGCCAGGGTGCCGACGCCGCCGGCCGCCCCGGTGATGAACACGGTGTCGCCTGGCTTCACTTCGGCGCCGCGGACGATGCCCATCCAGGCCGTGGGGCCCTGCGAGAGGTAGCCGGCCGGGTCGGGCAGCAGCCCGGGGGTGATCTTGCGGACGGCCGAGGCGTCGACCAGGGCGTACTCGCGCCAGCCGAGGTGATGTTCGACCTGGTCACCAGGGGTGAGGTCGGTTCCGGGTGCCGCGACGACCTCGCCGATGGCCGGCCCGTTCAGCGGCTCACCGATACCGAACGACGGCATCGGCACCGAGGTGGACTCGTCCATGAGGGTGCGCATCACGGCGGCGACCCCCATGAGGGTGTTGCGTACGAGGACCTGCCCCGGGGCGGGCTCGGGCACCGGCAACTCGACGATCTCGAACAGCTCGTCGGTGACCGGGCCCTCGGGGCGGGCGGCCAGGCGGACTTCGCGGTAGGTGCGGTTCGTCATGGGAAGAGGCTAGAACTTGACGCGTACGTCAAGGTCAATCCCGTCTCTGGGCCTAGGACTTGAGCATCCCTGGGCCTAGGACTTGCGAGGGAGGCGCCACCGGGGAGCGCGACGGCACTCCCCCGTGGCCCCTGCCCCCGGATTCCGCTCAGCTCCGGAGCCGGTCGGCCAGCTCCTCCGGGTCCGTGGTCGGCCGCTCGCAGGTGAAGTGGCGGCACACATAGGCGGCCGGTTCGCCGTCGACCAGGGGGCGGTCCTGGAGCAGCGGCACCTCGCCGGCGTCGTCCGACCCCGGTGCGCCGAGCGCGACGACCGCGCCCGGTGCGGTGCCGAGCAGCGCGGCACGGTGCAGCGCCGCGGTGGCCGGGTCGCCCTGCGGCCCGACGACGGCGACCTCGCGCGGGCCGTCCAGCGCGGCCTCGGCGACGGCGAGTCCCCAGCCGATGAACCGGGGCGCCCGGCCGCCCAGCGCCGTCACGATGGCGAGGGCCCGCTCCGCGGCGTCCCTGTGCAGTGCGCTGCCGGTGAGCGCCCCGTAGGAGAGCAGGGCGCCGGCTGCGGCCGTCCAGCCGGAGGGTGTGGCGTTGTCGGTCGGGTCCTGCGGGCGGCGGATCAGCGCCTCGGCATCGGACGCGGTGTCGTAGAGCGTGCCGTCGTCGGCGCTGAACTGGACCAGCACGGTGTCCAGGAAGAACCCGGCGAACTCCACCCAGACGCCCTCGCCGGTGACGGATGCGAGGGTCAGGAAGCCCTCGGCGACGTTCGCGTAGTCCTCCAGGACACCGGAGTTGTTGCCCGGCACGCCGTCCTTGGATGTGCGGTGCAGCCGGGCCTGCCAGTCCATGTGGACGCGCACCAGGAGGTCGGCGGCGTCGGTGGCGGCCTGGACGAGATCAGGGCGGTCGAAGTAGGCGCCGGTCTCGGCGAGCGCGGCGATGGCCAGGCCGTTCCAGGAAGCGACGATCTTGTCGTCCCGCCCCGGGCGCGGTCGCTCGGCGCGCGCCGCGAGCAGCCGCTCGGTGACCGAACGCACCCGTTCGGCGTCGACCGGACCTCCGGTGCCCGGGAGTTGGAGTACCGAGGCGCCCTCCTCGAAGGTGCCCTCGTCGGTGACGCCGAAGTGGACCGCGGCGAACTCCGCGTCCTCCTCGCCGAGCGCGTCCCGCAGCTGCCCGGGGGTCCACGCGTAGTACGCGCCCTCGACGTGCCGCCCCGTCCCGTCGTCGCTGTCCGCGTCCAGCGCGGAGGCGAAACCGCCCTGTTCGGTGCGGAGTTCACGGACCATGAAGTCGGCCGTACCGAGCGCGATGCGGCGCGCCGACTCGGATCCCGTGGTCCGCCAGAGGTGCGCGTAGGTGCGGCACAGCAGTGCGTTGTCGTAGAGCATCTTCTCGAAGTGCGGCACGGTCCACGACGCATCCACGGAGTAGCGCGCGAACCCGCCGCCGAGCTGGTCGTAGATGCCGCCGCGGGCCATCGCCTCGCAGGTCGCCTGGACCATTTCCAGGGCGCCTTGGGATCCGGTGCGCGCATGGTGGCGGAGCAGGAACTCCAGCACCATGGGCGGCGGGAACTTCGGCGCACCGGCGAATCCGCCGTGCACCGCGTCGAATTCCCGGGTCAGTCCCATCAGCGCGACATGCAGGTCCTCCGGGCGCGGCGGTCGCTGCTCGGCGGACTCCAGGGCCCCGGTGAGGGAGCGGCCCGCGAGGTCGGCGACGATCCGGCCGGCCACCTCGCCGACCTCGTCACGGCGGTCGGTCCAGGCACTCCGCACCCCTTCCAGGACCTGCCCGAAGGACGGCATGCCGTGGCGCGGCGCCGGCGGGAAGTACGTACCGAAATAGAACGGTTCAGCGTCCGGCGTCAGGAACACCGTCATCGGCCAGCCACCCTGCCCGATGGCCGCCTGTACGGCCTCCATGTAGACGGCGTCGACGTCCGGGCGCTCCTCGCGGTCGACCTTCACGGCCACGAAATGCTCGTTGAGCAGCGCGGCGGTGGCGGGGTCCTCGAAGCTTTCGTGGGCCATCACGTGGCACCAGTGGCACGAGCTGTAACCGACGCTGAGCAGCACCGGCACATCGCGCCGCCGTGCCTCGTCGAACGCTTCGGCGGACCACGGCCACCAATCGACCGGGTTGTCGGCGTGCTGGAGCAGGTACGGGGACGTCTCATGGGCCAGGCGGTTCGGCATGCGCCCATCCTCTCCCAACCGGGTGCCCGGAACGCGGAGCGGGCGGTTGCGGGGAGTTATCCACAGCCCTGCCGGAATTCTTGCGGAGGCGGAAGACTGTGCGGACGACGCGATCACCGGCCGGCCCGCCCGCAGCGGCAGGACCGGCCGGGGGGCCGCAGCGCAACGCAACACAACGACCGATCGACGCGAGGACCGAACGACCCGAGAACCGCACGTGCGGGAACTGCTGGAGGGGGATGGGCATGCCGGGCTCACTGGCCGAGTGGCGCGAAGGCCACCGGGCGCAGGCGGACGAACTGCTGGCGCGGGGTGGAGCCGGAAACGGGGTGGCGGGCATGGCGGCTCGGGCTCGTGCCGAACCGCCATGCGCGCGAGGTCATGGGAGTGACCGTCGCGCCGCCTGTCGCCGAGCAGTGATGCCGTGTCCGGGCCGCCGGCGCTCCGCCGCCGGTCCGGACCGCCGGATCAGCTGGTCTTCGGCTTCGCCGTCTGCGCCGCCTTCGGAGCGGCGGGTGCGGTGCTGCCCGCCTCGCCGTCCTTGGACGACTCCTCGAAGTCCACCTTCTTCATGTGCCGGTTCATGGACTTCATCAGCAGCCACACGGCGCCGCCGATGACCGCGAAGACGATGAAGCCGAGGACGCCGGGGGTCACTTTGTCCTTGTCGAAACTGTCGGCAAGGGTGACGAAGTGCGTCAGGGCGAGGGTGCTTGTCGCGCTCATCATGGGGTCAATTGTTGCGGATGCCTGCGAAGAGGTCGTCCTCGGGGAGGGATGTGTCGACGAGCGACTTGGCGAGCTCGTATTCCTCCGTCGGCCAGACCTCCTGCTGGATGTCCATCGGCACCCGGAACCACCCGCCGTCGGGGTCGATCTGGGTGGCGTGCGCGATCAGCGCCTTGTCGCGGATCTCGAAGAAGTCGGCGCACGGAACGTAGGTGGTCAGGGTGCGCTCGCGCTGCTCGAACTGCTTCCAGCGCTCCAGCCACTCGCCGTACGGCGATTCCATGCCGCGCGCGAGCAGCGATTCGTGCAGCGCCACGGTGCGCGGGCGGTTGAAGCCCTGGTTGTAGTAGAGCTTCTGGGGCTGCCAGGGCTCGCCGGCCTCCGGGTATTTGTCCGGGTCGCCCGCCGCATCGAAGGCCACCATCGTGATCTTGTGGGTCATGATGTGGTCGGGGTGCGGGTAGCCGCCGTTCTCGTCGTAGGTCGTGATGACCTGCGGCTTGAACTCCCGGATCAGCTTCACCAGCGGCTCGGCCGCCGCTTCGACGTCCTGGAGGGCGAAGCAGCCGTCGGGCAGCGGCGGCAGCGGGTCGCCCTCGGGCAGACCGGAGTCGACGAAGCCGAGCCATTCCTGCTTGACGCCCAGGATCTCCCGGGCCTCGTCCATCTCCTTCTTGCGCACCTCGTGGATGTGCTCCTCGATGTACGGATCGCCCTGGAGTTTGGGGTTGAGGATGGAACCTCGCTCACCGCCTGTGCAGGTGGCGACCAGCACGTCCACCCCCTCGGACACGTACTTGGCCATGGTGGCCGCACCCTTGCTCGACTCGTCGTCGGGGTGGGCGTGGACCGCCATCAATCGCAGCTGCTCAGTCAAGACTCGATCCTCAGTGAAAGGCTGGAGAAGATGCCTCCTATAGTGACCGAAGCGAGGGGGCCATGTATTCCCTGGGCCAGGAAGCCCACGAGGCCGGTGTTCCCGGCCCCCTGTAGCAGGAGGACAGCAGATGACCGCGGTGCGCGACGGGCTCCCTGACGGACGCTACGGCCGGACCGCGGACCAGCGCTCCGACCGCAAGCTCAAGATCGTCGGTGCGGTCTTCGGTGCCGTACTGCTCGGCGTGGTCGTCTGGTGCGGCGCCTCGTACATCGCGGGGCAGGACCTCAGCGGCCGGGTGATCACCTGGGACGCGGTGTCCGACAGCGCGGTCAAGGTGCATCTGGAAGTCGTCAAGGACGCGGACGCGAAGGGCGTGTGCACGCTGCGGTCGCAGTCCGAGGACGGCGCCGAGGTGGGCCGCAAGGACGTCACCGTCGACCAGCGCGGCAGCCAGGTGGACACCGAGGTCACGGTGCGGACGACGGCCCGTGCCACCAATGCCGTCCTGGTCGGCTGTACGGCCTCCGGCGGCAACTGAGTCCGGCCCCGCGGCGCCCCGTCTTCCCGGCCGCGGGAGGGCCGCACACAGCGGATCGTCGACCGACCGGCCCTGACCAGCGGTGACGCTTTCCCGCGCGTTCCTTGCCGATTTCCCCTTCCCCGTTTTGTGCCGGAATTGTTAGGCTCGTGGTTTCGCCCACCCGTGAAGGCGCAATCCTTCCTGGTAGGGCGTTTGATGTATTCCCCAGTACGTACCGACGAGGAGCACCCGTGACCCAGACCAGCGAAAGCGTCACCTGGCTGACCCAGGAGGCGTACGACCAGCTCAAGGCCGAGCTGGAGTACCTGTCTGGTCCCGCACGCACCGAGATCACCGAAAAGATCGCGGCGGCCCGCGAGGAAGGTGACCTGAAGGAGAACGCCGGGTACCACGCGGCCAAGGAGGAGCAGGGCAAGCAGGAGCTTCGCGTGCGCCAGCTCACCCAGCTGCTGCAGACCGCGAAGGTCGGCGAGGCCCCCGCCGCCACCGGCGTCGTCGCTCCCGGCATGGTCGTCACCATCGCGTTCGACGGAGACCCGGACGACACCCTCCAGTTCCTGCTGGCCTCGCGGGAGTACGCGAGCTCGGACATCGAGACCTACTCCCCGCAGTCGCCGCTGGGTGAGGGCGTGAACGGCAAGAAGGTCGGCGCCGACGCGGAGTACGAGCTTCCCAACGGCAAGAAGGCGAGCGTACGGATCCTCGACGCCACCCCCTACTCGGGCTGAGCCTCGCCCCTCGCAGAGCCTGACAGCGGCCCGGAGCAGCACGCTCCGGGCCGCTGTCGTGCGTCCGTACCCGCCCGTCCGGGGCCGGGGCGTATCAGGCCGTCGCCGACCGGTACTTGCGGACCGCCAGGGTCCGGAAGAGGGCGATGATCACCACGGACCAGATGAGCGACGCCCATACCGGGTGCTCCATCGGCCAGGCCCCGGTCACCGATACGGGGCGTCCGGCGATGCTGTTGCCGAAGAGGTCCCTGGCCGCCTGGACCGTGGCACTGAAGGGGTTCCATTCGGCGATGTACTGGAGGAACGTCGGCATGCCGTCGACCGGCACGAAGGCGTTGGAGATGAACGTCAGCGGGAAGAGCCAGATCAGCCCGCCCGAGGTGGCCGCCTCCGGCGTCCGCACGGTGAGGCCGATCAGCGCGCCTATCCAGGAGAAGGCGTAGCCGAGCAGGAGCAGCAGCGCGAATCCGATGAGCACCTTGCCGAGGTTCTCGTGGGCGCGCCAGCCGATGATCAGCGCGACGACGGCCAGCACAACCAGCGTCAGCGCGGTCTGCACCAGGTCGGCGAGGGTGCGGCCGGTGAGCACCGCGCCACGGGACATCGGCAGCGAGCGGAACCGGTCGATCAGGCCCTTGTGCATGTCGTCGGCGATGCCGGCGCCCGCGCCCGCCGTGGCGAAGGTGACGGTCTGCGCGAAGATGCCGGCCATCAGGAACTCGCGGTACGCCTGGGCGTTGCCCGGCGCGGCGCCCGGGATGTTGATCGAGCCGCCGAAGACGTACGTGAAGAGCACCACGAACATGATCGGCTGGATCAGGCCGAAGATGACCACCTCGGGGATCCGCAGCATGCGAATCAGGTTGCGCTTGGCCACCACGAGAGAGTCGCGTACGGAGCGGCCGATGCCGCCGCGGGGCTGCGGGGTCCGGACCGGAGCCGCTTCGGTCACCGCGCTCATTTCACGGCCTCCTTCGTGGGCTCCGGGGTGGCGTCCGCCCCGTCCTTCGCCGACTTCTTCCGCCGCTTGGCGTCCTTCCGCCCGCCGCCGGGGCCGCCATCCGCGGCGTCCCCGCCCCCGGTGCTCCCCTCCGCTTCGGTCTCCGCGGCGTGCCCGGTGAGCGAGATGAACACGTCGTCCAGGGTCGGCCTGCGCAGCCCGATGTCGTCGATCTCGACGTCGTGGGTGTCCAGTTCGCGGATGACCTCGGCGAGGAGTTTGGCGCCGCCGGTCACCGGGACCGTCAGCTTGCGGGTGTGCGTCTCGATCGTGCCCTCGCCCGTGCCGAAGCGCCGCAGCACCTCGTCGGCGACCCGGATCTGGCCGGGGGTGTGCACCACCACTTCGACGCGTTCGCCGCCGGTGCGGGCCTTGAGCTGGTCGGACGTGCCGCGGGCGATGACCCTGCCGTGGTCGATCACGCAGATGTCGTGCGCCAGCCGGTCGGCCTCCTCCAGGTACTGGGTGGTGAGCAGCAGCGTCGTGCCGCCCGCGACCAACTCCTGGATGACGTCCCACAGTTGCTGGCGGTTGCGGGGGTCGAGGCCGGTGGTGGGCTCGTCCATGAACATCACGGGCGGGCTGACGACCAGCGCGGCTGCGAGGTCGAGACGGCGGCGCATGCCACCGGAGTAGGTCTTGGCGGTGCGGTCCGCGGCGTCGGCGAGGTGGAAGCGCTCCAGCAGCTCGACCGCCCGCCGCTTCGCGTCCCGCGAGCTCATCTGGTAGAGCTGGCCGACCATCACGAGGTTCTCGCGGCCCGTCAAGTACTCGTCCACGGCGGCGAATTGGCCGGACAGGCCGATGGACCTGCGCACCCGGTCGGGGTGGCGCAGCACGTCGATCCCGGCGACCGTCGCGCTGCCGCTGTCGGGGCTGAGCAGGGTGGTCAGTACGCGTACGGCAGTGGTCTTGCCCGCGCCGTTCGGCCCGAGCAGGCCGAGGACGCTCCCTTCGGGGACGTCGAGATCGACGCCGTCCAGTGCCCTCACGTCGCCGAAGGTCTTGACCAGCCCCTCGGCATATATGGCGCCTGGCATGCGGGTACCCCCATGGCTTGGGTGAGTTCCAGGTCGAATCCTACGGTTGGCGGCTCGCGCCCGCTCTGCGGACGCAGCTCCGCAACGGGCCGCCGCAACACCTCAACACTCACGACATCACCGCGCAACAACGTTTCGCGGCCCGGGACTTGACTGTACCCCGGACGCGACACAAACGCGATACATCGCGAAGAGATTCACCTGTTCTTACGCCATGACCCGGTACCCGGCGGCCCGCAGCGCCGTGCTCAGCTCCGCGCAGTGCTCCGGCCCGGTGGTCTCCAGATGCAGCTCCACCTCGGCCTCCGTCAGACCGAGCCGCGGGTCGGTACGGACGTGGATCACGTCCAGGACGTTGGCGTCGACATCCGACAGCACGCCGAGCAGCGTCGCCAGCGCCCCCGGCCGGTCCGTCAGCCGCAGCCGCAGCGACAGGTAACGCCCGGCCGCCGCCATGCCGTGCCGCAGGATCCGCTGCATCAGCAGCGGGTCGACGTTCCCGCCCGACAGCACGGCGACCACCGGCCCATCGAACGTCTCGGGCTCCGAGAGCAGCGCCGCTACCGGGCTCGCCCCGGCCGGCTCCACCACCATCTTCGCCCGCTCCAGGCACAGCAGCAGCGCACTGGACAGCGCGTCCTCGGAGACCGTGCGGACCTCGTCCACCAGGGCTTCGACGATCCGGAACGGCACCTCGCCCGGCCGCCCCACCTTGATGCCGTCCGCCATCGTCGACAGCCCGTCGACCGCGACGGGGTGCCCGGCCGCCAGCGACGGCGGGTAGCAGGCAGCGCCCGCCGCCTGCACGCCGATGACCTTCACGTCCGGCCGCAGCGCCTTGACCGCGACCGCCACCCCGGCCGCAAGACCGCCGCCGCCGACCCCCACGACGATGGTCCGCACCTCGGGGCACTGCTCCAGGATCTCCAGGCCGACGGTGCCCTGACCTGCGATGATGTCCCGGTGGTCGAAGGGGTGGATGAAGACAGCGCCGGTCTCGCGCGCGTACTCCTGGGCGGCGGCAAGCGTCTCGTCCACCACCTGGCCGTGCAGCCGCACCTCGGCGCCGTAGTCACGGGTCGCGGCGACCTTCGGCAGCGGGGCGCCGACCGGCATGAAGACCGTCGAACGCACCCCGAGCAGGGACGCGGCCAGCGCCACCCCCTGCGCGTGATTGCCCGCGCTCGCCGCCACGACACCGGCCGCGCGCTCCTCTTCCGACAGACCGGCGATGCGCACATACGCGCCGCGGATCTTGAAGGACCCGGTGCGCTGGAGGTTCTCGCACTTCAGGTGCACCGGGGTGCCGACCAGCCCGGACAGATAGCGGCTGCCCTCCATCGCCGTGGCCCGCGCGACGCCGGAGAGCATCTTGTGCGCCTCGTGCACGTCGTCGACCGTGAGCGCGGCGGGCCCGCCGGCCATCCCGTCGGCAGCGGGCACGGGTGCGGCGGACGGGCGCGGCGTGTGATCTGCCATGCGGCCAGTCTCGCAGTTCCCCCCGCGACGGGCGTTCCCGGCCGGGGCGGGCGGCGGAACGGCGGTCGGCTTCCGCCCGCGGCCCGCGGAGCGCCGCGGAGGCCGCGGCAGGGGCAGCGATCCGGACGCGCGCCCGCGCCGGAGCGGGCACGGAGACCGGCCCGGGACGCGCACCGTACGCAGGTGGGGCCGGTCGGGCGGGGTCGCGGGCCCGTCTCCTGCCCGCGGCCGGAACGCGCAGCCCCGGTACGGGCCGGGCCCGAGCCGCGTACTCTGTCCCCCAATCCGTAAGTCCCCCATGAAGCGAGCTCCCGGCCATGCCCACCACTTCGGACATGACGACACACACCGACCCCGCCGTTCTCGACGCGCTGCAACACCAAGTGGCCGTCTTCGCCCGTCGTGCTGAACAGAGCCGGCTCGGCGGCGTGGGGCAGGCGCGCAACTCCATGGACCGCGCCGCCTACCTGCTGCTCAACCGCTTGGACCAGGAAGGTCCGATGGGTGTGAAGGCCCTGGCCGCGGGGATGGGCATCGACTCTTCGACGGTGACCCGCCAGGTCGCACCGCTGGTGGACTCCGGTCTCGTCAGCCGCGCCACGCACCCCGAGGACGGCCGGGCGGTGGTGCTCCAGCTGTCCGACCGCGGGCGCTCCCGCCTCGATGAGGTGCGTAATTCGCGCCGTGCGCTGATGGAGCTGGTGACGGACGAGTGGACCGAGGAGGAGCGCGAGGCGTTCTGCACCCTGCTGACGCGCTTCAACGCCTCGCTCGCCACCGTCACCGCGTCGCTGCCGGGGTCCGGCCCGGCTTCCTGACCCGGCCCAAGGCCCGGACCTGTGCACCGCACCAGGGGGCGGGACGGGACGGCCGGTACCACCCCTCCCGTGGAGGGGTGGTCGGCTCAGCGGCTCAGCCGTCCCTGCCGGTCAGCCCAGTGCCTGGGTGAGGTCGGCGAGCAGGTCGTCGACGGACTCGATGCCGACGGAGAGCCGTACGAGGTCGGCGGGGACCTCCAGCGGTGAACCGGCCGTCGAGGCGTGCGTCATCCGTCCCGGGTGCTCGATCAGCGACTCGACGCCGCCGAGCGACTCACCGAGGGTGAACAGCTCCGCCCGGTTGCAGACGTCGACCGCCGCCTGCTCGCCGCCCGCGACGCGGAACGACACCATGCCGCCGAAGGCCCGCATCTGCTTGGCCGCGACCTCGTGCCCGGGGTGCTCGGCCAGACCCGGGTAGTAGACGTGGGTGACCTTCGGGTGCGCGGTCAGCAGCTCGGCGACCCGGGCGGCGTTGGCGCTGTGCCGGTCCATGCGGACGGCGAGGGTCTTGATGCCGCGCATCACGAGCCAGGCGTCGAACGGTCCGGCAATCGCGCCCATGGCGTTCTGGTGGTAGGCCAGTTCTTCGCCGAGTGCGTCGTCGTTGACGACGAGCGCGCCGCCCACGACGTCGGAGTGACCGCCCATGTACTTGGTCGTGGAGTAGACGACGACGTCGGCGCCGTGCGCCAGCGGCTGCTGGAGGTACGGGCTGGCGAAGGTGTTGTCGACGACGAGGCGGGCCCCGGCGTCCCGGGCGACGCCGGCCAGCGCCGCGATGTCGCTGATGCCGAGCAGCGGGTTGCTGGGCGTCTCCACCCAGATCGCCTTCGTACGGGGCCGCAGCGCGGCACGTACCGCCTGCGGGTCGGACGTGTCGGCCACCGACCACTCGACACCCCACCGCTCGACGACCTTGGCGAACAGCCGGAAGGTGCCGCCGTAGGCGTCGTTGGGGATGACGACGTGGTCACCGGGGGTCAGCAGGGTCCGCAGCAGGCAGTCCTCTGCGGCGAGTCCCGAGGCGAAGGCGAGGCCCCGCCGGCCGCCGTCGAGGGCGGCGAGGTTCTCCTCAAGGGCGGTACGGGTCGGGTTGGCGCTGCGGCTGTATTCGTAGCCGCCGCGCAGCCCGCCGACACCGTCCTGCTTGTACGTGGACACCTGGTAGATGGGCGTCACCACCGCGCCGGTGCCCTCGTCGGGCTCCTGACCTGCGTGGATGGCGAGTGTCTCGAAGTGCTGGTGGCGCTGGTCGCGCTGATCGCTCATGCCTGCCGAGCCTAGTCGTCCGCCGGGGCGGAGATTCCCGGAACTTTCTGGTTCGCTGGAGAGTGGATACATACGAAGGCCGCTCCCCGGCCCCGCCCCTCCACCTCCGACCGGGATTCTCCACATGGACGCTCTGCTCGTGCTCATCGCCGCGACCGCGATCGGCGGTGTCGTCTTCCTGCCCTGGATGCGGCGCCGGCGGGCCGCGCAGCAGGCCCGGCAGGGCCTGGTGGTGGCCTCCGACCCGATGGCGGGCTACGGCTTCGTACCCCTCGACGCACTCGACGTCCGCCTGCCGGGCCCCGACGAGGAACTCGACGGCGCGCTCGCGGAGATCCGGCGCACCGGCGACTGGCGGCCGGCCGCCGCGCTGCTGAAGTCCACCGGGGACGACTGGGAGCGGCGCTGGCAGCGGGTCCAGACGCTGGCCGGATCGGCGGCCTTCGAGCTCGCCGCCGAGACGGCGGAGCAGGGGCGGCCCGGCTCCGCCGGCACGAAGGGCGGGCAGCCGGCCGGTGTGCAGCGGGCCGGCGGCATCTGGCTGCGGACCTGGCGCCTGGAGGCGCCCAAGGATCCCGGCGGTGCCCAGACCCACGCCCAGTTCCTCGTCCTCCAGGCGCTGCGCGACCCCGGCTCGCAGGACTTCCGGATGATCCTGGAGGAGGCACGTACGGTCTGCGGCGAGGCGGCCCTGCTGGCCCCCGGCAGCCCGATCCCGTACATCGTCGAACTCGCCGTCGCCCGCGGCCTGCACGACCGGCCCGCCGACTACGAAGAGCTGTGGTCCAAGGTCGTCCAGCGCGCCCCGCAGCACATGGGCGCGCATCTCGCGGCGCTGCCGTACTGGTCGGAGAAGTGGCACGGCTCCCGCAAGGAGGCCGAGGCGTTCGCCGAGCGCGCGGCGTCCGGGGCCCCGGAGAAGAGCCTGCTCCCCGCCCTCCCCCTGTTCGCGGTCTACGAGCACATCCCCGAGGCCAACATGGTCCGCGGCCTCTACCAGAGCGCGGTGATCGAGCGGGCCATCGAGGGCGCGCACTTCGCGCTGCGCGAGGTGCCGGCCGACCACCCCATGGCACCGCACGTCCGCCACCTCCTCGTCTGGTTCCTGGTACGCGCCGAGCGGTACGCCGAGGCCATGGAGCAGCTGCGCGAGGTGGACGGCCATGTCGGCGCCGTCCCGTGGTCCTACGGCCGCAACCCCGCCGGCGAGTACGCCGCCTACCGGGCGCTGGCCATCGCCGGCTGGGAGCGGATGGGAGGCACCTCGGCGGGCTTCACGCCCCCGGGGCACTGACCGGGGCGGCCGTGGCCCCCGCCGGAATGCCGGCCGGGCCCCCGGCGTTGCACGGAGGGCCGTCCCCGCGTGGCAGGCGGCCCGCTGTCACGTCCGCCGCCACTTCCGCCGTCGCCGTCCCTCCCGGAGCCTGATCACGATGCTGTTCTCCCGCTTCAAGAACCACCTCCCCACCCCCGATGAGGCGCTCAAGGGCCGCCCCGAACGGGACTTCAGCGTCCCCGAGCGGCACACCGTCCTCGGCAATCCGCTGCTCGGCCCGTACCCGGACGGCCTGGAGACCGCCGACTTCGGTCTGGGCTGCTTCTGGGGCGCCGAGCGGAAGTTCTGGCAGACCGAGGGTGTCTGGACGACGCTGACCGGCTATCAGGGCGGCCACACCCCCCACCCCACCTACGAAGAGGTGTGCAGCGGCCACACCGGCCACACCGAGGCCGTGCGCGTCGTCTTCGACCCCGCCGTCGTCCCGTACACCGCTCTCCTGAAGCTGTTCTGGGAGTCCCACGACCCGACCCAGGGCTTCCGTCAGGGCAACGACGTCGGCACCCAGTACCGCTCCGCGATCTACACCCACTCCCCCGCCCAGCAGCAGGCCGCCGAAGCCTCCCGCGACGCCTACGCCGCCGTCCTCCGGGCGGGCGGCTACGCCGACATCACCACCGAAATCCTCCCGGCCGAGCCCCGCCCCTTCTACCCGGCCGAGGGGTACCACCAGCAGTACCTCGACAAGAACCCGGCCGGGTACTGCGGGATCGGCGGGACGGGCATGAGCTGCCCGGTGGGCGTGGCTCCGGCCGGGGACTGACTTCGGCGGGAAGAAGCATTCACCTGCGTATCAGCGCCTTCACCACGTGTGAGTGAACGGTCCGAATAGCGGGCGTTCACGCCATACGCGCCACGTGGCCCCGCACACTCGTCAGGCTCACCGAACGTCTCAAGCAATGAACAGGCACGACCATGAGTCGGACAATCACCCGGTCGCCCGAGGGCGCCCCGCAGGCCGTGCAGGACCACAAGGCCGTGCAGGACCGCGAGTCCGTGTTGTCGCACGGCCTCAAGCAGCGCCATCTGTCGATGATCGCGCTCGGCGGGGTCATCGGCGCGGGGCTCTTCGTGGGCTCCGGGGTCGGCATCGCCGCGGCCGGGCCGGCGATCATCCTGCTCTTCATGGGGACCGGCGCGCTGGTCATGCTGATCATGCGGATGCTCGGCGAGATGTCCGCGGCCCGGCCCTCCACCGGCTCGTTCTCGGTGCATGCCGAGGAGGAACTCGGCTCCTGGGCGAGTACCACATCGGGCTGGATGTACTGGCTGATGCTCTGCGCCGGTGTGGCAGCCGAGGCCACAGCGGCGGGCACGATCATGCACACCTGGGTGTCGTTCATCCCCGCCTACGGCTGGGTGGCGATCTTCATGGTGTTCTTCTGCGCCAGCAATCTGACCGCGGTCAAGAACTTCGGCGAGTTCGAGTTCTGGTTCGCCGCGATCAAGGTCACCACGATCGTCGCCTTCCTGGTGCTGGGCGTGCTCGGCATTCTCGGGGTGTTCGGCAGCGCACCCGGCACCAGCCATCTCACCGGCCACGGCGGCTTCTTCCCGACCGGCGCCGCCGGACTCGCCGCCGGGCTGCTGACCACCATTTCCGGGTTCGCCGGTCTGGAGACCGTCACCATCGCGGCGGCGGAGTCCGACCACCCGAGCCGGAACGTCGCCCGTGCCGTCCGCACCGCCGTCTGGCGCATCGCCGTCTTCTACATCGGTTCCATGGCCGTGGTCGTCACCCTGGTGCCGTGGAACAACCCGAAGGTCGCCACGGACGGCCCGTACGTCACCGTGCTCGACAGGCTCGGCATCCCGGCAGCCGGCACGATCATGCAGATCGTGGTGCTGGTGGCACTGCTCTCCGCGATGAACGCCAACATCTACGGCTCGTCGCGCATGGCGTACTCCCTGGTCAACCGGGGCCAGGGCCCGCGTTTCCTGGGCAAGGTCACCAGGGGCGTGCCGGCGGCTGCGGTGGTGGCGTCCTGCCTGTTCGGCTTCGCCGCCGTGATCGCCGGGATCGTCTGGCCGACCACCGTGTTCGCCTGGCTGCTGAACATCGCCGGCTGCTCGGTGCTGGTCGTCTGGTCGATCGTCTGCCTCACCCAGCTGAAGATGCGCCGCCGCCTGGAGCGCGAGGCACCCGAACTGCTCTCGGTGCGGATGTGGGGCTTCCCCTATCTGACCTGGCTCGCGTTCGCCGCCATCCTCGGTGTCTTCGCCGTCATGGCCGCCGGTGCGGACGGCCGTCACCAGCTCGCAGGTACGGCCGTCGTGGTGGCGGCGCTGGCAGGCGCGGGCCATCTCAAGCAGCGCCGCGACCGGCGGGCGGCCGTCAGCGTCTAGGCGGCACGCCTAGGCGGCACGTCTAGGCGGCACGGAGCCCTCGCCGCCGCTTGCCGTCCCGCTACGCGCAGTGGTGACAGGCCGCGCCTGCGGCGGAAGGCGCCGCTCCAGGCGGGCGGAAGGCCCTGCTCCGGACGGGCGGAAGGTCCCGCTCCGGCGCCGTCGGCGCGGCGTCAGCGGCACGTCAGCGGCACGTCAGGACCGGCCCCCAAGCTGTGAGCAGACCAGTTGTCCGCACCTGGCGTCGACAACCTCACTCGGGGGAGCCCCTCATGCGTACCACCATCCGCCGCCCTGCCGTTCTCGCTGCGACCGCCGTCGCCGCTCTCAGCCTGACGCTCACCGCCTGCGGTGGCGACGGTGACGGCGCGAAGGACGCGAAGGACAAGGGGAGCGCCGCGTCCGCCCCGGCGTCGAAGGACACCGGCGCCGACACCGAGAAGGGCTCGGACGCCGGGAAGAAGGACACCGCCGGTTCCGGAACCTCCGGCTCCGACTCGGCCGCTCCCGCCGCGCAGACCGCCGCCAAGAAGAAGGCCGGCGCCACCGCTCCGGCCTGCACCGCCCAGGACGTGAAGATCACCGCGGCCAAGCAGGACGGCGTGCCCACCACGCACATCACGCTGACCGCCAAGAACACCTCGGGCCACTCCTGCACGCTGCTCCAATACCCGCTGATCGCGTTCGGCGACATCCACACCGCCAAGGACGTACCGGCCGTCGCCAAGAGCAAGCCGGGCGCCCCCGTCGTGCTGAACGCCGGCGCCCCTGCCTACGCGGCCGTGCGGATCAACAACGGCGGCGCCCACGAGGACAACCACGCCGTCACCTCCTTCAACGTGAACCTCTTCGCCGCCGACGGCCCCGCCGAGGGCAGCAAGGTCGTCACCGCGCCCAAGGGCGGCATCGCGGTCGACGACGCGGTCGCGAAGACCGGCTACTGGACGCCCGAACTGCGCAACGGCGCCGACGACTTCTGAGCCGCCAGGTCCGTACGGCACGGACCCCGGCACGCACACACTGAGGCCCCGACTCCGGTCGGGGCCTCTCGCGCGTGGCCCGCGTCCCACCGCGCAACGCCCGAAGTCCGCCCCGCCGCCCGTGTTATGGCTGGGTGTGGCGAAGGACACCGTGGAAGGGACGGACGGTATGGGTGAACAGGCGGCGGCAGACGCGGTCGTGCGGGTCAGGCAGGCGCGCGAGGACGACTATCCGGCGCTGGTGGGCGCCGTGCAGGAGTGGTGGGGCGATTCGCGTACGCCCGCCGAGGCACGGGAGTTGTCGCTGCTGCTGCCCCGGCTTTTCCTCCAGCACTTCGCGGGGACGAGCTGGGTGGCGGAGCCGGCACGCGGCGGGGTCGCCGGGTTCCTGGTGGGGTTCCACTCCGCGGACCGCGCCGACGAGGCGTACATCCATTTCGTGGGCGTACGGCCGGAGTTGAGGGGCACGGGCCTGGCCCGCAGGCTGTACGAGGGGTTCTTCGCGCAGGCGTCGGCGGCGGGGCGCGAGACCGTACGGGCCATCACCTCACCCGCCAACACGGGGTCGGTCGCCTTCCACCGCGCGATGGGCTTCGAGGTGGAGGGCACGGCGTCCGGGAACGGGGCGGCCGTACGGGCCGACTACGACGGGCCGGGGCAGGACCGGGTGTGCTTCCGGAAGCGGCCGGCGGCAGCGGCGGGATAGCGGGCGGCCACCGCCCGCGGCACACGGCCGCCCCCGGGTCGGCCGCCACGCCGCGCGCCCTCGTTCACCCTTCCTCGTGCCCCGCCAAGCGGGCGCGGTCCGCCGCCGCGGTGCCCTGGTGCCAGCCGTCGGCGTCGCGTACGCCGCGCAGGCGGACGGGGGCGGTGTCGGGGAACAGCGTGCCAACGGCCTCGTCGACGGCCAGTTCGCGGGCGGCGAGCACCGGGAGGAGGCCGGGGGACGCGGTCTCGGCGGTGGCTTCGGCGGTGGCCGCCGCGGTGGCGGCCGACAGGCGGCTGCGGACGCGGTCGGCGTAGGCGACCAGGAAGGTCTGGCGGAAGTCGCGGGTGCGGCGGGACCTGCCGCTTGTGTGCTGCGCGTCGCCCGCCCGGTTCATCGCGCCGGTGGCCTGGAGCAGCAGCGAGGTGTAGAGCAACTCGGCGGCCTCCAGGTCGGTTTCGAAGCCGATGAGGGTGGAGAAGGCCACGTCGGACGACCAGACGGCCTGGCAGCGGTTGGCCGCGGCGACGGCGTCCAGGAGGAGTGCCTTGGCCTGTTCGTACGGGCCCTCGATGCCGATGCGGACCGCCGAGGGGCCGCCCGGCGCCCCGGCGGCCGTGCCGTCGGCCCCGGCCAGGAGTGCCGCGTCGATGCTGTGCCTGGCCATCAGCTCCTGTGCCTTCGCCGACAGCGCCTCGGCCTCCTCGGCGTAGTCGGTGGCCTCCGCCTTGGCCAGCAGCCCGCGGATCCGGCCGAGCGCACGGGACGCCCCGGGTCCTGCGGTCCGCTCCGTGGGAGCCGGGGCCATGGCGGGCAGCGGGGTGATCCGCGGCAGCCGCGCGAGGGCGCGCAGCGCGGCCAGGACGGCGCAGGCGGCCTCGAAGCGGGAGGTGCGGCGGCGGGCGGCCAGCGCGTCGAGGTAGCCGCCGTCGGACGGCCACCAGACCTCGGCGCCCAGCCGCCCCGCCTGCTCGGCCCAGCGCGGGTCGGCGGCGGACGGGCGGGAGCGCCCCGCGCCGGTCCGCGCCTCGGCGGCGACGGCGTCCACGACCAGCGCGACGAGGCCGGGCTCCGCCGCGTCCCGCCGTACGATCCGCTCCAGGTCGGCGGGGAGCCAGCCGCCGGCCCTGCACTGCCGTACGGCGTCGGCCGCGGCGGCCACCAGCGCGGCGCCGACGGCCTCCCGGTCGGCCGCCGCCAGCATCGACGCGCCGGCCTCCACGGCGTCATCGGCAGCCGCGCCGTCCGGGGCGTACCTGACCCGGCCGAGCACGCTCCCGACCAGCTCCGCCGCATCCGACGGCGGCCGTCCGCCCCGCCCGTTCCTCGTACGCTCGCTCACCTTGTCACTCTACGAGTGCCGGGACGGGCCCGGCCGCCCGCGCTCACAGCCGCAGCTGGTGGACGCCAAGGCCGCCCTCCGGGCGGTAGCCGAGCGCCGCGTTCACCGCGCGCATCGGGGTGTTGTCGTCGGCGACGGTCGTCATGATCTCCCGTACGCCGGGGTGCGCCCCGTGCAGCACCTCCCGCATGCGGAGCTTGACGGCCCGGCCGATGCCACGGCCGCGGTGGGCGGGCAGGACGACGGTGTCGTACTGGAGGGCCCGCACGGATCGCGGTGTGGGCAGCACGAGTTCGGTGTAGGCGGCCACGCTGTCGTCGGTCGTGGCGAGCGCTGCCACGGTCAGCAGCACCCCGCCGCGGTCGATGACGACCTGGGCGGCGGCGCGGACCCGTGCGGCGTCCCAGGGGTCCGGCCGTGCGTCGAGGTCGCCGGTGGGCGCGTCGTCCATGGCCTGGTGCGCGCGGGCGTGCGTGTCGGCGTACGCGTCGGGGACCTGGCCGCTCCAGGCGAGGAAGCGGTAGCCGTCCGGGAGCGCCGGGCGGCCGTCCGCCGGCGCCCGCGTCACGTCCTGCACGTACGCCACCAACGGCAGGGCGCAGACGGCCCCTTGGGACCGCGCGAAGACCTCGCCGGGCCCGCCCGCGTCGAGCTGCGCGCTCACCGACGTACGGGACTCGGCCGCGAGCAGGGCGCGCACCTCGGCCCACAGGGCGCCGCCGACCCCGGCCCCGCGGTGGCGGGGGTGGACGGTCAGGGCGTCGAGGAAGGCGGTGTGGGTGTTGTCCGCCGAGTCGAAGAGGCGGACCAGGGCGACCCCCGCGTATCCGCCGCCCGGCGCGGGCACGGCGAAGGCGGCGGCGCGGCTGTGCAGCGCGGGGATGCGCAACCGGCCCGCCTCGGCGGCCCGTTCGGGGGCGGGGAGGTCGGGCCGGTCGTGGGCGTGGGCGGCGGCGAGCACCGCGCACCAGGCGTCGACGCAGGCGTCGGACGCGGCGTCGATCCGGTGGGCGGGGCCGGCCGGTGCCCTGCGGGACGTGTCGTGGGACTGCACCATGCGGGGCACCGTACGCAGCGCGGACGCCCGGCGCGCCGTATTTTCCGGCGGCACCGGGCGTCCGGGCTCAGGCGTGCGGGGCGGCCGGGGCGCGGCCGGGCGGTCAGTTGCCTGCGCCGCCGTTCAGGGCGCTGCCCGCGACCCACTGCTGCCAGCTCATGTTCCAGCCGTTGAGGCCGTTGTCCGGCTGGATGGTCTTGTCCGGGGAGTTGACCATGTGGACGATGTCGCCGGTGAGGGAGTGGTCGAAGAACCACGCGCCGTCCGTGGACGCGTCGCCCGCGCCCTTGGCGTCCGCCAGGCCGATGCAGCCGTGGCTGGTGTTGGAGCTGCCGAAGATGCCCTTGCCCCAGTAGTTGCCGTGGATGAACGTGCCGGACGTGGACAGGCGCATCGCGTGCGGGACGTCGGGGATGTCGTACTCGCCCTTGCCGTCGTTGTTCGTGAAGCCGACGGTGGAGCCGTCCATCCGGGTCTGCTTGTACTTCTCGGAGATGACCATCTTGCCGTTGTAGGTCGGGTGCTCCGTGCTGCCCGCCGAGATCGGGATGGTCTTGATCGTCTTGCCGTCGCGCACCACCGTCATCCGGTGGGTGTCCGCGTCGACGGTGCTGACCTGCGAGCGGCCGACGGTGAAGCTGACGGTCTTGTCCTGGATGCCCCGGACGCCGGATGACGCCTCGACGCCGTCGAGGTCCAGCTTCATCGTGACCTTGGAGTTCGCCTTCCAGTACTCCTGGGGGCGGAAGTCCAGGCGGGTGTCGTCGAACCAGTGGCCGACGACCTTCTGGTTGCTGCTGGAGGCGACCTCGATCGCCGATTCGACGTCCTTCTTGTTCTTCACGGGCTTGTCGAAGCGGAGCGAGACCGGCATGCCGACGCCGACGGTGGAGCCGTCCTCGGGCGTGAAGTTGCCGATGAAGCTGTTCGCCGGGGAGACGGTGGTGAAGGTGGAGTTCTCCACCGCCTTACGGCCGTCGTCGTCCACCGCGTGCGCGGTGATCTTGTACTTCGTCGAGCGGTCGAGGTCCTTCTTGGGCTTCCAGGAACTGCCGTCGGCGGCGAGCGTGCCGTCGACGGTCTTCTTGGCGTCGGCGGTGGTCATCGTGACGTCGGTGAGCTTGCCGCCGCTGACCGTGACCTTGGCGTCGTTGCTGATACCCGCGGTGGCCGAGCCGTCCTTGGGCGTGATCTTGATCTTGGCCTGCGAGGCGTCCTTCGCGGCGGCCTCGTCCACCTGGTGGGAGGTCTCGTGCTTGGCGCTGCTGCCGCCGCCTGCGCCTCCGCCGCATGCCGAGAGCGTGACTACGCCCCCGAGCAACGCGGCAGTGGCTATGAAGCCCTTGCGGCGCTTGCTGTCCGTCATCACACGCTTCTCCATTGCTACCGATATACGTATTTCCCCGAGCCGCTGACCGGACGCAGGCTTCCCGGCCGACGTCCTATGAACGCATGTTCCGTTTCGCCCGTTCCACACCTGCACAAAGTGTGGGGAAGGCCACGCAATCGACCCCTGTGCGACGAAGTGGTCGCACAGGGGTCAACAGGGGCGGTCGCCGGGCCGCGACAAGCGGCTCCTGACGGTGTTCCGGACGGGTCGGGGACGGGTCAGACCTCCTCTTCGACGGCGACCTCACCCGCGAGATCCCACTCCGCGGCGTCCCACTCGGCGTCCGGGTCGTAGTCGGTCATTTCCTCGCTGCTCCAGGAAGCCTGCGCGAGTGCGGTGCCGGGGACGGCGGTGACCAGGTCGAACGGATCGACCAGGTGCGCCAGCGCCTCGGCCGGATCGTCCCTGACCGTCTCCTCGGCCTGCTTGCGGCCCTCGTCAGGCAGCGAGGGATCGCCGGCGACCTGCTCGACCGCCGCCGCGGTCAGCAGTCCGGAGTCCGTGACCTCCATGACCAGTTCGACGTGAAGACGTACAAACCGTGATGTCTCACCATTGCTCATGGGACGGAGGGTAAACACGTCCAGGGCCCGACTTCCCCGCGACCCGCGGCGGTCACTAACATCTGCGGTCAGCGGCCAATTCGCCGGACCCACAAGGGGGATTGTTTCTGTGACCGCACGACGACCACTGCTGACCGCTGCCGCCGCGGGGTCGGTGTTGATCGCCTTGTGGTTCGTACCGTCCGCCAACGCGATCGTGGAGGCTCCCGGAGGGGCCGCGGCCGACGCGCGGACCTCATCGGTCACCGGTACGGCGCCGGAGGACGAGGACGGGCAGAACAACCCCACCACCATGTCGGGCGGCGTACCGCAGAGCGGTACCGGCGCACGGCCGGACGGCGCGACCTCGCACTCCCTCGCCGAAACCGGCAGCCCGGACACCACGCCCTACGTCATCGGCGGCGCCGCCTGCCTCGCCCTCGGGGCGGGCCTGGTCAGCTACTCCGTGCGCCGCACCCGGGACGACACGGTCTGACGCGGCGGACCGGGCCCCGCGTACGCGGAGCGGCGGCCCGCCACCGGGACGGACCGCCGCTCTCCTCGCTCACCGGGCAGGCCGCCTCCCTCCGGGGCGGCCGTCCCGTCAGGCCAGTTCGCCGGTCACCGACTCCACGGCCGCGATCAGCTTCCCCGAGCGCACGAACCCGTACGCGGCCTCCAGGTCGGGCGCCAGGAAGCGGTCACCGCCCGGCCCCTGTATACCGGCCTCGCGCGCCGCGTCCACCACCGCGCGGGTGGCGGGCGCCGGTGTCAGCCCCTCGCGCATCTCCACCGCGCGGGTCGCCGCGTACAGCTCGACGGCGATGATCCGGGCCAGGTTGTCGACGGCGGTGCGCAGCTTGCGGGCGGCGGACCAGCCCATGGAGACGTGGTCCTCCTGCATCGCCGACGACGGGATGGAGTCGACCGACGCCGGCGCCGCCAGCCGCTTCATCTCGCTGACCAGGGCGGCCTGCGTGTACTGGGCGATCATCAGGCCCGAGTCGACACCCGGGTCGCCGGCCAGGAAGGCGGGCAGGCCGTGCGAGCGGTTCTTGTCCAGCAGGCGGTCGGTGCGGCGCTCGGCGATGGAGCCGAGGTCGGCGGCGGCGACGGCGAGGAAGTCCAGAACGTAGGCGACCGGCGCGCCGTGGAAGTTGCCGTTCGACTCGACCCGGCCGTCCGGCAGCACCACGGGGTTGTCGACGGCGGCGGCCAGCTCGCGGTCGGCGACCCGGCAGGCGTGGTCGAGGGTGTCCCGGCCGGCGCCCGCGACCTGCGGGGCGCAGCGGACCGAGTACGCGTCCTGGACGCGCGGCGCGTCGTCCTGGTGGTGCCCCGTGAAGCCCGAACCGGCAAGCACCTTGAGCATATTGGCGGCCGACGCGGCCTGCCCGGGGTGCGGGCGGATGGCGTGCAGCTCGGGCGCGAGGACCTTGTCCGTGCCGAGCAGCGCCTCCAGGGAGAGGGCCGCGGTGATGTCGGCCGAGGTGAACAGGCGGGCGAGGTCGGCGCAGGCCATCACGAGCATGCCGAGCATGCCGTCGGTGCCGTTGAGGAGCGCCAGGCCCTCCTTCTCGCGCAGTTCGACGGGGGCGATGCCGTGCGCGGCGAGGAGTTCGGCGGCGGGCCTCACGGTGCCGTCGGGGCCCTCGGCCTCCCCCTCGCCCATCAGCGTCAGCGCACAGTGCGAGAGCGGCGCGAGGTCGCCGGAGCAGCCGAGCGAGCCGTATTCGTGGACGACGGGGGTGATGCCGGCGTTGAGCAGCGCGGCCATGGTCTCGACGACCAGGGGGCGTACGCCGGTGTGTCCGGAGGCGAGTGTCTTCAGGCGCAGGAACATCAGGGCGCGGACGACCTCGCGCTCCACCCGCGGGCCCATCCCGGCCGCGTGGGAGCGGACGATGTTGCGCTGGAGCTGGGCGCGGAGTTCGGGGCTGATGTGGCGGACGGCGAGGGCGCCGAAGCCGGTGGAGACGCCGTAGACCGGGTCGGGCTTGGCGGCGAGGTCGTCGATGAAGGCGCGGCTGGCGGCGACGGCCGCGAGGGTGTCGTCGGACAGCTCGATCCGGGCGGCGCCGCGGGCCACCGCGATGACGTCCTGCGCGGTCGTGCCGGACGTCCCGAGCACCACAGTGTGCATATCCATATTCAGGCACCCTAGAGTTTGAATCGCCGGATGTCACCACCGGATCGGCCGATCACTCCTTACCCGGCCGGTGACCTGCGAGGCCGCCCGCCGCAGCGGGCCGCCCTCGACGTCAGCGCACGCCGCGCCGCATCCACCTCACCTCCGGAACCGCCGCCGCTCCGGGCCCGGACGCCGCTCCGGGGCGTCCGCGAGCCGCACGACCGGATCGTCCGCGCCGCCGTCCCGCCCGGCGACCACCGGCTTGTGGGCACGGGCCGCCTTCGCGCGGTACTGCGCGGCGTCCGCGAGCCGGAAGAGCCGGCGGGCGCTGCACACCTGGCCGATCGGGTCGCCGGTCGACGCGACACCCACCGCTACCCCCTCGCCCAGGTCCAACTCCCCTGCCCGCTCGCACAGTTCACCGGCCACATCGACCACGTCGTCGGCGGCGGGGCCGACCGCGAGCAGACAGAACTCGTCGCCGCCGAGGCGGGCGGCGAGGGTGCCGGGCAGCATCGCGCCGCACAGCGAAAGGACCGAGCCGAATCGTTCCAGCAGCCGGTCGCCGACCGCGTGGCCGCAGGAGTCGTTCACCTGCTTCAGCCCGTTCAGGTCGCACACGACCAGGCTGACCACGGCGGCATCCGCGCGGTGCAGTTCCAGCGCCTCGTCGAGACGCATGTCGACGGCACGGCGGTTGGCGAGCCCGGTCAGCGCATCGGTGAAGGCGAGCCTGCGGGCCTCAGCCAGCCGTTCGGTCTGCGCGATCCCGGCAGCCGCCACGGCGGCGAGCACGGTCGCGAACTCCGCGTCCCCGCCACTGAACACCGGCTCCCCGGCCCGGCGTGCGACGTACAGCTCGCCCCAGGCCCGCCCGTCCAGCACGATCGGCGCGACCACGCAGCAGCCACGGCCGCGGCGGTGCAGCGCAGCCGCCCGCCGGTGGTTGCCTAGGCCGGACGCCGCGGGCGCGGGCGGGCCCCCGGGCGACTCCTCGGCGGTCTCCACCCAGGCGTCGAGCGCGCCGCCGTCCGCCCACCGCTCGTGCAGGAAACCGGCGATCTCCGGGAACTCGTGCACCGGATACGTCTCGTCGTCAGGGAACTCCTGCTCCCCTTCGGCGAGTTCACCGACGTTGACCAGCACCCGCAGCTGCCCCAGGTCGCGCTCCCAGGCCGAGATCGCGGCGAAGGAGCCGCCCAGGGCCAGCCGCACGCCCTGCGCCGCCGCATGGGCGGACTCCCGTGGTGTGTGTGCGGTCGCCATCGCCTGCGCCAGCTCCACCACGGCGCGCAGCCTCACATCGCCCTCAGCCGTCACCGGACCCTCGCATTCCGTCACCGTGAGCACGCCTTGCGCCCCAGCGTAGGAATGTTTCATCCTATTCGCCCCTTCCGTGCGCCTTCCATGCCGGGGCGCACTCCTCACCCAGGGGCACCTTCGGCGGCGGCGCGGGGGCGGGCCCGGCTCACTCCCCCGGCCAGTCCGGATCCCGCTTCTCGTTGAACGCCGCGACACCCTCCGCGCGGTCACCGGAGAACGCCACGCTGCGCCACGCGGCGTCCTCCACTTCGAGCCCGGCCCGCAGGTCGAGGCCGTGACCGAGCCGCAGCGCCCGCTTCGCCGCCCGCAGCCCGACCGGCGAGTTACGGGCGATCCCGGCCGCCAGCGCCAGCGCCTCCGTACGGTCCTGGCCGTCCGCCACCAGCTGGTCGACGAGCCCGAGCCGCGCGGCCTCGCCGGCCGGCACCCGGCGGGCGGTGAACACCAGCTCGGCGGCGCGGGCCGCACCCACCCGGCGCGGCAGCAGCTGCGTCCCGCCGCCGCCCGGGATCACCCCCACCGACACCTCGGGCAGCCCGACCACCGCACTGCCGTCGGCCACGATCAGGTCGCAGGCCAGCGCCAGCTCGAAGCCGCCGCCCAGCGCGAAGCCGTGCACCGCGGCGATGGTGGGCTGCGGCAGCTCCAGGACGCCCGTGTACGCGGCACGGGTGTGCGGGCGCTGCCGCATCAGGTCCGCGTCCGTGAAGGAGTTCCGCTCCTTGAGGTCGGCGCCGACGCAGAACGCCCGCTCGTGGGTGGAGCTGAGCACGACCGCCCGCACGGAGGTGTCGGCGGCCAGTTCGGCGCAGGCCCGCGCCAGGCTGTCGGCCATCGCCGTGGACACCGCGTTCATCGCCTTGGGGCGGTCCATGACCAGTTCCGCCACGAAGCCGTGCCGGTCCACGCCGACCCATTCACCGAAGCGCTGCATACGTCCCTCCCTGTTAACGACCGTTGATTCGGTCCCGCGGCGATCATTCCAGGTGCGGCGGCGGGGCGACAGGGAGGTCGCGGCGTTCGGGGCGTTCGGGGCGCTTCGTCAGTCGCGGCGGCTCAGCAGCCAGGGTTCGACGACGCCGAGGCCGCGCACGGGGCGCTGCCACATCGGCTGCAACGCGAAGCGGTACGTCGGCAGGGCCGGGACCATGCCGTCCGCCTCCGCCTGCGCCGCGGCCTTCTCCGCGGCAGCCGCTGCGGCCTCCGACACCGGTGCGTCGCCGGTGCGGCCCAGCTCCTTCGCGAACGCCTCGTCCACCAGCACCGTGTCCTTCGGCGCTATCGACGTCAGCCGGCTGGCGAGATTGACGGTCGTGCCGAAGACGTCGCCCATGCGGGTCGTGACCGTGCCGAACGCGATGCCGACCCGCAGCTCGGGCATCGTCTCGTCGTTCGTCATCGTCTCGATCAGCCGCAGGCCGATCTCCGCGGCGGTGCCCGCGTCGTCGGCGGCGAAGAGCACTTCGTCGCCGAGGGTCTTGATGAGCCGGCCGCCGTGCGCGACCACCAGGTCGGAGCAGGTGGTCTCGAACGCCTCGACCAGCTCGCCCAGTTCCTCCTCCTCCAGGCGGCGGGTCAGGCGGGTGAAGCCCACCAGGTCGGCGAAGCCGACGGCCAGCCTGCGGTCGACCATCTCGTCGTCGTCCTGGGCCCGTACGACCCGGCCGGTCGCCGCGGCGAGCTGGCGCCGCCAGACGTAGACCAAGAACTCCTCCAGCTCGGGGAGGAGCAGCTCGACGAGCGGGTAGGTGATCTCCGTACGGGTCATCCCGGAGTCCTGCGGCTCGGTGAGGCCCTCCAGGAACGAGTCGATCTGCCAGTCGGCGAGCCGGGCGGTGGTCTGCCCGGTGGAACGCGCGACCTGCACGGCCATCGCCTCGCTCAGCAGCCCGGCCTCGACGAGGCCCGCGAGCCGCCGCAGGGCCAGGACGTCGGCCTCGGTCAGCGCCTTGACCTGGCCGATGTCGGCGAATCCCATGGCGCGCCAGAACCGGGCCGCCAGGTCCATCGAGACGCCGGCGCTGCGGGCCGCCTGGAACGGCGTGTAGCGGCGGTCGGCGCCGAGGATCAGCGCCTCCAGCCGGATGGCGATGGTGTCGTCCGGGTCGGCGGACGCGTTCCCTGCGGGCGCGGTGCCGTCGGTGGCCGCGCCGTCGGTCGGTCCGCCGGCGTCGTCGGCGCCCGCGGGGTCGTCCTGCGTGGCGGCCGTCTCGCGCGAGGTGGCGTCATCCGCCGCGCGCGGGACGGCGCCCGAGTCGTCGGTGGTCACCGCCCGCTCCCTGTCCGATGCCTGCGCACTGCCCTTCCGATCACTGCTCGCCCGTGGTCCGCTCCCCGGCGGACCGCCTCAACGATACGGCAGGTGTGCTCTGGCTCACTCTCACCTGGGGCATTGTCGTGTGCGGTTGGCGGGTGGGGGCTGGTGTTCGGTGGTCGCGTGGTGTGTGGGGGTGGGGTGGGGGGGGGGGGGGGGGGGGGGGGGGGGGGGGGGGGGGGGGGGGGGGGGGGGGGGGGGGGGGGGGGGGGGGGGGGG